>NZ_JBHRTN010000008.1:220428-360185 GCF_042646265.1 Teichococcus globiformis
GCGGGCGCCGGGGTTGCTGCGCATGGCGGCATCCAGCGCCTTGGCCAGCGCCTTCTTCACCGTGTAGTCCACCATGCCCTGTGCCGCCGAGGGCAGGCGCTTGCGCAGCGCCTCGATCGGCGTGCCGGCCATGTTGGCCAGCCGCACCGCGATCGAGGTCTCGTCGAGCACGCGCCGCGCCTCGGACAACTCCGCTTCCGCCTCGGCGGGCAAGGGCAGGGTGGCCGGCAGGGCGGCTGCGGGTTCGGTCTCGCTCATGGCGCGGCGGGCTCCTGGTTTGTTCGGTAGCCTGCGGATCCGCCGCAGGACGCTCAGAGGATGAAGCGGCTGAGGTCGGCGCTGGCGGCCAGCGGCGCGACCTTCTCCTTCACATAGGCCGCATCCACCGTCACGGTTTCGCCAGAACGGTCGCTGGCGGTGAAGGACACCTCCTCCAGCAGCTTCTCCAGCACCGTGGCCAGCCGCCGGGCGCCGATGTTCTCGACCCTCGCATTGATGTCGGCGGCGAGGTCGGCGATCGCCTCGATGGCGTCCTCTGTCAGCGCCAGGGTCACCCCTTCGGTGCTCAGCAGCGCAACATACTGCTTGGCCAGCGAATGCTCGGGCTCGGTCAGGATGCGGCGGAAATCGTCCCGCGTCAGCGCGCCCAGCTCCACTCGGATCGGCAGACGGCCTTGCAGCTCCGGCAGCAGGTCGGAAGGCTTGGCGATATGGAACGCACCGGAAGCGATAAACAGGACGTGGTCGGTTTTCACCGGCCCGTGCTTGGTCGCAACCGTGGTGCCTTCGATCAGCGGCAGAAGGTCGCGCTGCACGCCCTCGCGGCTCACATCGCCGCTGCGCCCGCCGCCCTCGGCCGAGCGGCCACAGACCTTGTCGATCTCGTCGATAAAGACGATGCCGTTGTTTTCGGCATTGTGGATGGCATCGCGGGTCAGCTTCTCCTGGTCCAGCAGCCTGTCGGCCTCGTCCTGGGTCAGGGCGATGCGCGCCTCGGCGACCGACATCTTCCGCGCCTTCGCCTGGCGGCCGAACATCTTGCCCATCATGTCCTGGATGCCGGCCATCTGCTGCGGCGGCATGCCTGGCACGTCCATCATGCCGATCGGGGTGGAGCCGCCCTGGTCGGACACCTGCACCTCGACTTCCTTGGATTCCAGCGAGCCCTCGCGCAGCATGCGACGGAACTTCATCCGCGTCTCGCCGGAGGCGCCCTCACCCACCAGGGCGGTGATCAACCGTTCCTCGGCCGACAGCTCGGCCTTGGCCTGGACTTCCTTGCGGCTGGCTTCCCGCGTGCGGGTGATGGAGACCTCCACCAGGTCGCGGACAATGCTTTCCACGTCGCGGCCGACATAGCCGACCTCGGTGAACTTGGTGGCTTCCACCTTCATGAAGGGAGCATCGGCCAGCTTGGCCAGCCGGCGGGCAATCTCGGTCTTGCCGCAACCGGTCGGTCCGATCATCAGGATGTTCTTCGGCACCACCTCGTCGCGCATCGCATCCGGCAGCTGCTGCCGGCGCCAGCGGTTGCGCAGGGCAATGGCGACGGCACGCTTGGCGTCGTTCTGGCCGATGATGAAGCGGTCGAGTTCGGAAACGATTTCACGCGGGGAAAGATTAACGGCGTCCATTCTCTTGTCCTGGAGGGCCCTTTCGGGCCTGTCGTTCGACCTGTCAGGTCGGGGGGCGGGAGGCAGGGTTCAATCCCCCGGCCTCGGCCAAGGCTGCGGCATTGCCCACCGGGCACGCCGCCACCCTCCCCTCAAAGCGTTTCGAGCACGTACCGGCCATTGGTGTAGACGCAGATCTCGGCAGCAATGCCCATGGATTTCCTGGCAATGTCCTCGGCCGTCATGCCGTCCACATCGATCAGCGCGCGGGCGGCGGCCAGCGCGTAATTGCCGCCCGAGCCGATGCCGATGATCTGGTCCTCGGGCTCCAGCACGTCGCCATTGCCGGTGATCAACAGGGAGCGGTCCTTGTCCGCCACCGCCAGCAGGGCTTCCAGCCGGCGCAGGTAACGATCGGTGCGCCAATCCTTCGCCAGTTCCACGGCTGCGCGCTCCAGCTGGTCGGGAAAGCGCTCCAGCTTGGCTTCCAGCCGCTCCAGCAGCGTGAAGGCGTCGGCGGTGGCACCGGCAAAGCCGGTGATCACCTTGCCATTGGCGATGCGGCGCACCTTGCGGGCATTGTTCTTGACCACGGTCTGGCCCATGGAGACCTGGCCGTCGCCGGCCATGGCCACTTGCCCGTTCTTGCGGACGCAGAGAATGGTGGTGCCGTGCCAGCCCAGCGGGTCATGGCCAGACACGGACGGGGAGAAATTCGCGTTCATGCGGCGGAGATGGCATCGCATCCGCGCCGCAACAAGCCGGGCCACCAGCCGTGACGCTGCCATATGTGGGGCCATGCTCGGTGCGGTGGCGCTCGATGCTTGACCCGTGCCCCTGCGCCCCGCCATTGATGCCCGCAGCATGAGCGAGCCCCCACGCAATCTGGATCACGACCTGCTGGCAGATCGCCGACGGATGAAGCGGCGGTTGTCGCTGTGGCGCGGCATGGCCGTGCTGCTGGCACTGGGCGGGTTGTTCCTGTTGGCAGGGCCGCGCTGGATGGGCGGCGGCGTACCCGGTGCCGGCCATGTGCTGCGCCTGTCTGTCGAGGGCACCATCAGCGACGACCGCAAGCTGACCGAGGCGATCGACGCCGCGTCCCGTGATCCCTTGGTGCGCGGCATGATCCTGTCCATCGACAGTCCCGGCGGGTCGGTGGCGGGCGGCGAGGGGCTGCACGCCTCCCTGGCCCGCTTCCGGGCCGAGAAGCCTCTCGCCGCAGTGATGCGCGGCACGGCAGCCTCCGCCGGCTACATGATCGCCATGCCGGCCGAACGTGTTTTCGCCCGCGAATCGACCCTCACCGGTTCCATCGGCGTCATCCTGCAGAGCTTCGATGTCAGCGAGCTGCTGGCGACGCTTGGCGTCCAGGCGGAGCTGCTCACCTCCGGGCCGTTGAAGGGCGTGCCGAGCCCCTTCCGCCCCCTGGAGGCGCAAGGGCGGGACGCTTTGCAGAGGGTGGTGGCCGACATGCATGCGCAGTTCATCGACATGGTGGCCGTGGGCCGTGACCTGCCGCGGGATCAGGTGGCGCAGCTGGCCGACGGGCGGGTTTACACGGGCCGGCAAGCACTGGAACTCAAGCTTGTGGACGCCATCGGCGCGGAGCCCGAGGCCCGGGCGTGGCTTGCCGCCTCGCACCAGATCCCGCAGACGGTGCCAGTGCGTGACCTGGACCCGCGCGGTGCGGCGGAGCGGTGGCTGGGCGTTTCGGTCAGGGCCGTTGTGAAAACCGTGATTTCAGAATGGCTTGCGATTGACGGCGCCCGGGCCGTTTGGCAGCTTCCGCGTTAGCGGCACAGGAAAGGCGGGGCATGACCAAATCCGAACTGATCGCGCAGCTGGCGGCCGCCAATCCGCATTTGCGCCAGCCCGATGTGGAATTGATCGTCGGCACCATCTTCGACGAGATCACCGAGGCGCTGGCGCGTGGCGACCGGGTGGAGCTGCGCGGCTTCGGCGCCTTTTCCGCCAAGCAGCGCGACCCGCGAACCGGGCGCAATCCGCGCACCGGAGAGGCGGTGCAGGTGGAGGGCAAGGCCGTGCCGTATTTCAAGCCGGGCAAGGAACTGCGGGAGCGCGTGAATGGCGGCCCGCTGCAGGCCCCGAAGCGCCAGGCGGCGGCAGCATCATGAGGCTGATCGGCCTGCTGCTGACGGCGCTGCTGCTGCTGCTTTTGGTGCTGTTCGCCATTTCCAACCCAGCGCCCGTGGCGCTGCAGCTCTGGCCCTTCGACCTCAGCTGGGAGGTGCCGCTCGCGGGCGCCGTGCTGGGTGCGGCGGCGCTGTTCTTCGCGCTGGGAGCTTTGCTGGCCTGGGGCGGCGCGCTGCGCTACCGGCTGCGGGCCCGCAAGATGCAGCGTGCCGCGCAGTTGCTGGAAGCCGAGCTGGCCGACCTGCGCAAGAAGCAGGACGCCCGCCCGGCGGCCTCGGCCTCCACCGCGCTGGCGCCCACTCCGTGACTGGGCAGTCCTGACGTGCTCGGCAAGCCGAACCGCGCCGGCATCATCGCTGCCCTGGATACGCCCGAGGTGGCTCGGGCCGAGGGCTGGGCGCGGACCGTCGCGCCGCATGTCGGCATGGTCAAGGTCGGGCTGGAGCTGTTCTGTGCCGAGGGGGGCAACGCGGTGCGCCGGGTGGCGGCGCATCGCCCGGTCTTTCTGGACCTGAAGTTCCACGACATCCCCAACACCGTGGCAGGCGCCGTGCGCTCGGTCTGCGCGCTCCGCCCGGCTATGCTCACCCTGCATGGCGGGGGCGGCTCGACAATGATCGCCGCCGCCCGCCGGGCTGCGGAGGACGCGCTGGGCGAGGCGCGTCCCGCTATCCTGGCGGTCACCGTGCTGACCAGCTTCAGCACGGAAGGGCTGGCCGAAACAGGAGTCAATGGCGGCCCGGCCCAGCAGGTACTGCGGCTCGCAAGGCTGGCGCTGGATGCAGGCGCGGACGGGCTGGTGTGCTCGCCGCACGAGGTTTCCCGGCTGCGCGACGCCTTCGGTGATGGCCCGCTGCTGGTGGTGCCGGGGGTGCGGCCCGTGGGGGCCGAGCGGGGCGACCAGGCCCGCATCGCCACGCCGGAGGATACGGTCGCTGCCGGCGCCGACTGGCTGGTGATCGGCCGCCCGATCACTGCTGCGCCCGATCCAGGCGCCGCCGCCGCCGCCATTGCCGCCAGCCTCGCCGGACGCTGAGATGCCGGGCAGTCAGAACCGCCCCCAGGTCAAGATCTGCGGCATCAATGACGGTGAAGCCTTTGATGCCGCCTGCCGCGCAGGGGCGGAGTATGTCGGCTTTGTCTTCTACCCGCCCTCGCCCCGTTCAGTGGTGCCCGAGCACGCGGCGGCACTGGCCGCGCGTGCCGGCACCGGGCGCCGGCCGCTGAATGTGGGGCTGCTGGTCGATGCCTCGGATGACGAGATCGCCACGGTGCTGGAAGGCATGCCGCTCAGCCTGCTGCAGTTGCACGGTCAGGAAAGCCCCGAACGTTGCGCGGCGATCCGGACGCGTTTTGGCCTGCCGGTGATGAAGGCGCTGGGCATCGCTTCCCAGGCGGATCTGGCCTTGCTGGACCGTTACGCCGGAGCGGTGGACCGCTTCCTTCTGGATGCCAAGCCGCCCGCCGGGGCCAGTCTTCCGGGCGGCAATGCCAGCAGCTTCGACTGGAGCCTGCTGACAGGCCGCACCATCCCGCATCCCTGGATGCTGGCGGGCGGGTTGACCACCGTGAACGTCGCCTCGGCAATTCGCACGACCGGCGCGCCGGCCGTGGATGTTTCCTCGGGCGTTGAGCGGATGCGGGGGGTCAAGGATCCGGTGCTGGTTTCCGCCTTCATTGCCGCGGCCCATGCCGCCCGCATGTGACGGGAGCGACAGGATCTTTCCGCCGCGCTCCTGATTTTGGAATGGTCGGGCCATGCAGGTCGTTCCACTCGCACGGATATTCCTCTAAGCCTCCCGGACGACCGCCTCTCGGGAAGGAAACGCCATGAACCGCCGCGCCCTGCTTGGCGCCGCCGCGACCGCGGCCCCGGCTACCCTGCTTGCCGCCCCCGCCATCGCGCAGTCCGCGCCCGAGATCCGGTGGCGCCTGACCAGCAGCTTTCCGCGCAACCTGGACATCCTGTACGGCACGCCGGAGATGATCGCCCGCCGGGTGGCGGCCATCACCGACAACCGGTTCCAGATCCGTGTCTTCCCGGCCGGCGAGATCGTGGGTGGCCTGCAGGCGCTGGACGCGGTGCAGGCCGGCACGGTGGAGTGCGCCCACTCCGCCTCCTACTACTACACCGGCAAGGATCCCTCCTTCTCCTTCTTCACCGCCCTGCCCTTTGGGCTGAACAGCCGGATGTACAATGGCTGGTACCGGCATGGCGGCGGCGCGGCCCTCGCGGCGGAACTCTTCGCCGGCTACAACACGGTGGCGATCCCGGCCGGCGACACGGGCGCGCAGATGGGCGGCTGGTTCCGCAAGGAGGTCAGGACGGTGGCCGACCTCCAGGGGCTGAAGTTCCGCATTGCAGGCCTGGCCGGGCAGGTCTTCGCCAAGATGGGCGCGGTGCCGACCCAGGTTGCGGCGGCCGACATTTACCCCTCGCTGGAGCGCGGCACTCTGGACGCGGTGGAATTCGTCGGGCCCTACGATGACGAGAAGCTGGGCTTTGCCCGCGTCGCGCCGAACTACTACTTCCCGGGCTTCTGGGAGCCCGGCGCGCGGCTGCAGTTCATGGCCAACCGGGATGCCTGGAACGCCCTTCCCACTGCCTACAAGGCGGCGATCGAGGCGGCCTGTGCAGAGGCTGAGATCGACATGACCGCCCGCTACGATGCCGGCAACCCGCAGGCGCTGCGCCGGCTGATCGCCGCCGGCGCGCAGCTTCGCCCCTGGTCGCGCGAGATCCTTTCGGCCGGGTGGAAGGCGGCGCACGAGCTCTATGACGAGATCGGCGCGCGCAACGAACGCTTCAAGGCAATCTGGGACTCCTACCGCCGCTTCCGCGAGGACGAGTTCGCCTGGTTCCGCGTCGCCGAGAATTCCTACGACAACTTCGCCTTCACCGCGGCACAAACGGTGAAGTGATGCGCGGTTGCCCCGGCCGATTTAGTTCCGGGCCGGGGCAATGACTTGGAATTCACGAGGATTCGGGCGCGAGCATGGCGGTCCAGCGGTGACAGGGCCAGCCGCGCGGGGTATCCGGGGCCGCTGATCAGCCCAGGATGTGACCATGGACTTTGCTTCCTTCTTCTCCGCCGTGCTGATGGGCATTGTGGAGGGCGTGACCGAGTTCCTCCCGATTTCTTCCACCGGCCACCTGATCCTGCTGGGCGAAGCGATCGGATTCCAGGGACCGCCGGGCAAGGCCTTCGAGATCAGCATCCAGTTCGGCGCGATCCTCGCCGTGATGTGGCTGTTCAGGGAAACGCTGATTTCCGTGCTGAAAGGCATGTGGAAAGTCGGCAGCCGGGAATTCTACTACGCGCTGAATATCCTGCTCGCCTTCATCCCCGCCATGATCTTCGGGGCCACGCTTTACGGCACCATCACCCAGTTGCTCTACACGCCCTTTGTGGTGGCGTTGGCGCTGATCCTGGGTGGCGTCGCGATCATCATCATCGAGAAGTTCCGCCCCGCCCCGACCATCCATTCCGTTCCGGAGATGGGACCCTTGGCGGCGTTGCTGGTAGGGTTCGCCCAGGCGCTGGCGATGATCCCGGGCACCAGCCGCTCGGGCGCCACGATCATCGGCGCGCTTCTGGTCGGCGTGGACCGAAAGGTCGCGGCGGAATTCTCCTTCCTGCTGGCGGTGCCCACCATGTGGGCCGCCACGGTGTTTAGCCTGTGGAAGAACTGGGATGTGCTGGATGCCTCGGCGATGGGGCAGATCGGCGTGGGCTTCGTGGTCACCTTCATTGTCGCGCTGTTTGTTGTGCGCTGGCTGATGGCGGTGATCGGGCGGATCGGCTTCACACCCTTCGCGTATTACCGCATCGTGCTGGGCGGGCTGATCCTGGTCTGGCTTGCGCTGAGCTGAGCCAGCACGAAGCGCTTGAACGGCTGGAGGAACTTCGTCATTTTGGCGAAGTTCCTCCCGGTGGATTCAGCCATGTCGTTCACGGGCCGTGCCGTTTTCCTTGCCGCCCTTCTTCTCGCCAATCCCGTGCTTGCGCAGAGCTGGCCCAATGAAACCGGGCTGGGGGGCGACCTGATGAGCAATTCCGGCCGGCAGTTCGACCGGATGCGCGCCTTGGCTCCCGCCCAGTCCACAGGCGGCTTCGCGATGGCCGCGGTTCCCGTGCCCTTGCTGGACTGGACCCCGCCGCCTTCCCTCGCTGCCCCTGCCCCGACATCCCGCCCGGCGCAGCCCCGCCGCGCAGTGCGCCGCGCCGCGTCGCGCCCGGCGGCACCCGCCGCGGCTTCTGTCACCGCCATGCCGCGGCAGGATGAGTGGGAGCGCAGCCTGGCGGAGCGCGAGCGGGAACTGGACGCGGTGCGCCGCAAGCTGGAGGAGGATCGGCGCCGCTTCGAGGCGAGCCGCCGGCCCGATGCCTCTGCGCCGGTCCGGGCCACCCCTGCCGTGGCGCCGATCAGCCCCGCAGCAGGCGCGGCGCGGTAAGCAGCCCCATGGCGGCCGGCAGTGCCGCCATCAGCAGCAGCGGTGCGGTCCAGCCGAACACCGCCGCCAGGGCCGCGAAAGCCAGTGGCGCCAGGAAGTAGCAGAGAAAGGTGATCACCGTGCTGCCGGAGGTGGCATCGGCGATCCGGTGCTGCGGCGCGTAGCGCGCGACTTCGGCGAGCGCGATGCCATTCCAGCTCGCGGCAACAAAGCCGCAGGCGGCCGCCAGGGCCCCCAGAATCGGCCCCGCCGTGCCCACGGGCATCAGCGCCAGCGAGGCCGCCAGGGCCGAACCCGCGAAAGCCTGCACCGCAAGGATCAGGCTCGGCTTTCCGCTGCGGTCGGCAAGCCAGCCCAGCGTCATTCGGGCGGTGACGCCGGCCCCCTGCATCACCGCGAAAATGGCGCCGGCCTGCGGCAGGGACAGGCCGTGCTTGCCCACCAGCCAGGTGACGATGAAAGCGAAGAGCGAGCCTTGAAGGCAGGCGAAGGCGCCGCTCAGCGCGGTAAGCGGCCAGAGCATCGGGTGCAGGCGCAGCGCGGCGAAAGGTGCGGCCAGGTTGCCAGAGCTGAATAGGACGGCCGGGTGGATCGCTCGCCCCTGATCACGCCCGGCATCGAGCACACGCCGCCAGGGCTGCACCGCCAGCGCCACGCCGCAGGCCAGAACCAGCCCGGCGAGGCACACCGCTTCCCAGCCCCACCGCAGGGCGATCGCCGGTCCGGCCAGCCCCGCCAGCACTGCGCCCAGCGGGGCGCCTGCCTGTTTGACCGAAAAGATCAGGGTGCGGTGACGTGCCGGGGCAGTGGCCGCCAGGATGCGGCTGCCGGCCGGTGGCGTCGGCCCGTAGCCGAGGCCCAGAAACAGCGCGGCCAGAAACAGCACCGGCGGCCAGCCGAGCGCCGCCAGCGCGATGGAACAGCCGGACACCAGAACGCCGAGCTGCAGCATGCGCACCGCTCCCAGCCTTTCCAGAACAGGCCCGCCGCAGGCCAGGAACAGCACCGTGCCGAGCGACGTGAAGCCGGCCAGATAGCCGATGCTTTCCGGATCCAGACCGATGGAGCCTGTCATCACCGGAGCGACCACGGGCATGGTCTGGCCCAGCGCGGCGGCGGCGGTCTGCATCGCCAGGGTGACGCCCAGGGCGGATTGCCAGCTCGGAGCCGGGAGCGGTGCAGCGGTCACGGATCAAGGGCAGAGGGCGGGGCGGGAACAAGGCGGGGATTCGGCATCAACCCAGCTTCCCGCGCCACGGGTCGGGCGACAAGCGCCGGAGCGGCGCGCTCCTGCGATGCGGACGTCGAACGGCCTGGCGGCTTTGGACCCCCGCCTGTGGGCAAGGTGCGTGCCGGCCGCCGCGATGACCCCCGGTGCCACGCCGGGTCAAAGCTCGTCAGCGTTGCAGCGCCAGGATGTCGAATCGGGATTCCTGACGTGGCAGGGGCAGTTCGAGGCGCATACGGCCTTGGGACACCGGCACCAGGTAGCCGACCTGATCCCGCGCCGGGTCCTGGCCATAGCGGCGCGGCGCCTCGTCGGCTCCCCAGGCTTCGGCACCCGCATAACCGAGCCGTGCCTCGCCAAGATCGTAAAGGGTGCCGCTGGTCCGCTGTGACCCGGTCAGCTTTTCCAGGCGCAGCCCCGCCGCGTCGTCGGTGATGCGGCAGCGGAACTCGGCATATACCACCAGCACCGGCTTGCCGCCGAGCTTAAGGGTCCGGCAGCGCCAGTTCCCGGCCATTCCGCCTGGTGGCAAGGCGGCGGCCTCGCCCTCCAGCACGCGGTCCAGCACGGCCCTGTCAGCCGCGGCCCCACCAGCGCGGGCGGCGGCGATGGTCGCGGCGCGCACCTCGTCGAAGCTTTGCAGCCGCTCCCGGTCAGCGGGCTTGAGCCCGGAGGGAAACGTGCCATCGGCCAGGGCGGCGGCGGACAGCAGGACCAGCAGCCCCGCCAGCCACCCTGCCCTGGTCACGCGTTGAGCGCCTCGGGCACCGCGAACTCCGCCTCCGTCTTCTCGCGGATTTCCTCCAGCGTCACGCCGGGGGCGATCTCCACCAGCGCCATCCGCCCCTCGGCGCGATCGATGGAAAAGACACCGAGTTCCGTCACCACCATGTCCACCACGCCCTTACCGGTCAAAGGCAGCGTGCATTCGCGCAGCAGCTTGGGTTTGCCGCCGGCGGTGTGCTCCATCAGCACCACCACCTTCTTCACGCCGGCGACGAGGTCCATCGCCCCGCCCATCCCCTTCACCATCTTGCCGGGGATCATCCAGTTGGCCAGGTCGCCGTTGCCGGCCACCTGCAGAGCGCCGAGGATGGAGATGTCCACATGCCCGCCGCGGATCATGGCGAAGCTGTCGGCGGAGGAGAAGAAGGAGGTGGTCGGCAGTTCCGTCACCGTCTGCTTGCCGGCGTTGATCAGGTCCGGGTCCTCATCCCCTTCGTAGGGGAAGGGACCCATGCCCAGCATGCCGTTCTCGGATTGCAGCTGCACCGAGACGCCGTCTGGGATGTGGTTCGCCACCAGGGTCGGGATGCCGATACCGAGATTGACGTAGAAGCCGTCCTCCAGCTCCTGCGCGGCGCGGGCAGCCATTTCGTCGCGGGTCCATGCCATGATTCTTGCCCTCCCTCAGGCGACGTTGCTGTTGGCGGGGTTCAGGTCGGTGACGCGCTTACGCGTGGTGCGCTGCTCGATCTTCTTCTCGTAGCCTTCAGGCAGCTTGACGATGCGCTGCACGTAGATCCCCGGGGTGTGGATATGGTCGGGGTCGATCTGCCCGGCTTCCACCAGATGCTCCACCTGCACCACGGTCACCTTGGCGGCGGTCGCCATCATCGGATTGAAGTTGCGCGCGGTCTTGCGGAAGACGAGGTTGCCTTCGGTGTCCGCCTTCCAGGCATGGATCAGCGCGACATCGGCGAAGAGCCCGCGCTCCATGACGTAGTGCTCGCCGTCGAATTCGCGGGTTTCCTTGCCCTCCGCCACCTGGGTGCCGAAGCCGGTCTTGGTGAAGAAGGCGGGAATGCCGGCGCCGCCGGCGCGGATCCGCTCGGCCAGAGTACCTTGCGGGTTGAACTCGATCTCCAGCTCTCCGGCGAGGAATTGCTGAGCGAAGGTCTTGTTCTCGCCGACATAGGAGGAGATCATCTTGCGGATCTGCCGCGTTTCCAACAGCAGGCCCAGGCCGGCGCCATCGATGCCGGCATTGTTCGAGACGACGGTGAGCTCCTTCACCCCCGCATCGCGCACCGCTTCGATCAGCGCGGAAGGAATGCCGCAGAGGCCGAAGCCGCCGGAATGGATCAGCATGCCGTCCTGCAACAGCCCGTCCAGCGCCGCCTTGGCGTCCGGGTAGATTTTGCGCATCGCGAGTGACGCTCCCCAATGTAAACGTTCTGGACCGAGGCTAGACGCCAGGGCGTGCGCCGAAAAGAGGGGTGCGGAGGCATGTCAAAAAACCGCCATTCCGCCGCTTGCGCGGTGCGGGCCAGACCGTTATACCGCGCCCACTCCACTGGGGGGCCATAGCTCAGTTGGGAGAGCGCTTGAATGGCATTCAAGAGGTCGTCGGTTCGATTCCGATTGGCTCCACCATTTCCCTAAGGGCCTGATCGCTGATGCGATCAGGCCCTTAGTGCATTTTGGGATAGCGCCTGGTGTCCCGAAATCGACCGCGCCCCAGAGTGTCGGGGAACCAGCGGGACACCACCAAAATGTTGTCAAGAATGGATTGGGCGTGGCTTGGCGCCGCGGAACACGGCAGCCCGGCACCACCGGCTTCCGCCATGGCATGCGCCCTGGCACGATGAGACGCCGGGCCCCGCCGCGCTAAGTTGACATGGTGGCGGGCAGGCACCGAAGCTGGACAGGATGATGCCTGCCAGTCCCATCTGCATGCGGCCGGTGCTGCGGATTGAGCGCTCCTGATCATGTCAACAAATATGGGGCGTGGGCACTCAGGACTCATGCAGGCATCCGGCTCGAGGCGGTGCGCCTGCAGACGTGCGGGAACGAGCACCGCCCTCGCTGAAGGGGTACGAGGCGGCGGTGGCTGGGTGCCCGCGCTTGGAGCCGCCTGTTAGCGTCGTCCCAGCGCCTGAGCAAAGTTGGAAACCCTGGGCTTGGTTGGGAGGGCCTTCGTGGCCACCCTGAATGCCGCGCTGGAACTCAAGCACGGTCGCGGCAGGAAACGCTTCACAAGGCTCTGTTGCCGAGTGGGCCGCGGTTGCGGCGAAGCGAAGCGGGATCGCGCTGCTGCAGGATTGAGAAGTGCCTGCGGCGCAGCGGCTGGCGAGCGAATGGCCGAAGGAGGACATGGAATGGTCGGCCAAGCTGTTCGCCGTGATCCGGGACCGCCTGGAACTGCTCCGCCGGTGAGCGATGGCCACGGAGTCCAGGGCAGACGCGCTCCGGACAACCGCCAAGCCCAGGCGACCAAATCGCGGCCAATGGTGGTGACCCAGGTCTGACCCGCCTATATCGGAGTTGCCTGAATCTGCGGATCTTCCGCCGACGTGGGTAGCAGCCGGAAGGGCGAGAGCGACATCTGGGACGCCCGATGGCTGCCCGGAGGCACACCTTTGCGAGACCGGCATTGAAAGTCAGGTAGCACGGTGCTACCTCGTGGAGGTGTCAACGGGTGAAGCCAGGTAATGACCTCGAACTGGTTCGCAGGCTTGCCGCCGATGAAAGCAGCTGCGCCTTCTTCGACGTCGTCATCGCGGAGCTGCATAGCCACAAGATGGACTCGGACGACCTCCGCGACATCATCGCCACCGAGCTCGGCGAGGCGCACTGCTACGACAGCCAGGAGACCCGAAAGCACCGCGTGCCCAGCACATCGGACTACTACTCCATATGGGTGGACGAGTGCGGTGCGCACATGTTCCTGAAGCTGTTGGTCGACGCCGAAGGCGTCCTCTGGGTTACGTCGTTCAAGAAGGACAACCGCCATGACTGACACCTGCGTCAACTGCGGTCAGGCAGCCGTCTGCGAGCGGACGGTGCCCTTCGATGTCGAGCGCGATGGCCAACGGGTTACGATCCAAGACCGCCAGACCTACTGCGCCGCCTGCGGTCAGGTGAGCTACCGCGGGAACCAGATCTCCGAACACGAGCGCGCCGTCGCGGCCGCCACCCGGCAGATGCTGGGGCTGCTCACGTCGGACGAGTTGCAGGCGATACGGAAGAAGTACTTCCTGCTGCAGCGGGAGATGGAGGAGATGCTGTCCATCGGTCCCAAGACTTGGGTCCGTTGGGAGCGCGGCAAGGTCGTCCAAAGCAAGTCGGTCGACAAGCTCATCCGGAGCATCGCTGAGGATCCTGCCCTCGCTCAGAAACTGATGCACGATGCCTGCATCGACAACCCGGAGGCCGAGGCGGCCTTCCAACGCTTCCACGAGCAGGCCCGTAGCCGAGCCGCCGAGGTCATGCAGTCGCGGCTCGGGCATGTGGCGGGGGCGGACTACGGTGCCGTTGCCGAGGACGTCATCCGCGCCATCCATCTCTCCGCTTCCGGGCGCCGCGCCGCATGAGCGAGGCGGAGGCGAACGGGAAGGTCGTTCACCTTCCCCGCAGGCGCGCCCGCCCGGCGGTTGATGCGGCGGTGCAGGAGGTGGAACTCCGCATCGTGGCGCACTTCCGGGAGCAGAATGATCTGCTCCGGCAGATGAACGCCAACTTGAGCGCGCAGGTCCAACGCCTCACCAGCGGCATCGAGCGCCTGCTCGGCGAGGTGAGCGACGTGCGGACCGGCCGCAAGGAGGAGGCGTTTGCCAAGGTCGGTCCGGCCGACGCGTCGCCGGACCTGCCGACCGTTGGGGCCGTCGACGCCGCGCTCCTCTACACCATGACTTCGGCCAAGATCGGGGTGGCCCTCGACTTCAACGCGACCGAAATCGGTCACCTTCTCGGTCCCAAGGGACTCAAGTGGTCGGGCGACAGCACGTACCAGGAGGTGGGCCGCTGGGAAGCCGGGCACATGAAGTACTGGCACCACGACGTGCCCGAGCGCCTCAAGCGCATCCTGACCGACAAGACGCCGGAGGAACTGGGCATCACCAGCAAAGTGGCCATCTCGATGTTCGCACGTTGGAAGGCCCGCATCGAGAAGGCGGCCCCTGCGGCGGAGAAGCTCGCCTCCTGAACCTCCCGGCCTGGGCTTCCGGAGCGCTGGGCCTTGGATGTCCCTTCCTCTCCGCCGCCCGCCAGGACGCTTGGACAATGCGGTTCAGCGGCGTTTGTCGAGGTCCGAGACGTTCGAGCTAGGCTTGCGGCCTGAGGAGGACTGCCCATGCTACCCTACCCTGTCGATCCAGAATACAGGGCCGTGGGATAAGCAGCTGCCGATGATCAACCCTGCAGCCATCTGTGGCGGATCAGTGAGCGGTCCTGCCGGTATGCCAGGTACGCGACACGGTACTGGTCGAAAAACGCAGCGACCTCGCGGGGGATCCGGCGCGGCGCCACAACACCAAGGTGCCGGGCAGCCTTGCAGGCGGCCACCCATTCGCGGTCGGCGGCCGGATCCACTACCCGCGGCGGCACCGCTTCCGGGTCTGCGACGTCGTGCCCGAGCAGGAGCTCGAAGGCCACCCAAGCCTCCTCGCCTTCCACAGGGATGTCCTCCAGCGCGATCTGGCGCCCCAGTTCATACAGGCGCCCGCTCCTCGTCCTGGCGCGCCCCCCAACCGCGTCGAGTTCCTCGATCTCGGTCGACGACACCCACGACAGACCACCGGTAGCCGGGTGGCGCACGGCGTAGCCGAAGAGAACCTCGGCGCCGTCTTGGAGCGGCACCGCACACCACGGATCCATCCGAGCGTCGGGCGCTCCGTCAGCTAGGCTCACGACGCCCCAAATCCGGGTTCGCTCTTCTTCAGCATCGCTTTGTTCCTCATCAGCCAGACCGGAGCTGGGACACTGCCACGAATCATCTCGGCCCGCTCGCGGAAGCTACCGAGCTGCCGACAGGCTTCGGCAAACGAGTACCTGAGCCAGCCATGAGGCTGCCGAGTAGCCACTCTCGAACAGGCGTGCTCGCCCAACAGTGAACCGCCGAGCCTGCCTCAGACATAACTTGTAAAACTGTGTCGGGCATCAGCCGCTAAACCTGCGCCGCGTGCCTGGCTTCAGGCACAGCCACTTGCCGGAAGCATGTCAGCATGGACCCCAAGAAGCATCCCAGCGCCGTACGCACCGCCACTGCCACCACCCAAGCGGAATCCGCGCGCACCCAGCGGTGGGACTTCCTGGACCAGCTCCGGGCCATCCTGATGCTGATCGGCATCCCGTACCATGTCGGCCTCGTCTACGCGGCGCATGCCGTCTGGATCGTGGAGTCGCCGGAGAATTCACTCCCGGTGACCTGGGCGCTCCAGTTCAGCCACACCTTCCGCATGCCCGTGTTCTTTCTCATCGCGGGCTTCTTTGCCGCGCTGATGATCCGCAGGCGCGGTGCGGGACACTGGCTGGCCGGGCGGGGACGGCGCATTGGCATCCCTCTGCTGACGTCCCTGGTCCTGGTCAGCCCGCTGATGGTGCTCGCCAGCGGTGTCGCCGCCGGAGGCGTGGGCAACGCCCTTCCCGCCCTGCTGGCGGAAATGAGCAGCCCCAGCGCCGCCTGGACCGTGCACCTCTGGTTCCTCATCTACCTGCTGATCTACTGCGTGCTCTTCGCGGGGCTTTGGCTCCTGGGCAGCAGGTGCGGTCTCGGCGCCGTCGTCGGCCGTGCCCAGGACCGGCTGGAACAGGATCCGTGGCTGGGCTGGCTCGGCCTTGCGGCGCTGGGTCTGGTGGTCCTTGCCTGTGCCGTGGTGGCTGCGAAGCTGGAGATGGCCTACCTGATGGGCGGCATCTTCGTGGCGGGCCAGTTCGTGGCCGACGGCGTGATGTTCCTGGTCGGCGCCCTGATAGCGTCCCGCCCGGCTTGGTTCGAAGCCTTCACACGCCCCCGTTGGCCGATTTGGGGGGCCGCCCTCGCCGCGGCCGTCACCATGGCCGTGTACCAGGACGACGAGGGCGACATGAGCCGGGCCATCACCTACTTCCTGATGCCTGTGGTGGGCGTTCTGTTCGCGCACCTGCTGCTGTCGGCCGCCCGGCTCTGGCTGGACCGCCGGACGCGGCTGTCCACGGCCATGGTCGAGGCGGCGATGACCATGTACCTGGTTCACGTCCCTATCGTCCTCTGGCTGGCCGTCGGTTTTCTGGCCGTGGGATGGCCTGCTGAAGTCGAGTTCGTGCTGATCACCGTCCTCTCGGTGGCAGGCTCCTACGGCTTCCACCGCCTGGTGACCCGCCACCCGACCCTGAGCCTCCTCTTCAACGGCCAGGCCGCCCCGGCGCGCTCCAAGGCGCCCGCCATCGGCAAGGCGGAGCCGAGCAGTACGCGGGCGTAAGCAGACGCGCTCACTGCTTTCGGAGCGGCTCCGACGGCGGAACCTGCACCTGCTAGGACTGCCCCTGAACAAGTTTCAGGAAGACTTCCTCGAGGTCAGGTTGCCGTGTCGTGATGCCGCTGATGCGGAGGTCTGCCGCGTGCATGGCGCCCAGGATCCGCCGCACGCTGTTGCCGTCCTGCGCATACCGGAACACCAACCGGTGCGGCGAGGTGAGATCCGGCCCGAAGACACGGAGCCCGTCCGGCACCGACGCCAGCGGCTCCGCGAGGTCGACGAGCAACTCCTGGTCCTCCAGCCCGCGCAGCAACGCCGCCGTCGTATCGTTCGCGACGACCTGCCCGTCGGCGAGGATGGCGATGCGGTCGCACAGCGCCTCCGCCTCCTGGAGATAATGCGTCGTGAGGAGGATGGTGGTGCCATTGCGGTTCAGGAGCCGGACGTAGTCCCAGAGTTGCTGCCGCAGCGTGACGTCGACGCCTGCCGTCGGCTCATCCAGGACGAGGACTGGCGGGTTGTGGACCAGGGCCTTGCCGACCATGAGGCGGCGCCGCATGCCTCCGGACAGGCTGCGGGCAGGAGCCGTCGCCTTATCAGCCAGCCCCAGGATCTCGAGCAGTTCATCCGTGCGCCGGGCGGCCTTGGGGATGCCAAATAGTCCGGCCTGCACCTCGAGCGCGGCACGCGCCGGAAAATAGGGGTCGAGGGTGAGTTCCTGCGGGACCACGCCCAGCACCGCACGCGCCGCCCGTGGATCGCGGTCGACATCGACACCCCAGACCCTGGCGTGGCCGCCCGACTTCCGCACCAGCCCGGCCAGGATGTTGATGAGGGTCGACTTCCCAGCGCCGTTTGGGCCCAGCAGGCCGAAGATACTGCCTCGGGGAATGGCGAGGTTCACGCCCTTGAGGGCCTGCTTGCCCCTGCGGCCGCCGGTTCCCTGGTAGATCTTCTCGAGGCCCTCGACCTCGACGGCCATCAGCGGCTCATGCTGGGTCATGGCGGGCCGCGTCACTGCCGCAGGCGCCAGCCCGAGGCGAGCAGCCGGTGGCAGAGGATGCCGAGCACGGCATTGGCGAACAGGATGACGAGCACCCCCGTCAGAAGCGGCGCCTCCGTCACGCCGGTGATGCCGTGCCGGAACCCGTCCACGATGTAGAAGACGGGGTCGACGTAGGCGATGGAGCGGAACGGCTCCGGCAGGGAGCTGACGGCGTAGAAGGTGCCGGATAGCAACGTCAGGGGGGCGATGACGAAGTTCGTGATCGCCGCCTGCTGGTCCATCTTCTGCGCCCAGAGTCCGCCCAGCACGCCGAGCAACGAGAACACCAGAGCGCCCCCGGCCGCGTAGAACAGGCAAAGCGCCGGATTGGCCAACGGCATCGGCACGACCAGCCAAGCGGCGCAAGCCGTCAACGCGCCGACCATGAGACCGCGCGTCAGGCCACCGAGTACCAGGCCCGCCAGGAACTCGCCCGGTCCGAGCGGAGCCAGCAGCAGGTCGACAATGTTGCCTTGCACCTTGGCGACCAGCAGGGAGGACGAGGTGTTGGCATAGGCATTCTGCGCGATCGCCATCATGATCAGCCCGGGGACGATGAAGGCCAGGTAGGGAACGCCTCCCGGCGCAGGCGCGTGGCGGCCCAGTGCCACGCCGAAGACGACGAGGAACAGCAAGGTACTCACGACCGGGCCGCCGACAGTCTGCGCGGCGACGGCAAGGAAGCGCTGAACCTCGCGCCGGTAGAGGGTGGCAACCCCGATCCAGTTCACGCCCTCCATGCGGCGTTTGGACATCGTCAGCTTCGTCTCCCCGGCCATGCTGCTTGCCCTGCAATGGGTACGTGGTGCACTGGCGAAGTCGTCGCGCCGGGAACATTGGTCGCGTCGGCTTCGCGGAAGGTCAAGCGGCCGGTGCCCGCGAGCACCGGCCGCAGCGGAGCGGGCGAGTCTGGCCGGAAAGCCCCCACCGGTGTCAGGCGATGGGGCCGCCGCTCTCCGGGAAGATGTACCAGGAGCCGAAGTCGCCGATGCCCTCCACGAAGCCTGGCGCCTCGGCGAACATGAAGTCGCTCTGCCGCAGGTCGTCCTTGGCCACACCTTCGAGAAGGATGGACCCCATGAAAGTGCCGTCCCCGACCATGCCCCAGCCGACCAGGGCGCCCTCGGCGGTGTCCCGCACCACGACATCCGAGGGCTGGATGCCCTCCATGAAGGCGATGTGGTCGAAGGCGCCCTGGGCATCGCCGGTCGCCTCGAAGTCCAGGACCACGTCGCGGCCGCTGTCCATCCCCACCATGAAGGCGTCGGCGCCGCTGCCGCCGACCAGGGTGTCGTCGCCCATGCCGCCGTTCAGCATGCCGTGCGCGGCGCCCTCGTCGAGGTAGTCGTCGCCATCGCCGCCCATGAGCTCGTCGGACTCCGCCCCGCCCGAGAGCCTGTCATCGCCAGCCTCACCCATCAGGCGATCCATGCCGCCGTCGCCCGTCACGGTGTCATTGCCACCGCCGCTCTGGAGATGGTCATCCCCGGCTAGGCCCAGGATGGTGTCGTTGCCAGCCAGCCCGAAGATCGTGTCCGACTCCGCCGAGCCCGTCAGGGCGTCGGCACAGGCGGTGCCACGGAGAATGGCGTTTCCTTCGATGTCGAAGCTCAAGGTGCGGCCATTGAACAGGTGGTCGGCCAGGACGTCGAACACCGCGCCAGCCTGCGGCTCACCGGCAATCTCGGGTCCTTCGACGCTGGGCGTGGGTGCCTCGTCAGCGGGGCCCGCGGGCTCCCGCAGGCCGGGCGGCAACTCGGCCGCGTCGCCGAACATGAAGTCGTCCTGGGCGAGGTCCGACCTGGACACGCCCTCCAGCAGGACGGAACCGCCGTCCCAGGTGACCTGAACCCCGTCCGCGGTGTCCGCGAAGGCGAGGTCCGTCCACTGGAGGCCGTCCATCACCGCCAGGTGGTCGAAGATGCCGGGACCGGCGGTGAAGTCCTTGATGACGTCATGGCCGTTCATGCGACCGATCATGAAAGCGTCCGGACCACCTCCGCCGATCAGGGTGTCGTCGCCCATGCCACCGTCAACGGTGCTGTGCCCGTCACCCTCATCCAGGTGGTCGTTCCCGGCCCCGCCGAGCAGCGTGTCGGCGCCCGCGCCGCCGTAGAGGGTGTCGTCGCCGTCGCCGCCCTCGGCCCCATCGTCGCCCATGTTGCCAGAGACGAGGTCGGCACCAGGACCGCCATGGAGGACGTCGTCCATGGCGCCTCCGCCGATCCGGTCGTCGCCTCCCAGGCCCCAGGTGAGGTCGGCTCCCTTGCTGCCGCCCAGGACGTCGCCGCGATCGCCGCCGAAGGTGACGTTGTGGACGTGGCCACCAGCCGTGAAGTCGAAGTGAAGTCCGTCCAGCGCGCTGTGCAGGGTGTCAGCCACCCGGTCGGTGAGGTCCGGGAGCAGGCTGCTGAAATGCTGGTTTCTGCTCATGTTGAAGCTCCATCAGAATGGTTTGGTGTACCCCGGAAGCTTTGCTCCCGATGGAGATGCTGCGAGCCGGGTTCCGCATGCCCGGCCCGCGAAGGCGCGTCAGGCGCTCATCTCGCGGCAGGACGCGGCGCATTTCCGACACTGTGCGGCGCAGTCCTCCATGCCGCCCACCGCCTCACAGCTCTTGGCGCACTCCTCGCAGATCTCTGCGCATTCGGCGCAGGTGTGCTTGTGGTGGTGCGTGCCGATCAGCATCATGTCGGCCGACGTCTGGCAGATCGTCGCGCACGCCATCATCAGCCTGAAATGCTGCGGGTCCAGATGCTTGCCGCCCGCTTCGAGGCAGTGGTTCATGGCCATGCCCAGGCAGGTGGAGTGGCAGCGCAGGCATTCCTCGATGCAGGCCTGCATGGCCGGGGTCATCTGATGCATCTTGCTTCTCCAAGGAAGGGTGTCTTCGTGGCGGGGGCGGCCTGCGCGGCAGGTCGACGTCCCGAGCCGGGCGGATCGCGATGGCGCAGCTCCGCGCACGCAGCAGCGGTCCGGCCAAGCTCCGCCTTCCGCAGGCCCTGGGGCTCTGCGGCGCCTCAGAGCGCCCTATCGGGGTGGTGGAGAAGGAAGGTCTGGGGTGATGCCCGCAGCCGATGCGGTCGGCATGGCGAAGTAGTCGCTACCACCGACCACGAGTGCGGCCTGGAGCCTCGTTGTTGGCAGCAGCGCCATACCGGTTCCGCAATGTCCCAGCGTGCAGCAGCCGGGCCGCATCGTGTCGCCGTCACAGCCAGGGCAGCACTTCTTCCCGGCGTTTCTGCCTTTCATCGCGGGACCGGCCGATCGCATGACCTGAGACGCGGGCACGCCCTGGCCTGCATCAAACGACGCTTGCGTGACGACGGATGCGGCGGACAGCACTTGAGCTCCGCCATGGGCCGATGCGGGCACGGCGAACAGGGACACACACAGGGTGAGCGCCAGAACAAGTACAGCTTGGATTGCGCTCGCCGTCAGGCGCATCGGTTCGTCCGCTTCGCTGGTCCTCCAGTAAGCCGATAATCCGGACGGGGTTGCGACCTTCGCAGCATCAGGCGGCGGGCTGGGCCACGCTTTCGCGGCTCGCACCTTCGGGTGCCGGGACGTTCGCCGGAACTCAGCCGAGTGCGGCTGACGAGATCCTCGTCAACCGCGACCGGCACTTGGCAACTAGGTCGGGCCGCGCTCCGCCCTTGGCCGCAGCTCGTCACTGGCCTCTCCATGCCCGGCGTGCCCGCCATGGCCGTGGTGCATGAACAGGTGCATCAGCGGGCAGGCCAGCAGGAGCAGGTACGGCAGTGCGCCGAAGACATGCGCGTAATGCTCCCGCAGGACGTAGAACGCGACGATCAAGGCAAAGCCGATGACGACGACGCCCATCCGGCTGCGCCACCAGGACGTTTCCGCATGGTCATGCATTCTGGTTCTCCTTCCCACGCCTGGATCGTAGACGGCCGCCACGCGCCTCGGCCTTGATGTGGCTCAAGGCGCCGGAGGTAAGCTGCTGGACCGCTCGAACGGAGCGGCGGCCCATGCATCGGCGCGCCGGGCGCCACACGGGACACCGTAGTCTATACTCCCTCGGGGCGCGGGCTGGTCGAGGTCATCTCGGCGACAGCCCAGAGCACCAGCACCATCACGACGATCTCCCACCGGATGGAAGCCGCCAGCCGTGCCCCGGACCCCGGCGCGCCTGCCGCCAGGGCCGGTGTCAACCGGAAGCGGTGCCAGGCGGCAAAGCCCAGAAGGGTGCCGACCAGCGCCACCTTGGTGAGCAGAGACCAACCGTAGGCGGTGGTCACAAGCAGGTCCAGTTGACCGACCAGCAGCCACGCCAGCGCCGCACCAGCCAGGACGAGGCCAGCGACGACCCAGGAGGCCGCCCGCGCCCACGCCTCGACCATGCTGGCGGCCCGTGGCCCCGCCCGCCGGGAGGCAATTGCGAGGGGCCACAGGCTGCCTGCCCAGAAGGCCGCCGCCAGCAGGTGCACCACCAACGCCGTGGCCAGCAGCCAGCGCGGCTGGTGCTGGGTCGTGTGGCCGACCTGCGTGAAGCTCGCGGTCACCGCCAGCACGCCGACGGCCCCCAGCACCAGTCCTGCGCGCCCGACCTGGGTTGCCACCGCAACGGCAATCAGGCCCGCCCAGGTGACCAGCACGGACGTGCCGGGACCCGAACCCAGCATGATCTCCCAGATCTCGGCATCGAACGGATCGTCGCCCGATGCCAGGGCGACCTGGGCCACCAGCCAGGCGAGGCTCGAGACCAGCCCCGCCGCCACCATGGCAAGGGTCAGGCGGCGGCAGGCGGCGGCGTCACCGGCCTCCTGCATACGCCCGAAGCCCATGGCGAAGATGGCGAGGCCAGCGGCGCTGAGGCAGGAGACGTACTGGACCAGGCGCAGCAGCACGGAGAAGGCGCGCAGCGGATCCGGCTCGGGCCCCAGGAGCTCGAGGATCACCGGGCGGCGGTCACCGCGAAGCGCACCGCCCCGCTCATGACGTGACCATCGCTGCCCAGGGCGCGCCATTCGAGCCGATAGGCGCCAGGGCGCAAGGGTCCAGCCAACGTCGCGGTCACCCGGCTGGACGCGGCCCGGCCACCCTCGCGGCGCACCTCCTGCTCGCGGCCGCCCTCGTCGAGCAGGCGCAGCGCTGTCACGCGGCACTCCTCGCTGAACGCCAGGTTGAGCGTGCGCGGGGAGGCATCCAGCGTCGCGCCGTCGGGTGGGTCAGACGAGTGCAGCATCGCGTGCGCGGAGGCGGCACCAGATACCAGGATGCCGAGGGCGGCGGCGAGGATGCCATGGCGGAGGAAGGCGGAGCGGGAAAGCATGAGACCTCCTGTTTGTGCTCGCCGCGGCCTGCCGCCGGGCGAAGGTCCAACTCCATCAGCAAGCAGGCAGTGGACACCCTGACCGCCACGGTTTCCCAGCATTTTGTCGCTGCCTGCGACTTGGGCCGGGATCCGCTTCGTGGCTATGGCCGTTCGGTTGAACCGGGTTCTCCCGGCCTCGCCATTCAGATGCGCGTGGTCCGCAGGCGCAAGGCGTTGCCGATCACCGACACCGAGCTCAGTGCCATGGCCAGCGCCGCGACGATCGGGCTGAGCAGCAGGCCAAGGAACGGGTAGAGCACGCCCGCCGCCAACGGCACCCCGGCGGCGTTGTAGACGAAGGCGAAGAACAGGTTCTGCCGGATGTTGCGCATCACCGCGTGCGACAGGCGTCGTGCCCGCGCAATGCCCGCCAGGTCACCCTTCACCAGCGTCACACCCGCGCTCTGCATGGCGACGTCAGTCCCGGTGCCCATGGCGATGCCAACATCGGCCTCCGCCAGCGCCGGGGCATCGTTGACGCCGTCCCCCGCCATGGCGACGACCTTGCCCTTGGCCCGGAGCTCCCGAACGATGCGGTGCTTGTCCTCGGGCAGCACGTCGCCCTGGAACTCGTCGATGCCGAGCTTCTTGGCCACCGCCTCCGCCGTCGTGCGGTTGTCGCCCGTCAGCATGACGATGTGGATGCCTTCGCCGCGCAGGCTCTCCAGTGCCGCAGGCGTGCTCTGCTTGACCGGGTCGGCCACCGCGATGATGCCGCCCGGCTGGCCATCCACCGCCAGGAACAACGCCGTGCCGCCTTCGCGCCGCAGTTCGTCGGCCTTGGCGGCAAGGCCGCCGAGGTCGACGCCGAGCTCCTGCATCAGCCGCGCGTTGCCCAACGCGACCTGGCGCCCGCCAACGATGCCGGTCACGCCCTTGCCGGTGACGGAGGCGAAGTCGGCAGGCTCGCCGAAGGCCACGCCGCGCTCCTTGGCCGCAGCCACGACGGCGGCCGCCAACGGATGCTCGCTGGACCGCTCCAGGCTGGCGGCGAGCGGCAGCACCACGGCCTCGGTCAGGCCCGGCGCCGGAACCACGGCCACGACCTTCGGCCTGCCCTCGGTCAGGGTGCCGGTCTTGTCCACCACCAGGGTGTCGACCTTCTCCATGTGCTCGAGCGCCTCGGCGTTCTTGATGAGCACGCCCGCGGACGCGCCCTTGCCGACGCCGACCATGATGCTCATGGGCGTGGCCAGGCCCAGCGCGCAAGGGCAGGCGATGATGAGCACCGAGACGGCGGCGATCAGCCCGTAGGAGAGTGCCGGGCTCGGACCCCAGACCGCCCAGACTACGAAGGCAGCGGCGGCAATGGCGATGACCGCCGGGACGAAGTAGCCGGACACGGTGTCGGCCATGCGCTGGATGGGCGCCCGGCTGCGCTGCGCCTCGGCGACCATGGCGACGATGCGCGACAGCATGGTGTCGGAGCCCACCTTGTCCGCCCGCATCACCAATGCGCCGGTGCCGTTCACCGTGCCACCGATGACCTTGGCGCCGGGCGCCTTCTCCACCGGCAAGGATTCCCCGGTGACCATGGACTCGTCCACGGCGCCGCTGCCTTCCAGCACCTCGCCGTCCACCGGCACGCTGTCGCCGGGCCGCACGCGCAGCCAGTCGCCGACATGCACCTCGGCCAGCGGGATCTCCTCGTCGTCGCCGTTCTTGTTGAGGCGCCGCGCCGTCTTGGGCGCCATGTTCAGCAGGGCGCGGATGGCACCGCCGGTCTGCTCGCGGGCGCGCAACTCCAGCACCTGGCCGAGCAGGACGAGCACCGTGATGACGGCCGCCGCCTCGAAGTAGACGGCGACCGTGCCGTCCATGCCGCGGAAGCCGTCCGGGAAGACCCCGGGCAGGAAGGTCGCGACCAGGCTGTAGAGGTAGGCGGCGCCGGTGCCGAGCGCGATCAGGCTGAACATGTTCAGGCTGCGGTTCACCACCGACTGCCAGCCGCGCACGAAGAACGGCCAGCCCGCCCACAGCACCACGGGCGTCCCGAAGAGGAACTGAAGCCACACGGACACCCTGGGTGGCACCAGGTGGTGCAGGTCGAGACCGGGGATGTGCGAGCCCATCTCCAGGACAAGGATGGGAAGGGTCAGCACGAGGCCGATCCAGAACCGCCGTGTCATGTCGGCGAGTTCCTCGTTGGGTGCGGCCTCGGCGGTGACCTCCAGCGGCTCCAGGGCCATGCCGCAGATGGGGCAGTTGCCCGGCCCCTGCTGGCGGACCTCCGGGTGCATCGGGCAGGTGTAGGTGGCGGCCTTCTCCGCCGCCGACGGCGGGGCCGCCTTCTCCGCCTTCAGGTACTTGCGCGGGTCGGCCTCGAACTTCGACTTGCAGCCCGCCGAGCAGAAGTGGAAGGAGGCGCCGCCGTGCTGCGCGTGGTGCGGCGTCTTGGCCGGGTCGACCGCCATCCCGCAGACAGGGTCGTGCGCCGTCGTCCGGTCATCCTTGGCTGGCGTATGGGCGCCGTGACCATGGTGGTGGTGGTGCTCGTCCATCTCGAGGGCCTTTCCGCGGTTCCAGGGCTCACCGTTCCCATGCTCTCCGAGGTAGGGCTTCCCCTTGTAGGAAGGTCAAGGCACGCAGCCGGGACGGCTCCGCCCTTGACCTTGCCATGATGGCAAACCCAACCTGTGGGGCGGTCACCGACGAGGAGAGCACGATGTACCGCTTCGACGTCCCCGGGATGAAATGCAGCGGCTGCGCCAAGAAGGTGGAGCGCGCCGTCAGGGCCAAGGATGCCTCGGCTGAGTTCAGCGCGGACATCGAGACCAAGCGGGTCACCGTGAGCTCCACGCTGCCTCAGGCCGAGCTCACCGCCGCTATCCAGGAAGCAGGGTACGCCAACCAGGCTGCGGCCGCGTAAGCGTCCTGATACGCCGGATGCTGATTTGAACGTCCGCCGGGGTGGCTGGCCCCGGCGGTGATGCTGTTGCGGCCTCCACGGCCTGCGACGCCTACATGTGGTGGCGGACATGGGGGTGGCGCATCATCTCGGCCGTTCGGGCACCGTAGTGGTGGTCAGGCTGGACGTAGGCGACGCCGCCGGACTCGCCGCCCGTCGGGACGGGAATGCCAGGTACCGGGTGCGCGGCTGCGGGATTCAGGTAGCGGATCCGCAGGTTCTCACCGCGGCCGACAATTTCCGCACGTCCACCGCCGACGACGTTCTCGTCATGGTCGGGCGGGTATGAGACAGCGAAGTTTTCCCCTTGGCCGATGACCTCGATGGGACCACTGGCTTGAGCGCCTGCGGCGAAAGCGGCAGTAGCCGCGACGAGGGAAAGGGCGAAAAGCGTGAACTGGATGCGCGGCGTCATGGCGAGCTCCTCAATCAAGGTTGCCGTTTCGGTCCGGCCCCAGGAAGATGTGCTGCCAGTGTTTCAGCCCGCTTACGGCAATCTTTCATTTGATGACAGCGCGTCCGCGCGTCCGCGGCTCTGGTAAACAGGACGAGCGGAGCGCCCTGAGGTGCTCCGCCCCGCCAGTCAGTGGTTCATCATCTGGCAGTGCTGCATCATCTGCTGCATGTCCGGCGAGAGCGTGCCTCGTTGGGCCTGGGCCCGCATCTGCTGGCAGTGCTGCATCATCTGCTGCATGTTCATGCCACCCATGTTGTGGCCCTGCATGCCCTGGCCCTGCATGCTGCCCATGTTGTGGCCTTGCATGCCGGACATGTTGTGGCCGGGCATGGACCCCATGTTGCCCTGACCAGCGGATGAGCCCGGCGGCGTGGTCGATGTCGGCGGCAAGGACATCTGCGACGAGGTCGGGGTCGCCGCCGGAGGGCCGCCGGGCTGCGCGCAGGCGGCGACGCCCAGCAGCAGCGTGGCGGCCAAGGCGACCTTGCCGATCGCCTTCGATGTGATGTGGACCATGTGTCCTCCTTGGGGTGGCAGGGGTTCCGCAGGTGCCCCGGCCTGGTGCGGCCAGCCGGGGTGACGACGCGGCACGGCGGGTCGGGGGCCAGGGGGCCTGACCGGCGCGCGGTGCGCGGCGCGGGGTGACGGCAAGCCCCCGGATGGCCTGCCGCGAACGGGGACGGCGACCGCGCTCACACGGCCTCCAGACCGCGGAACCGCATCCAGGGGCGCCAAGTTCCGTCGCGGCGGAAGGCGACGACGTCGTAGGCCGACGGCTCGGCGCCCGCCACCTCCATGCCGGGCACGCCTATCGGCATGGCGGGCACGGAGAGGCCCGCAATGTCGCCGGGCGCCTCCTTGAGCAGGCGCCGGATGGCCGTGGCGGGGACATGGCCCTCCATGGCGTAGCGACCAATCTTCCCGGCATGGCAAGAGAGCAGGTCCGAGGGTGTGCCGAGCGCCTGACGGTAGGGCGCGACCGCATCCACCACCTTGTCCTCGACTTCGAAGCCCTCGGCCCGCAGGTGCTCGACCCAGCCGCCGCAGCAGCCGCAGGTGCGGTCCCGCCACGCTTCGGCCTTGGGTGGACCACTGCACGCCGCGGGCAGCAGGGCCAACCCCAGCAGGCCGGTGGTGAGGGTTCGGCGGGTGGTGGCGGTACGCATGCTCGCGCTCCTAGGCTGGTCTGGGCAGGCGGATGCTGGCGCGCAGCCCTCCGCCCGCGAGGTTCTGGAGCGTCACCGAGCCTCCGTGGCGGCCGACCGCCTGGCGCGCGATGGCCAGCCCGAGGCCGGAGCCGCCGGTACCACGGTTGCGGGATTCCTCGAGGCGGTAGAAAGGCTGGAAGACGCTCTCGAGCTTGTCCTCCGGTACCCCTGGACCCGCATCGTCGACGTGGACCACGAGTTCCCGTCCCTTGTCAGCCAGCATCACCCGGGCCGAGGTGCCATACTTCACCGCGTTGTCGATGACGTTGGCGAAGGCACGCTTGAGCGCGATGGCCCGGCAAGGCAACCGCGCCTGCGGCGGCCCGTCATAGGACACCGCCTTGCCCATGTCCTCGGCATCGCCGCAGAGCGTCTGGAGCATCGCGGCGATGTCGGCGGAGCGGACCTCCTCCTGCTCCTCGTCACCCCGCAGGTAGGCCAGCGTGGAGCCGATCATGGCGTCCATCTCGTCGAGGTCGGCGTCGATCTGCTTCTGCGCCTCGGCGTCGTCCAGGAAGCCCGCCCGCAGGCGCAGGCGCGCCAGGGGCGTGCGGAGGTCGTGGCTGACCGCCGCCAGCGCCTGCGTCCGGTCGGCGATGAGGCGGTCGATGCGCGCCTGCATGCGGTTGAACGCCTGCGCCGCCTGCCGCACCTCGCGGGGCCCCTCCTCGGGGACGGTGACCGTCTGCCCCGGCCTGCCGATGCGGTCGGCGGCGGCGGAGAGTTCCCGCAGCGGGCGGGCGATGAGGCGCACCACCAGCAACCCCAGCACCAGAATGCCCAGCGCCATCGCTGTGGTGGAGAGCAGCGTGGCGTGTTCCGGCTGCGCTTGCAGCGGGTCGGCGTGGTACCAGAGATGGCTGCCGTCCGGCAGGCTGACCGCGCCTTCCGCCTCCACGTGGCCCGTGTGCGGGAGGTCCTGGATGCCTGTGGCCCCCGCGGCAGGGCCAGCCTGCCAGCGCACCTGGAAGCCCGGGGATGACAGGGCCTGCGCCACGGCCCCGCGGGCATCGGGCGGCACCATGCCGATGGCGCGGGCGGCGGCGGCGACCCGCTCGCCGGTCACCTTCTGCTGCGTGCTGCCCAGGAGGATGTCGCTGCCTGTCTGGTGCAGCCACAGGCTGCCGACGTGGAAGGCCATCAGGCCGACCAGCAGCACCAGGATGATGCGGCCCGCCAGGGTGCTGGGCAGCAGCCGCTTCATCGGCGGGCGACCGAGGGGACGAACATGTAGCCCGCGCCGCGGATGGTCTTGATGATGGCGGGGCTGTCGGGCAGCGGCTCCAGCTTGCGGCGGAGGCGGCTCACCATGACGTCCACCGAGCGGTCGATGCTGTCCGAGATCCGGTTGCGGGCGAGGTCCAGCAACTGGTCGCGCGACAGGACGCGCTGCGGGTGCTCGCAGAAGGCCAGCAGCAGGTCGTACTCGCCGCTCGACAGGTCGACCGCCGAGCCGTCCGGCGCCGCCAGCTCACGCCGCCGGGTGTCGAGCGTCCAGTCGGCGAACACCATGCGGTCGCCGCTGACCATGCCCGTCCGGTTCGCGCCCGCCTGCGCGCGCCGCAGCACGGCCCGGATGCGGGCCAGGAGCTCGGGGCGGCTGAAGGGCTTGGGTAGGTAGTCGTCGGCGCCGAGTTCCAGGCCCACAACCCGGTCGGTTTCCTCGCCGCGGGCCGTCACCATGATGATGGGGACCTCCGACTTCGCGCGCAGCATCCGACACAGGTCGAGCCCGGACTGGCCAGGCAGCATCACGTCCAGCAGAATGAGGTCCACCGGGGACAGCGCCATGGTGTCCCACATCTCGGCGCCGTTCCGCGCCCCGGTGACCCGGAAGCCGTTCTGGCGCAGCAGCTTGGCGATGAGCGTGCGCATCTCCCCGTCATCCTCGACGACGAGGATGTGGGCCTCAGGGGGGAGCGGACTGCTCCGCCCCTCCCGCTCGTGGTCAGGACTGACCGGCGGCACCGGCAAGGGCACCAAGCTTCGCCCGCGCCTTTGGCGCCAGCCCAGGGGCGGATGCAGCCTTCGCTGCGAACTCGGTCATATCGGCGTCTCCCACCACAATCAGCGCCACCATGCCCAACCCAGTGTGGGGCGTGCATTGCACGGGGTAAACGCCGGGCCGCTCGAAGGTCACCGTGGCGTCGCTGTTGAACGGCACGTTGAGCGGCGGCGCCCCGGCGGGCCAGAGCGACGGGATGGGGGCGACGTTGTGACCCTTGTCGGTGGGCTCGAAGCGGACGGAGCCGCCCACTGGCACCCGCACCAGGGCGGGGTCGTAGGCAAAGGTCTCCCCCGCCACGGGGCCTCGGTTCAGCTCCCGGACCGTCACCGCGGGTTCGGCGGCGGCCATCCCGGTCATCGCCAGCAGCACGGTCAGCGTGGTGCGGATCATCATGCTTGGCCTCAGAAGAACAGCCGGATGCCGGTCAGGAAGGTCCATCCGTCCACGTCCTCGCCCTCGTTGCGGGCGTAGCGCGCCGTGTCACCCAGCTTCCGCTCGTAGCTGACACCGATGTAGGGCGAGACCTCGCGGGTGAACTCGTAGCGCAGGCGCAGCCCGGCCTCGACGTCGTTGATGCCGCTGCCGATATCGAGCTCGGGCACCTTCTGGAGGGCGAAGTTGGCCTCCACATTGGGCTGGAGCACCAGGCGCTGCGTGATGTAGGCGTCGTACGACACCTCGGCGCGCGCCGACAGGTCGCCCCTCTCGCTGACGAAGCCCTGGACGTCGACCTCGAACATGCCAGGCGCCAACCCCTGCAAGCCGATGACGCCGTAGAAGCGGTCCGGCTGCGGACGGATGTCGTAGCGGACACCGGCCTGGAAGTCCCAGTAGTAGCTGAGCAGGCGGGAATAGAGCAGTTGGATCTCGGCGCTCTCGACCCGGCCGTTCCGCGCCGTCTCGCCCTCGGTTTTCAGCCAGACGCGGTTGACGTCGCCGCCGTACCAGGCCTGGCCGTCCCAGCGGCCAACATTGGGCCCGTCCAGCCCCCAGCCGTACTCCAGCTTCTCGAACAGCACCGCGCCAGTGTAGATCTCGTGGCTGAAGGGCGGCTCGGTGCTGTGGTGCATCGCCTGGGCCTGCGCGGGTGCGGCCTGGAGGGCACCCAAGGTCAGGACGGCCAGGAAGGCGGCGGCGGTCAGGATGCTCCTGGCTTTCATGGCCATCACCGCGCCGCGGCCGTACGGGGCGCGACGATTTCCACCTTGCGCATCATCCCGGTCTCCATGTGGTAGAGCATGTGGCAGTGGAAGGCCCAGCCACCAGGCGCGTCGGCCTCGATGTCCACGTCGAGCGTCGTTCCGGGCTTGATGTTGACGGTGTGGAGCAGCGGGTTCTCAGCGCCGTTGCCCACCTGGGGCATCATCCACACGCCGTGCAGGTGCATCGGGTGGTTCATCATGGTCTCGTTCGTAAAGCGGAAGCGCGCTCGCTCGCCGAGGTGAAGCTGGATGGGCTGCGCCTGGCTGAAGCTGTTGCCGTTGATGGACCAGATGTACCGCTCCATGTTGCCGGTCAGCCGGATCTCGATGGTGCGGGTCGGCTCGCGCACCGGGTAGAGCGGCTTGGCGGCGCGGAGGTCTCGGTAGGACAGCACGCGGGCGCCTGGCGGGGCGCCGACGTTGTTCACCAGGGGGTCCGGCATCGCCATGCCGCCGTGGCCCATGGCCGCATGATCCATGCCGCCTGCCGCCGCGCCGCCCGTGGGGCCGTGGTTCATGCCGGGCATGTTGCCGTGGCTCATGGCGCTGTGGTCCATGCCGCCCATGGCACCGTGGTTCATGCCAGCCATCCCGGCATGGTTCATCCCGGCCATGCCCGAGTGGTCCATCCCGGCCATGCTGCCATGGTTCATGCCGCCGGTGGAGCCGTGCTGCATGCCCTGGGAGCCTCCGGCGGGCGCCTGCATGGCGGAGTGGTCCATGCCGCCCATATCCATCGGCGCCACATGGCCGGGCGCGTCCACCTCCGGCATCGGCGTGCCGCGGTCCAAGCCCTTGGGTCCGTAGTTCATGCCCATGTCCGCCATGGTCAGCACCGGCCGCGCCCGATGCGGCGGCAGCGGCAGGGCGGGCAGGCCCTCCTGGGTGGCCAGGCTGAACTGCGCGAAGCCCTGGCGGCCCATGGTCTCGGCCAGCACCTGGTACTGGCGCCCGTCGCGCGGGCGGACCAGCACGTCGAAGGTCTCGGCCGGGGCGATGCGGAACTCGTCCACCGTAACCGGCCGGACATTGTTGCCGTGCGCCTGCACCACGGTCATCTCGAGCCCCGGGATGCGCACGTCGAAATGCGTCATGGCGCCGCTGTTGATGAAGCGCAGGCGCACCGTCTCGCCCGGCCGGAACAGCGAGGTGAAGTTCTGCGCCGGGGTGTGGCCGTTGACCAGGTAGGTGTAGCCGCCGACATCCTCGATGTCGGTGGGGTCCATCCGCATGTCGCCCCACATGATGCGGTCAGAGACGATGGCCGAACGGGCGGCGGCGTCCGGCGCGCGGCGGAGCTCACCGATCAGGCTGGCCAAGGTGCGCTTGTTGTAGTTGTAGTAGCCGGGGTCGCGCTTGAGGTTGGCGATGACGTGGCTCGGCGTCTCGTCGGTCCAGTCCGACAACTGGATGATGTAGTCGCGGTCGTAGCCGAAGGGTTCCGGCGTCGCGGGGTCGATGACGATGGACCCGTAGATGCCGGACTGCTCCTGCACGCCCGAGTGGCTGTGGTACCAGTAGGTCCCGGCCTGCACGAGTGGGAAGCGGTACTGGTGCGTCGCGCCCGCGTCGATACCCTGGAAACCGTCGCTGATGCCGGGAACGCCGTCCTGGCCGCTCGGCAGGATCAGGCCGTGCCAGTGGATGGAGGTGTGCTCGCGGAGGCGGTTGGCGACGTTGATCACCACCTCCTCGCCCTCGCGGAAGTGCAGAACCGGACCTGGGATCTGCCCGTTGATGGCCATGGCCGGGCGGCGGCGCCCGGTGATGTTGGCCGTGACATGGGACAGGGTCAGGTTGAACTCGCGTGGCATCGCCCGGCCGATGGCGGGCTGCGCCAGGGCGCCGGACGCGGCCGGGAACGCCAGGGCGGCGACACCCAGTCCCAGCGCCTGCCGCCTGCTCAGCTTGTTGCTTGTCATCGTTCCATTCCTTGGCCGCGACGCACGCGGCGTGTCCCAGCGGTCAGCGCGAGAAGGTGACGCTGCCCACCATGCCGGACTCGTAGTGACCCGGGATGTTGCAGGCGAACTCCAGCGTGGTGGCCTTGGTGAACTTGAAGACCATCTCCTCGGTCTTGCCGGGATCGACCAGGACCGCGTTCGGATCGTCGTGGCGCATCGGTGCCGACCCATGGTTCATGCTACCGTGGCTCATGCCACCGTGACCCATGGCGCCGTGGTTCATGCCGGGCATCTTGGAGTGGTCCATGCCCGCCATGGCGTCCTTGCTGGTGGCAGACATCATGCCGCTCTCGAACATGGCCTGCATCTCGCGCTGGTGCTGCTGGTGCATGGCGGCGGTGCCGATGTTGAACTCGTGCAGCAGCTCGCCCGCGTTGCGCACGCGGAAGCGGACGGTTTCGCCAGCGCGGACCTGGATGCGCTGCGGCTGGTAGCTGTTGTCCCGCATGACGATGTCGATCGTCCGCTTGACATCCTGGGCTCGGCCACGGGCGCCGAATGCCTGGTAGGCCGCGTCCGCGGCGGCGGGCTGGGGTAGTGCCGTGGCGGCGAAGAGGGCCAGGGCGGCGGCCGCGACAGAGGTGGCAAGGCGCATCGGTGAGCTTCCCCAATCGGTGCAGGCGCGGGAAGGTCCAAGCCCACGCCCAAGGTCGATGGAACCAGGATGGCGGCCGAGTGCGAGCCGAAGATTGCCCAAGTGTGACAAGATATTTCAGGTTGCGGCGCAGCATGGGAATAGGCTGTCCCCAGTTCAGCAGCGCCGCGCCGATCAGAGACCGGCCTGGGCGACCAACGGCCTGGGGCAGCGACTTGGCATGTGCGTCCACGGCGGCGAGGCCGCAGGGTTGCCCCAGCTTGGCAGCGCCTCGGAGGCGGCCCTGCGCTCCAGGATCGCAGACCTCCGCGAGATCTGCGAGATCACCTCCGTCCAGTTGCAGCGGCATCCGTCGCCCCGAATGCACACGCTGACTTCCACACGGTCGTGGGTTGACCTTCCCAGGATGGGAAACCCCACCTTCACGGCGAACGCACCACGAAGGAGATACCCATGCTGCGCTTCAGGATCCCGAACATGGCCTGTGGCGGCTGCGCCAAAGGCGTGACGGCCACCGTGCGTGAGGTGGACCCGGACGCCGTGATCCAAGTCGATCTCGAGCAACGCGAAGTTGCCGTCGAGACCAAGGCCGTGGACGCCGACACTCTGGACCGCGCCCTCCGCGAAGCGGGCTGGAAGAGCGAGCGACTGGCGGCCTGACGAGCAGGTCCGGGCCTGCGGCAGGCTCCGCAGGCCTGGCGCCGCCGCACCGTAAGCTTCCCCTCGGGGCGGCGACCAGATTCACAGAGGAAAAAATCATGGCTCCGGACACCAACGCCGCGCCGCCGGTCCGCCGGGCTGGCGCGCAGGAGGCTGGCAGTGCCTTGTCATTACCCATCGAGGGGATGACCTGCGCGTCCTGTGTCGGCCGTGTGGAGCGTGCCCTGGCCAAGGTTCCAGGGATCACCCAGGCCACGGTCAATCTTGCTACCGAACGCGCGGACCTCCGCTTCGCCGGGCGGCCCGACCTCCCGGCGGTTCTCGCGGCGGTTGACCGTGCAGGCTACGCCGTGCTCGAGGAGACGACGGAACTATCCATCGAGGGAATGACCTGCGCCTCCTGCGTCGGCCGGGTCGAGCGGGCGCTCAAGGCCGTGCCGGGCGTCCTGGAAGCCTCGGTGAACCTGGCGACCGAGCGCGCCCTCGTGCGTCATGCGCGCGGGGCCGTGGAGGCCACCAGCCTGGAAGCGGCCGCGCGCCGCGTTGGCTACGAGGCCCGCCGCACCGCCCTTGAGACCGCCGATACCCGGGTGGACCGTGAGCGCGAGGCACGCGAACGCGAACTCTCCTCCCTCTGGCGCGCCACGATGCTGGCCGCCGTGCTGACGGCACCGCTTTTCCTGCTGGAAATGGGCAGCCACTTCGTTCCCGGGGTGCACGAATGGATCGCGGCCAGCATCGGCATGGAGGCCGCCTGGTACCTCCAGTTCGGGCTGGCGACCCTGGTGGTCTTCGGCCCGGGGCTGCGCTTCCACCGGAAGGGCTGGCCCAACCTGCTGCGCGGCGGCCCCGACATGAACTCCCTGGTGGCGCTCGGCACGGGTGCCGCCTGGATCTACTCGACGGTCGCCACCTTCGCGCCCAGCCTGCTGCCAGCCGACGCGCGCAACGTCTACTACGAGGCATCGGCTGTCATCGTCACGCTCATCCTGCTCGGACGCTTCCTGGAGGCCCGCAGCAAGGGGCGCACCTCGGAGGCGATCAAGCGCCTGATGGGCCTCCAGGCCAAGACCGCGCGGGTGGAGCGCGGCGGCGAGACCGTGGAGCTTCCGGTGGCCGCAGTGGGAGCGGGCGACATTGTGCTGGTCCGGCCTGGCGAGCGGCTGCCCGTGGACGGCGAGGTGCTGGACGGCGCCTCCTTCGTGGATGAGAGCATGGTCACCGGTGAGCCGGTGCCGGTCCGGAAGGAGGCGGGCGCGTCCGTCGTCGGGGGAACCGTGAACAAGACCGGCTCCTTCCGCTTCCGTGCGACCGCGGTCGGCGCCGACACGGTGCTGGCCCAGATCGTGCGCATGGTGGAATCCGCGCAGGGCTCCAAGCTGCCGATCCAGGCCATGGTGGACCGGGTGACCATGTGGTTCGTCCCGGCCGTGATGGCGGCGGCTGCCCTCACTTTCGCGGTCTGGCTCGTCTTCGGTCCCGACCCGGCGCTGACCTTTGCCCTCGTCAATGCCGTGGCCGTGCTGATCATCGCCTGCCCCTGCGCCATGGGACTGGCCACGCCGACCTCCATCATGGTCGGGACAGGGCGGGCGGCCGAGTTGGGGGTGCTGTTCCGCAAGGGCGAGGCTTTGCAGACCCTGCGGGACGCCCAGGTCGTGGCGGTGGACAAGACGGGGACGCTGACCAAGGGCCGCCCCGAGTTGACCGACCTGGTGCCCGCTCCGGGCATCGCCGAAGCCGAGGTTCTCGCGCTGGTCGCCGCTGTCGAGGCGCGTTCCGAGCATCCGGTGGCGGAGGCCATCGTTGAGGCGGCCCGGCAGCGCGGGCTGGCTCTCCCCGTGGCAGATGCCTTCGAAGCCATCCCGGGCTATGGCGTGGCCGCAACTGTCGGCGGGCGTCGGGTCGAGGTCGGCGCCGACCGCTACATGGTCCGCCTCGGGCATGACCTGGCTGCCTTCACCGAAGCGGCGGCACGTCTCGCCGACGAGGGCAAGACGCCACTCTATGCCGCCGTGGACGGACGGCTCGCGGCGGCCATCGCCGTTGCCGACCCGATCAAGGAAACGACGCCCGCGGCCGTGGAGGCGCTGCACCGGCTCGGCCTCAAGGTGGCGATGGTCACCGGCGACAACCGGCGCACCGCGGAAGCCATCGCCCGCCGCCTCGGCATCGACGAGGTGGAGGCGGAGGTGCTGCCGGACGGCAAGGTGGCCGTGGTGGAGCGCCTGAAGGCGGGTGGACAGCGCAAGGTCGCCTTCGTGGGCGATGGCATCAATGACGCGCCCGCGCTCGCCGCCGCGGATGTGGGGCTCGCCATCGGCACGGGCACGGACATCGCGATCGAGAGCGCGGACGTGGTTCTGATGTCGGGCGACCTGCGGGGCGTGCCGAACGCGATCGCCCTCTCGCAGGCGACGATGCGCAACATCCGCCAGAACCTGTTCTGGGCCTTCGCCTACAACACGGCGCTGATCCCGGTGGCGGCCGGTGTGCTGTACCCGGTGTCCGGCGTGCTGCTGTCGCCCATGCTGGCGGCGGCGGCCATGGGTGTCTCCAGCGTCTTCGTGCTCACCAATGCGCTGCGCCTGCGGGGATTCCGCCCGCCTGCGGAGGCCGCGAGCCACCATGCTAAGCCGACCGCCACCGACGCTGCTCCCGTAGCGGCGTGATCGGCACGGCACCGAGCCATACGGAAGGTCACGGTCCCAGGGGATGTAACGGCCGCATCGGGGAGCCTTGACCTTCCCATGATGGGAAACCCCACCTTCAGGACCGGACACCGCCACAGTGAACGGTTTGGAACGGAGGCAGGCATGAACATCGGGCAGGCGTCGGCGGCCTCGGGCGTCTCAGCGAAGATGCTCCGCTACTACGAGAGCATCGGGCTCCTCCCCAAGGCGGCCCGGACGGAGGCGGGCTACCGCGTCTACTCGGCCAAGGATGTGAGCACACTCCGCTTCATCCGGCGGGCGCGCGACCTTGGCCTGTCTATCGAGCGCATCAAGCTGCTGGTCGGCCTGTGGAAGGACCGGGAGCGTTCGAGCGCGGACGTGAAGAGGGTCGCCCAACAGCACGTGGCCGAGTTGGACGCCAGGATCCTGGAACTCACGGCCATGCGGGACACCCTCCAGGAACTGGCGGACGCCTGCCACGGCGACCATCGGCCGGAGTGCCCGATCCTGCACGACCTCGAAGGTGGGGCGCAGGCAGCGGCAAGCAGGGCCGACCTGTCAAACCATGTCGGCACCCGAATGCGCGGCGCTGCTGGCTTGTGAAGTTTACCTTTTTGACGCGGGACATCTCCACGTACCTGGTCGACAGCTACAGCGAGCGCAAGGAGCGGGCCGACAAGCAGGCAGGGAGGACTTGGCCAAGGCTTCGGGCGTAGCGAGTTAGGCCATCCGCAGTATGGAGGCAGACCTCACCGACGGATGTGGTCCCAGCTTTCTCCGGCGATCAGGCGCTTCTGAATGGCATCGAGGCTGGCCGAGCCCTGTCCAGCGACGAACTCTTGGTCTCCAGCGTCAGGAGTCCGACCGCTCACTCGCAGCATGAGGAGTACCGATCGCTGGCGCTCAAGCAACGCTGCTTCATTACGCTGCTCGGTGATGAGGGCGCCCAGCACGGAGCTTTCTTCAACGCGCAATTCCACACGCAACTCCATCAACAGCCAACCGACCTTATCCGGCACAGTACGCGTAGATCCGAACCCGGTGTAGATCGAAGACAACCGTCAGCAGGGTCGCAGCGTACCTGTCACGTTTTGGGCAGGACAGGAAAGCGCCCCGAGGTTGCTGAGAACGTCAGCTCCCCGGGTGCCTAGGCCGTGGCAGCCACCTTGCGCGGGGAACTCTCCGACTTCTTCTTGCGTCCGCGTGACGCCATTGGCTTGACCGTGGTGCCGCCCGCTGACCGAACCTGCTTTGTCTCGGCCTTGGGTGAAGCTGCCGCTTTCGCTTCACCTTGCGGACGGAGAGTCTCGCGATCCGCATCCAGGCCGCGCTCGACGTAGTTCCTGATCAGGTCGCCCTTTGACGTGTTGCGGCGGTAAGCCACCTGCCGCAGGAGCTCATCCATCTGGGGATCCAGGAAGACGCTCCGAAGTACCTTTGCCTTGGCTACAGCCACCATTATAACCTCCTCCGACCTATTTATATATATAGGTCGGCCCGGCTCGCTTCAATGGCGCTGTGGCGCTTCCAGCCTCCGAAGCGCCGGGGGCTACTTCATGTAGGGAAGCAGAACACGATCCGCCATGTCTCCCAGGGCCAGTAGGCTGGCGAAGCCAGGGCCGACGAGCATGGACTGGAACGGAGCGTGCAGTCGCGGCAACGTCCATCCGTCGCCGAACGTCAGATCCTCACCCATCCCATGCATCAGTCGCTCGAGAAAAGCTCTCCGTTCACTCTCGCCGGGGGGGACGGTGCCTGGTGGGAGCAGTTTCAGGAACCACCAATTGTCGAAGCCCGTCGCGTTGATCACCAGGCTCGCCTCGGTCTCGCCGATCTCCTCCTCCCCGGAATCGAGCTCGAACTCGGTGAGGTTCCGCTGCCACTGGACAGTCAGGTTCCCGGCCTTGATGGCGGCGATGTTCGTAGCGCGCCCGTCGATGAAGTTGAGGCTCGAGAGGTGAACGAGCTCGTTCATAACAGCATCCCACACTACGCCACGGGTCAAGCGGTCGAAGAACGCCTTACGGGTGGTGTACGTCAGCAACTGCCACTGGGTGGAGTCGCTGAAGAGGCGGTTCTCGAAGACGCTGTTGCCGCGGCTGTAGAACGTGGCCTGCTCGGCCAGAAGGTGGATGGGGAGATCCTGAAAGCCTTCACGGACCAGCCACGCCAGGATGGCCGCGGCGGTGCCTCCACTCCCGATCACGACGATGGTGGCGCCTTCTGAAACGGTCTGCGTATTCAGTAGGCGAAGTACCTTGGCCCGCTCCTTCTCGAGCCAGATCCCCTGACCATCCATCATGCGCGGACTGGTCGGCCCCATCGTGCGAGCCGGTCCGTGGCCGGTTACGACCACGCCATCGAAAATCGCCTCGTGGGTTTCGGCTGGCGCGGCGGCCGCCTCCTTCCATTCGACCTGCCAGGCTCCGCACGCCTCCTCCAGACGCGTGACCTCTCCATGGTGCAGAATCGCGCCACTCCGGGCAAAGGCCCACTTCAGGTACTCGGCGAACTCGCCGTGCGAACTCCGCCCGCGACCCAGATCAACCCAATCGGCATAACCCCTGGATGCCTTGAACGTGCTCCAAGAGAACCGGGCCATCATCTTCTCGGCTGCATCGGGCGCCCCTGGCATCTCCGCGTACGGGAAGCCCAGGTCCTTCTCCGCAGGCGTGCAGAGCGCCTGCTCCCCGTCGGTGTAGCCGTGCCGACCCGTCCAGGACGCGCCGATCTCACGCGCTTCGAAGACGTGCACCTCGCAGTCGAGCAGGCCCTCTTCCCTGAGGATCTGCGCCTTCGCGGCGATGGCAACCGCCTTCGGTCCGCCACCGATGATTGCGAGTCTAGTGCCCATGAAGCCGTTTCCAGATTGCCGGTGGCCGAAGATAGATCGGCTCCCATCCAACAGGAACCTGCTGGATCGCCGTGCGACGGCGCTACTCGAGCAGCGGATCGGCGCGGTCGCCATCCCCCAGCGCCAGCTGCATCAGCACGGTGTCCAGCCATCGCCCATGCTTGCGCCCAACCCAGCGCGAGGTGCCGATGGCCTCGAAGTCTGGCGCCGCGAGCAGCCGGATCGACGCCTCGTTCGGAGGGCAGCAAGATGCCCGCCGAGCGGCCCGCCGCGGAGACCTGGCTCAGGACAGCACCCCTAGCCGGGCCTTGCGCCAGATGCGGCGCCGGAGGGCCTCGTCGCGTAGGCAAGCTAGGGACACCGGCAGCGGAGAGGTCGAGCGCAGCGCGTCCCACCGCTCGCCACGGCGGGTGATCTCGCGCCGGAGCCGGTCCGGCGGCAGGCTGAGCAGACGTTGCCATTCCCTAAAGTCACGGTGGACGCGGCCCTCGGCCTCCAGGCGAACCAGCCAGCCGCGCGCGGCGTCGAGGGCCTCACCGGCGTCGTGCGCATCGGCCATGACACGCGCGACGATGCGGTGCATGAGGAGCTTGGCCCGGTCGTTGATCGCCTCGGCATTGCCCATGGCCACTCACATGCCGGAGGAATGACGGGGATGACGGGCTTCAGCCTCCATTCGCAGACCGCGCCTGACGAAGCTCCTCCTCGGCACGGTCCAGCTCGGCGCTGCTAATGCGTGAGGCGGCTTCTTTGATGAGCGCCCTGATCGCTTCCTGATCCGTCTTGAAGCGACGTCCCACCACGATGACCGCCAGATTCCCGGCGTGCTGGAGATCTAACTCGACCTGCACCACCTTGTAGCGCTTCGCCTTCCGCTTCGAATGACGCTCGAACTTTCGGTGCTGCGCCAGCAGGAAGGCTAATGCCTTCCGAAGCAGGCGATCGTCGAGCAGCCCGTCACCGTGGGGAGCCGCAAGGATCCAACGGTCGATCCAGGCGTTCATGGCTGCAGTGTTTGGATATGTTCTCTCTTGGACAAGCTCGAGTTCCGGCATCGCGCTCCTCGTCATGCGTTCCATCGCGGCCTCGTCCAATTCGTCAGCCTTGATGCCAATCAATCTGAGAACGTGCTGCGCCGACGTTTCCGGGCTTGTGCCAATTGGCATGCTCGCGCTCAGGACGATGCGGATCGAGCTAAGTTCCTGTTCGGTAGCCCCTCGGCTCATGGCTTTCCCTCCGGCACGTGTCGCCGCGCTTCTGCAGTGGCGTGCTTCTCGATGACGGGCACCGGGTGCGCCGCGACTTGGCGCGCTCGGGCTATGGCCATGCGACTCAACGTCCTCATCTCTGCCGAACCTGCCAGTCGCGACGGGATCGATCGGCAAGCGCTTCGCACCGCTCGGAGATGTTGGCCAGTGCGTTGTCGTGGTTGAGCGGGCACGGCCCCAGGGTCTTGAGGCAGTCGATAACCTTCGCGATGGCCTGGATGTGCGTCACCGCAGCCATGTGCAGGTCATCACGGTCGGCGACTGCATCTTCACGTTCAGGCATCTCCGATCTTCTCCAAGGTCCGAAAAAACCGACTTTCGACTCGAGCCGGTCGATCGATGCTGAAGTCCCGCAGGCTGCCACGGCGCCTATCCGCGACGCGGCCACCTGGGACCGGCATCGGGCCACGCGCCGCGGCCCAGCCAGGCCAGGATCTCCTCCAGGGACCGTTCGCTCCGGATCATACGGCCACCGGGGATGAGCAGCAGGCACCCTCCCCCCTCGTCCTCGCAGATCGCAGCGATGGATGTCGCCGACAGGGCGTGCAGCCGCCCGTCCGCGTCCCGGATCATCACGAAGCGCCCGCAGCGTTCGCCCTCTTCCATCTGCGCTCATTCCTCTGGGTGGCTCGTCCGGCCGCCGCGAGGGCGCGTGCGGAGCATCTGCGCCAGCACTATCCCGGACAGCGCAAACGAGAGGACCAGGATGGCCAAGGCCGCGGGCCAGATCACCAACTTCGCCGCCAGCTCGGACACGGTCACAGCCCCGAGGAGCTCCACCGCCCAGGTCGGCGCGGGCTCTGCCCCGTGGCGGACCAGCAACCCCACGGCGCCGGGCGTGCCGGTGCCTGCCGCGATGAAGAGAAACTGGGTCAAGGTCCTCATGGTGCATCGGGCTCCCCCGGTGGCGGCTGCGGTATGGGGAAGCCCCCTGCGCCCTCACCAAGGCCGGGCTGCCGGTCGGGAGCCTGATCCCGCCCCCGCCAGCGCCTGGCGTGCGCGGCTGCGGCCGCGATCAAATCCCGCAGCGCCGCCTGCCGCTCTGCGCCGTCGAGCAGGGCGGATGGCCTGCGGCGCCGCGTTTCCCGGCCACCGGCGCCTTCGAGCCAGCGGCACGCCTCGACCCGGTGGCCGGAGAACTCCTCGACGACGTGGCGCATGTCACCCTCGGGAAGTGGGCGAACGCCGAGCCCCGCGTCCGTGCCGCCGAGGTAGCGGACGGCGGCTGCGGCGTCGCTTGCGGACAACCCCTCCAGGCCATCCACCTTGAGGGTCGCGCCCGGGACGACCTCCTCGTCGTCGAGGACGATCCAGGGGCGGGCGCGGGCACCGCCGTGCTCGTCGAGCCAGAAGGAGATGTCAGGCCCCTTCTCCGGCGTGCTGAACCGCGCCATTGGGCAGGCCCAGTCCTTGTGGAAGAGGACTTCTGGCAGGCCTTGCTCCAGAAGCTTCACCCGGGTCTGCTCGTAGCCCACGGTGTAGCGCCACGAACTGGCGATCACGACGCGCGCGCCGCTCGCCTCGCAGATCCGGCAAACCAAGGCGACGGCGCATGCGTCGAAGGCCGCGTCGCGCCCAATCAGCTCGGTCGCCTGTGACCTTGTCAACTTGGCGGCCGCGGCCTGCAGGCGCTGGTTGGTGGGCAGCAGCCAGGCGCGGCCGGAGAGCAGCACGCCGTCGATATCCAGGAACAGGATGGGCGTCATCGGGTCTGCACACGTGTACGGCTTCACAGGTCGCGCCTCCGCCAGCGCTTCGCCTTGTCGGCGGCGAGGCGCTCCTCCATCAGGGGACAACCGAGCGTCCGGTAGGGGCAGACATCGCAGCCCTCGCAGCCCGCGCAGAAGTCGGTCGCGGCCTTTGGTGCCACTGCCTCCAGGTCGTCCATGACGTCCGCCAGGAAGTTGCGCCCGAACGGGTAGATCCGCAGGTTCCGCCCGTAGAGGCGCTGGCGCGTGGCTGGCGCGCCGGGTTCGATGATGTCGCGCAGGCGCAGCGTCCGGCCGACCCACTCGGGCTGCTGGTATTCCGGGATGTCGCTGGTGCTGGACTGCCCGAAATGCTGCTCCACGAGCCGCTTCATCTCGAGGATGAGGTGGGTCGGCGAGATCTGACGGTAGCCCTGCCGCGCGAGCCCGACCGCCGCCTCCTGCAGCACCTCGGCCGGGTCGTCGGCCTCGAAGCCGGACTTCGCCGTCCGGGTCAGCGCCGCTTCGAGCGAGGCGGCGTGCTCCTTGTTCCCCGAGATCCGGGCGAGCACCCGCAGCGGCGCGGCGATCTCCTCGGCGCGCTCGGAGGCCGAGGGGCAGACCCCGGCGTAGACCTGGGCGATCCGGCCGACGTGGTCGAAGGTCCAGCAGTGCAGCTCGTCCCGCAGGCGGACGATCTCCGACGAGCTCGGGGGCTCCATGCCGCGCCGCTCATCCGCCCGCGCCTGCGGCATCTTGCGCGACTGCACCCGGATCATCCGGCTGCCCAGGATGCTGTCCACGCCGGTCGTGTTGTTGATGACCTTGATGCCGAAGCCGTTGAGGCGCTCCACCTTGAAGTTGCGGCTGGAGTCGACCCAGACCTTGGTGGCGGTGTCGCGGTTGTAGGAAACCTTCAGCCACTGCACGAGGTCGCCGAAGGCGGCGCCGTCCTTGCCGGGCTTGGCGCCGATGGCCTCCAGGTCGTCGAGGACCACCAGGCCCTTGGTCTCGTGGATGAGGCGCGCCGCCGCCGCGGCGCTGACCTGCCCCACGATGGTGCCGTTCGCCGCCAGGGTGCCCATCAGCACGCCCGCCGTCGACTTGCCCGTGTTGGACGGGCCGCAGAGCAGGATGAGCGGCACGGCCTGGAAGACCGCCTGCGAGAAGGATGCGCAGCAGGTCAGGGCGAGGACCATGTAATCCTCCTCGTAGGGCAGCCACACCGCCCGGCGGAAGAGTGTGCGGACGTCCTCGAGGATGGCGTCGAAGGGACGGTGCTGGACCGCCTCGCCACGCTTCTTCGCGTCCAGCCACCGCTGGATGGAAGGCCAGCTCCAGCTCGGGTGCGCAGGCGCCTTGGGCTCGCTGTCGATGAGTGTCCCGTCCGACAGCCGCATCACCCTGCGGTCGGGTGGTGTCCCCTTGGGCGCGGGCATCGCGACGGAGTGCAGCATCTGCCCGTCGGACCGGATCACCACCGTGTCCCGGCGCTCGCGCAACTCGGGGTTGCCGTTCTCGTCATTCTCCACCCGGGAGAACAGGGTCTCGACGGCGTAGTAGAGATGCCCGTTGTGGAAGGCACGCCCGATGTCGAGCGGGCGGAACGCCTTGCGGCCGGGCTTGCCGTCGTCCTCGACGCGCGCGCTGTCGACCATCGGCTCCGCAGCGGCTGCGGCGGCCTGGAAGTCCGCGGCAGCGGCGCCTGCCGCGAAGGCGCCACGCCAGCTTTCGCCCGGTGGCCGGAGTCGCCGCACCGGCTTGCCCGCCGACCGGTGCACCTGCACCGCCAGCGCGTCACCGCGCTCGTCGTCCGGGCTCGCCACCAGGATCTCGTCCCAGCGATCCCAGAAGCCCGGCTCGTCCCATTCCGGTGGGCAGCCCTCGGCGGAGCTGGACGCCACGATCTGCGGCGCCGTCCCACCGTCGCCCGCGTCGAGCTCCTGCCAGAGCCGCCAGAGGTCGGGCATGTCGCAGACCACCACGGTCCCCTGGCCTGTCTGCGGCGTGGCATAGAAGGTCGCATCCTCCGTCCCCGCGCTCCACCAGGCCGCGCGGGCCAGCGCCGTGACGCCGGGCACCTCGGCCTTGCAGATCAGGCCCAGCGCCGTGCCGTCGGAACCGCGCAGCGGGAAGGTGAGCGCGTCGGCGTAAACCTTGCCGGTCTTCCGGCTCTGGTAGGGCTTGTCGAGGCCGAAGCCGAAGTGATCGAGCGTGGCCCGTGTCAGCCCATTCGTCTCGGTGAGCCAAGCAACGGCCTTGGGATTGTCCTGCAGGCGCTTCCGGCGGGCCATCTGGGCCTCGTGGTTCACCGCGCGGCGCCGCGTCTCGGAGGTGGTTCCGACGCCGTCCATGTTCCGCGGAGTGCTGATGCCGTGCTCCAGCCCGGACCGGAGCGTGGCCTGGATCTCGGGTAGCGGCAGGCGGCAGGCGAGCGCCGCCCGGATGAGCTCCGCCTCCACCACACCACGCTGCAGGGTGCCCGCCCCCACGAGGCTGCCGAGCTTGACGGCGGCCGTGTTCAGCGTCGCGTTCCGTGTCCCTTCCTGCGCGCGCATCACCTTCAGGATCTCGCCGTCCAGCGCGCTGGCGGCGTAGGCGTCCTGCGCGGTGTTGGCGTCGGCGGCGGGCTGGGCAATCTGGGGCGCTGCGGGGCCGCGTGGCTCCAGCATGTCGAGGATCCAGGTCGGCGCCTCGGCGGGCTGGATTTCCCCGGGTGCGTGCCCGTCGAGCCATCGGTAGATGTTGCCCGACGCGTGCCGCGACGGCGGCGCGACGACCCCGCCACCGTCCGAACGCGTGTCGAGCCCAGGTCCGAGGCTCCGCACGGTGTTCCGGACCCGCCGTCCGGTCGGGTAGCGGAAGTAGAGGTGCCGCCCGCCGCCGCCGGTCACGGCTTCGATGGTGTCTGGCAGCGGGCCGTGGCGAGCCGCCAGTTCGGCGAGTGCTGCCTCCCCGGCGGTGCCGTCCACGTCCAGCACCCACACGCCCGCAGCGAGGCCGACGGCGACGCCGACGTTCGCGTCCCGCAGGAAGGCGCGCCGGATCACCATGGGGTCCGTGCTGGCATCGTGGTAGCCCCGCCGCGCGTTCGGATGCTTGCCCGCTTTCGTGCAGGTGGGCCGCCCGCAACTGCAGCTCCCGTTGGGCCGGACGGTGTAGACCGGCACCGCTGGCCAGCCGTGCCGCGCATATGCCAGCGCAGCTTCCGCGACGAGGCGGCTCGCCCTCTCATTGGCAACTGGCATGTCAGGCGGCACGGCGCACGGCGGACGCCCGCCACTCCGCCCAGCGGCGTAGCCCGTCTTCCGGGTTGCTCCGGTTGTAGTTGCGCAGCACAGTCTCGTGCCGGTCGTGGAGCATGTCGGCAACGGTCAGGAAGTCGCGTGGGTTGGCCCGCAGGTAGGAAGTGGCCGCGATGTGGCGGTAAGCGTGGGTCCTGAAACCCCGCGCGTCGACGATGCCCCGGATGTGCCGGTCCGTCAGGTTGAAGACGAGCTGGGAGAGGTTGACGGCATTGAACGGTGTACCGTTCCTGGACAGGAAGACCTTGTCACAATGGTTGCCGCCGAGCAGGAGTGGCCGGGCTTGGAGGAGGTAGGCTTCGATCCAAGGAGCGAGCGCGGGATCCAGCTCGACGTCATAGGGTTTGCTGGCGGCGCCCCGTTCATTCTTGAAATCCTGCGGCTCGAAACGGAGGCGCCAGCGGTTCCCCTTGCGGTAGAGGTTGCCGGTGTTGTCCACCCTCCACTCCATTTCCCGGAAGTTGCGGTTGCGGAGGGGGTTGGCTGGCAGCATCCGGAGGAGCAGCTGGTCACGGTGCCACTGTGCCAGGGAGATGCCGCCGACGCCTGGTATGAGGGGGCCTTGCGGCTTGTCCCTGCGATGCGAAGCGATGATCCAGTCCACGACGTCCATCGGGTTGGGCATGTCGAGGACTGCGGCCAGCGCGGCATGCGGGTCGCGTTCCTTGTGCTCGCGGTTGAGCGACTGGCGCATCCGCCTGAGCTGCCGGTGCCATTTCGCGCACCTCTCGGCCCAGCTGGGAAGGGCGGCATTCTCCGCCCCTCCGGCGGCGTGTTCGCGACGGATTGGCCCACCTGCGTCCGGCGCGAGTTCCGGCCGTTGCGTCAGGTAGCCGAACTCAGGCCGGACGAGCGGAATGGCGACCCGGGACAGGTACCCCCGGTGATACCCCGATTCCTTCCCGCTCTTGCTTCTCAGCGTTCGCCATTCGAGGAAGCCGCCCACCAGGTCAGGAGCGACCAGGTGGTGCGGCCAGATGTCCTCCGCCCGCATCCCCCTGCCCACGAAGTAGGGTGCCAGTGCTTCGACCGCGCCTTCTGGCAAAGGGTTGGCGCCGCCGATCCAGTTGGCGCGGACGTGCTCCCGGGCTTCAGCCAGGGTCGCCGGTAGCATCAGGTATCCCGAGAAAGCCCCGGCGAGCGCGACGAACATCTGAGCGGATGCGACGTTCCCGGCGATCACCCGCCAGCTAGCGCCAGGCGCGCGGTCAAGCGCCTCGCCAGCAAGGTTCTCGCCTGGATAGAGGCTTGTCTTGTGCTGGATGAAGCCGTGCACGAACTCTGCGATACGTGGCGGGAGCGGCGCGGGCACGTACCGGACGCGTGTGACACCGTGCTTGGGGTGCAGCTGCTGGCCTGCGCCTCGCAGAGCCTGCGCGTCGACCCGGCTCAGGTACCTCCCGAACACCACCTCCGTGAGGGCTCCGACCGGCAGTTCAAGCAGCCTCTCCAGCCGTAGAAGCCTGCGGCGGTTTGGCCTCCTGGTCGTCGCGAGTTTTCCAGCCTTCCACTCCGTCAATACAACGAAGCTGATCGAGGCCAGTGCCGCGATCTCCTTCAGGGTTCGGCCCGGGTGCTTCTCCCTGTGGGACGCGATGCCGTCCTGGAGGAGTTTGCCGAACACCTCAGCTCTCACCCCTTTGCCGGAGAGCCCGAGTGCCCAGCCATGCCACTTGCGCAGGTGGCTGCGGTAGCTGAGGAGCGTGGCATCCGAGATGGATGGCGTGTCTCGCTGCCCAGCCTTGGCCGAACGCTCGAAGGACCGGAGCTGATCCTCGAACTCGGTGGTCAGCGTCGGGTGGATCGGGGTGTTGTCCGTGTGCCCCCGTATGGCCATGAACAGCCGCAAGGCAGCCAACTGGTTGGGGGCACCAGGGCTCCGCCTGCCTTCCATCCCGATGGATCTGGCGTGCTCCGCCTTCAGGTCCGCGAATGTGAACTGGCCGGAAGGTCCGGCGTGTTTGACGTGATGATCCGCCATAATCGTGCTTCCCCATCCCGCTCACGAACGGGCGAGCGCCATCGTCTTCGGTTGACGCAAGGCGCCGAAGTTGCCTAGGAATGGGGCTCCGGGTGGACTCGGAACCCCCGCTTGTGCGGGACCTCAGCGGGCGCCAGGTGCGAACTGGCGCTCGTTGTTGTTTTTGGCCCCGCCGCTGTTGAAATCGGTCAGCTCATGGGGTCCTCCAATTTTGCGAAGGCTCGTGGCGTCGGCCGCAGGTTACGGACCGCCGCTTCGGTGCGCTGCAGGTAGCCCTTCTTCAGCAGCGGCTCCACAAGAGGCGCTGCCGTGTGGCCAGACGTTCCCATACCCTCCGCGATCTCCCGTTGAGTGGGAGCATGGCGCTGGGAGGACCAGTAACGGCAGATCCAAGCCAGCACCTCCCGTTGACGAGGCGTGAGGTGAGGAAGCTCATCGAGCGAAACCACGTCCGACATGCACCCTCCTCCAGAACACGTGCCTTACCGTGAAGTCTCTGAACCGCCCGAACACCGGTTCGGCAACTACTTCTATGACCTAGTCGGAGCGACGGAAAGATCTATCAGTTCACGATTCGTTCTTTTTTTCGAAAGAAGTCCCGCTGGCTGGCTGCGGCCTCTCGAGAGTATTTCAATCATAGATTGAGTGTTTGGGGCGTCTCCACTGCTGGGCACAGTCATTCCGACGTTTGTGTTCAGTAGCTGGTGCGAGCAGCACTTCCTGGTGCAGGGCCTGCGCCAACCCCGAAAATAATCCATCTAAAACATGATCTTAGGAAGATCTGTGCGTTGTCCGCCTGTATGTCTTCAGCATCACCAATGGCATGAACCCGCATGTTCCTTATATGTTCCAAAGGTTCCTCGAGCTGGTTCGATCAAGAGAATGGCTGGTTCATGTAAGGCCCCCGCTTTACGGGGCAAAAGAGCAGCTGGTGCAAGGCGTCTCAGGTAAATGCATTGCTAATATCCTGATTTTATTACAGACTTCTAAAGTCTGCACCAGTGACTTGGTTTGGCGGCAGTTTGGCGGGAACTATCCGGAAGTGACGATTTTTTCGGTAGTTTATTCGGTCGTAACAAGGGTTCAGGCTCAAGACTAACAAGCTGGGCTTTTATCCGGCCGCATAAGTCCCTGAAAGTGCTGGCTAATTCGATGCGCTTGGCCCATTCGGGGTTTTGCTCAGCATGTCTGGTTATACGCGCCAGTCTTGTTAAACAGCCTCTAGAACGCAGACGCAGCCGTGCCTTTTCAATAGTTTATCGGATGGCCCGTTGGCGATTATGCCCACCGAAAAATCCTGCCGCTCACAAACCGGTAACTCCGACTGACCGCAAGCCTGGGGCGCTACTCCAGGTTGTGTCACTTCGCGCGGCCGATCCCTCATCAACCCCTATGGCACTTTTTCGTGAGCACAAGTATTGGCGGGCAGAATGCAGACCATGAGCCCGTGGGTGTCACCGTTCGGTGACAGGACTACTTTCGAAGATGCCTTCAAAATGTCCGGCTCCCTCGAATTTTCGGACATTATTTTAGGATTACTGTGGGGTGGTGCCCGGCGCGCAAGACGCTCCTGCTTGGGCGGCGGTGACCCGCGGCTTCCAGGGCGCCGCCTCTGGCCAACAAGGTTTAGGTGGAATGCCGATACCAGATGTAGCTGGCTGCCACTCCAATCGGCCAGCCAGCGTCGTCGCGTTTTCAGGGTTCTGACGGTGTGATCCTGAACACCCGGTCGGAAATGGGCAGCAGCGAAGCTCCAATGGTCGGGTCGATGCGTCCGATACCGAGCAGCGGGCCCGTCCGGACTGGCGGCAGATCCGAATGCTTGGCGATCAAGCCTTGGATCCAGTCCTGCCACTTCTGCATGACGCCCCACTTGAAGTGCCTGCCGTCATGCAAGGCGTAGCGCTCCATCGTGACGTCGCCCGAGCGTCCCTCCGCATGGTCGAGGATGGCCTTGGTGTGGGCCTCGCTGATCCCGAGAACACCCTGGCCATGGGTCGCAAACGCCCGCCGTAGATCATGAGGGTCCAGGGGATCCATCGGACCCGCGACGGGATGGTAGCTGATGTGGCCGGTGCAGGCGCCGCCTTTCCGCTTGGCCCGGACCTGCGGGAACAGCCAGTTGCTGTCCGGCCAGAGCGCCATGGCGTGCTGCACGACGGCCCAGGCGGCGGGGGGCAGGGGCACGACATGCGGGCGTTTGGCCTTCATACGCTCCCAAGGAATGCTCCAGAGGCCGCCGTTGTCGGTCGCCTGGAAGTGCTGCTTCTCCGCTGTGATGACCGTGTTGATCCGCTGGACCGTCAGCAGGATGAGGAGCCCGGCCAGCCTCGCCTGCGGGCAGATGTCGGCGGCTTCGAGGCGCCGGGGCAGCTGGCCGAGTTCCTTCTCGGTTGGCACGCGGCCGAGTTCGCCCATCTGGTACCGCGTCAGCTTGCGGACGTTCACCCCAGCCACCGGCGAGAACTCGATCCCGCTGCCATGCCGGTCCGCCGCCCACTTGAGGAGAGCCTTCAGGGCCTGCAGGGACTTCCTTGCCATCTGCGGACGGCCTCGCTTGAAGATCTCATCCTGCAGCCGCTTGCCATCGGCGGGTGTGATCTGCCGCAGCACCTTCCCCTTCAGGAAGTCGAAGTGGCCGGAGCGGAGAACGTGGCCATAGGAGCGATAGGTGGCCGGGGCGACCGTCGTCGAGAACTCCTCCAGGTAGGCTTCGACCGCGGCCTCCCAGGTCCAGCCATCCGCGGCGGTGAAGCTGCGCTCCTTCGCCCCGCCGTTCTCCTCGGCCTCCAGCCACTCCTTGGGGTCGATGCCACGGGCGATCAGGCGCAACGCCTCGCGTGCCCGATCCCGAGCTGTTTCTACGTCGACGGAGAGGGCGTCACCGATCCGCCAGGTGCCCTGCTTGGGGCCCAGCCGCGAGCGTAGGCACCACGACATGGATATCTTGCGGACGCGCAGGCAGAAGCCTGGCGTGATCCGCTCGCCGATCTCCTTCTCCTCGACCCCGAGCAGCTCCCTCGCCGCTTGGACATCCTTCTGCAGTATCTGAAGCACTGAATTGCGCATGCCTATCCTCCGGGACACCACGGCCGGTCTGTTCCGCCAACGGGGCCGCGATGGGGAACCAGGATACATGCGAGAAAGCGCGCGAGAAGGTGCTCACTGCGGAGAGCGCGACCACGTTATTGCGATCCAACCGCCTGAAATTGCTTGCTTTCCTTGTCAACATTGTCCGGGCGAAGGATAGAGCTCGACCGCCAAGGCTTAGTGCGATTCGATGGCATTCAAGAGGTCGTCGGTTCGATTCCGATTGGCTCCACCAAGTTCCAGAAAGCCGGCTTCGTAAGAAGCCGGCTTTCTTGTTTGTGGCGCCGAAAAATACATCTATCGCGCGATAATCTGACCTCGCTATATCGCCTTCAGGTTTTTCGATCAGGATCGCGCTGTTGAAGCCTCTTCTTCTCGTCCCCTTACTGGCTCTGGCGTTTTCACTGATGCCCGCCGCACCTTTCGCAGCGGGGGCTGCCCATGCCGTGGAACCCAAGGCGGCCCGACCAGCGACCCCCGCGCAGTTGGCGCAACGGGAACGGATGAAGGGGTGTGCGGCGCAGGCGCGCGGCCAGTCCCTGTCAGGCCAGCCGCGCAAGGTCTTCATGAAAGGCTGCCTTTCCGGCGGCTGAGACGACGGGCGAGGTCCGCCATTAGGCGTCTGCGCGCTGGTACTGCATCTCGACGATCTGCTTCCAGGAACCGTCTGGCATCTTCATGCGGGACAGCATGCGGCGCGCATCGGCTCCCTCCAGGATGATGATGTCCTGGTAGTCCGTCAGGCCATCGCCGGTCATGGACGGGCCCTTTGTATCAAGCGTCAGCGTGTTTCCCGCGAGATGCCCCTGATAGCTCCACAGATACGTCATGGCCGAGCAGGCGAAGCTGCCGGAAAAGCATTTCCGCGATGGATCGAAACCCAGCAGCAGCAGGGATTGCTGGAGCTGGCCCTCTGGGTCGGGTCCTTCGCCTTCACACACCACGTGGGTTCCCAGGGCTCGCACCGTTTCCTGCCCACTGAAGCTGCTGGACAGCCCGTCGCCTGTGTCGCAGCGCCCTTCCATCCGCCAATGGCCAAGCATCCCCCGCAGCCACTGGTCTTCCTGGCGATCGGTGGTTTTCATCGCCCGCTCCTTTCAGTCGTGGCAGCAGGCGGGACGGGGCGCAGAGGCGCCATACTCGTCATGCCGCCGCACCCAGCCCATGGTGCCGTCCTCGTCCCGGCCTTTCGGCGTCAGGTCCATCATGAGAAACGTCGTCAGCATGTCTTCGGTGCCGCGGGCATAGGCGGAGTAGGTGTGGAAGACCCGCCCATCCTTGCCCCGGCAGAAGACGCTCAGCCCGTGCAATTCGTCATGTGCCTGGTCCGAAGGCATTTCACGGAAATTGTAGAAGACCGAGCCGCTGGCTAGCTGCTCCGGCGTGAAAGTGACATGGAAATCGGCGTTGAATTCGGTGCCATGCGAGGACACCCAGGGGAAGCGCCAGCCCATTCTCCGGCGATAGGCCTCGATCTCCCGCAAGGTGGCCCGGGAAACGGCAACAAAGCTGACATCATGGCTTTCCAGATGCGGCAGCATGCCATCGAAATGATCGGCTCCAAAAGAACAGCCGACGCAGCCAGCTTCCCATCCGGGGGCCAGCATGAAGTGGTAGACGATGAGTTGGTTGCGGCCGCCGAACAGCCCGGGCAGGTCGGTGGTGCCGGTGGAGGTCGCAAAGCTGTAGGGCTTGGTGACCTCCACCCAGGGCAGGGCCCGGCGCCGGGCAGCCACGGCGTCGCGGAGCCTCGTATATTCCTTTTCGTGCGCCAGCAGATCACGGCGGGCGTCGAGCCAGGCCTCGCGCGAGACGATGGGGTTGGTCTGCATCCTCGGCTCTCCTGCTTTGTTGGCCAGAACCACAACGGTTCTTGACAAGGTAGATTGATATCAACATATCGCTGGATGTGTCAAAACCCGCCGATATCCCCTTCGCCACCACATTGCTGGTGCGGGATGCCTGCCTCTGTCTGCACGTGCAGCGTGCTGCCCGTGCGCTGGCTCGCCGCTTCGATGAAGCTTTCCGCCCACTCGGTCTTACCAGCGGCCAGTTTTCATTGCTGATGTCGCTGAACCGTCCAGAGCCTGTGCCCATGGGTCCCGTGGCGCAATTGCTGGCGATGGACCGCACGACCCTCACTGCCGCTCTCAAGCCGCTGGAACGGCGTGGATTGGTCCGCATTCAGCCTGATCCTAGGGATCGCCGTGCCCGTCAGTTGTTGCTCACCGAGGAGGGCCGGGTGTTGCTGGCCCGCGCCGTGCCGATCTGGAAGGAGGAACATGCAGAAGCGGAACGCCTTCTGCCTGAAGGTGCTTCCGCCCTTCGGCAGGCGCTGAATGCTTTGACCTGAGGCAGGATTTTCTGCCATGGGCCTGCAACGCAAGTAATGCCCGGCTGTTTGTTAATGGAATCTGACTGGCGATACACGCCGTTGTGACTACTCGTGAGGCTAGTTGACGTTTCGTTTACACGCATGGCGTGTGCTGATCGGCTAGTCTTCGCGAGCGGACCACCCTCGCAGGAAGCGACGATAGCCATGCCCACTTATCTCGGCGGAAGCGGAAGCGACACCATCAATCTGTCCGGCCAGACGCAGGATTACCTGGTCTACGGGGATGGCTATCGCACTCCCAGCCAGAGCGCCGGCAACAACAAGATCTGGGGCGGCAGCGGCAACGACACGATCTATGCCGGCTATGGCCAGGACCAGGTTTACGGCGGCGCCGGCAACGACATCATCTACGGTGATGGCGGGGCAGGCCCGACGCCGGGCGCAACTTCCCAATACGCTCTTCTGGACAAGGCCGACACGCTGCACGGCGATGCCGGCAACGACATCATCTTCGGCGGCGGCGGCAACGACTACATTGCCGGCGGCTCGGGCAACGACATCCTGCATGGCGGTGCCGGCAATGACGCCATCTCCGGCGGCGACGGCGACGACATCATCTCCGGCGGCTACGGCGCCGACATGCTGCGCGGTGGCGCGGGGGCGGATACCTTCCTCTACGCCTACGACCCGATGGGTGATTCTGATGCAGGCGGTGGCCGCGACATCATCCGCGACTTCCAGGCAGGCATCGATACGCTGGACCTCACCGGCTACTACCTTTCGGAGGGCGATGTCAGCCTGACCCGGACCGGATCCGGCCTGCTGGTCAGCTTCCCGGCCGTGTCCGAAACCGGCGAGATCCTGCTGGAAGGCGTTTGGGCCGTGCAGGCCGGGGACATCGTGCTGGCCTGACGCTCCGCCAGGGCGGCGCCGTCAGATCACGACGCCGCCATCCACATGCAGGCACTGCCCGGTGATGTAGGCGGCTGCGGGCGAGGCCATGAAGGCGATCGCCGCCGCCACATCGGCCGGCTGACCCAGGCGGCGCAGGGGAATGCGCCCCAGCACCGCTTCCCATGCCTTGGGGTCCAGCGCGGCATGGGCGCCGGCATCCTTCTGGGTGTAGCCCGGTGCCACCGCATTCACGGTGACAGTGGGGGCCCATTCCAGCGCAAGCGCCTTCACCAGCGCCTCCAGCCCCGCCTTGGCGGCTGCCGAAGCCGGGAACACCGTGCTGTCGGTGCGGAAATTATGCGCCACGAAGGAGGACACCGCGACCAGCCTGGGGTCGCGCCCCTCTGCCAGTAACGGTCCGGCGACACGCGCCAGCCGCAGCAGCGCCCACAGCACCGTGTCCTGACTGCGTGCGAAATCCGCATCCGTCAGTGAGGCAACCGGTGTGCGGTCGGCGAAGCCGGCGTTGGAAACCAGAACATCCAGCCCGCCCATGGCGGCGGCGGCCTCGGCCACCAGCCGCTCAGGCTCGCCAGGCTGCGCCAGATCGGCCATCAGGATCGTGGCTTCCGCACCCGCCGCCCGCGCGCCCTCGGCGGCGCGGCCGGCGCCTTCGCGGTTGTTGCGGGCATGGATGGCGACATGCACTCCTGGCCCCGCTATCGCCCGCACCACGGCGGCGCCGATGCCGCTCGATGCGCCCGTCACCAGGATTCGCCGTTCCGTCATGATCACCCCCTCCATGCTGGAGCGCGAGCATAGGCGCACTCCCTTGCGCCCCCCAACAGGCCCGCGCATCCTTCCCTCAACGAGAACCAGACCGTTCAGGAGGACGTGCGGATGAAGCTTGTTCTGGAGCCCGAGGGCCTTTACCCCGATTCCGCGCTGGAGGCGGAAATCCTAGGCCCCCAGGTCCGCCTGGTGCGTGGCGGTGGCGAGGAGGCGGTCAACACCATCCCCGACCATCTCTGCGCCGAGGCCGAGGGTCTCTTCGTGTTCCGCAACTGGCTGCCCGGCAGCCAGTTGCATCGCTTTCCCAAGCTCAGGGTCGTGGTGCGGATGGGCGTGGGCTATGACCGGCTGGACCGCCCGGCCCTGGCCGAACGCGGCGTGACGGTGTGCAACATCCCTGATTATGGCACGACCGAAGTGGCTGACCACGCCATCGCCCTGGTGATGGCGCTGCGGCGCGGCCTGCTGTTGCACCATGACCTGCAGCGCGGCGAGCCCGCGCAGGGCGTGGCGGCGGCGGAATGGCGTTACCTCGATAGCCCGTTGATCCAGCGCCCTGAGGCGCAGACCTTCGGCGTGCTGGGACTCGGGCGAATCGGCACGGCCGCGGCGCTTCGCGCCAAAGCCTTCGGCTATCGCGTCATCTTCCACGATCCCTATCTGCCCAACGGGGTGGACCGCGCTCTGGGAATCACCCGCATCCGCTCGCTGCCGGAGTTTCTGGCACAAACCAACACCTTGTCCATCCATGCGCCGCTGACGCGTGGCACGCAGGGGCTGGTCGGCGAGGCCGAGTTGCGGCAGTTGCCACGCGGCGCCATCGTGGTGAACACCGCGCGCGGCCCAATCCTGGACCTGGACGGGCTGGAGCGGTGCCTGCGCGACGATCATCTGTCCGGCGCCGGGCTCGACGTGCTGCCGGTGGAGCCGCCGGCCGAGCCACCGCATCCGTTGATGGCCGCGTATCGTGCGCGGGAGCCTTGGCTGACCGGCCGTTTGATCGTCACGCCCCACAGCGCCTTCCACACGCCGCATGCCTGGCAGGATATTCGCGTGAAGAGCGCGGAGACCATGCGGGATGTTCTGCTGGAAGGCTTGAACAGCAACGTCATTCCACCGAATGCCGATTGAAAATGTCAGGCTGAAGCTATCTGTGAACCAATTGTTTATGCGAGCAGCGCACAACCGTTGAGATGCATGAGTGGGTGCGATTACGATTGACGCGGGAGTTTTCTTCCACGAAATTGTGATCACCTAATTCGCAACCGCAGCATCGCCGGGGTCTGGCCTTGCGCCAGTAAGGCTACTGCCCCCTGGCGCAGCTGCGGGTGTCATCGAGGACCGCAATGCCCGCAGAGCTGCGCCAGGACGGATCGCATGTGATCCTCGATGTGTCGAGGTTGCTGGGTTGTGGCCGCAAGCGGACACCCTCAGGCATTGATCGCGTCGAGCTGGCCTATGCCCGCCGCTTGCTGACCCTGCCTGAAGGTCGCTGCTCCTTTGTCGGGCAGGAACTTCAGGGCGGCTTCACCCTGCTTCCGCGTCGGCTGATCTCGGATCTGGTGACCGCACTGGAGGAAGCGTGGGGTGCCGGCGGTCGGGAAGGCGCGCTGCGCCGTGCCGCCCGCATCGGCACCATCGCCCGCGGGCGGTTGCTGCTGGGCTTCGGGCGGGGTGAATTGTCGCGGCTGCTGCAGCGCGAAAAGCGCCCGGCATTTCTTCTGGTCTCGCACCGCGCGCTGGACCGTGCCGGCCCCATCGAGGCGATGCGTCGCGCCGGCTGCGCCTTTGTTCCCCTGATCCACGATCTGATCCCGGTGACGCATCCTGAATATGCCCGCCCGGGACAGGCGGAAAAGCATCTGGATCGAATCCGCACCACCGCTGCGCTGGCCGATGGCATTGTGGCCAATTCCCTCGCCACAGCCGAGGCGCTGGAGCCCTACCTCGCAGGGCGGGCCACCCGCCCGCCGGTGCTGGTGGCGCCGCTCGGCATCGACACGCCGGCCGCGCCCAACCCCGCACCCGTGTCGGAGGCCGTGCCCTATTTCGTGGTGCTGGGCACGATCGAGCCGCGCAAGAACCACCTTCTGCTGCTGCACCTATGGCGCGAGATGGCACGCCATCTGGGCCGCGCCACGCCTCGCCTGCTGATCATCGGCAAGCGCGGCTGGGAGAACGAGAACGTGCTGGACATCCTTGAGCGCTGCACGGCGCTCGACGGGGTGGTGCAGGAGCTTGGCCAGCTCCCCGACCAGCGGGTGGCCGAACTGATGCGCGGTGCGCGTGCCCTGCTTTTCCCGTCCTTTGCCGAGGGCTATGGCCTGCCGCTGGCGGAAGCCCTGGCGGCCGGGGTGCCAGCCATCGCCTCCGATCTGCCTGCGCTGCGGGAAGTGGGCGGCGACGTTCCGGACTACCTCGATCCGCTGGATGGCAGCGCCTGGCGCGACGCGGTGCTTGACTACGCCTCGGCGGCAAGCCCGCTGCGTGCCGCGCAGCTTGAGCGGCTGGGGCATTGGCAGGCGCCCTGCTGGGACGAGCATTTCCGCGACGTTGCGGGGCTGTTGACGCAGGTGACGGGATGGCCGGGCGTCAGGCAAGGCATGCCGCGCCGGGTGCTGTCCACGCGTGCCCTGGCCTCACGCGTCATTCGCGTGGACCGACCGGCAGTTGTTGCGGTGCGGGATGTGGCCGTGCCATGAACCCCTAAGGATGTGTCGTCAAACGCGGCGCGTCCCCTGGGTTGCGTTGGCCATTGGCCTGTAGCTTCTAACGCAAGGGTCCGAGCCTGGACCCGCCGAGCAGGTGAATGACCGAGGGAAAATTCCTCCAGGGTGGGCCGCGTGCCGCCCGTTCCGTTCGCAAGGCCCGGGCCCCTCGTGAACAGGCGGTGCCGGCGATGCCGGTCGCCATTGTTGGCGCCGCCTGCCGACTGCCCGGTGCGCCGGACCTGGAGGCCTTCTGGTCCCTCATGGCGCGCGGTGGCGATGCGGTGGGCACCCTTCCACCCGACCGCTTCACCCAGGCCGCCTTTCACCATCCCCGCAAGGGCGAGCCGGGCCGGTCCTACAGCTTCGCGGCCGCTCATTTGGGCGATGTCACGGGTTTCGACGCACCGGCCTTTGGCCTGTCCCCGCGCGAAGCGTCCGAGATGGACCCGCAGCAGCGCCTGCTGCTGGAGGTCGCGTCGGAAGCCCTGGAGGATGCGGGCTGGCCCGCGTCCGGCCTCGCGGGGCGCAACATCGGTGTATGGGTCGGCGGCTCCTCAACCGACCATGCGGAGCTGCGCCTGTCGGACCCGGCCGGCACCGACCGGTACTTCATGACGGGCAACACCCTGTCCATCCTGTCCAACCGTTTGACCAACGTGTTCGACCTGCGTGGACCGGGACAGACGGTGGACACGGCGTGCTCCTCCTCCCTGGTGGCGCTGGACGCGGCGGTGGCAGCGATCCGCGCCGGGCAGGTGGAGGCGGCGCTGGTGGGCGGCGTGCAGTTGTTGCTTTCTCCCTTCGCGTTTGCCGGCTTCTCCCGGGCCGGGATGCTGTCGGCCCGCGGCCGTTGCCAGGCCTTTGACGCGGCGGCGGATGGGTATGTGCGCGGTGAAGGTGCCGGGCTCGTGGTGCTGAAGCCGCTGGACGCGGCGCTGGCGGATGGTGATGCCGTGCGCGGCGTGATCCTGGCCACAGGCACCAATGCCGCTGGCCGCACCATCGGCCTGTCGTTGCCCAACCGGGAAGCGCAGGCGGCTCTGCTGGCGCGCGTTTTCGCCCAGGCGCAGGCCGATCCGGCCGAGCTGGCCTATTTCGAGGCGCACGGCACCGGCACCCAGGTCGGCGACCCGGCCGAGACCTGGGCCATCGGCACTGCCCTCGCTCAGCACCGCGCTGCACCGCTGCGGGTAGGCTCGGTGAAAACCAATATCGGGCACCTGGAGCCCGCTTCCGGCATGGCGGGGCTGCTCAAGGCCATGCTGGTGCTGGAGCGCGGCGCCGTGCCGCCCAACCTGCACTTCAACAACCCGAATCCGCACATCGACTTCGACAGGCTGAACATCCGCGTGCCGGTGGCGCTGGAGCGGCTGGAGCCGGGTGGAAAGGCCCTGGCCGGGGTCAACAGTTTCGGGTTTGGCGGAACCAACGCTTCCGTGCTGCTGGGCCCGGCTCCAGCGAGGCCGGGCGCCCTGCGACCAGAGGAGCCGGAATCCGGGCCGCTGCCGCCCCTCGTGCTCACCGCCCGCTCCGCCGCCGCGCTGAAATCACTGGCGGCCGCTTGGCAGACCCGCCCTGCCTCTCCCTCAGAGCGCCGCGGCGCGCTGCATCATCGTGACCTCCATGCGCACCGGCTGGTGCTGCGTGGCGAGGACACGCGCAGCCTCGTCACCGCCTGGCTCGCCGGTGGACGGTCCGAGGGCATCACCCAGGGTGTTGTTCGCGGCGGCGCCGGCGGCCCGGTCGCTTTCGTGTTCTCCGGCAATGGCGCACAGTTTCCCGGAATGGCGAGGGAGGCGATGGCGCACAACGCCGCCTTCCGCCATGCCGTGGAGGTGGCCGATGGCGCCCTGGCGCCACTGACCGGCTGGTCCGGCGCTGCCCTGCTGGCCGGGGGCGTCGGCGCCGAAGCCCTGTCCGGCACTGACCACGCCCAACCGCTGCTGTTCCTGGTTCAGTGCGGCGTGGTGGCGGCGCTGGCCGAACATGGTCTGAAGCCTGCCATGGTGCTCGGGCATTCGGTGGGCGAGGTCGCCGCCGCCTGGGCCGCCGGCATCCTGACAATGGACCAGGCGGCGCGGCTGGTGGTCGCGCGTTCCCGCGCGCAGCACGCCCGCCGCGGCGTGGGCCGCATGGCAGCGATAGGGGCGGGCGCCAAGGCCGTGCAACCTCTGCTCGACGCCGCCGATGGCGGCCGCCCGGGCTGGCACGCGGAGATCGCAGCGCGGAATGCACCGGACTCCGTCACGGTGGCCGGTCCGGAAGCCGCGATCGACGAGGTGGTGGCGGCCGCCAAGGCGCGCCGCTGGCCAGCGGTGAAGCTGGATCTGGACTATGCGTTCCATTCGGCCGCGATGGACCCGGTGCAGGATGCACTGGCCGCGGATCTGGCAGGACTGGAACCGGCGCCGGGCCAACTCGGCTTTCTGTCTTCCGTGACCGGCACGAAGCAGGCCGGCACGGCGCTGGATGCGGCCTATTGGTGGCACAATCTGCGCGACCCGGTGCGTTTCCAGGATGCGGTGCAGGCCGCGGTGGATGCCGGCGCCCGCTTCTTTGTCGAGATCGGTCCGCACGCCGTTCTGCAATCCTACCTGCGCGACAGCCTTCGTGCCGCCGGGATGGAGGCGCCGGTCATGCCCAGCCTGTCGCGCCGCGATCCGGAGGGTGACCCGTTTCCGGCCTTGACCGACCGTGCGCTGTCGCAGGGCGCCTTCTGCCCGGCGGCCAAGGGGCCGGCGGAATGGCGTTCCCTGCCCCATACGCCGTATGAGCGGCAGCGCGCCTGGTTCACGCCCTCGGCCGAGGCGGCACGCCTGACCAACCCGGCGGAGGACCATCCGCTGCTGGGCTTCCGGCAGGGCTCCGAGCCCTGGCGCTGGTCGCGCCTGCTGGACACGGCCTTGGAGCCATGGCTGGCAGACCACAAGCTGGGCGGCGAGCCGGTGCTGCCGGCGGCCGCCATGCTGGACATGGCGCTGGCCGTGGCCGCCCTGCGTTTCCCCGACGCCGCGGCGCTGGAACTGCGCGAGGTGCAGATCCTGCGTGCTCTGCCGCTTTCGGTGGATGCCACGCGAGAGGTCCGCACCACGCTGGAGTCGGGCACCAACAGCGTGACGCTGGAAAGCCGCCCGCGCCTGTCGGCCGAACCCTGGACGCTTCACATGCGCGGCGACATCGCCGCAGCCACCTCCGCCGCCTTGCCTGATCCGGTGCCGCCAGTGCTGGAGGGCGGCAGCAGCCTGGGCATGGAAGAATCGCTGGCCATCGCCCGGCGCTTCCACCTGCATTACGGCCCGGCCTTCCAGGCGCTACGTGAAGCGCGCCTCAGCGTCGACCGCCGTGCGGCCGCGCTGCGCCTGCAACTGCCCGAGACCGCGCCGTCCGATGCGCATGGCTGGCTGCTGCACCCCGTGCGTCTCGACGGATTGCTGCAGGGACTTGTCGGCTTGTTATCGGAAGGCGAGGCGGCCGATGGCCGCGCCGTCGTGCCGGTACGCTTCGGGCGGCTGGTGTTGCGGCGGGGTGCGCCGGTGCCGGTGACGGGCGAGATCCGTGTTCTGCACAACGGCGAGCGAAGCGGCTTGTACCAGCTCGCGCTGCGTGATGGCGGGGGTCAGGTGGTGGCCTGGCTGGATCAGGGCTGGATGCAGCGCGTGCGTTTTCAGCCGCGTGCCACACTGGGGCAATCCTTGTTCCGCGTGGTGGCGCAGCCGGGCCTGGCGGCCAGAGAAACGAACGGCGTCGCGCCCGATCTGGCAACGGCGCTGCAGGCCGCCATCACCGCCGATGCTGCTCTCGACCTTGGCGAAACCACCCTTTTGCTGGAAGGGCACCTGGTGGCCAGTGCCCAGGCGGCACTGCGCCCGATGGCGGGTCCGGATGGCATCATTCCCTCGCGCCTGTTGACGCCCTACGCCTCGGCCCTGCTGCACATGCTGGCCGAGGACGGGCTGGCCGCCGCTGCGCCGCAGGGTTGGATGCTGCCGCCCGAGGCCGACCTGCCCGCGCCTTCCGAAATCTGGCAGGCGGTGCAGGCGGAGTCGCCCGCCCTGGCGCATGAGTTGGCCTGGCTGGCGCTCGCCGCAGAGCGCATGCCGGCCGTCATCGCAGGCACTGCCGGCGGCGACGCGCCTTTCCTGCCCGCCGAGGCTGCCGGCTTCGGCCGCCTGGCCGCCGTGCTGGCCGCTGCCCTGGAGTCCATCGCCGATGCCTGGCCGAAAGAACGCCCGCTGCGCGTGCTGGAACTGGGAGCCCATGGCGGTCCGCTGACCCGCGCCCTGCTGGCGGTGCTGGGCGGGAGCGGCCTGACTGTCCACTACGTCGCCGCCGGCCTGCCAGGCGACAGCCGCGCGGCCATTGAGCCGCCGCATGCTGAAAGCGTCGCATTTACGCACGAGGCGTGGGACCCGTTGGCGGGACCGCCCGGCTGCGGCCCGGTGGATCTGGTGGTTGGGCTTGCGGCTGCGGCACGCGGGCAGCAGGGCGCGGCCTTGTTGCCGGCGCTCGCTGCCGTGCTGGCGCCCGGCGGATCGCTGCTGCTGGTCGAGCCGCTTCCAGGCCGCGCCTGGGATTTTGCCTCCGGCCAGGACACCGGCTGGTGGCGGCAGGGCGCGTCGCCGCTGCCGGATGCGCAGGGTTGGCTGGCTTCCATATCCGGCTGGGCCGAGCCCTCGGTCACGCCGCTTTCGGCGGCCCCCTGGCCTGCCGTGCTGATCGGCGCACGTGCCGCCCTTGCCGATCCGGCCGAGGCTGTTCCGGTGGCTCCGGTTCCAGCCCTCCGGCTGGTGGCCGATCAAGGAAGCGCTGCATTGCGCGACACCCTCGCCAGCGCGCTGCAAGGGGCCGGAATATGCGTCACCGAGAATGAGGACGCGCATCTTCTGGTGCTGGCCGCACCGGACACGGCGTCGCTGCCGGCCGGCCTCGCCGCCATTGTTACGCTGGCCGAGGCGGCGCGTGGCCGGGCTGCGGGGTTGACGCTGATCCATGGCGACGCGGCCACGCTGCCCGAGGCGGCGGCCCTTGCCGGACTGATGCGCGTGCTGGCCAATGAAATGCCGGGGCTGGCGCCGCGCCGCATTGGCCTGGACGCCTCGCTGTCGCCATCCGAGGCGGTGCGCCGCCTGCTGCCGCATCTGCTGGCGCCGGGCGGAGAGCCCGAGCTGCATCTGGGGTCTCATGCGCTTCTGGTACCACGGCTGCGTCCGGGACTGGCCATCCCCGCCACCCCGCATGGTCCGGCCCGCCTCGTTGCGGCACAGCCCGGCCAGCTCAGCAGCCTGGAATGGGTGGCGCAGGGCGAAGCTGCCTCGCCAGGCGCCGGCGAGGTGTCGGTGCGGATCGAGGCCGCCGGGCTTAATTTCCGTGATCTGATGTGGGCCCAGGGCCTGCTGCCGGAGGAAGCGCTGCTGGCCGGGTTTGCCGGCCCGACGCTGGGGATGGAGATGGCGGGCGTGGTGGAGCGTACTGGCCCTGGAAGCCGCTTCCGCCCTGGCGAGCGGGTCTTCGGCTTTGCCCCCTCCGCCTTGGCCAGCCGCGCCCTGACGCGGGAAGAGGCGCTGGTACGCCTTCCCGAGGCCCTGGACTTCGCCGCTGCCGCCACGGTGCCGGTCGCCTTCCTCACCGCCGTCTATGCGCTGGAGCATTGCGCGCGGCTTGCCCCTGGCGAAACGGTGCTGATTCATGGTGGCGCGGGCGCGGTCGGGCTCGCCGCCCTGCAGGTGGCTCAGGCCGCTGGCGCGCGTATCGCGATGACCGCAGGCTCGGCGGCCAAGCGCGCTTACCTGCGCGCGGCAGGTGCCGAGCTTGTGCTGGACAGCCGAGATCCCGGTTTTGCAGACCGGTTGCGCGCCGTCTGGCCGCGCGGCGTCGATGTGGTGCTGAACTCGCTGGCGGGCGAGTCGATGGAGCAAAGCCTTGGCCTAGTCGCGCCTTTCGGGCGCTTCATCGAGCTGGGCAAGCGCGACTTCTTCGAGAATACGCGGGTGGGGCTGCGCCCATGGCGCAACAACCTGACCTATCACGGTGTCGATGTGGACCAGCTGCCCAAAGCCCGGCCAGAGCTGGCACAGCGCCTGTTGCAGGACATCGCCGACCGCATGGCGGCGGGGCAGCTCCGTCCCCTCCCCCTCGTTGAGCATCCCGCAACGGAGGCCGAGGCCGCATTCCGCACCCTGCAGGCCAGCCGCCATATCGGCAAGCTGGTGATGACGCCGCCCGCCATCCCGGCCGAGGCGTCACGCACCGGATGGACGCCGCCGCAGGGCACGATCCTGGTGGTTGGCGGCACGGGGGGCTTCGGCCTGGAATGCGCCAAGTGGCTGGCGGCCCACGGCGCCACCCACCTGGCCCTTTTGTCGCGCCGGGGCGGCACGGCGCCGGGCGCCGCGGCGGCGGTCACGACTCTGGCGGCGCTGGGCGCCCGGGCCACGGTGCACGCGGCCGATGCCGCCGATGCGGTGGCATTGGAGGCGGCTCTCATCGAGATCCGTGCCGAAGGACCGCCGCTGGTGGGCGTGGTGCATGCCGCTGCCGCCTTCGATGACGGTGCCGCCGCATCGCTGGACGCGGCTCGCTTCGCCGCCGTGCTGGAGCCCAAGCTGTCCGCCGCCCGCAACCTGGACCGGCTGACGCGGCGCGATCCGCTCTCACTGTTCCTGCTGTTTTCCTCTGCCACCACGGCGATGGGCAATCCTGGCCAGGGCAATTACGTCGCCGCCAACATGGCGCTGGAAGCGTTGGCCCGGGCTCGTCAGGCCGAGGGCTTGCCGGCGCTGGCCGTCTGCTGGGGCCCGATCGCCGATGCCGGAGTGCTGGCCGCCGATGCCGCCACCGCCGAAACCCTGGCCCGCCGCCTCGGCACCGAAGCCATGACGGCGGCCGAGGCGCTTTCCGCCCTGCCAGTTATGCTGAAATCGGGGGAGCCGGTGGTGGGCCTGGCCCGCATCGGCTGGCGGGAGGTGGGGCGCGCGTTGCCGATTCTGGCCGAGCCGCTCTTCGATGCCGTGCGCGGCCGGGCTGAGGCGGCGCCGGAAGGTGGGATGCTGCGCGACCACCTCCTCTCCCTCCCCCCCGAAGAGGCGCGCGCGCTGCTGCGCCAAACGGTGCAGGAGGAGGTGGGCCGCATCCTGCGCCTGCCCGCGGAGGCGGTGCCGCCGGATGCACCGGTCGCGGGGCTCGGCCTCGACAGCCTGGGAGGTATGGAACTGCGCGGTGCTCTGGAGCAGCGGCTTGGCATGGCGGTGCCCCTGACCTCGGTCACGGAGGATCTGACCATTGATCTGCTGTCCCGGAAGCTGGCGGACGCGCTGTCCGGCAATCGCGCCACTGAGGAAATGGTCGCGGGGCTGGTGGAGCAGTTCGAGCCCAGCGCTGCTGGCCTCGCCGACACGGAACCGCCGCGCGCAGAGGCTGCGGAATGAGCGGCGGCCTTTCTGCCACGGCGCGCATGGCGTTGCTGGCGCGGCTGTCGAAGCGGCGGGACACCCCGGCGGCATCGCGGCCCGATGCCGGCAGCGCACGGGATTTCTCGACACTCCCCGGCATGCGCGATTTCGGCCTGCTGAAGGCTGCGCTCGACCAGTTGCGGATGCAGAGCCCGCTCTTCCAGCAGCATGACGGACTGGCCGGCGCCCACAGCGTGATCGGCGGACGCGAGGTCATCAACTTCGCCAGCTACAACTATCTCGGCCTGAATGGCGACCCACGTGTGCGGGAAGCGGCGAAGGCGGCGGTGGACCGTTTTGGCGTGTCGCCCTCGGCATCGCGCATCACCTCGGGCGAGCGCGAACTGCACGGCAAGCTCGAGGCGGCGTTGGCCGAATGGCACGGGGCGGAGGCGGCGCTCACATTCGTTTCGGGCCACGCCACCAATGTCACGGTGATCGGCCACCTCATGGGACCGCGCGACGTGGTGGTGCATGACGCCGCCATCCATAACTCCTGCACGGAAGGGGTGCGTCTTTCGGGCGCCCGCCGCGTGCCTTTCGCGCACAACGACATGGAGGCCGCCGCACGCGAGCTGTCGGGGTCGCGCCGCGCGGCGCAGCGGGCGATGCTGCTGGTGGAGGGCCATTACAGCATGGATGGCGACAGCCCGGACCTTGCGCGCTGCGTGGACATGGCGCGGCGGCACGATGCCTGGCTGATGGTGGACGAGGCGCATTCACTGGGCGTGCTCGGCCCCACAGGGCGCGGCGTGGCAGAGGCGCAGAACGTCGATCCCGTGGGCGTCGATCTCTGGATGGGTACGCTGAGCAAGACGCTTTCGGCCTGTGGCGGTTACATCGCCGCGCGGGCGGAGGTGATCGATTGGCTGCGCCACACAGCCCCGGGCTCGGTCTATTCCGTGGCGCTGGCGCCTCCGCTGGCCGCCGCGGCCCTGGCCTCGCTCGATGTGCTGCGGGCCGAGCCGGAGCGCGTGGCGAGACTGCAGGCCAACGGAATGGCGCTGAGGGAGCGGCTCAGGGCGCGCGGCTTCAACACTGGCGCCAGTCAGGGTTCGGCCATCGTGCCGGTGATTCTGGGCTCTTCCGTGCGCACGGTGAAGGTGGCCGGCGCGCTGTTGGAACGCGGCGTGGCGACCCAGGTGGTGGTGTTCCCCGCCGTGCCGGAGCAATCGGCGCGGCTCCGCTTCTTTGTCTCGGCCGACCACAGCGAAGCCGATCTGGACCGCGCCGCCGCGCTGCTGACCGAGGCCGTGGCCGCCATCGGGCGGGTGGATGCCCACGCCCTTGGCTGAGCCTGCGGGGGCGGTGACGATCCGCTCCGTTTCCACCCCAGCCGAGGCTGAGTGCTTTATCCGCCTGCCCGCCACGCTGGACGATGGCTGGTCGATACCGCTTTTTGCCGACACCCGCCGCATCTTCGACCCCCGCTTCAACGCCGCCCTGTCCGAGTGGGAAGTGCCGCGCTTCCTGGCCTTCCGCGACGGCGAACCGGCCGGGCGGATCGCGGCTTCGCTGCCGCGGGGCGGAGGCAATGTCGGCGGCTTCGGCTTTCTGGCGCTGCAACAGGACCCGGCGGTGCTCCGCGCACTGCTGGACGCGGCGCGGGGCTGGCTGGCAGGCCGCGGTGCGGCTCGGATGCGCGGCCCCGTCTCCTTCACCATCAATCACGAGATCGGCGTGCTGGTGGAAGGCGGCGGCCTGCCCATGCCACGCATGCCGCGCAACCCGTCTTGGCTGCCCGGAATGCTGGATGCGTACGGCCTGCGGCGCGAGATGGATGTGCTGGCCTGCACACTGGAACTGGCACGGGAAACGCACCGCACCCGGTTCTCGCGGCTGCTGGAACGCTGGCCCGGTCGCGACGGGCTGCGCATCCGGCGGCTGCAAACCCGGCATCTGGCGCGCGAAGTCGCGCTGGTGCGCGAGGTCTTCAACGATGCCTGGGCCGCCAATTGGGGCGCCGTGCCAGTCAGCGAGGCCGAAGCCGCGACCATGGCCCGTTTGCTGCGCCCGATGTTGCTGACCGGCGCCGTGTTCTTTGCCGAATGGGAAGGCGAGACGATCGGCCTCGTCTCGCTGATCCCCAATATCGAGCCGCAGGCGGCGGCGCTGCAGGGGCGGCTCTTGCCCTTCGGCTGGGCCGGGATGCTGCGCGCGCTGTGCGGCGGCGCCCGCAGCGCACGATTGCCGATGCTGGGCATCCGGCAGCGCTGGCGCGGCACGCCCGTCGGTGCGCACGCCATGGGTGCGCTGCTTTCCGCCGCCATCGGGTGGGCGGAACGGCGCGGCTGGGAACGGCTGGAAATTTCCTGGATCCTGGAGCACAACGCGCCGATGCTGCAGGCCATGGCCAGGCTGCCGGCGCCGATCAGCGGCCGGTGGCGGCTGTGGGCCGACGCCCTGCCGCCGGATCCCGTTAAGCATTCCGATTGACACCGCCAGCCCTGGCGGCTTTCAACCATTCCGCAAAATGCATGGCCCTGCCAAAGACCCTTCGCGGATCGACCGCATGACAATGCGCGCCACGGCACTGCCCGCGGGCGATCCTGCCGTTCCGCCCAAATGCTTTCTGTTCCTGCAGGGGCCGATCTCGCCCTTTTTCGACGAAGTGGGCAGGGGTCTGCGGACGCTCGGCCACAAGGTGCACCGGATCAACCTCAATCTGGGCGACAGGCTCTTCTGGCGCGGCCCCGGTGGGGTGGATTTTCGCGGCCGCGCCGCCGGATGGCCGGACTTCGTCGCCGGCTTCATGGACCGCCATGGCGTCACCGACCTGGTGCTGCTGGGCGAGCAGCGCTCCTACAACAAGGCGGCCATCGCTGCGGCCGATGCGCGCGGCATCCGCGTGGCCGTTACCGATTTCGGCTATATTCGCCCCGACTGGATCGTGCTTGAGCGCGACGGCATGAATGCCGCCTCCCGTTTCACGCGCGATCCGGAGGAAATCGTGCGCACCGGCGCCACCCTGCCGCCGCCCGACCTGCAGGTCCACCACCGCGACGATTTCCGCAAGCAGGCTTTCTGGGACATGGTGTACCACCTCAGCGTCCTGCTGCCCTGGCCGTTTCCCCACTACGAAAACCATCAACTCTACAATCCCATCCTGACCTATCTCGGCATGGCGCGCCGGCTGCTGCGGCGGAGCAGCTACAACCGCCGCTCTGACGAGATCCTGAGGCGGCTCACGGGGCGCGGGCCCCTATTCCTGATGGCCATGCAGATGGAAACGGATTTCTCCATCCGTGCTTATTCGCGCTACCGCGACCTCGACACCGTGCTGCACGAGGTGGCGGCGAGCTTCGCCGGCCACGCGCCGCCCGACGCGCATCTGCTGGTGAAGGTGCATCCTCTCGATCCCGGCATGAAGAACTGGAAGCGCCGTTCCCGCCGCATTGCCCGCCAGTACGGACTTGAAGGGCGGATGCACTATCTCGGCGGCGGCAATCTGGGCGCCATCGTCGAGCAGGTGCAGGGCACGGTGACGGTGAACAGCACCGTGGGGCTGCGCTCGATCATCGACCACACGCCCACCTTTGCACTGGGAGAGGCACTGTACCGCATCCCCGGCCTGGTCTTCTCCGGCCCGCTGGACCGGTTCTGGACCGAGGCGACGCCGCCCGATATGGCGCTGCGCGAGGGTTTCCTGCGCTGCATCGCGCATTCGCTCCATATTCGCGGCGTCTACTACAATCGTCCCGGCCTGGATGTGGCGGTCAAGGCCGCGGTGCGGCGCCTGCATTTGGATCTGCTGAACCGGCCCGATCCGGAAACGCTGTATCCCAGCGACCCCGCCATGGTGGGCACTGCCGCGGCGGGCTGAGTCGCCCAAGGCAAACTTCCCGCCATGCCTCACGTTCTTCGCTGCATTGCAACAACGCAGAAGGGAGAACGCGCATGGCACGGTTCGACGGCAAGGTGGTGATCGTCACTGGCGCGGGCTCGGGCATTGGCGAGGGCGCGGCGCGGCGCTTCTCGGCAGAGGGCGCGATGGTGGTGCTGAGCGGCCGCACCGCCGGCAAGCTGGAAAAGGCGGCGCGAGGCCTGGACCCTGAGCGTACTCTGCTGCACGCGGCGGATGTTTCGGATCCGGCGCAGGTTCAGGAACTGATCGACGCCACGCTGCGGCGCTTCGGGCGGCTGGACGTGCTGGTCAACAATGCTGGCATCGCCGTGATGGGTCCGGTCGACGACATCAGCCTGGAAGACTGGCGCAAGGTCATGGCCACCGATGTGGACGGCGTGTTCCTGTGCAGCAAGGCAGCCTTGCCGGAGCTGAAGAAGAGCCGTGGCAGCATTGTCAATGTTTCTTCTGTTTCCGGCCTGGGCGGAGATTGGGGCATGAGCGCCTACAACGCCGCCAAGGGTGCGGTGACCAACCTGACGCGCGCCATGGCGCTGGACCTTGGCCCTGCCGGCGTACGGGTGAACGCGGTGAACCCGAGCTTCACCGCCTCTGAACTGACGGAGGAGATGCTGGCGGACGAGAAGCTGGTGGCGAAGTTCCGCGAGCGCATGCCGCTCGGCGCGCCCGCGATGCCTGACGACATTGCCGGGCCAATCCTGTTCCTGGCCAGCGAGGATGCGCGCTTCGTGACAGGGGTGAACCTGCCGGTGGATGGCGGGCTGATGGCTTCCAACGGCCAGCCGCCCCAGGCCTGAAGTTACCCTGCGGGCGGACTGGGGGGGCACCGCCCCCGTCCATCCTTCTTCAGCCCTTCTGCGGCGCCCTCACCGCCACATAGGCGTGCTGACCGTCACGAAGGATCTGCAGCGCCAGCGCATCGCCCCTGGCCGAGCGGATGGTGCTGACGGCTTGGTCAGGGCTCTGCACCGGCTTGTTGCCGACGCCCAGAATCACGTCGCCTGGCCGCAGCCCGGCATCCTCGGCGGGGCTGCCTGGCTGCACCTGGGCGATCACGGCGCCTTTTGTGCCAGCGGGGATGTCGGCGCCCGCGTGCTGCGCCTGTTCCACCGTGGCCAGGCCGACGCCGAGACGCGCATGCCCCTGGCGCTGTTCCTCTCCGGCCAGGCCCGCACCCTTGTCCTCCTGCAGCGCGGCCAGCTTCACCTTGAGCCGCTCCGTGCTGCCCTCGCGCAGGGCGGTGAGGCTGGTTTCCGTGCCCGGTGCCAGGTCGGCGACGGCCCGTGCGAGGTCACGCGGCGACTTCACCGCCGTGTCGCCCACCGCCGTCACCACATCGCCAGGCCTGAGGCCGGCGCGGGAAGCCGGGCTGTTCGCCTGCACTTGTGCCACCAGCGCACCTTCGCTTTTCCCGAGGCTCAGCGCTTCCGCCAGGGTCGCATCCACCGGCTGCGTGGTGGCACCGAGGAAGCCGCGCTGCACATGCCCGCTGGCTTCAAGCTGAGCGACCACGCTCTTCACCATGTTTGACGGAATGGCGAAGCCGATGCCGACCGAGCCGCCGGAAGGGGAGAAGATCGCGGTGTTGACGCCGATCACCGAACCATCCTGCGCAAAGAGCGGGCCACCGGAGTTGCCGCGATTGATGGAAGCGTCGATCTGCAGGAAGTCGTCATAGGGACCGCTGTGGATGTCGCGCCCGCGTGCCGAGACAATGCCAGCCGTGACCGTGCCGCCCAGGCCATAGGGATTGCCAACCGCCACCACCCAGTCACCAACACGGGCGGCATCCGAATCGCCAAGGTTCAGGAAGGGCAAGGGCTTTCCGGCCTCCACCTTCAGCAGGGCCAGGTCGGTGCGCGGATCGCGGCCGACGATCTCGGCCTTCAGCTCCTGGCCATCCTCCAGGGTAACGGTCACGGCGGTGGCGCCATCGACCACGTGGTTGTTGGTGACGACATGCCCTTCCGCATCGATTAGGAAACCGGAGCCCAGCGCCTGCGCCTTGCGGGATGGCCCGTCATCCTGCCCGAAATAGCGGCGGAACATGCGGTCCTGGGGCGAGCCCTCTGGGAAGGGAGAGGAAGTCTGCTCGGGCCGCGCGTTCTCGGTGGCGGTGATGGTGACCACGGCGGGCTTCACCTGCGTCACAAGGTCGCCGAAGCCCGGCAACGCCGCCCGGGGCGCCGAAACGGCGGATGGGTTGATGGCGCCCTGATGCTGGGCATCCTGCGCCTGGGCCGCCTGCGGCGCGGCGAACCACAGGCCCGTACCGCCCAGTGCGGTGCCGGCCATCAGCAGGGCGGCGAAGGCGGCGTTGCGGCGGCGTTTGCTGGGAGTGCTCATGATGGCGGTTCCTGTGCGGGGACGACGGACCGACAAGGACCCGCCGCTGTTCCTGCACTCTGCAAGCAGACCCGTGGAGGTCCCCCGACAGGATCATGAAAGAGTTTTCAGACTGTTCCGCATGGCCTGCCGCACCTGCTCCACCGCGTCCTCGACCGCCAGGGTGGCTGTATCCAGCACCAGATGCGCCTCCGGCCACGGAACGTAGCCGCGCGCCTGCACGTCAGCCCAGTCGGGCGGCGCGAGATGCGGAATATCGCCGGCGCGCCGTTCGACGCGGCGACGATGCTCGGAGGTGTCGCTGCACACCACCTCGATCTCCAGCATGGCGCAGCCGGCGCGCGAAGCGACCTGCCGCCATGCGGCGCGGGTCACCGGCAGCGGATTGACACAATCGACCACGACCTTCAGCCCCATGCGAAGCTGCGTCGCCGCCAGCTCATAGGCGACGTAGTAGCCTGCCGCACCGGGATCGGCGCCGGTTGCGTCCTGCATGGCCTGTTCGATCGTGTCGATGCGCAGAAACACTGCGGGCTCGCTGCGTGCGATGCGGCTGGCGATGCTGGTCTTGCCCACCCCGGGCAACCCTCCGAACACCAGCAGCATGGCGCCTCCCCGTTTTCTGGCGGCGTTCCTGACAGGCCCCCTCAGCCGGGCGGAGGCGGCGCGGCGGAGCCCAGCTCCAGCACAACCTTGGTGCCCTTTCCCGCCTCATGCAACGAGACTTTTCCGCCGTGCAGATGAGCGATGGCAGCCACCAGGGCGAGCCCAAGGCCGTTGCCTGGGGCATTGCGGCTGCGGTCGAGCCGGTAGAAGCGGCGCAGCACCTTTTCCCGTTCGGCCTCCGGGATGCCTGGTCCCTCGTCGCTCACGGAGAGCATCGGCCCGGGAAGTAGCGCCAGCCGGATGCGTCCCTCGCCATGATGCAGGGCGTTGTCGAGGAGATTGGCGATCGCCTGGCGCAGCAGGGCGGCGCTGCCGGCGATGTCGATCTCCCGCGCAACCTCCGCCACCAGCACCCGTCCGCTTTCATCGGCGACGGCGCCGTAGATCTCGGCCATTTCTGCAACCAAAGCCGAAAGGTCCAGGGATGCGAAGCCTTCGCGCCCAGCCCCGGCCTCGGCACGAGCGATGCGCAGCAGGGCGGCGAAGGTGTTCAAGGTCGCGTCGAGCTCGGCAATGGAGGCTTCCAGGGTGGTGGTGTCGGCGGCTGCCTCGCGCGGTGCAGCCAGGGCCGCCTCCAGCTTCTGCCGCAGGCGCGACAGCGGTGAGCGCAAGTCATGCGCCACGTCGTCGGTGACCTGGCGCAGCTCGGCCACCAGCGTCTCGATCCGAGCCAGCATGGCGTTGATCGTCTCCGCCAGCCGGTCGAATTCGTCGCCGCGTCCGGAGACGGGCAGGCGCCGTGAAAGATCGCCGCCGATCACCGCCTGCGCCGCGCCACTGATGCCAGCCAGGCGCCGCTCCAGCCGCCGCGCCACCAGGAAGGCGGCGGCCAGCGCCAGCAGCGCCGCCAGGGCGGCGGCGACCGGTGGGGTCCAGGCCAAGGTGGCGGCAGCGCGATCCACAGGGGCCAGCTCAGCCGCCACGATCAGGTTGGTGCCGTCGCGCAGCACCGCGCCGAGCGCGCGCCTCCGCCCGGCTTCGCCCTCCAGCGTCACGAAGCCGCGCAGCCGTGCCGGCGCCGAATCCATCCGGCCCGCGAGCGGTTGCCCGTCCGGCGCCAGCAGCAGCACCTGCAGTGGCCCGCCGCGACGCCCATAGAAGGTGGCCGCCTCCGCCAGGCCACGGAGTCCGTAGCTTTCATGATCGCGCAGCAAGCCCTCGATCTCGGCGGCCAGAACCAGGTCGAGCTGCTGCCGAAGCGCTTGCTGCGCCCGCAGCCAGCCCCATCCCGCACCCAACATGGAGGCCGCCAAAACAACCGCGCCCATCAGCAGCGCGACGCGCGGGGCAAAGCTGCGAAGAAAATTCATCAGCTCTCGGGTGCTGCGAGGATGTAGCCCGCGCCGCGCACCGTGTGGATCATCGGCTTGTCGCCTCCGGCCTCCAGCTTGCGCCGCAGCCGGCTGACATGCACGTCGATGACGTTGGTGGTGGGATCGAAGGAAAAATCCCACACCTTCTCCAGCAGCATGGTACGGGTCAGCACCTGACCGGGATGACGCATCATGTAGTCCAGCAGCCGGAACTCGGTGGGCAGCAGCTCGATGGCCTGGCCCGCGCGCGTAACCTGCCGGCGCAGCAGGTCCATGCGGAGGTCCCCCACGGCCAGCTCGGTCGGCTCGGCCGATGTTGCCGGACGGCGGGCCAGGGCGCGCAGCCGCGCGCGAAGCTCGGCAAAGGCGAAGGGCTTGGCGAGGTAATCGTCGGCGCCGGCTTCCAGCCCCTCCACCTTGCGGTCCACCTCACCCAGGGCCGTCAGCACCAGCACGGGCGTCGTGATGCCCGAGGCACGGATGGCGCGCAGGATGGCGATGCCGTCCGGTCCCGGCAGCATGCGGTCGGTGACGATGACCTCGAAGCTCTCGTTCAGCGCCAGGAACAGCCCGTCGCGGCCGGTGCGGGCGAGGTCCACCACATGGCCCTCCTCCCGCAAGCCTTTGGCGATGTAGTCGGCCGTGGCCGCATCGTCCTCGATCACCAGGATGCGCATGGGGATGCCTCAGGCCGCGAGGCCCTTGGAAACCTTTTCGTAAGTTCCCTTGGACAGGCCGGGACGCGCCAGGATGCGCCGCAATTCCTCGCGCATGATGGCCCCACGCGCCGCGTCCTGCCTTTTCCACTGGGCCAGCGGGCCGACCATGCGTGCCGCGACCTGGGTGTTCACCGCATCCAGCGCGATGACGCTGTCGGCCAGAAAGCGGTAGCCTTCCCCGGAGGCGGTGTGGAACCGGGCTGGGTTGCCGGCGGCGAAGGCGCCCACCAGGGCCCGAACGCGGTTCGGGTTGCGCAGGTCGAAATCCCTGTGCTGCAGAAGATCCTCCACGACCCGCAGCGTGTCTTCGCGGCTGGAGATGGCCTGGATGGTGAACCATTTGTCCAGCACAAGGTCATCGCCGCGCCAACGCGCATGAAAGGCGGCCAGTGCAGTCTCGCGCTCTGGTGCGTCGGAATCCGCCAGCACGCGCAGCGCCGACAGCACATCGGTCATGTTGCCGCCGGTTTCGAATTGCCGCGCAGCGCGTGCGATGCCGTCGCCGCCTTCCGCGCGGCCGATATAGGACAGCGCCGTGTTGCGCAGCGCCCGGCGACCGGTGGAGATGCCGTCGGTCCTGTAAGGCCCTGCATCCCTGAGTTCATCGTGCAGCGCGGCGAACCGTGCCATGAAACGCGTCCCCAGGCTCGCACGCAGGAATTGCCGCACGGCATGCACCGCCTCGGGATCGGCCGTGTCCATCTGGTCAGCGACGAAGTCCTCCGATGGCAACACCAGCGCCTCGGCGGCAAAGGCCGGGTCATCGGCTGCGCCGTCCAGCAGTGCCGAGATGTTGGAGGCGAGGCCCTCGGGCAGGGCCAGCGGCTTCTGGGCCCGGAATTCCTGCACCATGCGCAGCATCTCGGCCACCGCATATTGCTGACCGGAATCCCAACGAACAAAGGGGTCGCTGTCATGGGCGGCCAGGAAGCCGAGCTGCTCCAGCGACAGGCCGCTCAGCCGCACCGGGGCCGAGAAGCCGCGCAGCAGCGAGGGCACCGGTCGGGAAGCCAGTCCATCAAAGGTGAAATCCTGTTCCGCTTCTTCCAGCAGCAGCACCCCGGCACCCGGCAACTCGGCGCCGTCGGCACCGATCAACCCCATCCGGACGGGAATGGGAACCGGCAGCTTTTCCGGCTGGCCGGGTGTGGGCGGGGTCGACTGGGACAAAGTCAGCGTGTAGCGGCCGCTCGCCGGGTCGAAGGCGTCGCGCACGCGCAGCTCCGGCGTGCCCGCCTGCCCGTACCAGCGGCGGAACCGCGAAAGATCGACGCCCGAGGCGTCCTGCATCGCCTGGGCGAAATCCTCGATGGTGACGGCCTGGTTGTCATGACGCTGGATGTAGAGATCCATGCCGCGCCGGAAGGCCGCTTCGCCGATCAGGGCGCGCATCATCCGCACCACCTCGGCGCCCTTCTGGTACACGGTCGCCGTGTAGAAGTTGTTGATCTCGACATAGGAATCCGGGCGCACGGGATGCGCCATCGGCCCGGCATCCTCGGGAAACTGCGCCGCGCGCAGGCGACGCACGTCGGACAGGCGCTTCACCGCGGCCGAGCCCTGATCGGCGGAGAAGTGCTGATCGCGGAACACCGTCAGCCCTTCCTTCAGCGAGAGCTGGAACCAGTCGCGGCAGGTGACGCGGTTGCCGGTCCAGTTGTGGAAGTACTCGTGGGCCACAACGGTCTCGATGCCCTCGTAATCCGTGTCGGTGGCCGTTTCCGGCCGCGCCAGGATGTACTTGGTGTTGAAGACATTGAGGCCCTTGTTCTCCATCGCGCCCATGTTGAAGTCGGACACGGCGGCGATGTTGAACACGTCGAGGTCGTATTCGAGGCCGTAGGTATCCTCATCCCACTTCATGGAGCGCTTCAGCGAATCCATCGCGTGGCCGCAGGCGTCCTCATCGCCGCGCCGCACATAGATGGCCAGGGCGACATCGCGGCCGGACTGCGTGGTGAAGCTGTCCCGCGCCGCCACCAGATCGCCGGCGACCACGGCGAACAGGTAGGAGGGCTTGGGGTGCGGATCGACCCAGCGCGCCCAGTGCCGGCCATCGGGCAGCTCGCCCGCACCGTCCGGATTGCCGTTGGACAGCAGCACGGGGCAGGCGGCGCGCTCGGCCTCGATCGTGGTGGTGTAGCGCGCCATCACGTCGGGACGGTCCGGGAAGAAGGTGATGCGGCGGAAGCCTTCGGCCTCGCACTGCGTGAAGTAGTTGCCGCCGGACAAATAAAGGCCGGAGAGCTCGCTGTTGGCCTCGGGCGATATCTCCACCTCGGTCCTCAGGGTGAAGGCATCAGGCACTCCCGCGATGCGCAGGCCGCCACCCGGCAGCCTTGCCAGCCGGCCCGGTTCCAGCGGCGCCCCATCCAGCGCCGAGGAGATCAGCGTCAACGCCTCGCCATCCAGCTCCAGATCGGCGGCGGGTGCGGCCGCCGGGTTGCGGCGCATGGTCAGGCTGGCCGTTACCCGCGTGGCGCCGGGGTGCAGGGCCAGGTGCAGCTCCACGCTGTCGACCAGAAAGGCGGGCGGGCGGTAATCCTCGCGGCGGATGGTGGGCGGGGGAGTGGTTTCGGCGGTGGTCATGTCTCGCCCTCACGCATGCGGAACTGGCCCTCGACTATGGACCCGCCCCGGCGCCGCGGCCAGACCGGCACGGAGTTCTGGAACGGCGGGGCCGATGCGGTAAGCTCCCGGCTTTGCAGGGACGCGTCATGCCGGAGCTCTCAACTCTTTTCGTGTTCGCCTTGGCTTCGCTGGCGCTGGCCGTCACGCCAGGGCCCGACATGCTTCTGGTGGCCTCGCGCAGCGCCAGCCAGGGACGTGCGGCCGGCTTCGCCTCACTAGCCGGCATCCAGACCGGCCTGTTCTGCCACGCCCTGGCGGCAGCGCTGGGGCTGTCGCAGCTCTTTCTCGCCGTGCCCATCGCTTACGACGCACTGCGCTATGCCGGGGCGGCCTACCTGCTGTTCCTGGCCTGGCAGGCCTTCCGGTCGGGAGAAGCCACGGCGCGGCCGACGAATTCCGCGCCCCGCCATTCGGCGGGGCGGATGTTCAGGCAGGGCTTGCTGACCAACCTGCTGAACCCAAAAGTGGCGCTGTTCGTGCTCGCCCTGTTTCCACAGTTCCTGCGCCCTGAGGCCGGTTCCGTCACCCTGCAGATCCTGGTCCTGGCCACCGTGCTGAACGTTATCGGGCTGGCCGTGAACGGTCTGGTCATCCTGGCGGCCAGCCGGATGGCGCTGCGCCTGTCCGGGCGCGGGCGCTTCCGCCGGTTCTCCCAGGCCTTCCTGGGCGTGGTGTTTGCCGGGCTGGCGCTGCGGCTGGTGCTGGACGAGCGGCGGTGACGCCGCGGAAGGCCAGGGCCGGCGCTGCCCCCTAGCGCAGGGGGAAACCCAGACGCCGCAGCGCCTGCTTCAGCCCGTCCCGCCCGTGCAGGGAGGCAATCCTGCCCCAGCGCGACAGGGCTCGATCGGTCCAGCGATAGGCGCTCATCTCGTGCCGGGCACTGAAGCTGGCCAGGGCCTGGTCATAGGCGGCACGGTGCACGGGCTCGCCCGCTGCGTCGTAGCGCTCCCGGTGCAGCACGGCGGGCTGCGGCAGGCGCGGCTTCACCTCGGCGGAGCGTGCCTCATCGGCATAACCGACGCAAAGGCCGAACACCCCGGCAGCGCCGGGCGGCAGGTTCAGCAGCTCTGCCACCCGCTCCACATTGTTGCGCAGCGCGCCGATATACACGGTGGACAGGCCGATGGACTCCGCCGCCACCACGGCGTTCTGCGCCGCCAAGCCGGCATCCAGTGCGGCCACCAGAAAGGTTTCCAGGAAGGGCAGCCCCTCCAGCGCCGCGCCTTCCTCCGCCGCCAGCCGCTCGTGCCGCGACAGGTCGGCCAGGAACACCAGGAAGAGCGGGCATTGCTCGATATGCCGCTGCCCGCCCGCCACATCCGCCATCGCGGCCTTGGTGGCGGCATCGGTCACCGCGACCACGGACCAGCTCTGCATGTTGGAGGAGGTGGCGGCGGATTGCGCGGTGGCCACCAGCATGTCCAGCGTGCCGGCCGGCAGCGGATCGGGTCGATAGGCGCGCACGGAGCGGTGCGCCAGAAGCCCGGCGATGACCGGGTTCCAGGGGCCGCTTCCGGCGCCGGCGGGGATAGCCGCCTCGCCATAGCGGGCGGCATAGGCCTGAAGCTGATCGGTGCTCATGCCCCGCATCCTGCCCGCCCCTGGCCGGCTGGTCGAGGGGCTGCGCTTTCCGCCCCGTCGTGGCCCTAGTCGATCCGGATGCCCGTCTTCTGCACCAGCGCGCCGTAGCGCTCGGCATCGGTGCGGACCAGGGTGGCCGCATCTTCGGGCGTGCCGCCGCCGGGAATGTAGCCGTTCTCCTCCAGCCTTTTGCGGATATCGGGCTCGGCCAGACTGTCTCGCATCGCCTGGCTCAGCCTCTCCGTCACCGGCCCGGGCAGGCCGGCGGGACCGAGCAGCATGTACCAGACCACCGTGTCGAAGCCGGGGAAACCCATCTCGGCCACGGTTGGCAGGTCGGGCAAGGCCGGCACGCGCTGCGGCGTGGTGACGGCCAGGGCCCGCGTCGCCTCCGCGCGGATGTGCGGCAGGTGGGTGGGCAAGGTATCGATGGCGAGGTCGAGCGTGCCGGCCAGAAGGTCGTTCACCACCTGGCCGGTGCCGCGGTAGGGCACATGGGTCATGGAGATGCCGGCGGCCTGGCTCAGCATCTCGGCCGCCAGATGCTGCTGCGTCGCGACGCCGGAGGAGGCGTAGTTGAGCTTGCCCGGATGCGCGCGGGCATACTCGATCAGCCCCTTCAGGTCGCGGTAGGGCGCATCCTTCGGCACCATCACCACCAGTGGCACAGTGCCGGCGAGCGTGATGGGGGTGAAATCCTTCATCTGATCGTAGGGCGGCGGGCGCATCAGCGGCGCGACCACTGATTGCGTGCTGACCGTTCCCATCAGCACGCTGTAGCCATCGGGCCGCGCGCGCGCGACATTGGCCGCGGCCACGGTGCCGCTGGCCCCTGGGCGGTTCTCCACCGTGACCGGCTGGCCCAGCCGCTTGTGTAGGGAAGGCGACAGCAGCCGGGCAACGATGTCTGTGCCGCCACCGGGGGCGAACCCCACCAGCATGGAGACGGCACGGTTTGGGAAATCAGCCTGGGCCAGGGCGGGGCCGGCTAGGGTGGCGGGGAGGCACGAGGCGGCGATCCCGCCCAGCACGCGACGGCGTGTCGGCATTCCTGTCTTTTCCTCCTGGGTCATTCCCACATCGCCGGGTGCTCGTGCCCCGGCCTTCTTGCTTGAATCCGGACAGCCTGACGGCGCTTCCCTGCTCCGCCAAGCGGTTTTATCGCTTCAGCCGGGGTGACGGGCCGCTGCCGCCGGATGCGGCGCCAGCAGCCGCGGCGCCCCGAACAGCTTCTGTCGCCAGGGGCCGGGCGCGTACTCGGTCTTGAAGGCACCGCGCGCCTGCAATTCAGGCACCACCAGATCAACGAAATCCTCCAACCCTTCCGGCATCACGGTGCGGGACAGGTTGAAGCCGTCAATGTCGGCCGCCTCCGTCAGTCCGATCAGCGCCTCCGCGATCTGGGCGCCGGAGCCGACCAGCGGCTTCTGCCGGCTGCCGAGAATGAAGCTGTCGATCAGCCAGCGCTTGGTGAGCACGCCGCCTGCGGCGCGTTGCAGCCCGGCGATGTTGGACTGGATCGCCTGGCTTTCCGCGCCGCCCACCGGCTCATCCATGCCGAAGCGGGCGAAGTCGATCCCGAGGGAGGCGCTGGCATGGGCAAGCGCACCCTCGACGCTGGCATGGCGGCGGTAATCCTCCAGCCGGTCGCGCGCCTCGGCCTCGGTGCGGCCCGTCACCACGGTGGCCCCCATCAGGATCTGCAGCGGGCGCCCGGCGGCGCGGGCACGCAGGTCGGCGGCCAGGGCCGCGACCGCAGGCGCCGGCCCGCCATTGACGAAGACGCATTCCGCATGGGTCGCGGCGAAGCGCCGGCCGCGCTCCGATGCGCCGGCCTGGAACAAAAGCGGCGTGCGCTGAGGCGAGGGTTCACAGAGATGGATCGCCTCCATTCGGAATTGCCGCCCGTGATGCCGAGCAGGCCTGACCAGGGCGGGATCGGCGTAGAGGCCGCCCGCGCGGTCGGCCCGTACCGCGCCATCCGCCCAGCTGCCTTCCCACAGCGCGTAGACCACCTCCATGTATTCATCCGCGAGGTCGTAGCGGTCGTCATGCGCCATCTGCCGGTCGAAGCCCATGGCACGGGCGGCGCTGTCCAGATAGCCGGTGACGATGTTCCAGCCGACACGCCCGCCGGTCAGGTGATCCAGGCTCGACATCCGCCGGGCGAACAGGAAGGGCTGCTCGTAGGCGAGATTGCAGGTGATGCCAAAACCGAGGTCGGTTGTCGCCGCCGCCATGGCGGGCACCAGTACGGCGGGGTCCAGCAGCGGCACCTGCACGGCACCGCGCAGCGCCGCATCAGGGCTGCCGCCGAACACGTCGTAGATGCCCATCACGTCGGCCAGGAACAGCCCGTCGAACAGCCCGCGCTCCAGCGTCCGGGCCAGTCCGGTCCAATGCTCGATCCGGTGGTAGTCGGTGGAGCGGTCGCGCGGGTGCGTCCAGAGGCCCTGCTGGATGTGGCCGACGCAGGCCATGTCGAAGGCATTCAGTCGGATCTGGCGCGGCACGGGGCTCTCCTGGCGGCAAACCCACCCATCCTAGGAAACCGCTGCTTCCGGTCCAGCGCCTGTTGCATTCCTTGGCGCGAGCGGGTGTTTTCCGCGCCATCACCAAGCCTGGAGAGCCTAACCGACATGCCGGCCCGCCGTCCGAACTTTCCCGCCATGCTGGCCGCCCTCGGCCTTGCTGCGCTGGCGCCGCTTCCGGCGGCCCAGGCCCAGAATTCCGGGGGCACGCTGCGCGTGGCGCTCTCCGGCGAGCCGACTTCGGCCGATCCGCACAACTACTCGATGACCACCAACACCACGCTGCAGAACCACATCTTCGAAGCACTGACGGATGTGGACGCGGATCTTTCGGTGAAGCCCGGCCTCGCCACCTCCTGGGAGCGGACGGACGACCTCACCTGGGTGTTCCATCTGCGGGACGGGGTCACCTTCCACAATGGTGATGCCTTCGGCGCGCCGGACGTGCTGTTCTCCTTCTGCCGGACGTTGAACAATCCGGGCGAGGTGGTGTCCTCCTTCTCGCGCTATGTCCGCCGCTTCGCCAATGTGGAGGCGCTGGACGAGCGCACGCTGCGCATCACCACCAAGGCGCCCGAGCCGCTGATGCTGACCGACGTGAACCGGGTCGCCATCCTGCCCCGGGGCCTGATCGGGGGTGCGAAGCTCGATTTCAGCAAGGGCGACACTTGCGGCCATGCGGGCGAATGGCCAACCGCGGCGCAGTTCGCCAACGCCACCGCCGCCATCGGCACCGGACCCTTCAAGCTGAAGAGCTTCACTCCGGGCGGCGCCATCCTGCTCGACCGCAACGATGCCTATTGGGGCCAGAAGCCGGCCTGGGCACATGTGCGGCTGCTGCCCATCACCGCCGCCGGTCCGCGCATGGCCGCCCTGCTGGCCGGCGATCAGGACGTCATCGAGAGCCCGGCAACGGGCGACCTGGCGCAGCTCCGCGCCAATCCGGCCTTCACCCTGGCCGCCAAGCCAACCACGCGGCTGATCTTCATCCAGCTCGACGCCGACCGCAGCCCCAGCCCCTTCGTCAATGGCGGCAAAGGTGAGAATCCGCTGCGCGATGCACGGGTCCGCCAGGCGCTTTCCATGGCCCTCGACCGCAAGGCCATTGAGAGTCGCGTGATGGACGGTGTTGCCACGCCCGCCACGCAGTACCTGCCGAACGGCATGACCGGCACCATCGCCGACCTGCCCGTTCTGCCCTATGACCCGGCGCGGGCCAAGGCGCTGCTGGCCGAGGCTGGGTACAAGGACGGCTTCTCCATGACCTTCCACGCCACGAACAACCGCTACATCAACGATGCGCGGCTGGCCCAGGTGCTGACCCAGTTCTGGAACCGGATCGGGGTGAAGGTGGAGCTGGACGTCATGCCCTCCTCCGTGTTCTTCGGCCGGCGCGGCAAGAAGGATTTCTCCGTCTCCATGGGCGGCTGGTCGGCCGATGCCGCCGAGACGCTGATGTTCTTCCGCAACTGGCTGGTCAGCATGGATCGTGCCCAGGGTGTCGGCACCAGCAATTACGGCGGCTATTCCAGCCCGCGCTTCGACGAGCTGACCCACAAGGCCATGGCCACCATGGATGATGCCGAGCGCGACGCGGTGCTGCGCCAGGCCAGCCAGGTGGCGCTGGACGAGATGCCGGTGATCCCGATCCAGTTCGAGAATGCGGTGTGGGCCATGAAGAAGGGCCTCGCCTATGGCGGGCGGGTGGATCAAACCACCGCCGCCGCCGAGATCCGGCCAGCTGAATGAGCCGGTGGCGGCGGGGTGCTTCGGCGCCTTGCCGCTCCCTTTCCGCAGGACCGTCCAGGAACCCTTCCATGAGCTTCACCGAGACGCTGGCCGCCGCCCTGGCCCCGTTGGGCCGGCAGGCCATCCCCTATATCGACGAGGCGGGCGACCCTTCCCGCCCACTGTTGCTGCACACCTACCGGCCCAACGGCTTCACCGAGGACAGCCCGGTGGTGATCGTGCAGCATGGGATGAAGCGGAATGGCGACGAGTATCGCGACTTCTGGATCCCAGCGGCCGATCGGCACAAGCTGCTGATTGTCGCGCCGACCTTCGGGGACGACGAGTATCCCGGCGCGTCACTCTATAATAATGGCCACGTCCTGGCCGAGGACGGGGCCGTGCGGCCGCGCCATCAATGGGGCTACGAGGTGCCTGCCCGTGTTTTCGGCCTGCTGCGCGAGGCTGGCATCACCCGCCGCGCGCGGGCGCATCTCTTCGGCCATTCGGCGGGCGGGCAGTTCGGCCATCGCCTGGCCTCCACCCAGCCGCTCACCAGTTTCGAGGCCATCGCCGTGGGCAATCCGGGCTGGTACACCCTGCCGACCCTGGACCGGCGCTTCCCCGAGGGCATGGGCGGCATCGGCCTCGCGGATGGCGCGGTGGAAGCGCTGCTCGCCTACCCCCTGCTGCTTCTGGCCGGCGAGCAGGACATCGAAACCTCAGGGCCCAGCCTGCCGGCCAACCCGGAGGCGGTGGCGCAGGGTGCCCATCGGTACGCCCGGGCGGCCCACTACCTCGCCGCCGGGCAGCGGGAAGCCGAGCGACGCGGCATTACCTGCCGCTGGCGCCTGCAATCCGTGCCGCATATCGGCCATGACGGAGCGGCCATGTCGCGTGTCTGCGCCAGCCTCTGGTTTGAGGGCACCATGCCGCCCGACAACATCCTGGCCGAGTGGGGCGGGCAGTCGAGCCTCTGAGGCTGCGCCGGGCGGCGCTTGCCGCCCTTAGCGCTGGCCGAAGATGGCAGTGCCGATCCGCACATGGGTGGCGCCGTGGGCGATAGCGGCCTCGAAATCGCCGCTCATTCCCATGGACAGCACGGGCAGGCCGAGTCGCGACGCCGCCTCCGCCATGGCGGCGAAATGCGGTGCGGGGTCGTCCTCGGCCGGAGGGATGCACATGAGGCCGCCGATCTTCAGCCGATGAACCTCGCGGCATTCGGCCACGAAGTCATCGAGCGCATCGGGATCGATTCCCGCTTTCTGTTCCTCCCGGCCAATATTCACCTGCACCAGCATGGCGGGCGAGCGGCCTTCCCGCACGATGGCCTCGGCCAGGGCGGCAGCGAGCTTCGGGCGGTCCAGGCTCTCGATGACATCGGCGATGCGCACCGCGTCCCGCGCCTTGTTGGTTTGCAGCGCGCCGATGATGTGCAGCCGGAGGGAAGGGTGCGCCGCACGCAGCGGCGGGAACTTGCCCGCGGCTTCCTGCACGCGGTTCTCGCCGAACACGACCTGCCCGGCCGCCAGCGCTTCCGCCACCGACTCGGCGGGGTGAAATTTGGACACGGCGACCAGGCTCACGGTGGCAGGATCGCGCCCGGCCCGGGTCGCGGCCCCGGCAACACGCTCGCGCACCTGGCGGAGATTTTCGGCGATGGAGGTCATGGCGTGAGAACCCTAGAAGCGGCGGCCTTGCGGCTCAAGAAGCGGCGCATGGCCCGGCGTGGTATCATGCCCCGGCTCTGGCTGTTCAGCGATCCCGCCCGCCTGCCGGACCCCCACGCCGCCCTGGCGGCCCTGCCGCGCGGGAGCGGGGCGGTGGCGCGCGGTGTCCATGCTCCCTTGCTGCCGCGGCTGGTTCGGTTGGCACGGCGACGGGGCGGCGTGCTGCTGGTCGGCGGCCATGGTCGGGCGGCCCTGAGGCTGCGCGCTGGCCTGCATCTGCCGGACCGTCCCACAACATCGGAATTGCTGCCCTTTCTGATCGCCCGCCGGCGCGGCGCGGCCTGGGCGGTGTTGTCGGCGGCGGCTCATGGCCCTGCCGGGTTGCGCCGGGCACGGCGGCTGGCGGCGGATCTGGTGTTCCTTTCGCCCGCCTTTCCGACGCCGAGTCACCCCGGCGCGCCGGTCCTGGGGCCGCTGCGTTGGGCGGCCCTGGCACGGCGGGCCGGGCGACCTTGCGCGGCGCTGGGCGGCATCACGCCGGCAACGGCCGGACGCTTGCCCCGGGGGGTAGCCGGCCTGGCCGCCATCACCGCCCTGATGCGGTGAAACTGGGGAGCGGCGGGAGCTATGTTGCGCTTGTGCCACAGTGTTTCAATGAAGTCGCGGCGGCCGCAAGCGGAGCATTGCCCGTGGCGGCCGCGCCGAAGCATAGTCCGCGTCAGGCCTGACTAGCCCTGCGAACTTTATGCGTGGGGCCCTGCCGAGGGGGGCAGGCGGGCCGCGGGACCAGCCGGATGCTCCGGCGCGTGAGGAGGACTAGGGATGCGCAAGATTCTGTTGGCGACCACGGCGGTCGTCGCCACCGCCGTGCTCGGCATGGCCGAGGTGAAGGCCCAGGAAGCCCCGACGGTTCGGGTCGGTGGTTACTTCCGGTTCAACTACGCCTTCACCGACCAGGATGTCGGCCTCGGCCCCAACCGCAGCACCGCCAACCAGGGCAAGTCCGACTTCGCCTCGGATAACGAGATCCACGTGATCGTCCAGGGCAAGGCCGCCAACGGCATCAGCTATGGTGCGACCATCGAGGTTCAGAGCGACCTGAACCGTGAGGCCGGCCCGGGCTTCTCCAAGACCTCCGTGGACATCGACGAGATGTACATGTGGATCTCCTCGCCCACCGCTGGCCAGCTGCGCTTCGGTGACGAGGACGGTGTGGTGCTCGGCGCCTTCGCCAATGGCTGGATCACCAACTTCGGCACCGGCGGCGTCGACGGCGACGCCTGGGACAACGTGATCGGTGCCAACTATCGCCCGGCCTACATCGCCGGCGGTTACCTGAACGACAGCACCAAGATCATCTACACCTCGCCGCAGTTCTTCGGCTTCGACTTCGGCGCCTCCTTCGGCTTCAACACCGGCGAGGGCGAGGATAGCGGCTGCGAGACCTTCGGCGTCGGCTGCGACCGCACGGACAGCTTCCCGTACGGTACCCCGCGTCGTAAGAACGAGGTGCAGGCCGCCGTTCGTTACCGTGGCTCCTTCGCCGGTGTCGGCCTGGCCGCCACCGCGGGTTACATCGGTTCGGGCGTGACCAAGAACACCGCCGGCCAGTCGGCCGACGGCCTCGCGGTCGGCGTGTTCGGCCTGCAGGCGACGGCGTATGGCGCCACCATCGGTGCGAACTACGCCTATGGCGTGGCGAATAGCGGCCTCAACGTGCTCACCAATGGTATCGACAACCGCGACATGACCAACCTGATGGTCGGCGGTTCGTACACCTGGCAGGCGTTGACCGTCGGTGCCGCCGCCAACTGGCAGGTCTCGGCCGGCAACGTGAACGCCCCGGCCGCCCGCAAGGACAAGATCTGGTCGGTGGGCGCGAACTATGCCCTGGCGCCGGGTCTGGCGCTGGTCGCCGAGTACACCAACGGCACCACCGAAGAAGGTGGCGTGGACCGCGGCCAGGGCGTTGGCAACAAGACCAACGCCAACGTGCTCATTGTCGGTACGCGCATCGCCTTCTGATCCCCTGCGGGAACGGAAAGCATGGGGCGGCGGGGCAACCCGCCGCCCTTTTTGCGTTTTTGCGCTTGATCGCCCCGCTGCCCCGCCTATCGTGCGGCGGCCATGCGCAAGCTTCTCGCCCTAGGGCTGATCATCCCCCTCGCCGCCTGCGGCTATGGCCGCCAGGTGCAGAACGACGAATATTTCGACGACAGCCGGCGTGCCCAGGTTCGCGGCAGGCTCAGCGGCTCGGACGGGGTGCTGATTCTCGGCACCGACCGCTCGACGCCGCAGGGCGGCGCGGCGCAGGAAGGCGGGGCGCTCGGCGTCAACGCCTATCTCTGGCGCGCCACGCTGGACACGCTGTCCTTCCTGCCGCTGACCTCGGCCGATCCCTTCGGCGGCGTCATCATCACCGACTGGTATTCGCCGCCCTCCACGCCCAACGAGCGCTTCCGCGCCACGGCCTACATTCTGGGCCGCCAGCTGCGGTCTGACGGCGTACGGGTCACGGTGTTCCGGCAGGAGCAGCGGGGCGGCGCCTGGGTGGATGCCCCCGTGGCGCAGAACACCAACACCGACATGGAGAACCAGGTGCTGGCCAGGGCTCGCGAATTGCGGAGCCAGTCAGCCAGCAATTGACGATCATCCCATTCCCACCAAGGGCAGGCTCAGGCCTGCCCTTTCGCGTTGTGGGAGGCCGATTCGCAGACGTGCCCTTCCCTTGGCGACGCCAAGCCCGTATCCCTCTAGCCCGAGCCCCGCTGTTCAGCCCGGGGCCTTGCCCGATGTCCCGATAGTCCGGTCCCATGAACGACTCTGCCATTCCTGCCCGTTACGATTTCGCCGCCGCCGAGCCGCGCTGGCAGAAGGCCTGGACCGAGGCACGCTGCTTCCAGGTGCCTGATGTGCCGGATGGCAGCCGCCCAAAGTATTATGTTCTTGAAATGTTCCCCTATCCCTCGGGCAAGATCCATATGGGGCATGTGCGGAACTATACGTTGGGCGACGTGGTCGCGCGCTACAAGCGCGCGCGCGGGCACCAGGTTCTGCACCCGATGGGCTGGGATGCCTTCGGGCTTCCGGCGGAGAACGCTGCCCGCGAGCGCGGTGTGCATCCCGCCCAGTGGACCTACTCCAACATCGCCGCCATGCGCGCCGAGCTGCAGCGCATGGGCCTGTCGCTGGAATGGGACCGTGAGTTCGCCACCTGTGATCCGACTTATTACGGGCATCAGCAGAAGCTGTTCCTGGAGCTGCTGAAGGCTGGACTCGCCGAGCGCAAGGAAAGCTGGGTCAATTGGGACCCTGTGGACCACACGGTGCTTGCCAACGAGCAGGTGATCGATGGACGCGGCTGGCGCTCCGGCGCCATGGTCGAGAAGAAGAAGCTGTCCCAGTGGTTCCTCTCGATCACCAAGTATGCGCCGGAGTTGCTGGACGCGCTGGACGGGCTCGACCGCTGGCCTGAGCGCGTGAAGCTGATGCAGGCCAACTGGATCGGCCGGAGCGAGGGCGCGCGCGTCCGATTCGCACTGGATTCACCGGCCGGGGGAATCGACGAGGTCGAGGTCTTCACCACCCGGCCCGACACGCTGTTCGGCATGTCCTTCCTGGCCGTGGCGGCGGAGCATCCCTTGGCCCAAGCCGCCGCGGCGAACAACCCAAAGGTGGCCGCATTCATCGCGGAGGTGCGCAGCCTGGGCACCTCGGAGGCCAGCATCGAGCAGGCGGAGAAGCGCGGCATCGATACGGGGCTGCGCGTCCGTCATCCCTTTATCGAAGGTGCAACCTTTCCAGTCTGGATCGCGAATTTCGTGCTGATGGAATACGGGACAGGCGCCATCTTCGGCTGCCCTTCCGGCGACCAGCGCGACCTGGACTTCGCCCGCAAGTACGGCCTGCCGGTGCCTCCCGTCATCCTGCCGCCGGGAGAGGACGTGGCGTCGTTCCAGATCGCCGACGCGGCCTATACGGATGAGGGCACGCTGATCCATTCCGGCTTCCTCAACGGGCTCGGCACGGCAGAGGGCAAGCGCGCCGCCATCGACGCGCTGGAGAAACAGGGCGCCGGCACGGGGGTGGTGAACTGGCGCCTGCGCGACTGGGGCGTCTCGCGCCAGCGCTACTGGGGCTGCCCCATTCCGGTGATCCACTGCGACGCCTGCGGCACGGTGGCGGTGCCGGACGACCAGCTTCCCGTGGTGCTGCCGGAGGATGTGGATTTCTCCAAGTCCGGCAATCCCCTGGACCACCACCCGAGCTGGAAGCATGTGAGTTGCCCGTCCTGCGGCAAGCCGGCCCGGCGGGAAACGGACACCTTCGACACCTTTGTCGACAGCTCCTGGTATTTCGCCCGCTTCACCGCCCCCAAGGCCAACACGGCCCTGGTGCCGGAGGCGGCGAATGGCTGGCTTCCGGTAGACCAGTATATTGGCGGCATTGAGCACGCCATCCTGCACCTGCTCTATTCCCGCTTCTTCACCCGTGCCCTGTCCGGCCTGGGCCATCTCAGGACGCCAGAGCCCTTTGCCGGGCTGTTCACCCAAGGCATGGTGCAGCATGCCTCCTACAAGGCTCAGGATGGCCGATGGCTGTCCCCCGAGGAAGTGGATGTCGCCGCCGATGGATCGGCGACCGACAAGGCCAACGGCCTCGCCGTGACGGTATCGCGCAACGACAAGATGTCGAAGTCGAAGCGCAACACGATCGATCCCGGCGCCATCATCGACCAGTACGGCGCCGACACCGCCCGCTGGTTCATCCTGGCCGACAATCCGCCCGACCGCGACATGGAATGGACAGCGGCCGGTGTGGCGGGCGCTTCGCGCTTCAGCCAGCGGCTCTGGCGCTTGGTGAACAACGCGGCCGCTGTGCTGCCTGATGCGGCGGTGGCCCCTGCCCCCGATGCGGCACGTGACCTGCGTCGTGCCACACACCGCACGATCGCCGCCGTGACCGAGGCGCTCGAAACCTTCGCCTTTAACGTGGCGGTTGCCCGCATCCACGAATTCGCCAACATTCTGGAAGCAAGCCAGGAGGCCGATGGCGCGGCCCGCCGCGAGGCACTGGAGGCAGCGGCCCGCTTGATCAGCCCGATGATGCCGCATCTGGCCGAGGAGCTATGGTCGCTCCTGCGCCCCGATGGAGGGCTGGTGGCCGATCTGCCCTGGCTCGTGGCCGATGCGGAGATTGCCCGCGCCGACAGCGTGACGCTGGCCGTGCAGGTGCTGGGCAAGCTGCGCGCCACCATCTCGGTGCCGGTCGGCGCCGATGAGGCCACTGTCTTCGCCGCTGCCGAGGCGGAGGAGAATGTTCAGCGCGCCATTGACGGGCGCCCCATCCGAAAGCGCATCCATGTCCCGGGCCGGATCGTCAACTTCGTTGTCTGAGATGCGTCGCCGCTTGCTGCTGGGCGCTGTGGGCCTGGGCGTCGCTGGCTGCGGCTTCCGACCCCTGCATGCGCCTGGAGGCGCTACCGCTGCCGGAGAAGCGTCGGATGACGTACGAGCCATCCTCGCCTCCACCGAGGTGGCGCTGATCCCGGAGCGAAATGGGCAGATGCTTCGCCGCGCCCTCACGGAGCGGCTGAGTGCCGCCGGCAGCGCGGCGACAAGCCATGACCTCCGCGTCAGCCTGCAGGCTTCCGCCGAACCGGAAGGCTTCCGCCGTGATGGCACACCTTCCCGCATTCGCATGGTGATGACCGGCAGCTGGCTGCTGGTGGATCGTGCGGCACCGCCCTCGGTGCGAGCCCAGGGAGTGGAGCGCGCCTTCGACGCCTTCGACATCCCGGACAACCAGTTCTTCGCCGGCGACGCGGCGCAGGCCGCCATGTCCTCGCGGCTGATCAGCCAGCTTGCCGACGACATCGTGCTGCGCCTGACGGTGAGCCTGCGCAGCCGCTCCGCCTAAGAGCGCCAGAACCTTGGCCAAGATCGACAACAGGCGGGCGGCAGCCTTTCTCAAGGAGCCGGGCGCCTGCCGGGTCGTGCTGCTTTACGGCGAAGATGCCGGGCTGGTGCGGGAAAGGGCCGAGGCGCTGCGGCAGACGGTTCTCGGCGGGGGCGACGATCCGTTCCGGATGGCCGAGCTGACCCATGAAGCCGCCATCCGTCCAGGCGTCCTGCCGGGTGAGATGACCGCACTCGCCATGACCGGTGGGCGGCGCTTGGTGCGGGTTCGTGGAGCGCTGGACAGCCTTTCCGGTGCCGTGAAGGAGGCGCTGGCGGGACCGGGCGAAGCCATGCTGTTGCTTGAAGCAGGTGAGCTTCCGGCACGCTCGAAGCTGCGTAGCCTCCTGGAACCTTCTCCGGCCGCGGCCGTCCTGCCCTGTTACCGCGAACGCGGCGCCGAGCTGGCTGCGACCATTGGCCGGCTGCTGCAAGAACAAGGTGTCTCGGCGGATGCTCCGGCTCTGGACTGGCTGACCACGCATCTGGGCGAGGACCGAATGCTGCTGCGCCGCGAGGTGGAGAAGCTGGCGCTTTATGCTGGCGCGAAAGGCAGGCTGACCGAAGAGGATGTGCTCGCCTGCGCCGGGGAAGGCTCTGCCCTCGATCTGGATGAGGCCTTGCAGGCTGCAATGGGAGGCGACATCCCCCTGGCGGATCGAGCCCTTGATGCCGCACTGGCGGAGGGCGCAAGCCCCATTGCCGTGCTGCGGGCGGCTTTGCGGCATGTGCAGCGGCTGCATGTTGCGGCGCTGGGTGTAGCATCCGGCCAATCGCCGGGTGCCGCGCTGGAAGCGTTGCGACCCCCTGTTTTCTTCCGTGCCAAGCCAAGCTTCGAACGGGCGTTGAGGATCTGGTCGCCGGAGGCTCTGGCCATGGCTGGAGATACGCTGCTGGAGGCGGAGAAGCGAAGCAAATCGGGTTCCGCCGCGCGGCCTATTCCCGACGCAGCAGTGGCGCGTGCTGCCGTATTGCAACTTGGGCGTCAGGCAATGGCCCTGCGGCGTCGTGGATAATTCGCGGAGCCAGGGGCCAGTCCCTGGCAGCCGGCCTCTTATTGGGCGGAAAGCAGCCTGATGACCCCATCCAGCTGATCCAGGTCACGGTAGGAGATGGTCACCTTTCCGCCTTTCCGACCATGCTGAATGGCGACCTTCAAACCAAGTCGAGCAACCAGATCCCGTTCCAGTGCCTTGGTGTCGGCATCCTCGCTGATCGGCCCTGGGCGAGGCTTGTTGTGTTCCGCGGCCGCGGCAAGTGCCTCGGTCTGACGGACGTTCAGGCCACGCGTCACCACCATCTCTGCCAGTTTGACCGGATCTGCCGCTGTCAGAAGCGCACGGGCGTGACCTGCCGAAAGACTGCCGCGTTCAACCATGTCCCGCACCTTGGGCGGCAAAGCCAACAGGCGCAGCGTGTTGGCGACATGGCTCCGGCTTTTACCGACGGCTTGGCCGAGCGCATCCTGCGTCAGGCCAAACTCATCGGAAAGGCGCTGATACCCCTTGGCCTCTTCCAGCGCGTTCAGATCCTCACGTTGCAGGTTCTCGACCAGGGCGGCGGCAAGGGCAGCACGGTCGTCCAGCTCGTGAACAAAGACGGGTACTTCGTGCCGCTGGGCGAGCTGCGCTGCACGCCAACGGCGTTCGCCACCGATGATTTGGAAAGCGCCTGCCTGATTGGGCTTCGGACGCACCAGGATCGGCTGCAACACCCCGTGCTCGCGGATAGAGGCTGCCAACTCCGCCAGCCCTGACTGGTCGATCGGACCGCGCGGCTGGAATGGACCGGGCTCCAGGGCCTCGACCGGCAGGGTGCGGGGTAGGCTGGGGCTCGCAGGCGTGGCAGCGCTGGCGTCGCCCAGCAACGCCGAAAGACCCATGCCCAGGCGGGGCGGCTTGCGTGCGGTGCTCATGCGGCTTTGATCCCCCGGGTTTTTTCCCGCCGCAGCATCTCGGCTGCCAGCTTGATGTAGGATTGGGCGCCCGTCGAGCGCGGGTCGTAGAGCAGCACGGGTAGTCCGTGCGAAGGCGCTTCGCTGACCCGAATGTTTCGGGGGATCACGGTTTCAAACACCTTGTCGCGGAAGAAGGCCCGAACATCCGCTGCCACCAGTTCGGATAGATTGTTGCGGCGATCAAACATGGTCAGCACGATGCCATCCAGCGTCAGGGCAGGATTCAGCACACGGCGGACCCGATCGATGGTGCGTGTGATCTGCGAAACGCCTTCCAGCGCGAAGAACTCGGCCTGAAGCGGGATCAGCACCGATTCCACCGCCACGAGGGCATTCAGCGTCAGCAGCCCCAGCGAGGGAGGGCAGTCGATCAGAATAAAGTCGAAGCCGCGCAACGTTTCGGCACTTGCCTCCAGGGCCAGGCGCAGACGGTGCTCCCGGTTCTCCATGCCCACCAACTCGATCTCAGCGCCGGCCAAATCATTGTCGGCGGGGAGCAGGAACAGGTCCGGTACCTTGGTCGGCCGCATCAGCTCGCCCAGCGGCTTCTGGCCGACCAGAAGGGCGTAGGAGCCTGATCCACGCTCACCGCGGGGCAGGCCAAGGCCGGTGGAGGCGTTGCCCTGGGGATCGAGGTCGATCACCAGAACTTTCTTTCGGGTAGCCAAGGCCGTGGCGAGGTTAATGGCTGTCGTGGTTTTGCCCACACCACCCTTCTGATTTGCCAGGGCAATGCGTCGAAGCGGAGGCTTATTCGCCGGCACGGCGGATTCCAGTGATGCTCAGGAGGGTCGCGTTGGGGTCTGTGAAGCTCTTGTACCGGGAAATGTCCATTGTCCAGCCTGCCCGTCGAGCGGTTTCGATTTCGTGGTCGGCATTCCGCCCTTTTGGGAAGATCGCCACGCCATTCGGCGTCAGGAGCCTTTCGGCCCAGGGCAGAAGTGCCTCCAAAGGCGCCAGAGCACGCGCCGTCAGCACTGATGCGCGTGGCAGCGTCACCTGCTCGATGCGGGCGGCGTGAACCGCCACATGTGCCAGGCCAAGTTCGGCAGCCGCAGCTTGTAGAAAGGCTGCCTTGCGGCGATCCGCCTCCACAAGATGCACCGGACGCATCAGCTCCATGGCAAGGACCAGACCTGGAAAACCTCCACCGGAACCCAGGTCGATCAACGGTGCGTCTCCATGTGGGATCAGCGGCAGAAGTTGCAGGGAATCCGCGATGTGGCGCTCCCGAATTTTGGCTGCGTCCGCCGCCGCCACTAGGTTGATCCGCGCATTCCAGCGCAGAAAGAACGGAATGAACCTTTCCAGCAGAGCGGATGTTTCACGTGAAACAGGAAGGGCCTGTGCGGGCACAAGGTCTGGCTGTTGTTTCACGTGAAACGCTCCTGGCGCTTGCGGAGGTGGACTGCCAGGGCTGCAAGTGCGGCCGGTGTGACGCCAGGGACCCGACCAGCTCCACCCAGGGTGGCTGGCTGTGCCGCACTTAGTCGCTGCTTCATTTCATTGGAAAGCCCCGGTATCGACGAGAAGTCCAGTCCCTGCGGGATATTCAGCCGTTCTTCCTTTTCGAGTAGGCGGAGCTCGTTCGCCTGTCGGCGGAGATATGGAGCATAGAGTGCCTCCGCCTCCACCTGCGTGCGAACATCCCGTGGCAGATCCTGAAGCCATGGGAAGGCTATGTTCACGGCCTCCGCCTCGATCTCGGGCAGGGCAAGCACCTCGAGAACGCTGCGCCAGCGGCCATCCTGGTTGATGGGCAGCCCGGCAGCTTTCAAGGCTGCGGGAGATCCGCCTTCGACCTTGGCCCGCTCCAATGCTCCGGCCACCTGGCTGGCGAACTCACGAAACCGGGACGCGCGCTCGGTGCCCACAATGCCCCAGCCAATGCCTTTCTCCGTCAGGCGCAGCCCGGCATTGTCGGCCCGCAGAGCCAGCCGGTGCTCAGATCGGGCGGTGAGCATGCGGTAAGGCTCACTCACGCCCTGCAGCACAAGGTCGTCCACCATGACGCCTAGATAGGCCTCGTTGCGCATCAGGGTTCGGGCAGCGGCCTCGCCGCCTGCCAGGGCTGCAGCATTCAGTCCAGCCAGAAGTCCTTGGGCCGCAGCCTCCTCATAACCCGTTGTCCCGTTGATCTGTCCTGCCAGGAACAGGCCAGGCACGGCCCGCGTTTCCAGAGTAGGTCGCAGCGCCCGAGGGTCCACATGATCATACTCGATGGCATAGCCGGGGCGCAGAATGGCAGCCCTTTCCAATCCGGGTATTGTTGCGAGAAAGGCGCGCTGCACCTCTTCAGGCAGGCTGGTGGAGATGCCGTTGGGATAGATGGTGGGGTCATCCAACCCTTCAGGTTCCAGGAAGATCTGGTGCCGCTCGCGATCGGCGAAGCGTGTCACCTTGTCCTCTATGGAGGGGCAGTAGCGCGGGCCTACCCCCTGGATCTGACCTGAATGAATGGGCGCGCGATGCAGGTTCGCGCGGATCAAGGCATGTCCGGCTTCCGTGGTTCCCGTGATGCCGCACTGAACCTGGGGGTTGCGGATGCGATCTGTCATCCAGGAAAGCGGTTCCGGCTCGGCATCGCCCGGCTGCATTTCCAGGCTGGCCCAATCGATAGTACGGCCGTCGAGCCGGGGCGGTGTGCCGGTCTTGAGGCGCCGCATCGGAAGGCCCAGCGTCTCGATCGCCAAGGCCAAACCGATGGCTGGGGCATCGCCGACGCGACCGGCCGGGATCCGGATTTCGCCGATATGGATTTCGCCACGCAGAAAGGTGCCGGTGGTGATGATCACAGCGCCGCAGGCGATGCGCTGACCATCCGCCGTCGAAACGGCGGCGATGCGTCCGGATGGATCCCTCTCCATGCCTTCCGCCGCAACCGCGCGGATGGTCAGGTCCGGTTGGGCCATCAGCAACTCCTGCACAGCGCACCGATACAACGCCCTGTCAGCCTGTGCCCGGGGGCCGCGTACGGCAGGGCCCTTGCTGCGATTCAGCAGCTTGAAGTGAATGCCAGCGGCGTCGGCAGCCCGGCCCATAATCCCGTCCAATGCATCAACCTCGCGTACCAGATGCCCTTTGCCCACTCCACCGATGGCGGGATTGCAGGACATCTCGCCCAGGGTTTCCAGCTTGTGGGTCAGCAGGAGGGTGCGGGCACCGCAACGGGCTGCGGCCGCTGCGGCCTCGGTGCCGGCATGGCCGCCACCCACCACGACAACATCGAATTCGGTTTCGCGCATGGCCTGACCTATAGCGGGCCGCGCGCTATTTTCCGATGCAGAAATCCCCAAACACGACGTCCAGCACCTGTTCAACTCCCACGCGCCCGGTCAGACGCCCCAACGCTCGCAGGGCGGCGCGCAATGACTCTGAGGTCAGTTCAGGCAGGGCGGCGTCGTAGGCTTCGTTCAGCCAGGCAGAGGCTTCGGTCAGGGCGGCGCGATGCCGCGGACGGGTCAGCCCGGCCTCATCAGAGAGCCCGGCACGCTGGGCCACCAGGGCCTCCAGAGCGGCGCTAAGGGGCTGCAGCCCCTGGGGTGTGAGTGCGGAGGCCGGAACCGGCTTCATGCCACCGATGGTGGCCGGAGCGGGTTGCAGGTCGGTTTTATTGGCCACCACCAGTATTTGGGGGTTGAGCAGGGCCAAGGTCGCAGCGTCCGGAGGCTGGTCGGTGGCAAACACTGCGATTACTAGGTCGGCCTCATCTGCGCGGCGCCGGGCACGCCGCACGCCTTCGGCCTCAACCTCGTCGGGCGTGTCACGCAACCCAGCTGTGTCGGCCAACCACACCGGAACACCCGCTAGGTCCAGCCGTACCTCGACAATGTCGCGCGTGGTGCCGGCACGGGCCGAGACGATGGCCGCTTCCCGTCCGGCCAGCGCATTCAGCAGCGACGACTTGCCCGCATTGGGTGCCCCCACAATGGCGGCCCAGAGCCCCTCCCGAAGTCGTTCACTGCGGCCTCCATCGGCCAGATGGCCGTTGATCTCGGCCGCCAGGCCGGCAGCCCCGTCGCGGACCTCCTGTTCCAGCTTATTGGGAATGCCGTCCTCGGAGAACTCGATCGCGGCTTCCTGGTGGGCCAGCAGCCGGGTCAGGCGCTCCGCCCATCCGCCATAGCGGGCTGCCAGGGCGCCACCAGCCTGCCGCAACGCTTGCCGGCGCTGGATCATGGTTTCGGCGTCGATTAGGTCGGCGATGCCCTCGGCGGCTGTCAGGTCCAACCTTCCATGCAGAAAGGCGCGGCGGGTGAACTCGCCAGGCTCCGCCGGACGGGCTCCCAGCGCCAGCAGGGCCGAGGCCACGCCCTCCCGTACGGCGCGCCCGCCGTGCAGGTGCAATTCCACCACATCCTCGCCGGTATAGGAGCGCGGCCCCGGAAACCAGAGCACCAGTGCTTCGTCGAGCACATCGCCCTGCACCGGATCGTGCAAGCGCCGAAGCGTGGCCATGCGGGGCTTGGGACGCCCCTGGGCCAGCCGGTCCAGAATGGCGCCACTGTCCGGGCCGGACAGCCGCATCAGCGAAACGGCAGCCCGTCCAGTTCCGGAAGCCAGCGCAAAGATTGTTTCGAACGCCATGGCCGGTGATCAGCCTTTCGGCACCACATCGTGCTCAGTCAGCATCAGCCTCGTGGCCCGCCTTCCTTCCACCAGATGCGCCAGCAGGATCTCGTCGATGTCTTCACGGGTTTCCGCGCGGTACCATACGCCTTCCGGATAGATGACGATCGCAGGTCCGAACTCGCAACGATCCAGGCATCCAGCCTGGTTCACCCGCACCCCGGTGATGCCCAACTCCTTGGCACGAGCTTTCATGTAATCCTTCAGCTTCTCGCTGCCACGGGCAGCGCAGGAGCCGCGCTTATGCCCGTCCGCGCGGCGGTTGCAGCAAACAAAGACATGCGCCAGGAAATAGGGTGGCGGATCGGTGGGAATGGCATCGGTCACGCGGAACTCTCCTTGCTTGGTCCAGGCTGGGTGTCCATCCCTCTAGCGAGGTGGGCCGGGCGCCACCAGAAGGCTGATACACTCTGACCCTTGACGCTACGCGCAGAGCGTGTCGAATCGCCGCTCCATGCCGCAGCTTTCCTTTCTCACTCCCCTCGGCCCGCTCACCCTGTCCGAGGAGGACGGGGCCATCGTCGCGCTCGACTGGGGGCGGGGGCGTGATCAGTGCGAAACCGGGCTCCTGCTGGCCGCCCGCGAACAGGTGCAGGATTATTTCGATGGTCAGCGTCCTGGTTTCGACCTCCCGCTGGCGCCGTTCGGCACCGTGTTCCAACGGCGTGTCTGGGCAGCATTGCAGGCGATCCCGCCGGGCGAGACTCGATCCTATGGCGATCTGGCGCGGGATCTCGGCTCGGCGGCTCGGGCGATCGGGCAGGCCAATGGCCGCAATCCGATCCCGATCATCATTCCCTGCCATCGCGTGGTGGCGGGTGGCGGCAGGCTGGGCGGGTATTCCGGCGGCGAAGGCCCGGCTACCAAGACGTATCTTCTCGATCTCGAGCGCCGCGTCGTCGGCCGGCAGCAAGGAACCCTGGTATGAATCACGCCATCCGCATCCATGAGCATGGCGGCCCTGAGAAGATGGTGTGGGAGGAGGTTCCCCTGCCCGCGCCCAAGGCTGACGAGGTGCTGGTTCGTCACGGGGCTGTGGGGCTGAACTACATCGACGTATATTTCCGCACAGGCCTCTACAAGCTCCCTGCCCTTCCGGCGACACTGGGCATGGAGGCTGCCGGCCGGATCGAGGCTGTTGGGGCCGATGTGCAGGATTTCGCGGTGGGTGACCGCGTGGCCTATGCCATGGCACCGATCGGCGCCTATGCCGAAGCCCGCACCCTCAAGGCCGACCGGGTGGTCAAGCTGCCCGATGGCATCGACGATGCGACCGCCGCCGGCATGATGTTGCAGGGGATGACGGCGCAATACCTGTTGCGCCGCACCTATGCGGTGAAGCCGGGCGATACCATTCTGGTCCATGCGGCCGCCGGTGGGGTGGGGCTGATCATGTGCCAGTGGGCCAAGCAACTCGGCTGCACCGTCATCGGCACCGTGTCCACGCCCGAAAAGGCTGCTCTGGCCCAGGCCAATGGTGCTGACCATGTGCTGATCCCAGGCCAGGATGACCTGCCGGCACGGGTCAAGGAGATCACTGCCGGCGCCATGCTCCCGGTGGTCTATGACAGTGTGGGCAAGGATACCTTCACGGCCTCACTCGATTGCCTTGCGCCGCTCGGCATGATGGTGTCCTACGGGAATGCCTCGGGGCCCGTGCCGCCGGTCGACATCAGCGTGCTGGCCGCCAAGGGCTCGTTGTTCCTGACCCGCCCTACCCTTGCCACCTACACCGCGAAGCATGGCGATCTGGTGGCCACCGCGACGGATCTCTTCTCGGTGGTGCAGTCCGGCGCGGTGAAGATCAACGTCAACCAGACCTTTCCGCTGCGGGATGCCGCGGAGGCCCATCGTGCACTTGAGGCGCGGAAAACCACCGGCTCCACGGTTCTGCTTCCCTGACAGCCCCACAAACCACCCGGAGAAATCGACCTACGATCCGGGAGCCGTTCCTGCCTCTCCACGGATCATGGCTTCAGGAGCCTCCGCGTGCAGCGTGGAGAAGAGGTGCCTCTCCGGCACCACTCCTTCATCCCGGCAGAAAGTAGCGGTAGCGGTAGATTTCGCGCAGGCCTAACGCCTCATACAAGGCGGAGGCCGCCAGATTACCGGCCGAAACCTGCAGCCACCCTGTGGTTCCCCCTCGCTCCTGTCCCCAGGCAGCGCTGGCGGCGATAATGCGGCGCGCCAGTCCCCGGCGACGAAATTCCGGCCGCACCGCAATGTCGAAAAACCCAACGAGCCGGCCATCCACCGCCACCTGAGCGCATGCTGCTGGCTGGCCATCCTCGCGCAGCACAAGCCAGGCTGCCGGAACCATCATCATCGCCGCCGCCTGTTGCTTTTCCGTCCGCCGCGCCACGCTCTGGTATTCGGCGGTGGAGAGAACAGACAGGAAGGCGTTCTCTGGTCCTTCCAGGACGTCCACCGCAGGGTCGGCGGCGGCGAACTGTCCCAGTGGACCGGCCATGACGCGGGAGCCTTCATCGGCCCGGTATCCGCGATCCAACAGCGCCTGTTCCAGCTCGGGGGGGTCCAATGGGGTCGAGCGGAACCGGGGGGACAGGCCTGCCCGGCGGTAGGCGGCTTCGATCCGCGCCAAGCGTAGTGGCAGGTTGGCATCGGGGGATGGATCAAGCGAGCTGGCGGCATTGGCCCGCCCTGTTCCGCCTAGAAAGGCACGCAGCAGGAAGGGCCCGTCGAAAGCTGTGCGTTGGGCCGGAACTGCAGTGTGGGAGGCACGTTCCAGCTCGGCGACGGAAACCCCCTGCCAGGAGGTGGCGCTCATCGGGATTCTCCTCGCATGCTCAGGCTTTCCCTGAGCCTAGCGTCTGGAGGGCTGATGAACAGGCGCCGAGCCACGCGAAGCCTGCAAGGGAACAGGGCGGTTGAAGCAGGGCTAGGGTGCCATGCGCTGAAAGCAAGACGGCCCGGGAACAGGATCCCGGGCCGCGCGCATAGGGCTGAGGCTGCAGCCTCAGGTGTTCATGGCGTCGAAGAAATCCTGGTTGGTCTTGCTGTACTTCAGCTTGTCCAGGAGGAACTCCATCGAGTCCTGGGTGCCCATCGGATTCAGGATGCGGCGCAGCACCCACATCTTGGTCAGAGTCGGGCGGTCGATCAGCACTTCCTCGCGGCGGGTGCCGGACTTGGCGATGTCGATGGCCGGATAGATGCGCTTGTCGGAAAGCTTGCGGTCCAGGATCACCTCGGAGTTGCCGGTACCCTTGAACTCCTCGAAAATCACCTCATCCATGCGGCTGCCGGTGTCGATCAGCGCCGTCGCGATGATGGTGAGGCTGCCGCCTTCCTCGATGTTGCGGGCGGCGCCGAAGAAGCGCTTCGGCCGCTGCAGGGCGTTGGCGTCCACGCCGCCCGTCAGCACCTTGCCCGAGGACGGCACGACCGAGTTGTAGGCGCGGCCTAGGCGGGTGATCGAGTCGAGCAGGATCACCACGTCGCGCTTGTGCTCGACCAGCCGCTTGGCCTTCTCCAGCACCATCTCGGTCACCTGCACGTGGCGGGTGGCCGGCTCGTCGAAGGTGGAGGCCACGACCTCGCCGCGCACGGTGCGGGCCATGTCGGTGACTTCCTCGGGCCGCTCGTCGATCAGCAGCACCAGCAGGAAGACGTCGGGGTGGTTGGCGGAGATGGAGCGGGCGATGTTCTGCAGCATCACCGTCTTGCCGGTGCGCGGCGGCGCTACCACCAGGGCGCGCTGGCCCATGCCGATCGGTGCCACCAGATCGATGACTCGCGGCGTGTAGTCCTTCTGCTGCCCCTTGGCGACGCTCTCGAAGTTTGCATTCTCCATCTTCAGCTGGCGCGTCGGATAGAGCGGCGTGAGATTGTCGAAGTTGATGCGGTGGCGCAGCGCCTCGGGCGGCTCGAAATTGACCGAGTTGACCTTCAGCAGTGCGAAGTACCGCTCGCCGTCCTTGGGCGCGCGGATCTGGCCTTCCACCGTGTCGCCGGTGCGCAGGCCGAAGCGGCGCACCTGCGCTGGGGAGACGTAGATGTCGTCCGGCCCCGGCAGGTAGTTTGATTGCGGCGAGCGCAGAAAGCCGAAGCCATCAGACAGGATCTCGAGAGTGCCATCGCCATGGATGGCCTGCTCGTTCTCCGCCAACTGCTTCAGGATCGCGAACATCATGTCCTGCTTGCGCAGGATCGATGCGTTCTCGATCTGCAGCGATTCGGCGAATGCCAGCAGGTCAGAGGGGCTTTTGGCCTTGAGTTCGGAGAGGTGCATAGGTCGGACGCGTTCCGTTCCGGCGGGAAACAGAGCGGGACGTTGCTCCGCGGGCGGGCCTGTAACGCGCAGCCCGCAGACCACGGCCGCGCTTTTCGCGCGGCGGGTGGCGTCCCTGATCAGGAAGGAGGGAGTCTGGGCGTCAATGCAGGCCGGTGCAGGCCGTTCTTGCCACCTGGACGAGAAGTATCGGCACGCTAAGGGTGCCTTCCTACTTCCGTCAAGCTTTAAATGGCGCCGAGTCTCACCGTGTTCAAGGATTTCTGGCGAATTGAGCCAGCGCCACCCGAGCCGGCTCAGAAGGGCCGGGCGATCACCATGATAACGATCACCACCATCAGCACCGTCGGCACCTCGTTGGCGATCCGCCAATAGCGTTCGGAGCGCGGCCGTTCGTCCCGCGCGAAACGCTTCTGGCTGGCGGCCAAATGGCCGTGAAAGCCCGACATCAGCAGGAAGCCGAGCATCTTGGTGTGCCACCAGCCGGCGGACCAGTCGATCACGCCCGGCGTCAGCACCAGGCAAATCCCGAAGATCCAGGCGGCGATCATGGCGGGGTTGATGATGGCCTTCAGCAGCCGGCGCTCCATCACCTTCAGCATCTCGCTGCGTTCGGAGCCGGCGGGCACCGCGCTGTGATAAACGAAAAGGCGCGGCAGGTAGAACATCCCCGCAAGCCAGGCGATCACCGAGATCAGGTGGAAGGACTTGATCCAGGGGTACCAGGCGCCGAGCGCGTCGATGGTCATGCTTTCACTCCGAGCAGGGTGGCCAACTCCGCCATGCTGTGAAAGGGCGTGGCGCCCTCGATGGCCAGCAGCCCGGCGGGGGTCTCGTGCGCAAAGCCCATGACGCGGCAGCCTGCAGCGATTCCGGCCCGGGTCCCGAGCAGGCTGTCCTCCACCACCACGCAGTTGCGCGGATCGGCGTCGCAGGCGGCGGCGGCGGCGAGGTACATGTCCGGCGCCGGCTTGGGCCGCGGCACATCCTGCCAGGAAAATACGCGTGAACCGAAGTACCGCGCGATGCCAAGCCCTTCCAGCTTGGCCACCAGCTCTTCGCGGCCCGAATTGCTCGCGCAGGCGATCGGCATGCCGGCTTCGGACAATGCGCGGACCAGGGCGGCGGCGCCGGGCATGGGGGGTGTCTCCTGCCGCATCCGGCGGGCGATGACGTCGGAGATGGCGTCGCTCCATCCTTCGGGCAGCGGGCCGACCCGGCCTTCCACCACCGGCACCATGTCCGGGATGGCGCGGCCCAGGAAGATGCCCTTGCACTGCTCGGCAGTGACCGGCCAGCCGCGTTCCGTCAGGTCCTCGGCGACAATGGTGTTCACCACCGTCTCGCTGTCGGCCAGCACCCCGTCGCAATCGAACAGGATGGCGGCAGGGCGGGGAGTCAGGAGCGTCATGCCATGGCCTTCTGCGCGGCGGCTCGGGGAGCGCGGGCGTGCGGGCAGTCGCCATGCGCCTTGGGACATTGCCGGCCACCGGCGAAGGAGCAGAGTGTCCGCCCGCTGTCGCGGGTCTGGCGCACCAGATCGGCCAGCGCGGCGATGAAGGCAGGGTCGCTGTTCTGCGCCGGCGCGCGGAAATAGCCAGGGATGCCGAGCTTGTGCGCCAGCTCCGCATATTCAACGTCCAGCTCCACCAGCGTCTCGGAATGCTCGGAGACGAAGGCCACGGGATGCACCAGCACCGCCACGCCATCCTTGGCCGCCTGCTCCAGCGCAACCTCGGTGGAAGGGCCGAGCCATTTCTGCGGCGTCACCCGGGACTGGTAGCAGATGGCATGATCCAGCCCGGCGATGCCGAGCTGTCGCACGATGGCGGCGACGCTCTGCTCAACCTGCCACTGGTAGGGGTCGCCAGCCTTGACGATGCTCTCCGGCAGGCCGTGGGCGGAGAACAGGATGCGCAGCCCAGTTCCCGCCGGGGTCTCCGACCGTGCCTTGTCATAGGCGCGGCGCAGCAGGGTGGCGGTGGCGCCCGCGAAGCCTTCGTCGGAATGCCAGCAGCACAGCGTCCGGGTCGGCAGGTCGAGCCCGATCTTCCGGCAGGCCGCCGCCCAGTCGTCGGCCGAGGAGCCGGTAGTGGTCGTGGAATATTGCGGATAAAGCGGCAGCAGCAGCACCTCGTCCGCGCCCCAGTCCCGCACCTGCCTCGCGGCGGCCTCGGCGAAGGGGTGCCAGTACCGCATGGCCACGAAGCAGCGCACCGTGTCGCCTTCGGCGCCCAGCGCCGTTTCCAAGGCCTGGGCCTGGGCAACGGTCAACTCCAGCAGCGGCGACTTACCGCCCAGAATGGCATAGTTCTCGCTGGCCGCCTTGGTGCGGCGCGCGGCGATGAACTTGCCGAGCAGCGGGCGCACGAAACCCGGCACCCGCAGGATGGCCGGATCGGTGAACAGATTTTCCAGAAAGGGCCGTACGGCGGCCGGGCTGTCGGGGCCGCCGAGGTTGAACAACACAACGGCCAGACGGGATCGCCGTCGCGAGGGGGGAACGGGTTCGGACGAGGAGCCGGGGGGCGGAGCGGGGGACATGGCGACGAGATGCCCCTCTCCCGTCCCGCGCGCAAGGTGGCGACACGTGGCGGCAAGGCTTCTGGCGAATCGTTTCCTTGTGCTGGGGCGTCCGCACCCCTAGGTGGAAGCGGAACGGCCTTGCCGGCCACCACTGCGACTGATCAGAATGGCCCCGTGATGAACGACCGGAATACGCCCGACATGTCTCCCGACGCCGTGCCCCAGGACAATGCTCCGGAAGCGGCGTCGCGGGAGGCCACTCAGCCCCTCCCCGAGCAACCTGCCGACGCCATGGCGCGCATCGCCGAGCTGGAAGCGGCGCTGGCCGAGACCAAGGACCGGTGGATGCGGTCCGAGGCGGAGATGCAGAACCTTCGCGCTCGCACCAAGCGCGAGGTGGAGGATGCCCGCCAGTACGCCGTGCAGAAATTTGCCCGCGACGTCGTGGAAGCGGCGGACAATCTGCGTCGCGGCCTCGACGCCTTGCCTGCCGCTGAGGAAGGCGAGGCCGAGCTGCTCACCAAGCTGCGCGGCGGCTTCGAGGGGGTGGAACGCAACTTCATCGGCATCCTGGAGCGCAATGGCGTCGTCCGCCACGATGCCGAGGGCAAGCCCTTCGACCCCGATCTGCACCAGGCGATGGCGCAGCAGCCGCCGCCGGAGGGTGTCGCTTCCGGCACGGTGATCCAGGCCTGGACCCCGGCCTGGACGCTGAACGGCCGCCTGCTGAAGCCGGCCATGGTGGTGGTGGCGGGCGAGGGCGTCTCCGAAACGGCCTGAAACCTGACCGGGCGCCGCTGCACATTTTTTGTGCGGCGGCGAAGGTCGCCCTTGTTCGGCGCCGCCCGGCTCAATACATCGCAGTTGCAGCCGCCCAGGCTACCGGGCGGCGGTCTTTATCCAGCCTGATGAAGCATTGGGGGTGGACGCGGCGCCGAGAACACAGGGCCGCCCTCACCCGCCGCAAAGGAGAACTCGGATGAGCAAAGTCATCGGCATTGACCTTGGCACCACGAATAGCTGCGTGGCCATCATGGAAGGTGGCGACGTCAAGGTGCTGGAGAACGCCGAGGGCGCGCGCACTACGCCGTCCATGGTCGCTTTTTCCAAGAATGGCGAGCGGTTGGTGGGCCAGGCCGCGAAGCGCCAGGCGGTGACCAACCCGACCGACACCCTGTACGCCGTGAAGCGCCTGATTGGCCGTCGCTTCGAGGATCCGATGGTCAAGAAGGAAGCGGGCCTCGCCCCCTTCAAGATCATCCGCGCCGACAATGGCGACGCCTGGGTGGAAGCCGGCGGGCAGAAGCAGGCGCCGCAGCAGATCAGCGCCAACGTGCTGACCAAGATGAAGGAGACGGCCGAGGCCTATCTCGGCGAGAAGGTGACGCAGGCCGTCATCACCGTCCCCGCCTACTTCAACGACAGCCAGCGGCAGGCGACCAAGGAAGCCGGCCAGGTTGCCGGCCTTGAGGTGCTGCGCATCATCAACGAGCCGACGGCTGCCGCCCTTGCCTATGGCATGGACAAGAAGGCCACTGGCACCATCGCGGTCTACGACCTCGGCGGCGGCACCTTCGACGTGTCGATCCTGGAGATCGGCGACGGCGTGTTCGAGGTGAAGTCCACCAATGGCGACACCTTCCTGGGCGGCGAGGATTTCGACCAGCGCGTGATCGACTACCTGGCCGATGAGTTCAAGAAAGAGAACGGCATCGACCTGCGCAGCGACAAGCTGGCCCTGCAGCGCCTGAAGGAAGCCGCTGAGAAGGCGAAGATCGAGCTGTCCTCGGCCAAGCAGACCGAAATCAATCTGCCCTTCATCACCGCCGACGCCTCCGGCCCGAAGCACCTGGTGCTGCAGGTTTCCCGCGCCAAGCTGGAAAGCCTGGTGGACGACCTGGTGCAGCGGACGCTGGAGCCCTGCAAGCTGGCGCTGAAGGATGCCGGCATGAACGCCGGCGAGATCGACGAGGTGATCCTGGTCGGCGGCATGACCCGCATGCCCAAGGTCATCGAGGCGGTGAAGACCTTCTTCGGCAAGGAGCCGGCCCGCAACGTCAACCCGGATGAGGTCGTGGCCATCGGCGCCGCCATCCAGGGCGGCGTGCTGAAGGGCGAGGTGAAGGATGTCCTGCTGCTCGACGTGACCCCGCTGTCGCTGGGCATCGAGACGCTGGGCGGCGTGTTCACCCGGCTGATCGACCGTAACACGACGATCCCGACCAAGAAGAGCCAGACCTTCTCCACCGCCGACGACAACCAGACCGCGGTGACCATCAAGGTGTTCCAGGGCGAGCGCGAGATGGCGGCGGACAACAAGCTGCTGGGCAATTTCGACCTGCAGGGCATCCCGCCCGCGCCGCGCGGCGTGCCGCAGATCGAGGTGACCTTCGACATCGACGCCAACGGCATCGTTTCCGTGCAGGCCAAGGACAAGGCCACCGGCAAGGAAACGCAGATCAAGATCCAGGCCAAGTCTGGCCTATCCGACGCCGACATCGAGCGCATGGTGAAGGACGCCGAGGCTCATGCCGAGGAGGACAAGAAGCGCCGGGAGGCCGTCGAGGCGAAGAACCAGCTGGAAGCGCTGATCCACACCACGGAGAAGTCGCTGAAGGACAACGCCGAGAAGGTGCCCGAGGCGGAGAAGACCGAGGCCGAGGCAGCGATCGCTGCGGCGCGCGAGGCGCAGAACGGCACCGACGTGGATACCATCCGCGCGGCCAGCGAGCGCCTTTCCGCGGCAGCGATGAAGGTGGGTGAGGCCATCTACAAGGCCACGCCGCAGGATGGAGCGGCCGATGCCGGCGGCGCGGCGGGAGCCCAGCCGGGCGCCCAGACGGGCCCCTCGGGCGAGAAGGTGGTCGACGCCGAGTTCGAGGACGTGGACCCGGCCAAGAAGAAGCCGGAATGAGGCGTCCAGCCACGCGCTGATTCGCTGGCGCCCGGTTCCGGAGATGGAGCCGGGCGCATCTTCGTTCCGCTTCCTGGAGGACAGGCCGAACCATGGCCAAGGGCGATTACTACGACACGCTCGGCGTCGGCCGTGATGCCGGCGAGGACGAGCTGAAAAAGGCCTACCGCAAGCAGGCCATGAAGTACCACCCGGACCGCAATCCGGGCGACAAGGCGGCTGAGGCGAAGTTCAAGGAATTGAACGAAGCCTATGATGTGCTGAAGGATGCCGAGAAGCGCGCGGCCTATGACCGCTACGGCCATGCGGCTTTCGAGGGTGGCGGGCCGGGTGGCGGCGGTGGCTTCGGCGGCGGCAGTCCCTTCGGCGCGGGCGGCTTCGAGGACATCTTTGCCGAGATGTTCGGCCAGTTCGGCGCGCGCGGCCGACAGGGCGGCGGTGCGGCGGCGGCCGGGCGCGGCGCCGACCTGCGGCACCAGGTGGACATCACGCTAGAAGACGCCTTTGCCGGCGTGAAGAAGCCGATCCGCGTACAGACCAGCGTGCAGTGCGACGCTTGCGATGGCAGCGGCGCCGAAGGCAAGGCCAGCGCCACCACCTGCACAACCTGCGGCGGCGCCGGCAAGGTGCGCGCCCAGCAGGGCTTCTTCCTGATCGAGCGCGCTTGCCCCACTTGCGGCGGCACGGGGCGCATCATCAAAAATCCCTGCAAGGTTTGCCAGGGCGCCGGGCGCGTCCACAAGGAACGCAACCTCAACGTCACCATCCCCCCAGGAGTGGAGGATGGCACCCGCATCCGCCTTTCCGGTGAGGGCGAGGCAGGATTGCGCGGCGCCCCCGCGGGCGATCTTTACGTGGACATCGCCATCCGCCCGCATGCCCTGTTCCAGAGGGACGGCGCCAACATCTATGTCCGCGTGCCGCTGCGCATGACCCAGGCGGCGCTGGGCGGCGGCGTGGAAGTGCCGACCATCGATGGCGGTCGTTCCCGTGTCACCATTCCGGCAGGCACGCAGACGGGCGACCAGTTCCGCCTGCGCGGCAAAGGTTTCTCCGTGCTACGCTCGGCAGCGCGCGGTGACATGTATGTGCAGGTGGCGGTGGAAACGCCGCAGAACCTTTCTGCCCGGCAGCGTGAATTGCTGCAGGAGTTCGAGGGCGAGGTCGGCAACTCCTCACCCGAGAGTGAGGGCTTCTTCGCCAAGGTAAAGGAATTCTGGGACGGTCTTGGGCGTTGATCCGACGCCCGATCTGACAGAAAGAAAAGAAGCGGAGTCCGGGGAGAATTCCTTTTCCCCGGACTTCTTCGTTTCAGGGGCCGCATCACCATGACGCTTCGCATCGGCATTGCCGGCATCTCCGGTCGCATGGGCCGGCTGCTGCAGGAAGAAGTCGCTGCCGCCGGCGGAACACTCTCGGGGGGCATCGGACGGGATGGCGACGCAGCCGCCCTGTTTGCCGGCAGCGATGCCGTGATCGACTTCACCAACGCTTCCACCGCCGAACGGCATGCCGGCCTGGCCGCCGAGCACGGCAAGGCGCTGATCCTGGGCTCGTCCGGGCTCTCCGCGGCGCAGGAGACGGCGGTGATGGCGGCGGCGAAGCATGTGCCCATCGTCTATGCCGCCAATTTCGCGCCCGGCGTGAACCTGCTCTTCGCTCTGGCCGAGCGGATGGGCGCTGCGCTGCCGCCCGAGCAGTACGATGCCGAGATCGTCGAGATGCATCATCGTCAAAAGGTCGATGCGCCTTCAGGCACCGCCATTGGGCTGGGCCGCGCCGTGGCGCGCGGGCGCGGCCGGACGCTGGAGGAGGTGGGAATGGAATCCGGGCGCGACGGGCATACCGGTGCCCGCGCCACCGGCCCCATCGGCTTCGCCGCGCTGCGCGGCGGGCAGGTGGTGGGGGAGCACACGCTGCTCTTCGCCGCCGGCTCGGAGCAGATCGCCCTCACCCACCGCTCCTTTGACCGGCGTGTCTATGCCACCGGCGCGGTGCGCGCGGCGCAATGGGCGGCCGGGCAGCCCGCCGGGCTCTACGACATGAAGCACGTGCTTGGCATGGGGTAGTGCCGTCTCGGGCCGCTTTCCCGCCTCATCCTGGCGGCAGCTTCGCCGCCAGGATCCGCAGCACCTGCACCCCTTGCGGCAGCTCGATCAGGAACTCGGCATCGCGCGGCAGGTGGTGGATGCGCCTCGGGTCCGGTCCGGCGAAGCGCGACATCGCCTCGACATCTTCCCAGTAGGAGATGGTGATGAACTCGCTTTCCCCTTCGCGATCCTCCCGGAACAACTGCACACCCAGCGCCTTGTCCTCCAACGGGCGGATGCCTGCCTCGCGCAGATAGGGTTCATAGGCATCCGCCACGTCAGGGCGGGTGCGGCCGCGCCAGATGCGGGCAATCGTGGCCCTGGATCCTGTCATGTCTCACGTCCTCCTCTGGTTATGCGGCGATACCGGAATGAAAGTTCTGGAGCGGCTGCAGCACCGCGCCGAGATGGTTCCAGCAGTCAGTGATCCCCAGTCCTTTCTGCGCTGTCCGGCATGAATCCATTCTGCCGGCTCTCACGGGATCATCGCTGGATACCGTGCTGCCGCAGACTGGCTTGGCACCGCCGGAACCAGCTCAGGAGTGTTGGGGAACCATTGCTCGCCAAGGCAGCGATAACCGCTTAAGAGCGCTTAGCCAGTTATGGTTGCCGTCCGGAGGATCCGTGCTGATTGATCGTGAGCAGAAGCGGCCAGGAACCTTGCACCGTGTCGGTGGGCATCCGGCGCTGGATTTCGCCAACACCATCAGCTGGCGCGATACGCCGCACCGCCTCGATCATCTGCAGACGCCGGAGGACCTCGTGTTGTGGGCGCGGCAGACCGATGTGCCGGGAATGGAGCCGCTGCCGGCTTTCCCGGCCGCGGCGCAGGCGCTGCTGGGGCGTTGCGTGACCCTCCGGGGCGCCATCCTGGAAGCGGGCCTGGCCCTGGCCGCTGGACGCGAAGCGCCCCCGGCGGCGCTGAGTGCTATTCTGGCTGCGGCTGCAGAGGCTGCATCGCATCTGCGTCTGATCCCGGCTCCTGGGCCCTATGCGCTGCGGGGAAGGGGTCTCGATTCGCTGCCCGGCCTGCTCGCATGGTCCATGCTGGACCTGCTGCGGTCCGATCGGCTGGCTGGGCTCAAATGCTGCCCGGCACATGACTGCGGTTGGCTGTTTCTCGACACCTCCCGCAATCGCTCCCGGCGTTGGTGCGCCATGGCCTCATGCGGCAATCGGGCCAAGGCACGGCAGTTCCGCACGGCGCATCGGATATGACGGCAGCGTGAAGCTGCCGTGAAGGCCGTGCCGCCCGGGCTCCGCAATGGCTTGACCCCCTGCCCCGCACTTGCGAAACAGCCCGACCGCATTCTGCGGAGGTTGAGCCAGGCCGGGGCATTGCCGGTCGCCATCGCGACAAGAGGACGATAAGGCCATGCGCGACAAGGGCGAATATCTGTTCACCTCGGAATCCGTTTCCGAGGGCCACCCCGACAAGGTTGCCGACCGCATCTCGGATACGGTGCTGGACGCCTTCCTGGAAGCCGACCCGTATGCGCGCGTCGCCTGCGAGACGCTGGTCACCACCAACCGGATCGTCCTGGCCGGCGAAACACGCGGCCCAGCCAGCGTGACGCCTGAGCTGCTGATGCACCTGGCCCGCATGGCGGTTCAGGATATCGGCTACGACCAGGAAGGTTTCTCCTGGCGCAACGCCGAGATCGCCTGCCATCTGCACGCCCAGTCCGCGCACATCGCGCAGGGCGTGGACGCCGCCGGCAACAAGGACGAGGGCGCCGGCGATCAGGGCATCATGTTCGGCTATGCCTGCACCGAGACGCCGGACCTGATGCCGGCGCCGCTCTATTACTCGCATCTGATCCTGCGCCGCATCTCCGAGCTGCGCCGCAACAACGACAAATCCGTCGCTGGCCTGCTGCCGGATGCCAAGTCCCAGGTGACGCTGCGCTACGTCGACGGCAAGCCGGTGGGCGTGACCTCCGTGGTGGTCTCCACCCAGCACGAGGAAGGCCTGACCCAGGCCCAGGTGCGCGAGCTGGTGCGCCCGATCATCGTCTCCTCCCTGCCGGATGGCTGGTCCGTCCCCGAGGACGAGATGTATGTGAACCCCACGGGCACCTTCGTGATCGGCGGCCCCGACGGCGATTGCGGCCTGACCGGGCGCAAGATCATCGTCGACACCTATGGCGGCGCGGCCCCGCATGGCGGCGGCGCGTTCTCCGGCAAGGACCCGACCAAGGTGGACCGCTCGGCCGCCTATGCCTGCCGCTACCTGGCCAAGAACGTGGTGGCCGCCGGCCTGGCCGAGAAGTGCACCATCCAGGTCTCCTACGCCATCGGCGTGTCCAAGCCGCTTTCGGTCTATTTCGACCTGCACAACACCGGCAAGGACGTGGACGAGACGAAGCTGGCGCGTGTGGTGAACGGGTTGATGAACCTGTCGCCCCGCGGCATCCGCGAGCACCTGCACCTGAACCGCCCGATCTATGCGCCGACCTCCGCCTACGGGCATTTCGGCCGCACGCCGGACGAGGAAAAGGGCACCTTCACCTGGGAAAAGACCGACCTGGCCGCCGAGTTGAAGCGCGCCTTCAACCGCTGAGAAGGGCTCCGCCCCTCCCAGCCTCCCCTGCCGAAAACCCGAGGTTTCAGGACGTCCCGCCGGATGGTGGGACCGGGGTAGCACTGCTACATCGGCAGGGGTATCCAACGGGGGCAGTGCTCCCCTTGGCCGGCTTCCGAGTGTATTTACCGCATGACCGAAACTCCGCCCCCTGTTCCGGACCGGCTTTATGGCCGTCGCCGCGGCCACCCGTTGCGCCAGCGCCAGCAGACTCTGCTGGATCTGACACTGCCGCGCCTGGGCTTCGACCCTGCCGATCCTCTGGCAGGCTTCCCCCGGCGCCCGCAGGAGCTTTGGCTGGAGGTCGGCTTCGGCGGTGGCGAGCACGCCCTGGCGCAGATCGAGGCTCACCCACAGGCTGGCCTGATTGCCGCAGAGGTGTTCGAGAATGGCATCTGCTCGCTGCTCACCCGCATCGTGCCCGAGGGCGGCGAAGCCACGGCATCCCTGCCGCCTAACCTACGGCTCTGGACGGAAGATGCCCGAAGGCTGTTGCGCGCCCTGCCAGAGGCCAGCCTGTCACGCTTGTTCCTGATGTTTCCGGATCCCTGGCCAAAAGCCCGGCACGCCAAGCGTCGCTTCGTCCATCCTTCCATTCTCCCGGTGCTGGAACGTGCCATCCGTCCGGGTGGCGAATGGCGCATCGCAACCGACGACCCGACCTACCAGGAATGGGTGCGGGAGGTGATGGGCGCGCAGCAGGTGTTCGAGCAGATTTCGCTGGACACAACCCGTCCGGATGGCTGGCCTGGCACGCGCTATGAGGCCAAGGCGCTGCGTGAAGGGCGTCAACCGCTCTACTGGGTGTGGCGCCGCAGGGGCTGAAGCGACTCGGCTCAAAAAGCAAACGGCCACGCCGTCGGCGTTGCATTCGTGCCACGGGTGCCGCGCGGTGAGATTGTGCGCCGCATTCGGTCGTTGACCGCCTTGCAAGATCACGACAACGTGCGCACCCATGAATGAAACCCGTCCGCGAATTCTGTTCGAGGAAGCAGGTCGCCGGGGCGCCGAGGCGCTGATGGCCGAGCGTGGCGGGATCCTGCCCTGGTGCGGACCCGCTTGCATCGCCCTGGCCGCCGGTTGCTCCTATGCCATCGCCTGCGCCCTGCTGCGTGGCGTCGCGCCGGAGCGCTACGCTCCGGAGCGGGAGATCGCCACCACCTATTGGCGGGACATGGTTGCCGCCCTGACCGAGGCCGGGCTGTCGGTCGCGGCGCTGCCTGTGGAGGGCCGACCGACCTTGCTGCGGCTGGTCCGAAATGGTGTGGAGGGTGATGCCCTGCCCACCGGCACGTACCTGGTCCGCATCACCGGCCATTTCCTGCTGTTGCGGGTGCATGGGTTCGGCCTGGCCGAAGTGCATGACAACCGCCTTTCGGGCGCGGTGCTGTCCACCCGGGCCCACGGCCTGTGCCGGGTGACCCACGTCGCGCGGTTGGAAGGCTGACGCACCCGACCACGGGGCTGGGCCGCGAAGAAAGTTGTTTTCGCAGCCATACCGGCCTATATGGCTGGCACAACATCTTCGCTGCACAGTCAGGGGGGTGGCCTTCACGGGCCGCCTTTTTTGTTTTTGGAAGACGACGCACCACTGCATGAGGGCCTTGAGGCCCGAATCGCCCATGCCATCGAGCCCACGCTGAATGCGATGGGCTACGAGATCGTGCGCGTTCTGATCCAGGGCAAGCAGACGCCAACCGTGCAGATCATGGCGGACCGCGCCGACGGCGCACCGATCGGCGTGGGCGACTGCGAGAAAATCAGCCACGCCGCCGGCGCTGTGCTGGACGTGGACGATCCGTTCAGCGGCGAGTGGAACCTTGAAGTGTCCTCGCCCGGCATTGACCGGCCGCTCACCCGGACCAAGGACTGGCTGCGCTTCGCCGGCCATGTGGCAACGGTGGAGATGAGCATTCCCATTGAAGGGCGCCGCCGGTTCCGCGGTATCATCCTCGGCGCCGATGAGAGCGAGATCCGGCTGCGGCTGGACGAGGGCGCGGAGATCGCGTTGCCCCGTCCCGACATGCGCCGCGCCAAGCTGGTGCTTACCGACGAACTGATCGCGGCCACCGCGGCGGAAGTTGCCCGGCACAAGGGGGAAAACCCCGACGGCGACTCCGGTGAGGATGACGCGGAACCGCCCTTCGCCAAGAGGAACTGAGGACATGGCCGCAGAGGTTGCCATCGCTCGCCCGGAGCTGCTGCAGGTCGCCGACGCCGTCGCCCGCGAGAAGATGATCGAGCGGGACGAGGTGCTGGAGGCGATGGAGCAGGCCATCCAGAAGGCCGGCCGCGCCAAGTACGGACACGAGAAGGACATCCGTGCCGTCATCGACCGCCGCACCGGCGAGGTGAAGCTGTCGCGGTGGACCGAGATCGTCGAAGCCGAGCCGGTCGAGAACGAGGACACGCAGATCCCGCTGCGCATCGCCCAGAAGGTGCGGCCCGGCTGCGCCGTGGGCGAGTTCATCGTGGATCCGCTTCCTCCGATCGATTTCGGCCGCATCGCCGCGCAGACCGCCAAGCAGGTGATCGTGCAGCGCGTGCGCGAGGTGGAGCGCGGCAAGCAGTTCAACGAGTACAAGGACCGTGTCGGCGAGATCATCAACGGCGTCGTCAAGCGTACCGAGTACGGCAACCTGATGGTGGATCTCGGTCGCGCCGAGGCGCTGCTGCGCCGCGACGAGACCATTCCGCGCGAGGCCTTCCGCAATGGCGACCGCGTGCGTGCCTATATCTATGACGTGCGCGAGGAGCCGCGTGGGCCGCAGATCTTCCTGAGCCGCACGCATCCCGGCTTCCTGGCGAAGCTGTTCGCCCAAGAAGTGCCGGAGATCTACGACGGCATCATCGAGATCAAGGCCGTGGCGCGTGACCCAGGATCCCGCGCCAAGATGGCGGTGATTTCCCGCGACAGCTCCATCGACCCGGTCGGTGCCTGCGTCGGCATGCGCGGCTCCCGCGTGCAGGCGGTGGTGGCCGAGCTGCAGGGCGAGAAGATCGACATCATCCCCTGGTCGGCTGAGAACGCCACCTTTGTGGTGAACGCCCTGGCCCCGGCCGAGGTGTCCAAGGTCGTGCTCGACGAAGACACGCGGCGTGTTGAAGTCGTGGTCCCGGATGACCAATTGTCGTTGGCGATCGGGCGGCGCGGTCAGAACGTGCGCCTCGCCTCGCAGCTGACCCGCTGGGACATCGATATCCTGACGGAGGCCGAGGCGTCCGAGCGCCGCCAGGAAGAGTTCCGCAAGCGCACCGGCCTGTTTGTCGAGGCGCTGGACGTGGATGACGTGATCGCCGGCCTGCTGGTCAGCGAGGATTTCTCATCCATCGAGGAACTGATCGACGTTCCCGATGAGGAACTCGCCGAGATCGAGGGCTTCGATGAGAACGTCGCTGCCGAGCTGAAGCGTCGCGCCCAGGGCTTCCTGGACCGGCGTGAGCAGGAGCTGGACGAAAAGCGCATCGCGCTGGGCGTCGAGGATGCGGTGGCAGAGGCAGGCGGGTTCAGCCCCGCCATGCTGGTGACGCTAGGCGAAAAGGGCGTGAAGTCGCTCGACGATCTGGCGGATCTCGCGGCCGACGAGTTGATCGAGATTCTCGGCACCGAGGCCGTGGACGAGGACACCGCGAACGCCATCATCATGGCGGCGCGCGAACATTGGTTCGCCGAAGGCGAGGGCGCTCAGGCTGCCGAGGCTCCCGCGGCGGATGATGACGCCGCAGAGCCCGCCATCGACATGGCGGATGAGGAGAAGAAAGACGACTGACACCGACCTCCCACCCCTGGCGAATGGCGACGACCCTGAGCTTGATCTTCCGGAAGCCGGCGACGGCATGCCGGACCCGGAGCCCAAGGGTCCGCTGCGGCGTTGCATCGCCACGCGGGAGAGCCTGCCCAAGGAAGCGATGATCCGCTTCGTGCTGGGGCCGGAGCGTCAGCTCGTGCCTGATCTGGCCGGGCGCTTTCCCGGGCGGGGAATGTGGTTGAGCGCGCGGGCCGATGTGCTAGAACGCGCGCAGAAACGCGGCGCCTTTTCGAGGGCGGCCCGCGGACAGGTGCATTTGCCCCCGGATCTTCGCGCTCAGATCGAGACTGGCCTCAAGGGTCGCATCCGCGACCAGGTGGGGCTGGCGCGCAGGGCTGGTCAGGCGGTGTGTGGTTTTCAGCAGGTGCGTGAATGGCTTCAGGCCGATCGTGCTGCTGTGCTGGTTGAGGCCAGCGATGGGAGCCCCAGTGAGCGGGCGCGTTTGACCGGGCGGCGCGATGTGCCGCTTGTTCTTGCGCTTAGTGCCGGGGATTTGGGTTCGGTGTTTGGAAGGGATCATGCAGTGCACGTGGCGATAGCTCCCGGAAAGATCGCCGAGATGCTGCTGCAGGAGGCGGGCCGCTTGGCCGCTGTCTCCGGCATCGCGGACGGAGCGGGGACGTGAGCCCGCAACGGCTCGCGATGAGGATTGATGGCACAAGACGGAACGGGTTCAGGCGAACGAATGAGCGACCAGAATGAACAGGATGCGGCAAAGGGCCGGCTGAGCCTCCGCCCCGGCGGAAGGCTGGAGCTGGGCAAGACGGAGGCCGCCGGAACGGTGCGGCAGTCCTTCAGCCATGGCCGCGGCAAGACCGTGCAGGTTGAGGTGGTGAAGAAGCGGGCCGGTGGCCCCGCCACGCCCGGCACACGTCCCGCAGGTGGCCCGCAGGCCACCGGCCCACGCCCGGCCGGTGGACCGCAGCGCAGCGCGAGCGGCCCTTCGCGTGGTGGCAGCGGTGCCACGCCCGGCCGGCCGCTGAATCAGGCCGAGCAGGCAACCCGCCTGCGCGTGCTGGAAGAGCATCGCCGCCAGGAAGCCCAGCGCCAACGCGAGGAGCGTGAGCGCCAGGCCCTGATGGTGCGCAGCGCTGCCGAGGAAGCCGCCCGCAAGGCGGAAGAGGAGCGCCGCGCCGCCGAGGAAGCTGCCGCGCGCGCCGAGGAAGAGGCGCGGCAGAAGACCGAGGATGAGGCCCGCCGCAAGACAGAGGTCGAGGCGCGCAGCACGGCCCCCGTGGCTGCCCCGCTTTCCGCTCCGCGCCCGGGTCCGATCCCGAGCCAAGCCCGGGCGCCTGTTCGGCCGGCACCTGGCCCGCGTCCGGCTGCCGGCCCTGGCGGCGCTGCCGGTCCGGCACGTCGTCCGGCCCCTGCCGCGGCAGCGCCGGCTGCGGCACCGGCCGCCGCCGCGCCTGCCCGGCTGACGTTGCGTGGCCGCGAGGAAGGCGGTGAGGAAGAGCGCCGTAGTCCTCCGCGTCGCACCGGTCCCGGCCCGGCCGCCGCGAAGAAGCCCGTCCCCGCTCCCGCCCGCAAGGCTGCCCCCGGTGGTGACCGCCGCCGTGACGGCCGCATCGACGTGGCTGCCGCCATCGAGGGAGATGACGACCGCAGTCGTTCCATGGCCTCCGTCCGCCGTGCCCGCGAGCGTGAGCGGCGGCAGCAGGAGCTGCAGCGCCTCCGTTCGGATGGCGTGAAGGTGGTCCGCGACGTGGTGGTGCCCGAGGCGATCACCGTGCAGGAACTCGCCAACCGCATGGCCGCCCGTGGCGGCGAAGTGGTGAAGGCGCTGTTCCGCATGGGCGTGATGGCGACGCTGACGCAGACCATCGACGCCGACACGGCGGAGCTGGTGGTCAACGAGTTCGGCCACCGCGTGCGCCGCGTCTCCGAAGCGGATGTCGAGCAGGGCCTGGAAGGCGTTGTCGATACCGACGAGGAGCTGCTGCCGCGCCCGCCGGTCGTGACCATCATGGGCCATGTCGACCACGGCAAGACCAGCCTGCTCGACGCGCTGCGCAAGACCGATGTGGCCGGCCGCGAGGCCGGTGGCATCACCCAGCACATCGGCGCCTACCAGGTGACCGTTGAGGGCGGCCAGAAGGTCACCTTCATCGACACGCCGGGCCACGCCGCCTTCACCGCCATGCGCGCCCGTGGCGCCAGCGTGACGGACATGGTGGTGCTGGTGGTGGCCGCCGATGATGGCGTGATGCCGCAAACGATCGAGGCGATCCACCACGCGAAGGCGGCCAACGTGCCGCTGATCGTGGCGGTCAACAAGATCGACAAGGAAGGCGTCAACCTTGACCGCGTGCGCAACGAGCTGCTGCAGCACGAGATCGTGGTCGAAAGCCTCGGCGGCGACACCATGGAGATCCCGGTCTCTGCCACCAAGGCGATGAACCTTGACAAGCTGCTCGAAGGCATCCTGCTGCAGGCCGAGGTTCTGGACCTGAAGGCGAACCCGATGCGGGCCGCCGAAGGTACGGTCATCGAGTCCAAGCTCGACAAGGGCCGCGGGCCGGTGGCGACGGTGCTGGTGCAGCGCGGCACGCTGCGCCAGGGCGACCTGGTGGTGGCCGGCGCCGAATGGGGCCGCGTGCGTGCGATGCTCGACGATAAGGGTCGCCAGCTCAAGGAAGCCGATCCCTCGCTTCCGGTGGAGATCCTGGGCTTATCGGGCGTGCCGAGCGCCGGCGAAACCTTTGTCGCGGTCGAGAACGAGAGCCGGGCGCGCGAGATCAGCGAGTTCCGCCAGCGCAAGCTGCGGGACAAGCAGGCCGCCGCCGCCGGAGCCGCCCGTGGCACGCTGGCCGACATGATGGCTCGCGTCGCTGCCGGCGAGCAGAAGGAAGTGGCCGTCGTCGTCAAGGCCGACGTCCAGGGTTCCGCCGAGGCTCTCGGCGTGACCTTGAACAAGCTGTCGCGCGACGAGGTGAAGGTCCGGGTGCTGCACAGCGCCGTCGGGCAGATCACCGAGAGCGACATCCAGCTGGCCAAGGCGTCCAACGCCATCGTCGTTGCCTTCAACGTCCGCGCCACGGCGCAGGCGCGGGAGCTGGCGCAGCGCGAGGGCGTGGATATCCGCTACTACTCCATCATCTACGAGGTGGCGGACGATGTGGAGAAGCTGGTGCGCGGCAAGCTGGCACCGGTGCAGCGCGAGAAGTTCCTGGGCTACGCGCAGATCCTCGAAGTGTTCGAGGTCAAGCGCCTGGGCAACATTGCGGGCTGCCGCGTGACCGAGGGTGTGGTGAAGCGCGGTTGTGGTGTTCGCCTCCTGCGCGATGGCATCGTCATCCACCAGGGCGAACTGGCGACGCTTCGCCGCTTCAAGGACGATGTTCGCGAGGTCACCAACGGCTACGAGTGCGGCATGAGCTTCGCCCATTACGACGACATCAAGATCGGCGACCAGATCGAGTGCTACGAGACCGAGACGGTCGCGGCGGTCTGATCCCGGAGCAACAAACAGGCGTGGGGGGCCATGAACTCCCCCGGGCCTCCGTTTCCCCGGTTTTTCTGGGAAGCGGAGCCTGGGGCGGGCTTGTGGCCCCCGCTCCCGTTTTCGCAGAGTGACACTTCATTATGGCCAAAAAATCCGCCAATCCGGGTGCCCCCAGCCAGCGCATGCTCCGCGTGGCCGAGGAGGTGCGCCACGCGCTGTCTGCCGTGTTCATGCGGGGCGAATTGCACGATCCTGACCTGGATGGGCGCCACATCACGGTAACGGAGGTTCGCGCCTCTCCCGACCTCAAGCACATGACTTGCTTCGTGGCGGCGCTGGGCCGCGCCGTGACGCCCGAGGAACTGAAGGCGCTGAAACGCGTGCAGCCCTATCTTCGCACCCAGGTGGCGCGGGCGGTGCGGCTGAAATTTGCGCCCGAGATGCACTTCCAGTCCGACACCGCATTGGACTATGCGATGAAGATCGATGCCGTGATGCGCCGGCCGGAGGTCCAGCAGGATCTCAAGGCTGATCCCGGCGTGCCGGACGAGGGGGAGCGCTCTTGAGCGCCGCCGACGAGGCGCCGCCCGTAACCGCACCCGTGATCCGCACGGTGGCGATGCCGGCGGACACCAACCCGGCCGGAGACATCTTCGGTGGCTGGCTGATGGCGCAGATGGACATGGCAGCCGGCAACGCCGCGGCGCGCCGGGCCCGCGGCCGTTGCGCCACCGTGGCGGTGGAGGCCATGAGTTTCCATTCGCCTGTGAAGGTGGGCGACGAGGTCAGCCTCTATGCCGAGATCCTGTCCACCGGCCGCACCTCCCTGAAGATCAAGGTGGAAGCCTGGCGGCGCGAACGCGAGGGCGAGTACGCCAACCGCGTCACCGAGGCGGTTTTCACTTTTGTGGCGCTGGATTCGACCGGCCGTCCGCGCCCGATCCCTCTCGTCTGATTTTGCTGTTTGCCCTGGGCGACCCTGCGCCTTAAGACGCCCCCTTTCCCGCTGATGGACGGTCCAGGAAACCTCGTTTCCTGGCAGGAGAGCATGAGAGAGCAGCGCTCTCTCATCACGTTTTTGCAGAGAGTTTGTTCCGATGCCGCGCCCCAACCGCAAACCGAAGGGCCGTCCACTGGATGGCTGGCTGATTGTCGACAAGCCTTCGGGCATCGGCTCCACCGACGTGGTGGCCAAGCTGAAGCGGGCCTTCAACGCACAGAAGGTGGGGCATGGCGGCACGCTGGATCCGCTGGCCACCGGCATCCTGCCCATCGCCTTCGGCGCCGCGACCAAGATGGTGCCCTACGTCATGGACGGCACCAAGACCTACCGCTTCACCCTGAAGTTCGGCGAGGCGCGCGACACGGATGATGCCGAGGGTCAGGTCATCGAAACCAGCGACGCGCGGCCGACGGACGAGCAGATCCGCGCTGCCCTCCCGGCCTTTATCGGCGACATCATGCAGGTGCCGCCGATCTTCTCGGCGCTGAAGATCAACGGCGTGCGGGCCTACGATCTCGCGCGGGACGGGCAGATCCCCGAAATGGCGCCCCGCCCGGCCCGGGTCGACAAGTTCGAACTCGAATCCCGTCCCGATGCTGACACGGCGGTGTTCACCGTGCAGTCCGGCAAGGGCGTCTACATGCGCTCCCTCGCGCGCGACATCGCCAGGGCTTCGGGCAGCGTGGGGCACATCGCCGTGCTGCGCCGGATGCGGGTCGGGCCCTTCCTGGAAGAGGCCGCGATTCCGCTGGACAAATTGCTGCCCACGGAGGATACACCGCCTCCTTCCCCGGACCTTCTGCTTCCCGTGACGACCGCGCTGGCCGACATCCCGGCTCTGGCCCTCACGGAAGTCGAGGCCGCACGCCTGTCCTTCGGGCAGACCATGTCCTTGGTCGAGCTTATGGACCGGATACCCGTGGACGCCGACCCCGAAGGGGGCCTCGCGCGGGCCATGGCGGGGGAGCGCCTGAAGGGTCTGGTGCGCTTGGAAGCCGGCTTGGTGAAGCCGGAGCGGTGGCTCAGCCCGGGTGACAATACTCTCCTGCCCGTTCAGCCCGCCGAGGCTGACGAGGCGAACTGAAAGGCATATTGCCGATGTCGACTGTGACCGCTGAGCGCCGCGCGGAGCTCATCAAGGAATACGCCACCAAGGAAGGCGACACGGGCAGCCCCGAAGTGCAGGTCGCCCTGCTCTCCGAGCGCATTTCGTCTCTGACCGAGCACCTGAAGACCCATCCCAAGGATTTCCACAGCCGGCGTGGCCTGCTGGTGCTGGTTGGTCAGCGCCGCGGCCTGCTGGACTACACCAAGAAGAAGAGCCAGGCCCGCTACCAGAGCCTGATCGAGCGCCTCGGCCTGCGCCGCTGATCGCTGCTGACGAAGGTTTGAGGGCGCCGTCCTTCGGGACGGCGCCTTTTTTCATGTCCGCGATCTGGTGAAGTTCTGCCTGAAATTTCATCATCTGCCCCTTGCTGAGCCTGCTGCGCACAATCGGGCAGCGAGCGGCGCAGCAAATCCCGATGCTATGAGGGCTTCGGACGCTGCCAAACGCCGGCATGCCGTTTGCTGCATTGCGAAGGATGCTCGATGAGCCTGGCCAGCTTCCGCACCGCACCAACGGCATGACGATTGCGTCCGCGCCAAGGCAAGGCTAACGGGCAATCTGGCACCAGCGCATGACAGCCATGCGGCGCAGCCAAAGCTTGGGCGTGACCGGGAAAGCGGAAATGTCGGGGCTTCGACAAGGATCGGGAGAGATTGCTATGACGCCCATGCGGCTTGCCACACTCAGCGCGTTCGGCGGGGCTCTCATGCTCGGCGCCATGGCGGCACCGGCGATGGCTCAGCAGCCCGCCGCCCAGCAGGGTGGCGCGTCGATCATGGATGCCATCAAGGCCCGCGGCACGCTGGTCTGCGGCGTCAACACCGGCCTTGCCGGCTTTGCCCAGCCGGACAGCCAGGGCGTCTGGAAGGGTTTCGACGTCGAATATTGCCGGGCCCTCGCTGTCGCCCTGTTCAACGACGATACCAAGGTCCGCTATGTTCCGCTGACGGCGCAGAGCCGCTTCACGGCGCTTCAGTCGGGCGAGATCGACGTGATGGCGCGCAACACCACCACCACCCTTTCGCGCGACACCTCACTCGGCCTCGATTTCCCGGCGATCAACTTCTACGACGGCCAGGGCTTCATGGTGAAGGCGAGCCTGGGCGTCAGCTCGGCCAAGGAGCTGGACGGCGCCACCGTTTGTGTGCAGCCCGGCACCACCACCGAGCAGAACTTGACCGACTGGGCGCGGGCCAACAGCGTGAAGTTCACTCCCGTTGTGATCGAGCGGCTGGAGGAGCTTGTCAGCGCCTACGCCGCCGGCCGCTGCGATGCCTACACCACCGACGTGTCGGGCCTGGCCGCTACCCGCTCCGCGCAGCCGACCCCGGGTGATCACACCATCCTCCCCGAGGTGATCAGCAAGGAGCCACTGGCCATCGGCGTGCGCCATGGGGATCAGCGCTGGGCGGATCTCGTGCGCTGGACCCACAATGCCCTGGTTTCCGCCGAGGAGCTGGGCATCACCGCCGCCAATGTGGATGAGGCCGTGTCCGGCGATGGCCGGCCCGAGGCGCAACGCCTGCTGGGCAAGACCGGCGGTCTTGGCGCCATGCTGGGTGTCGACAATGCTTGGGCGGTGCACGTCATCAAGAAGGTCGGCAATTACGGCGAGGTCTTTGCCCGGCACCTGGAGCCGCTTGGCATTCAGCGTGGCCCGAACGCCCAGTGGACCAAGGGTGGGCTGCAGTACTCGCCGCCGTTCCGCTGAAACACGGCTGGCCATGAACCGGGCGGGGCCTCCGGCCTCGCCTGACCCGCAGGGAACTCCGCCGCCGGTACGGCGCGACACCACCGGTTGAACCGGACGCTGGGACCACAAGAGACAGGAACGGGGGCTTCACCGAATGTCCGACACCGCTGCCGACCCCAGGCTGCTGCGCGCGCCGCCGAAAAAAGGTATCCGCCTGTCATGGGCCGATGAAAGGCTGCGCGGCATCGTGTGGCAGGTGTTGGTGGTCGGCATCGTCGGCAGCATCATCTGGTGGCTGGTCAGCAACACCGCGCACAATCTGGAGGTGCGGCGCATCGCCACCGGCTGGGGCTTCCTGGGCCGTGAGGCAGGGTTGCCGATCGGGGAGAGCGTGATCGACTACGCGCCCACCAACACCTATGCCCGCGCCCTGCTGGTCGGCGTGCTGAACACGCTGAAGGTGGCTGTGGTCGGCATCATCCTGGCCACCATCATCGGCACGCTGCTCGGCATCGCGCGCCTGTCCAAGAACTGGCTGCTGTCGCGCATCGCCGCCACCTATATTGAAGTGGTGCGCGACCTGCCGCTGCTGCTGCAGCTGCTGTTCTGGTACGCCATCCTGCAGGGATTGCCGGCGCCGCGTCAGGCGCTGAACCCGGTGGACGGCGTGTTCCTGTCCAACCGCGGGCTGAAGCTGCCCTGGATCCAGTGGCAGGACGCGCACAGCCTCGCCTTGCTCGGCCTGGTGGTCGGCATTGTCGCCACCTGGCTTTATGCCCGCTCAGCCCGCGCCAAGCGCATGGCCGACGGACAACCGCGCAAGGTCTGGCCCGTGGCGCTCGCCTGCATCGTGGCGCTGCCCCTGCTGATCTGGGCGGCCTTTGGCGCGCCCTTCGCCGGCGACATCCCGGCTCTGCGCGGCTTCAACTTCCAGGGCGGCCTCACCGTCACCCCCGAATACGCGGCGCTGCTGCTGGGCCTTGTGATGTACACCGCGGCCTTTATTGCCGAGATCGTCCGCGCCGGCATCCAGTCCGTCGCCCGTGGGCAGTGGGAAGCGGCCGAGGCACTGGGCCTGCAGCGCGGACGCATCATGAAGCAGATCGTCCTGCCGCAGGCACTGCGCGTCATCATTCCGCCCATGACGAGCCAGTACCTGAACCTGACCAAGAATTCCTCGCTGGCCGTGGCGATCGGCTATCAGGACATCGTCTCCATCTCCAATACCACGCTGAACCAGACCGGTCAGGCCATCGAGGGCATCGCCATCATCATGATGGTGTACCTGTCCATCAGCCTGTCCATCAGTCTGTTCATGAACTGGTACAATGCGCGCATCGCGCTGGTGGAGCGCTGATCCATGACAAGCACACCGATCCCGCTGTCATCATGCCTTGTTCACAGGCCTGGCTCCGTTGGCCAGGAGGCCGGAGGCACGCCGCGCACTGCGCCGCTGAGCGGTAAGCTCATGCCCATCTGCCTCCAGCCCCGTCACTTCCCGTCTCGCAGGGCGCCGCGCGCGCCGCAGGAGGGCTAATCATGGCCGAGATCGCCGCCGAGGCCTCCGCTCCGCGTCCGGTCGAGGACGCCGCCATCGGTCCCCGCCGCCCGCCGCTCCTGGCGGTAGGGCCCGTGGCCTGGGCCCGTGCCAACCTATTCTCCTCCTGGCTGTCGACCGCCGTCACCCTGGCGCTGCTGTATCTGATCGCCCGCTGGGTGATGGGCTTCGTGGACTGGGCGTTTCTCAATGCCATCTGGTCGGTGCCCGTCACCAACGGACAGGCGCAAACCCAGGCCTGCCGCGCTCTGGCCGGCACCGGCGCATGCTGGGCGGTGATCACGGAAAAGCACCGCTTCATCCTGTTCGGCACCTACCCCTACGAGGAGCATTGGCGGCCCGCACTCTGCGTGCTGCTGTTTATCGGCCTGTACATCGTCTCGGCCATGCGGCGCTTCTGGCGCAAGGAACTGGCGCTGATATGGCTCGGCACGCTGACGCTGATCGGCGTGCTGATGTGGGGTGGGATGTTCGGCCTGTCCTACGTGCCGCAGGAGCGGTGGGGCGGGCTGGTGATCACCCTGATCCTGTCCACCTTCGGCATCGCCCTCGCCTTCCCGCTGTCGATCCTGGTGGCGCTCGGTCGGCGCTCCAAGCTGCCGGCGATCAAGATGCTTTGCGTGCTGTATGTGGAGCTGATCCGCGGCGTGCCGCTGATCTCGCTGCTGTTCATGGCCAGCGTGATGTTTCCGCTCTTTCTCCCTGAGGGGCTGAACATCGACAAGCTGCTGCGTGCGCAGATCGCCATCATCCTCTTCGCCGCCGCGTACCTGGCCGAGGTGGTCCGTGGCGGCCTGCAGGCCCTGCCGCGTGGCCAGTACGAGGCCGCCGACGCACTCGGGTTGTCCTATTGGCAGAAGACCGGCTTCATCATCCTGCCGCAGGCGCTGCGTCTGGTGATCCCGCCATTGGTGAACACCTTCATCGGCATGTTCAAGGACACTTCGCTGGTGCTGATCATCGGCATCTTCGACCTGCTGACCGCCGGCAAGACAGCGATCGTCGAGCCCGCCTGGCAGGGATTCGGCATCGAGGTCTATGTCACCGTCGGCATCATCTACTTCATCTTCTGCTTCGCCATGTCCCGCTACAGCCAGGGGCTGGAAACGGAGCTGAACCAGCATCGCGTCCGTTGATGACGCCCGCACCGAACCACCGCGAAGGAACCGCCCCATGAGCGCCACGATGGAACAGGCCTCCCCCGTCTCCTCCGCCGCCCGCACGGATGCGCCGCCGGCCATCCTGCTGGACAAGGTGAACAAGTGGTACGGCGCCATGCACGTGCTGCGGGACATCAACCTGTCCGTCGCGCAGGGCGAGCGGGTGGTGGTCTGCGGACCCTCAGGCTCCGGCAAATCCACCATGATCCGTTGCATCAACCGGCTGGAGCAGCACCAGGAAGGCCGCATCATCGTCGACAACATTGAGCTGTCGGACGATCTGCGCGCGCTTGACGCCATCCGCCGCGAGGTTGGCATGGTGTTCCAGAGCTTCAACCTGTTCCCGCACCTGACCATCCTGGAGAACTGCACCCTGGCTCCGATCTGGGTGCGCCGGATGCCCAAGAAGCAGGCCGAGGAACTGGCCATGGAGTACCTGACCCGGGTGAAGATCCCGGAGCAGGCCGGCAAGTATCCCGGGCAGCTCTCGGGCGGCCAGCAGCAGCGCGTGGCGATCGCCCGGGCGCTGTGCATGAAGCCCAAGATCATGCTGTTCGACGAGCCGACCTCGGCCCTCGACCCGGAGATGATCAAGGAGGTGCTCGACACCATGGTGATGCTCGCCGGCACCGGCATGACCATGATTTGCGTCACGCACGAGATGGGCTTCGCCCGCCAAGTCGCCGACCGCGTGGTGTTCATGGACCGCGGCGAGATCGTTGAATCCGGCGTTCCGGAACAGCTGTTCAACGATCCCAAAACTGACCGGCTCAAGACCTTCCTGAGCCAGATCCTGCGGGGGCATTGAGGACACGCAGGCTATGGGTCACGCCGGCAGGGGTGGCCCAGCGATCCTGGCCGTTGGCAATTCCGCTTGGAGGCGGCTCTGAATTGAAGCCGCTGGCGGCCTGACGACGGACCCGATCCGCCCGTTGAAAGCCACGGAGACGGCAGGGGTGAAGGCGGGGGGGAAAGCGCTGCGCCCTTCGGCGAGGATGGAGATAAGCCTGGGATTGGACCTCGCGCACACCGCTGCCCGCGTGCCCGAACCATCGTGACCATGGCCCCGCTTGATAAACCGTTCAGCGGTCGCTTGAATACCTATCCGCCCCAGTTCACCGGCACCGTATCCCCGGCGATGTAGAGCGGATGCCCCGGTTCGCCGGAAGCGGTGACGCGCAGCGCCATCGGCTTCACTCCAGCCTCGCGCAGCAGTGCCGCCAGGGCGGTGCTCCGCCAGCGCAGTGCCTTGGGCGGCAGGCCCCAGGCGACGATCACCCGCTCCGCCCGCCGGGACCATTCGCGGATGGCGTCGTCATTGCCTGGGCCAACCGGATCTTCGGTGGCCAGCAGCATCTCGGGCCTGGTGGCCCGCAGGGCGAAGCTGTTCAGCACCACCATGGCGCCGAACCCCCAGCGCCGCGTGAAGTCGCGGGCGCGGCGCACGGTCGGGTCGTCCACCTGCTCGTCGGCGGTGGAAGGGTTCATCATGATCCAGGCGACGAAGCCGGGCTCGCCGAACGGCCGGCCATCCCAGCGCCGTTCCAGAAAGGTGCGGTAGCGGCCGCAGTCCGAGAAGGCCGCGCGGCTGACCACATCGCCCGACACCGCCAGCCGCACCTTGCCACCTGGGTCGTGGCGATCCTGCGGGCGAAGCGTTTCGGGGAAAAGGTCGGCCATGAAGACACTCCGGGAAAGGAGGAGGAAAACGAGATCCCTCCGGACCCATGGCTTGCCTTGTCTGGGATCAAGCCTTCATCACCGCGAAAGGCGGAAGAGGAGGGCCGGAGCGGCTTCTATCTTCCGCGGCACTTCACCGCGCGCTGGCGCTGGCATCCGAGCGGTGAGCGCCGACGCGGGAAGCGAGTGCGGCGGCCATGAACTCATCCAGCTCGCCATCCAGCACCGCGTCCGGATTGCCCTTCTCGACGTTGGTGCGAAGATCCTTCACCAGCTGGTAGGGCGCCAGCACATAGGAGCGGATCTGGTGGCCCCATCCGATATCGGTCTTGCCGGCCTCGGTGGCGGCATTAACCTCTTCCCGCTTGCGCAGCTCCAGCTCGTAGAGGCGCGCCTTCAGCATATCCATGGCGATGACGCGGTTGCGGTGCTGCGATCGGTCCTGGGTCGAGGCCGCGACGATACCGGTGGGGATATGGGTGAAGCGCACGCCCGATTCAGTCTTGTTGACGTGCTGCCCACCGGCGCCCGAGGCGCGGAAGGTATCCGTCCGCAGATCGGCCGGATTGATCTCGATCTCGATCTTGTCGTCGATCACCGGAAAGACGTAGACGCTGGCGAAGGAGGTCTGCCGCCGCGCGGCGGCATCGAAGGGCGAGATGCGCACCAGCCGGTGCACGCCGCTCTCGGTCTTCAGCCAGCCATAGGCGTTGGCGCCGCTCACCTGGATGGTGGCCGACTTGATGCCGGCCTGCTCGCCTTCGGATTCCTCCGTCAGCTGTACCTTTAGCCCGCGCTTCTCCGCCCAGCGCGTGTACATGCGCAGCAGCATCTGGGCCCAATCCTGCGCCTCGGTGCCACCGGCGCCGGCATTCACCTCGACGAAGCAGTCGCGGAAATCGGCCTCGCCCGAGAGCAGGCTCTCGATCTCGCGGCGCTTGGCCTCGGCGGCAAAGGATCTAAGGTCGGCCAGGGCGGCATCGACCGTGGCGGTGTCTTCCTCCGCCTCGGCCATCTCGATCAGCTCCAGCGCGTCGCGGACGTTCTGCTCCAGCGACCGCACGCCCTCGATCTGATCGGCCAGGCGCGTACGCTCGCGCATCACCGCCTGGGCCTCGTCCGGCTTTTCCCACAGCGTCGGGTCCTCGGCGCGGGCATTCACCTCATCGAGCCGGCGGACAGCCACGTCCCAGTCCAGGTGACGGCGCAGCAGGGCGACGGATTCCTCGATTTGGCCGCGCAGGGCCTCAGCATCCGCACGCATGGTCGCAGCTCTCCTCGGGCACGATGGGCAGGCCGCGGGGCCGGGGCCGGCGGCCTGCTCGTCGGATCAGCGAATCGGGCGGCAGGGCCGCCACCGCGGAACCGCCAGGAGCGGCTCCGGTGAAGCGGGCGTCTTAGGGCGGATCGGGCTGTTGCGGAAGCACCCGGGCACGGAATCCACCCTGCCCTCCTCAGTACAGCCCGCCCAGGCTGTTGTCGGCGCCGACGGGAGTGTTGGTGGACATCTGGCCCTCGCCAATGGGGGGGCGGGCGGCGTGCTCGGTGCCCGGCCGGAAGGCCTCCAGGATGGTCTGCCCGCCCTCGATCTGGGTGCGGACCAGCGCGACGCCGGGTGGCGCGCGGAACGGCACGGGCGGGCTGTCCTTGAGCGCGGCGGCCACCACATCGTGGAAGACCGGCGCCGCGTTCACTCCGCCGGCCTCACCGGAGCCCAGGCTGCGTGGCTCGTCGAAGCCGATCCACACCGCCACCACGATATCGGGCGTGAAGCCGACGAACCAGTTGTCCATGTAGTCGTTGGTGGTGCCGGTCTTGCCAGCCACGGGGCGGTTCAGCCCTTCGCCGGCGCGGCGGCCAGAGCCGTACTGCACCACGCCCTGCAGCAGCGACACCATCTGGTAGGCGGCGATCGGGTCGGTGATCTGCTTGCGCTCGTCCAGCAGCTTGGGCGGCTCGGCCTCAGGCCCGGCCTCGCAACCCTGGCAGCGGCGATTGTCGGCGCGCCAGACCAGCTTGCCGAAGCGATCCTGCACCGTGTCGATCAAGGTCGGTGAAACTTCCTTGCCGCCATTCACGAAGGAGGCATACGCGGCGGCCATGCGCATCACCGTCGTCTCGCCCGCGCCCAGCGACATGGACAACACGCGCGGCATGTTCGGGATGACATGGAAGCGCGCGGCGGTTTCCGCCACCCGGCCGATGCCGACCTCCTGCGCCAGCCGGATGGTGACGAGGTTCAGCGATTGCTGGATGGCTGTGCGCATGGTCACCCAGCCGCGCGGGGCACCGGAATAGTTGCCGGGCTTCCAAAGTCCCTGCGGCGTCATGATCTCGATCGGCCCGTCGAGCAGGCGCTGGTTGGGCGGGATGCCCATTTCCAGCGCGGGCAGGTAGACAAAGGGCTTGAAGGAGGAGCCGGGCTGCCGGAGCGCCTGGGTCGCGCGATTGAACCAGGATTTCTCGAAGCTCCAGCCGCCGGCCATGGAGATGACGCGGCCCGTCGCCGGATCGAGCGCCACGATGGCGCCCTCGATCTGCGGCACCTGCCGCAGGCTGACCCGGACGGGGCCGTTGCCTTGGGCATTGTTCCCTTGGGCGCGCGGCTCCACCAGCACCACGTCGCCCGGCTTCAGCACGTCGCCCATCCGGCGGGGCAGGGCGCCCAGCCGGCCTTGCGCGTTCACCGGACGCGCCCATCCCGAAACATCGGCGAGCGGCAGCACTCCCTGACGCGGCTGCGCCTGGGCACGGCCATCGGGGCGCTCCAGCCAGGAAAGCCTGGCTTCTCCGGCATTCACCGTCAGCGCCACGGCCAGGCGCCACCCTTCCGGCGTGCCGGCCGGGCGCCGCACTTCTTCCAGCTGCGGCATCCATTCGGTCGAGGCCGGGGAAATCTCGGCCACCGCTCCGCGCCAGCCGCCACGGCGGCGGTCATAGCTCATCAGCCCGTCCTGCAGCGCCTTTTCAGTGGCGCGCTGCAACTCGGGGTCCATAGAGGTGCGGACCACAAGCCCGCCCATGTTCGTCTGGTCCTCGCCGAAGCGGGCGACCAACTCACGCCGCACCTCCTCATTGAAGTACTGGCCGGTGCCGACCAGATCGGGCCGCACCCGGCCGCGTGCCACGATGGGCTCCTGCTTGGCCGCATCGGCTTCGGCACGGGTCACCGCACCATCCTCAGCCATGCGGTCCAGCACCCAGTCGCGGCGGATCTTGGCGGCGTCCGCGAAGCGGGCGGGATTGTAGTTGTTCGGAGCCTTGGGCAGGGCGCCGAGAAACGCCATCTCGCCCAGCGTCAGCTCATCCAGACCCTTGTTGAAATAGTTCATCGCGGCGGAAGCGACGCCATAGGCCTGCTGCCCCAGGAAGATCTCGTTCAGGTAGATCTCGAGGATGCGTTCCTTGGGCATGGCGGATTCGAGGCGGAAAGCCAGAATCGCTTCGCGCACCTTGCGCAGAATGGTGCGGTCATTGCCCACCAGCATGTTCTTGGCGACCTGCTGGGTGATGGTGGAGGCGCCCAACGCGCGGCGCCCGCTCATCATCCCCTCGACGTTCTGCACAGTGGCGCGCCCGAGGGCGAGAAAGTCGACGCCCGGGTGGGTCCAGAAATTCTGGTCCTCGGCAGCCACAAAGGCGGCCTGCAGGCGCGGCGGAATGGCGTTGATCGGCAGGAAGACGCGGCGCTCGGTGGCCAGTTCCGCCATCAGTCCCGAATTGGCGGCGTAGATGCGGCTCATCTGCGGCGGCTGGTAGTCGGCCAGCCAGGCATGCTCGGGCAGGTCGCTCGCCGCCTCGCGGTACAGGCCGAAGGCAGCGATGCCGGCGACCACGCCGCCGGCCAGCACGGCCACCATGCCGAAGCCGGTCAGCCGCACCAGCCATCGGCCAACCGTGCGCCGGGGGTGTCCATCACCGCCATCCTTTCCCCCGCGACGCGGTGGACGCGGCGGTTGTCCGGGCGGAGCTGTTTCAGGCGAGCGGGCGCGGTTTCCCACAAGGGGTCGGTCGGCGCGGAGGTCGTTCGGTGCCATGGCGCGTTCCCCTTACACCCTGGGCCCGCATTGCGCGAAGCGCCTTGTCAGCATGACCCCCAGATAGGGGGGCCGTCCCGCCACCGCCACAAAGAATCACGTGAGAAACAGGACGACACACTCTGGCTCCGCTGAAGTCCCGCCCCTTACTCGGATGCTTCCAGGCGGATCCGGTTGCCGGAGGGATCGACGGCCCAGAGCCCCTCGCCCTCAGGCTGGGCCGCCTGCATGGCCTGGGCGACGCGCGGGGCGGACGGCCCGCTGGCGCGTAGAGCAAGCTCGGCCAGTCCGGCGAGCCCGGCCGGGCGGACGCCGGAACTGTTCCAGCCATTCACCGCCAGGTGATGGTGGTAGCCGCCCGTGGCCAGAAAGCTCGCCTGCGGCCGGCGATGCATCACCGCAAAACCCAGGCTGCGATAGAACGCTTCGGTGGCCGGAATATTGCCGCCGCGCAGATGCACATGGCCGATCCGCGTGGCCTCCGCCGCCAGCGCAGGGCCGTTGGTGTCCTCCAGCAGCGCCCGCAGATCGAGCCGGTGGGTGAACATGGCCACGCCACCCTGCTCGTCACGCGGCCATTCTCCCCGCGGGCGGTCGAAATACACTTCGATCCCGTTGCCCTCCGGATCCGCCAGGTAGAGCGCCTCGCTGACTCCATGATCCGAGGCGCCCTGCAGCCGCACCCCCATGCCCAGCGCATGGTGCAGCCAGCCTGAAAGCGCCCGGCGGTCAGGCAGCAGAAAGGCGGTGTGGAAGAGGCCGGGCTCGCTGCCCTGCTCGGGCTTGGCCCCGGGCGCCGGAAGCAGGCGCAGCGTTGCACCGCGCAGGGGAAAGCGAAGGGCACCAGGCGCGGCCGTATCAGGCTCGGCGGCCGTTCCCAGCAACGCAGCGTAAAAGCCGGACAGGGTGGCGATATCCCGTGCGGCCAGGGTGATCCCGGCCACGGAGAGCGGTGCAGCCTCGGGCAACGGGCTGGCGGTGGCGGACATGGGCAAGCTCCTTGCTTCCCCGCATCTGGGATGGAAATGGCCGAAAGTGAAATCGGTCGGAGAAACCATCGTCATTCATCGGGAGAATGGCTGTGCTGCAGTGCAGCATAACGCTGGCCGGGGCCTGCGCCGTGCCCTATCCTGCCAGCATGCACGGCGCGGCATCGGCTCGCCGGCCCCAGGAGCCATGCCCCATGTTGTGTTACCCGGCGGAGGATGCGGCCACCATCTCCGGACCCCCTCTACGTTTCCTGGCCCCGGCGGAAGCCGATGCTCCCGCCCTGCTGTTCCTGCACGGCGCGGGGTGCGGCGCCTGGGTCTGGGATGAGGGGTTCGGAGCCCGCTGTGCCGCCCACGGCCTGGATGGCACCGCCCCCCTCTTGACGCGGCATCGGGGCGCAACAGGGTTGAGCGTGCTGGACTATGTGGCTGAGGCGCGCGCCCTGCTGGCCGGCCTGAAACGGGACGTGGTGCTGGTCGGGCATTCCTTGGGAGCTTTGGTGGCCCAGCACCTGCTGCTGGAGCCTGCGGTCCGTGGCGCCGTTCTGCTGACCCCGGTGCCGCCTGAAGGGTTATGGCTGTCCAGCGCCCAACTGGCCTGGACCGATCCGGTGTTGTGGGCCGAGGCGGCGCGAATGGATGCCGCCACCGGCAGCGCGCCGGCGGCCCTGGCGCCCACGCTGTTCGGGCCCTCCATGCCGGCAGCGGCGGCGCAGCAATTCCTGGCCCGGATGGGCGGCGAATCGCAGGCGGCGCTGCTGGAAGCGCAGTTTCCGCAGCCGGTGCCGATGGGATGGCTGCATGGCCGCAAGCTCCTGGTGCTGGGCGCTGCGGAAGACCGGCTGATCTCGCCCGATGCCGCGCGGCGCTGCGCTCTGTGGCATGGGGCGGAGTTGGAGATCCTGCCGGATCGTGGCCACCTGTTGATGCTGGAGCCAGGGTGGGAGGCTGTGGCCGATCGCGTCATCGCCTGGGTACGGAAGCTGGGCTGAGCGGCGGCCCGGGCAGGTCACGGCCAACGGCTAACGGCGACCACCATGGGCCCCCATGCCGTCATCTGCGTCAGGCGCCCTCGCCAGGGCCGGCGCCGGGCCGGCAATCAGCCGGCCGTTTCCGCCACCACCTTGCGCACGAAACCCCGCCAATCATCCCGGCGCGTTGCCGCCAGGCGCTGCCCGCCGGGTGTCTCGACATAAAGGGTGAGGGCACCCTTTGCCCACAGCCCGTCGAAGATCCGCACATCCGACAGCGCCAGCACGGCGCTGCGCTGGAACACAGCCTCCTTCGTCTTCGGATGCTCCTTCCACAGCCACCAGACAATGCCGGCCATCATCAGCGCCATGCCGACATGGATGTTCACCAGCATCATCCCGCCAATGGCCACGGCCACCAGGGCGAAGGGCCAGACGATGTTCTCGGAATAGCGGTACACGGGCGAGCCCGGCGTGTTCATCTTGCGGATGTGCACGCCAAGCTGGATGCGCTTCGCGGCGATCTCCTCGCGCAGCGTCTCGAACTCATTCATTCCTGGACCATGCTTTCCCTGATCAGGCCGGTGCGCCATCCGGAAAGGCGGCGCGCATCAGCGCCCTTGTATAGTCCGCCTTCGGCGCGCGCATCACCGCATCGGCCTCGCCCGCCTCGACCACCTGCCCGCCCTTCAGCACCATGATGCGGTGCGCCATGGCGCGGACCACGCGCAGGTCGTGGCTGATGAACAGGTAGGCCAGGCGGTGCTTCGCCTGCAGCCCGCGCAGCAGGTCCACCACTTGCGCCTGCACAGACACATCCAGCGCACTGGTGGGTTCGTCCAGCACCAGCAAGCGGGGCTGCAGCACCAGGGCACGGGCGATGGCGACGCGCTGCCGCTGCCCGCCGCTGAATTCGTGCGGATAGCGCTGCGCCGTGGCCGGGTCGAGCCCGACCTCGACGAGTGCGTCCATCACCCGCTTTTCCCGCGCCGTGCGGCCCAGCTTCGGCGCGTGCACCGCCAGACCCTCGCCGACAATCTCGGCCACGCTCATGCGCGGGGACAACGAGCCGAACGGGTCCTGGAACACGACCTGCATGCGCGAGCGGAGGGGACGCAGCGCGGCGCGCGTGAGGCCCTGGATCGGCTCTCCCTCGAATCGGATCGTGCCCTCGCTGCGCTCCAGCTGCAGCAGTGCCAGGCCCAGCGTGGTCTTGCCGCTGCCGCTTTCGCCCACCAGGCCCAGCGTCTCGCCCTGCCGCAGGTCGAGCGACACGCCGTCGACCGCCTTCACCGCGCCGACCTGCCGGCGCAGCACGCCGCGGCGAATGGGGAAGTGGACCCGGATCTGCTCGGCCTCCAGGATGCGCGGCGCATCGCTGGACACAGGTTCCGGCCGTCCGCGCGGCTCGGTCGCCAGCAGCATCTTCGTGTAGTCGTGGCTGGGCGCAGTCAGCACGGTTCCGGCCGGGCCCTGCTCCATCACCCGCCCGTGCCGCATCACCACGACGCTGTCGGCATGGGCGCGGACAATCGACAGGTCATGCGTGATCAGCAGCATGGACATGTTCAGCCGCCGCTTCAGCTCGTCCAGCAGATCCAGGATCTGCGCCTGGATGGTGACGTCCAGCGCCGTGGTCGGCTCGTCGGCGATCAGCAGCTTCGGGTCGTTGGCCAGGGCCGCCGCGATCATCACCCGCTGCCGCTGCCCGCCCGAGAGCTGGTGGGGAAAAGCGTCCAGCCGTTCCTGCGGGTTGGGCAGCCCGGCACGCTCCAGCAGCTCGACGATGCGCGCCCGCAACGCCTCGCCGCGCAAGGGCCGGTGCAGCCGGATGGCCTCGCCCACCTGTTGCCCGATGCTGTGCAGCGGGTTGAGCGAGGTCATCGGCTCCTGGAACACCATGCCCGCCACGCCGCCCCGCAGCCGCTGCAATTCCCCCGGCGTGGCGCGCAGCACCTCCGTGCCGTCCATCAGGATGCGCCCGGAAGGGTTGGCCCCCGCCGCTGGCAGCAGCCTCAGGCAGGAAAGGGCCGTGACGCTCTTGCCGCTGCCGGATTCGCCGACCAGCGCCAGCGTCTCCCCAGGCTTCACGGCAAAGGAAACGTCATGCACCACCGCCTGGCCGCGAAAGGCGACCGAAAGGTTCTCGACGCGAAGGATGTCGGTCATGCGCCAGGGGCTCCGCTCCTGGATCCCGACGGGATGGATGAACCACCCCGGTCCGCGACATCAACGCGAACCAGGGCCGGAAGGACCGCGCGGTGGCGCGACGGGGCGGGGCTTATGATCATCTTTCCCGCCAAAGCTCGTGCTGCACTGAGGCAAGGGCGGCGACGGGTGCCTGGACACAGGATGGCTCAAGCATCCTGCGACGCCTTTCCCGGGCATGGCAGCCTGTCATGCGGAACCTCCCGGAAGCTTGCGCGGATCGAACGCGTCCCGCACCGCTTCGCCCACAAAGATCAGCAGGGTGAGCACGCCGCCCAGCACCACAAAGGCGGTGAGGCCCAGCCAGGGAGCCTGGAGGTTGTTCTTGCCCTGGGCGACGAGCTCGCCGAGCGAGGGCGAGCCTGGCGGCAGGCCGAAGCCCAGGAAGTCCAGCGAGGCCAGGATGGTGACCGAGCCCGAGAGCAGAAAGGGCAGAAAGGTGAGGGTGGCGACCATGGCGTTGGGAAGGATGTGCCGCCACATCACCGCACCATCCGACACACCCAGCGCCTTGGCCGCGCGCACATAGTCGAGGTTGCGGCCGCGCAGGAACTCGGCCCGCACCACGCCGGTCAGCGACATCCAGGAAAACAGCAGCAGGAAGATCAGCAGGGTCCAGAAGCCCGGCTCGATCACGCTGGCCAGAATGATCAGCAGAAAGAGCTGCGGCATGCCGGACCAGATCTCGATGAAGCGCTGAAAGCTGAGATCGACCCAGCCGCCGTAATAGCCCTGCACCGCTCCCGCCGCGACGCCGACCACGGAGGCGAACAGCGTGAGGGTGAAGCCGAACAGCACCGAGATGCGGAACCCGTAGATCACCCGCGCCAGCACGTCGCGCGCCTGGTCATCGGTGCCGAGCGGGTTCTTCCAGGAGGGCGGGGACGGCGCGGGCTGGCCGAGGTCGCGGATGATGGTGTCGTGCCGGTAGGGCAGGGGCGGCCAGAGCACCCAGCCTTCCTGCGCCGCGATCTCCTCCTGCAGCACGGGGTCGCGCCAGACCGCGGTGGTGGGGAAGCCGTCCGGGATGATGTCGCTCTCGGCGTATTCCACGGCGACGGGAAAGAACCAGCGGTCGCCGACCTTGGCCAGGAGCGGCCGGTCATTGGCGATCAGCTCGGCGAACAGGCACAGCAGGAACAGCACCAGGAAGATCCACATGGACCACCAGCCGCGGCGGTTGGCGCGGAAATTCGCCAGGCGGCGCGCGGTGATCGGCCTCACCGGCGGGCCTCGAAATCGATGCGCGGGTCGATGAGCGTGTAAGTGATGTCGCCGATCAGCTGCATGACGAGGCCGAGCAGGGTGAAGATGTAGAGCGTGCCGAACATGATCGGGTAGTCGCGCCGGATCGCCGATTCGAAGCCAAGCAGCCCGAGCCCATCCAGCGAGAACACGATCTCCACCAGCAGCGCGCCGGTGAACAGGATGCCGATAAAGGCCGCCGGGAAGCCTGCGATGATCAGCAGCATGGCGTTGCGGAAAACGTGTCCGTAGAGCACCCGCCCCTCATCCGCCCCCTTGGCGCGGGCGGTCAGCACGTACTGCTTGCCGATCTCCTCCATGAAGGAGTTCTTGGTCAGCATGGTCAGCCCGGCGAAACCGCCGATCACCAGCGCCAGCGTCGGCAGCGCCATGTGCCACAGGTAGTCCAGCGCCCGCTGCCAGAACGGCCAGTCCGCACTGCCGGAGGAGGTGAGACCCCTCAGCGGGAACCACTGCACGAAGGAGCCGCCGGCGAACAGCACCACCAGCAGGATGGCGAACAGGAAGCCCGGCACGGCATAGCCCACCAGCACCACGCCGGAGGTCCAGGCATCGAAACGCGTGCCGTCCCGCACCGCCTTGCGGATGCCGAGGGGAATGGAGACGAGATAGATGATCAGGGTGGACCAGAGGCCGAGGCTGACCGAGACCGGCAGCTTTTCCAGCAGAAGGTCGATCACGCGGCGGCCCTGGAACAGGCTTTCGCCGAAATCGAAGGTCAGGTAGCCCTTCAGCATGATCCAGAAGCGCTCATGCGCCGGCTTGTCGAAGCCGAAGGAGCGCTCGATCTCGGCTACCACCGCAGGGTCCAGCCCGCGCGCGCCGCGATACTGGTTGGCCGGGCCATCGCCGCCGCCACCTTGCCGCTGGGTGAACTCCCCCTGCCCCTCGCCCGAGATCCGCCCGACCGCGCTGCCACCCTGGCCGCGCAGCTCGGCGATCATCTGCTCCACCGGGCCGCCGGGGGCGAACTGCACCACGGCGAAATTGATCAGGATGATGCCGAACAGTGTCGGCACCAGCAGCGCCAGGCGCCGGAGGATATAGCCGCCCATGCGTCAGGCCTGCTCCCCGCCGGGCATCTATCCGGCCTGGCTCCGGTCCGCCGGCAGCGCCCTGTCGCGCGCCGGATCCACCCACCAGCTCATCATGTCGAGCGCGTAGCGCGGATTTCGCTCCGGCTTGCCGAACTTGTCCCACCAGGCGACGCGGAAAGAGCGGCTGTGCCAGTGTGGAATCACATAGTGCCCCCAGAGCAGCACGCGGTCGAGCGCGCGGCAGCGGTCGATCAGCGCCTGCCGGTCGGGAGCGGCGATCACCAGCTCCACCAGCGCGTCCACGATCGGGTCGCTGATGCCGATGATGTTGCGGCTACCCTGCTCCTTGGCCTTCTCCGAGCTCCAGAAATCCCGCTGCTCATTGCCGGGGGAAAGACTCTGGGGGAACACCTCGGTCGTCATGTCGTAGTCGAAGGCGTCCATCCGCACCTGGTACTGCGCGGCATCCACGGTGCGCGGTCGCGCCTCGATCCCCAACCGTTGCAGCGCCTGGATGTAGGGGAGGGCGATGCGCTCGAAGGTCGGGCCGTCCATCAGGATCTCGAAGGCGAAAGGCTCGCCCTTCTCGTTCACCAGGCGGCGGTCCTTCACCGTCCAGCCCGCCTCCTTCAGCAGGCCCAGCGCGCGGCGCGCGTGTTCGCGGTTGCTGTTGCTGCCATCCGAGGCCGGCACGCGGAACTCGCTGGTGAAGACCTGCTCCGGCAGCCGGCCGCGAAAGGCCGACAGCACCATCAGCTCGCCTTCCGAAGGCAGCCCTGTGGCCGCCAGCTCCGAGTTCGAGAAATAGGAGGTGGTGCGCGTGTAGGAACCATAGAACAGGTTCGCGTTCATCCACTCGAAGTCGAAGACCAACCCGAGCGCCTCGCGCACCCGCACATCCTGGAATTGCGGCCTGCGCAGGTTCATGGCGAAGCCCTGCATGCCGGTCGGCAATTCGTGGCGGATCTCCTCGCGCTTCACGCGCCCGGCACGGACCGCGGGGAAGTCATAGGCCGTGGCCCAGTCCTTCGCCACGTTCTCCATGCGGAAGTCGATCTGCCCTGCCTTGAAGGCTTCCAGCGCCACGGTGGTGTCGCGGAAATACTCGTAGCGCAGCGTGTCGAAATTGTTGGTGCCGCGCCGCGTCGGCAGGTCGCGGCCCCAGTAATCGGCCACCCGCCGCCAGGTGATGCTGCGCCCGGGCTCGAAGCTTTCAAGGCGGTAAGGGCCGGAGCCGAGCGGCAGGCCGAGGCCGGGCTGGGTGAAATCCTTTCCTTCCCACCAATGCTTCGGCAGCACGGGCATCTGGCCCAGAATGGTCGGCAGTTCGCGATTGGCGTCGTTCGCGAAGCGGAACACGGCGCGACGCTCGCCTTCTGCTACCACCTCGGAGACATCGCCCCAATAGGCGCGGTAGAAGGGCCGGCCCTTCTCGCGCAGGGTGTTGAAGGTCCAGACCACGTCTGCGGCGGTGACAGGCCGGCCATCGTGCCAGCGGGCCGCCTCGTTCAACTCGAAGGCCATGCCGCGGCCATCGGCCTGCAACTCCACCGTATGCGCCAGATGGGCATACTCGGTGCTGGCCTCGTCGGCGCTGGGGGCCATCAGCGTGTCGTAGAGCAGGGTCCCGGTGCCCGCAGCCGGAGTGCCCCGCAGGATAAAGGGGTTGAAGCTGTCGAAGCTGCCAATGGCGGTGAGCACCAGGCCGCCGCCCTTGGGTGCTTCCGGATTCACCCAGGGCCAGTGCCGGAAATCGCCGGGCAGAGCGGGCTCACCCAGCAGCGACAGCGCCTGAACCCGCCGCGGCGCCGGCCCGCCACCCTGCGGGGGAGCGGCCGCCGGCGGGGCGGAAGGCTGCGCATCTGGCGTCTGCGCCCGGGCAAGGACCGGGACGGCGGCAAGGGCAAGGCCGGAGGCCATGAGAGAACGGCGGCGCATGGATGTAGGATGAGGGTTCCGTCCGCCTGCGACAACCATCCCGTTGCGGTGCTTGCGATTTGCAATGAAGGCCAAGGGCTGCTGCCCTCTATCCCAGAAGCGCCACCGCTTCCGGCAGGAGGGCCCGGTCCCCCACTGCGATCACCTGGCCCGGTCCGTCCAGCCGCAGCGCCTGACCTTGCCAGTCGGTCATGGCGCCGCCGGCGGCCTCAACCACCGGCGCCAGGGCCACCCAATCCCAGGGCTTAAGGTCGGATTCCACCACGATGTCCACCAGTCCCAGGGCCAGTAGCCCGTAGGCATAGCAGTCGCCGCCCCAGGTGACGCGCCGCGCTGCACCCTTCAGCCGGGCGAAGCGGGGTGACTCGGCGGCGGTGAACATCTCATGGCTGGTGCAGGACAGTTCGGCCTCGGCCATGGTGGCGCAGGGCCGCGTGCGGGGGGCGGCACCGTGCCCCAGGCTCCAGGCGGGTCCCCGGAAGCTCAGCAGCTGATCCGCCGCTCCGATCCACCGCTCTCCGGTCGCGGGCTGGTCGATCAGGCCCAGAATGGGGCGTCCACGATGCATCAGGCCGATCAGCGTCCCGAACATCGGCCGGCCGGTGACAAAGGCGCGGGTGCCGTCAATGGGGTCGATCACCCACACATATTCGGCATCGGCCCGTTCCGCGCCATATTCCTCGCCCAGGACGCCATGGCTGGGGAAGCGGTTGGCCAACAGGGTGCGGATGCTGCGCTCGGCGGCGCGGTCAGCCTCGGTGACGGGGCTGGAGTCGCCCTTGGCCTCGACCAGCAGCGGGGAACGGAACAGGGGGCGGATCACGGCACCCGCCGC
>NZ_JBHRTN010000008.1:360360-578944 GCF_042646265.1 Teichococcus globiformis
GCTCGGCCGCCAGGGTGCGGAGATAGGCCACCACGTCGGCGCGCTGCTGCGTGTCGCGAATACCGGCAAAGGCCATGCGGGTGCCGCGGATGGCGCGCGCGGGCGCCGCCAGGAAGTGGTTCAGCGCCTCGTAATCCCAGGGCTTGTCGGACAGGCCCTTCATGGCCGGCGAGTAGTTGAAGTTGTCGAGGTGCGCATGGTGGTTGCCCACCACGCCGTAGAGGTTGGGGCCAACCTTGTTGGCACCGCCCTGCTCGAAGGTGTGGCAGGCGGAGCAGAGACGGCCCGCCACCTGCCGCCCGGTATCCACATTGGCGGCGGCCAGCAGCGGCGTGATCTCCTCGATCTGCGGGCCGGCATCGGCCGGGGCGGCACCCGGCGTTTCGCCCACACCCTCGATGGTGATTGCGGTCTTCTCCAGCCGCTTTGGATGGATGATGGTCTCGCCCACGAAACCGGCAACCATGAAGACGACACCCGCCGTCAGGATGGCCGCGAAAGCCTTGTTGGTCTCCAAGCTCATGCAGCCGATTCCATCCCTGAACTCGTCCCGTTCCATCTGACATGCGGGTGAATTTGCACCCGAACTTGGCCTCGACTAGAAGCTCTGGGACCATAAGCGGTGGATGCCGCCGCATCAACCCGTCGCCACAGGGATGAACGGGGTCCGCACCGCTACACCAGGATGGAACACGAGAATCCCATGAGCGGTGTCATCGCCTTCCAGGGGGTGCCGGGCGCCTATTCGGACCTGGCCTGCCGCAGCGCCTATCCCGGCTGGACCACCCTGCCGTGCCCCAGCTTCGAGGCAGCGATGGAGGCGGTGAGTGAATCCCGCGCCGACCTTGCCATGCTGCCCTGCGAGAATTCCCTGGCAGGACGCGTGCCGGACATCCACCGGCTGCTGCCCGATTCGGGCCTGTTCGTGGTAGGCGAGCACTACCAGCGCGTTGAGCACTGCCTGCTGGCCCACAAGGGCGCGACGCTGGAGGGGCTGAAGCGCGCCCACAGCCACCCCGTGGCGCTGGGCCAGGTGCTGAAGCTGCTGCGCGAGCGGAAGCTGACGCCGGTGATCGAAGCCGACACGGCCGGCGCCGCCAAGTTGCTGGCCGAGGCGCACAGCCTGGAAGACGCGGCCATCGCCTCGTCCCTGGCGGGCGAGATCTACGGGCTGGAGGTGCTGCTGCGCAACGTCGAGGACGAGGCGCACAACACCACCCGCTTCTACGTCATGGCCCGCGCGCCGCAGCAGCCCGATGCCGCGGCGCCGGACACGGTCACCACTTTTGTTTTCCGCGTCCGCAACATCCCGGCGGCGCTGTACAAGGCGCTGGGCGGCTTCGCGACGAATGGCGTGAACATGACCAAACTCGAGAGCTACATGCTCGACGGCCATTTCACCGCCACGCAGTTCCTGTGCGACGTGGATGGCCATCCCGACCACCCGCCGGTGAAGCGGGCGCTGGAGGAACTGGCCTTTTTCTCGCGCGAGTTGCGGGTGCTGGGCGCCTATCCGGCGCATCCTTACCGGCTGGGCCAGGCGGCAGCGCAAGGCGCGGATTGAGGCGCGGCGAGAGCGGCTCCGCCCGCCTCCCGCACCAACCCCGCTAGGGAGCGGAGGCCCCCCCCCTGCACCCAACTGCTGGCACGATGCTTCGCAAGCTTGGCGAGTCGTTCCGGCAGGAGGTTGCTGATCGTCTTGTTGCCTGCACCGACTGCCTGCACCGGGCGGCGCTGATCCTGGAGGCGGCACCGCACCGATCGCGGGTGCGGGGGATCATATCTCCTGTTAGCGGGAGTGGGGGACTGCGTCCCCCTTTGGAGGAAGCAGCTTACGCCGGCTCCTTCTCCCGCTCCGCCATCATCTCCTTGAAGGCTGCCCGCGACTGGCAAGCAGCGATCCAGGCCGCGATCGCCGGGAATTTGCCGAACAAAGCCGTGTCACCCTGGGCGTAGCGCAGCACCTCGGCCGTGTTGAGGTCGGCCACGGTGAAGCGGCTGCCCACCAGGAAGCCGCCCCCGGCGCTCAGCGCGCCCTCCAGCACCGTGAACGGCCTTTCGAGGGCCTGCGCCGCCGCCTCGGCACGGGCAGGGTCATGCTTCGGCCCCGGCCCCCGATGCGTCAGGATCGCCAGGCTCTGCGCCTCAACCTCGGTCGCGGCCCACAGCGCCCACTGCTCCATCAGCGCATCCTCGGCCCCGTCGCGCGGCGCCAGAGGGCCGCCATTCTTGCGCGCCAGGTACAGGTTGATGGCCAGCGACTCGTAGAGCACAAAACCGTCATCCACGATGGCCGGCACACGGCCGTTCGGATTCAGCTTCAGGAACTCGGGCGAGGCGGTGTTGAACGGCGCATCAGCCGCCTGCGGATCGGGCAGGCGGTAGGACTGGATGACCGGCACATGCTCAAAGGCGAGGCCCAGCTCCTTCGCCAGCCAAACGTTGCGCGTGGCGCGGGAGCGCAGCACGCCGTAGATCGTCAAAGCCATTGCGGGGTTCCTCCGTCATCCAGACGCCGTGCAGCCTGCCGCCGGCCCGGCCGGGCGGCAAGCCCGGCACCTCGCGCCGCACGCCGGTTTCTGGCAAGAGCGACAGCGATCCACAGCGGCTCAAGGAGACCCCATGGCCGACATCACCATCGACATCGGCGGCGAGATCTTCCACGCCTTCTTCGAGGACAAGGCCGCGCCCAGCACCTGCGCCCGGTTCCGCCAGCTTCTGCCCTACAAGGACCGCATCATCCATGTTCGCTGGTCTGGCGAGGCCTGCTGGATTCCCATGGGCGAGCGCGACCTGTCCATCGGCTACGAGAACGCCACCTCCTACCCGGCGCCGGGGCAGGTGATCGTGCATCCCGGACACCTGAACAACATGTCGGAAACCGAGATCCTGGTGGCCTACGGGCCCTGCTGCTTCGCCAGCAAGGCGGGCCAGCTCGCCGGCAACCACTTCCTGACGATCCGCGAAGGGCTGGACCGGCTGGCCGATACCTGCCGCTCCGTGCTGTGGGACGGCAACAAGCCGATCACCTTCTCGGCCGCGCCCTGAACGAGGCTCGCAGGGGAAAGGCGCCGCCCTCGCGAAGAACCGGGTGACCCGGGCCATCAGGCGTGATCCCGCATGGTTCCTCGACGGATCGCGATAGGCTCCGGCGAGGCATTGCCTCGCCGCTTCGGAAGCTCAGCCCGGGGAGAGTGGGCCGGGCCGCGCCTTGCGCATGAACCGGTGCGGGATCCCGGCGTCCGGAAATTCCTCCCCCTCGGCCACATAGCCCAGCTTCTCGTAGAAGCGCAGCGCATGGGTTTGCGCTTCCAGCACGAATTGCCGCACCCCGCCGAGCGAGGGCTCGGCTTCCACCGCCCGCATCAGCGCTGCGCCGAGGCCTGTTCCGCGCGCTTCCCGGATCACCGCGACGCGGCCGATCTTGGCCGTTGCGCCTCCATCCTTCAGCATCACCCGCAGCGTTGCCGCCGGTGCCCCACCGGCCAGCGCCAGCAGATGCAGGGCGGTGGCATCGTGTTCATCGTATTCCAGCTCGAGCGGGACGTTCTGCTCGCGGACGAACACGGCCTCGCGGATGGCGCGGCACGCGGCAAACTCTTCGTCGCCGGTGACGCGGCGGATCTCGGTCTGGTTCATGGGGCGGGAGGGATGGCCCAGCCAAGCCCGGAAGGAAAGGGCCTGGCTCGATGTTTTGGACGAGGTGCCGGGCCTTACCTATGCTGTCCGCCTCGTCGCCAAGAACGAGAACGAAAACAGGGAGAGAACGATGCGACATGCCGGGATCGCGGCTGCTTTCGCTTGCCTTGTGGCGAGCCTGCAGCCTGCCGCCGCGCAAAATGCCGTCACCATGATCGTCGGCTATCCGCCGGGTGGAGCCTCGGACCTGATGGCCCGCATCCTGCAGCCCGAGCTGGCCACGGCGCTCGGGCGGCAGGTGGTGATCAAGAATGCGCCCGGCGCCAACGGCACGGTGGGGGCGATGGAACTGGCTCGCGCCAGGCCAGATGGGGAGACGGTGCTGTTCGCGCCGGGCGGATCGCTCGTGCTGACGCCGCACACGCGCGGCGCGCCGTTCCAGCAATCCGATTTCACCCCGGTGTGCCAGATCTCTGCCGCGCATGTGGTGATGATGACGCAGCAGGATTCCGGCCTGCGCACGCTGCGCGACGTTATCGCCCGCGCTCGCGAGAACCCCGGCGGCTTCGCCTATGCCAGTACCGGACCCGGCGGGACACCGCATATCAGCATGATTTCGCTGGAGCGGCTGGCCGGCATCGAGATGAACCACATCCCGTTCAAGGGTTCGGGCGAGGTGATGCAGGCCATGGCCGGCAAGCAGCTCTCTCTGTTCACCGATCAGGGCAACCTCGTCCGGCAGTACAACCTGCACCCGATCGCCCTCTTCAGCGAGCAGCGGGCCAGCGAGTTTCCGGACACGCCGACCATGCGCGAACTGGGATTCGACATGACCTTCACCATCTGGTCCGGCCTTTACGCCCCTGCCGGCACCCCCGAGCCGGTGCTCGACCGGCTGGAGGAGGCCTGTGCCAAGAGCGTGGCGACAGCCTCCGTGATCGAGGGCTTCCGGCGCATGGACATGCCTCTGCAGCTGCGCCGCCGGGTTGAGTTCACCGCCTACAACAAGGCGGAGTACGATCGCTTTGGCGAGCTGGTACGGTCCTACAATCTGCAAGTGCAGTAACGAAGGCTAGGCCGGGCATGGTGCCCGGCCCTTTCAGCGCGGAAACAACGGTGCCAGTCGGGCGCGGATGCGCTCCAGCACCGTTTCGCCATCCAGATCGGGGGTGAAGCTCTGCCCGGTGATGGTCTCGAAGGCTTCGATGTACACCGCCGCCGTGTCGAGGATGAGTTGCTCCGGGATCTCCGGGATGGCGTCCTTGTAGGGATCGCAGCGCGCCGCAACCCAGGAGCGGACGAAATCCTTGTCGAAGCTTTCGGGCTTCTCTCCGGCGGCGAAACGGGCGTCGAAGCTGGCCGCCTTCCAGTAGCGGCTGCTGTCGGGGGTGTGGATTTCGTCGGCCAGCACGATGCGGCCCGTCTCATCCGTGCCGAACTCGTACTTCGTGTCGGCCAGGATCAGCCCGCGCTCCGCTGCCAGCTTCTGCCCGCGTGCAAACAGCGCCAGGGCATAGGCGCTGAGCTGATCCCACTGGTCCGGTGTCAGCAGCTTGCGCTCGAGGATCTCGGCCGGTGTCAGCGGCGCATCATGGCCGCCGTCGAATTCCTTGCTGGTGGGGGTGATGATCGGCGCCATCAGCTTCTGGTTGTCGCGCATGCCGTCCGGCAGGATGTGGCCGTACATCTCCCGCTGGCCCTTCTTGTAGAGCGTCAGCACGGAGGTGCCGGTGGTGCCCGCCAGGTAGCCGCGGACCACGATCTCCACCGGCAGGATGGTCAGACGCTTTGCCACCACCACGTTGGGGTCCGGATAGTCCAGCACATGGTTGGGGCAGATGTCGCGCGTCTGCTCGAAGCAGTAGCGCGAGGTCTGGGTCAGCACATGGCCCTTGAAGGGGATGGCGCAGAGGATGCGGTCGAAGGCGCTGAGCCGGTCGGTCGCGACAATCACGCGGCGCCCGTCGGGAAGGTCGTAATTCTCCCGTACCTTGCCGCTGTAATGGTTGGGCAGTTCCGGGATGGCGGCATCGCGGAGGATGCGGTGCGCCTGAGCGCGGAGGGTGGCGGGGTCCATGGGCGGAGGTCCGTGTCGGAAGGCGGTGCCTATTCAGCGCATGCTCTAGAGCATCGCCATCCCTGAGGGAACTGCGTGGAACCCGAAGGGGGGCCTCGACGCTTGTTGCGGGAAGCCACCGATCGCCAGGGATCCTTGATGACAGCACCGGAGGCGCTGGGCGCCATCCTGGCCAGGGCGGAAATGCTGATGCGCAGCCGTGGCTATGCCGCCTTCAGCATGGACGACCTTGCCGCACCGGAAGGGCTTGGCAGCTTCCTTTCGAGCCAGGAAGCCCTGGGCCTGGCGGTGGTCCGTAGGTACCGGGAGGGTTTCACCGCGACGCTGCGGCGGATCGAGGTCACCGTACCCGCCGCGCCCGCCCGGCTCCGCGCCTATGCCCATGCCTTCACCGATCGGGCGGGAGACGGGCTGATGCCGCTGTGCTGTGCGCTTTTGGCCGAGCGTTCCGCCTTGCCGGCCAGCCTGCAGGAAGAAGTGGCCGATTTCTTTCGAGAGCAGCTGGGCTGGCTGGCCGGCATTGTTGCCGAAGGTTTACGGGCCGGCACCCTGCGCCACCCCGACCCGCCGGAAGAGGTTTCCCTGACGCTGCTCGACCAACTGGAGGGCGGCAGCCTGATCGGCTGGGCCCTGCGCGATCCGGCCCCCGTGCTGCGCGCCTTTGAGAGCTACCTCGCGGCCCTGCAAGGCTGAGCGTTCCGGTCATGCCCGCCCATCGCCTAGCGCGACGATTTCGCGATCACCGACAGGGCGGCCGCGCTGATGGAAAGCTGCCCCAGGGTTTGCGTCAGGTCACGGATGAAGCCCCATGTTTCGTAGGGCGAGGGATCCTGCGGCACCACCACGAGGCTGCCAGGTGGAATGGGCGGCCCGCCGGCCTGCCAGGCACCCAGGCCCGCCGGGACGCTTTGCCCGTTCGGCAGCACCACGAAGGCGCGCCCGCCATCGGCGAAGCGTTGCTGCCCGCCGGAGGCGCGCACGTATTCCACCGCCTTCCAGCCGGTGGAGAATTGCAGGCTGCCGGGGTTCAGCACCGCGCCCACCACCGTGACCTCGTTCGGTCGCTTGGGGATCGCGATCAGGTCTCCCGGCTCCAGCAGCACGTCGAGCTCAGGGCGGGCGGCCAGGATCACCGGATTGGCCTCCACCACCATGCGCCCGGCGGCGCGGCCCTCCCGCAGGGCGTTGGCCATCTCGCGCCCGGCCGTGATGGCATTGCCGAGGTCGAGTCCGCCCGCCTTGGAGCCGGCCACCGCCTGTCCGGAAGCGACCTGGATCAGACTCTGCTCCAGTTCGCGCGCGGTGCGGGCGAAGCCTTCCTGCTGCTTCTGCCGAACGCTTTCCCGCGTGAACACGGCGCCATAGGGATAAGCCTGAGGCGACAGGCCGCCTGCGCGGGCGATCAGCTCCGACAGGCGCTCACCGCGCCGGATGTCGTAGATGCCGGGGCGCAGGAACTCGCCGGTCAGCACCACGGGTCCGCTGTCGCGGTCGCCGAAGCCGCGGGGAATCCGGATGCCGTCGCGCGGCGACAGCCGAACTGCGGCGAAATTGCCCGAGCGCAGATCCAGCAGAGTGCGTTGCAGGGCGATGGCGCCCGCCTGCTCCAGCGGCTCGCGCGAAAGCTCCACCGCCGAAAGGTCGGCCGTGTCGGTCACGCCTCCCGCCGCCGCCAGCACCTGGTCGAGCCCCGTATCGTCCAGAATGGGGTACAGGCCGGGCAGACGGGCCTCGCCCGAGATGAGCACCGCCTGATCCAGCAGGAAGGGCAGCAGGGCGGGGTAGTCCAAGAAGACCTGTGGGCAGGGCGGCGCGCCCAGGTCTGGAAACCCCGCGCCGCGCACATGGGCGAAGCGTACGGGGGAAGATCGCGCGGCGATCGCCAGCGACTGGAGCGCCGGGCATTCGCCGCCCACGGCCACGGCATGGCCCGCTCCCTGGGGCGCGGCGGCGGGAATGGCGAGAGCCGCTGGTGCCTCGCCGCGCAGGGCGCGCTGCACCGGCGGGCTGGCCAGCCACAGGATGTCCGACTGCGACAGCAGGATGACCTCGTCATCCTCATGCAGCGGCAGCTCGGCCTGGCGCTGCAGCACCCGGCCCAGGTCAAAGGCAAGGAAGCGTCGCACGCGGGTCGAGGGATCGACGCGCCAGACCACCCCCAGCCGGACATAGGGATCGGGCCGCACCAGGCGGGAATCCGTCAGCACGCCGCGTAGCCCGGACCGGCCGGCTGGGCGCAACAGCGGCTGCACCACATGGCCGACCACCCGAACCTGCCCCGAAACGACATCCAGCCCCGGCTGCACCACCACCGCATCACCGCGCCGGAGCCGTGACTGCGGCCCGATCTCGGACAGGGCGCGGCGGCCGGTGCCATCCGTGCCGTGCAGCAGGAAGCGGTTACCCGCCGGGCGCAGCGCTTCTCCGGCCAGGCGCAGCAGCGCCGCCAGCGGCAGCGCGGCGGTGCCGGCCGGAAGCTCGTAGATGCCGGGCCGCGTCACCTCGCCCGCGACGGCGACGGTCGGGCCCAGCGGCGGCACCACCACCCGTTCCCCTTCGCGCAGCCGCAGGTCGGGCTGACCGGGCTCGGAGCCGATCACCGAATACAGGTCGATGACGCGGCTGCCGCGCGGTCCCTCGACGCGGATGGCGCGCAGCGAGCCGCTTTTGCGGACACCCCCGGCCTGGGCCAGGACGTCCAGCACGGAGGCCATGGCCGGCAGGGATTGCAGCCCTGGCCGCATCACCTCGCCCGCCACGAACACGCCGATTTGCCGGAGTTGCCCGATGGAAACAAAGGCTTCCGATCCGCCCAGCTCGCGCGCCACCCGTTCCGTGATCTCGGCGCGCAGCTCGCGCAGCGTACGCCCGGCGGCGGAAAAGGGGGCGAGGTCGGGCAGCACCAGCGTGCCGTCGCGGGTGATGCGCAGGGTCTGGTTCTGCCGCGTGCGGCCGCGGATCGAGATCAGCACCTCGTCATCGCGGCCCAGCACGTAGTCGTCCGGCAGGGCGGCGGTGGCGGCCGGAGCGGGTGCCATGGCCTGCATGTCACGAAAGGTGTCGTAGCCGAATTGGCGTAGCAGCCCGCCGCTCACCGCCGGAGCCTCCAGCCGTGCGGCAAAGAAGTTCTCGATCTGCGAAGGCGGGTCTGCCTGGTGCGCGAGAGGCAGGGTCTGCGGCTGTCCCGCCGGCGGTGCGGCCGCTCGGGCGGGGGGAACGGCGATGGCCGGCAATTGCGGCGCCGGGGCGTTGTTTCCCGCCGCCTCCATGATCCGCTGCATGATGTCCTGCTGCAGGGCGGGGGGCAGGTTGGGCAGCGGCATTCCGCCCGGCAGGGTGGAAGGCAGCATGGGCGGTGACAGTAGCGGGCTCGGCACTTGTCCGCCGGGCGGCCCGCCGCCGAAGGTGCCACCGTATGCGCCACCGCCGGCGGGGGCAGGGGCCGGCTGAGCCAGAACAGGCCGGGGGGCCAGCGCCGGCAGGAGCTGCAGGGCCAGCAACAGCCCCGCCATGGCCATGCGGCCGGGATGAGGGGCAGACCGGAGCGGGCGGCCCAGGCGTCCACGCCGTTCTGGCGGGATGGCCCGGAGGGCTGGGCGGTACACTGTTTTTCGGCGCCACCAGAATGGTGCGGCGACCCCAAAGTCGCTCGCAAAAACGTGAAGATTGGATTAGCATGATCTGCGATGCCGATCCAAGGCCGCAATTCAGGACCCCCCCGAGTGCTACTGCTGGTCGATGCGGCTTGGCGGCTAGGCCCTCGTCCGCTGGCCTCCTACTTCGTCCACCGGTTGAGCCACGCTGCTGGCCTTCCGCGTCGTCGGCTGCGCCTGCGCGGACCGGAAGGGGCGCCGGTTCCCGGAGCAATCCTGGCGCCGCACCTGCCGGCACCGCCACGCCTGCCCTTCACGGACCTGGCGCGCCTGCGCGCGGTGCTGGCCAGCTTGCCTCCGGCCACTTGGCACGGCCCCTTCGACCCTGCCGCCGGCGCGCTGGGAATGGATCTGTTCCGCCCCGGCGATGTTCGCCCGGTGTGGGAAGCGAATCGCCTTTCATGGCTGCCATGGCTGGTCCAGGCCGCCCGCCTTTGGCCGGAGGAAGGGCATGGGGCGGAGTTGCAGTCCCGTCTGACCGAGTGGCAGGCCGCAAACCCACCTTTCCAGGGCCCCAACTGGGCCTGCGGCCAGGAAGCCGCGCTGCGCGCCTTGCACATGGCGCTGGCCCTGGTGCTTGCCGGCCAGGCGCGGGAGCCATCGCTGCCGGCCCAGGGCTTTCTGGCGCTGCATGCCCGCCGCATCGGCGCCACGCGCTCCTATGCGCGTGCACAGGACAACAACCACGGGATCAGCGAGCCTGCCGGGCTGCTGGTCTGCGCCTGGCTGCTGGGCGAGGAAGGCCGCGCCCGCCGTGCCGCGCGCGACCTTTCGGCCGCCGTGGCCCGGCTGGTGGCGCCCGATGGAGGCTTTGCGCAACTTTCCACCGGCTACCATCGCCTGCTGCTCGACACGCTTTCGGTGGTGGAGGTGCTGCGCCGCGCCCTGGGGCGGCCGCCTCTCCCTGCGCCTTTCGCCTCGCGCGCCGCCGCCGCGGCCACTTGGCTCGCGCGGCTGGTGGCGGAAAATGGCGCCATGCCGATGTTGGGCCACCAGGATGGCTCGACCCTGGCGGACCTGTCGGTCGGTGGTGCCGGCGACGCCCGCGGCAGCGTGGAGCGGGCCATGCGTCTCTTCGCCGGACGCTCAGCCGGGTTCGGCGAGGATGCGGGCTGCTGCTGGCTCGGCCTCGCCACCATGCCGGCGACCCCGCGCGAGCTCGTCTGGCGCGGTGGCGGCTGCCTGGGCTGGGAAAGCGCCGGGGCGCGCGGCTTGCTGCGCGCCGGGCCACTGCGCTTCCGGCCTGGCCAGGCGGACCTGCTGCATTTCGAACTATGGGACGGCTCGCGCCCGGTGCTCGCCGATGCCGGCACCGGTGCCTACAATCCGCCGGCCGAGAAGGCCTGGTGGCTGGATTATTTCCCCTCCGCCGCCGCGCACAACACGGTCACCTTTGACGGGCGGGAGCCGATGCCCCGCCTGTCGCGCTTTCTTCTGGCGCGCTGGCCGCGAATCCGCCCCCTGCCGTCCGGCGAAGCCACCGGCGCGGCGCTGCGCGATCACCATGGCAACCGCCATATGCGGCTGGTGCGGCCGGAAGGCCGCGAATGGCTGGTGGAAGACCGGGTCGCGGGGCGCTTTCACGAGCTGGTTCTGCGCTGGCGGCTAGGTTCCGGAAAATGGCGCCTGATGGACGGGGCAGTGGAGTCGGAGGGGGCGCGCATCGCCATCTCCGCCGATGCGCCGCTCACCCTGTCCCTGGAAACGGGCTGGGAAAGCCCGGCCTATGGCGAGGCACGCCCCTGTCCCGTGCTGGTGGCGCGTGCCGCCGCCCCAGTGCGCCGCCTGTTGACCCGGATCGCCTTGCGGTGAGTGCCGTCTGATGCCGCTGCACCTGCTGCTGCGCGGGGTGCTGGGGCTTTGGCGCTGGCTGCTGCCAGCGGCGCTGCTGCTGCTCGGCCTGGGCGCCGCGCTGATCCTGTCCATGCCGCGCGCCTACCTGGCGGAGATGGTGATTGCCCCGTCGGAAACCTCGGGTGTCGCCGTATCCAGCCTGATCTCGGCCAATGCGCTGGCGCCCGGGAGCCTGCTGGACACCCGCCCTGGCGGAAATTTCGCCGTCTACCTGTCCGCCCTCCGCAGTCCGGAGGCGGCAGCCATGCTGATGCGCGAGACCACCCTGCTGGCCGACCTGGCGGGGCAAAAGGATGAAGGAATGCTGGCCGCCCTGAAGCAGGCGCTGGATCTGGACCGACCGCCGGACGAGGACGATGTGGGGCGCTGGCTGGACCGCAACCTGGCCGTGACGCAGTCCCTGGCCTCCGTCACCTGGACGCTGCAACTGGCGCATCCGCGGCGCGAGGCGGCGCTGGATGCCCTGGCAAGGTTGCATGGCTTTGCCGAGTCGCGGGTGCGGCAGGATCTGCTGAGCATGGCCGAGCGTCGCATCGCCGCGCTGGAAGCGCGGCTGGGCCAGGAACGCGACATCTACCTGCGCACCCCGCTGTTCGAGCTTCTGGCGCAGCACCAGCGCGTCGCCCTGGTGTTGCGGGCGGATCAGGCGGTGGCGGCACGGCTGGTATCCGGCCCCGGTGCCGGGCTGCGCCCCGCCCTGCCGAACCGCCCCTTGCTGCTGGCCATGCTGCTGTTCACGGTGCCCATGACCTGCCTGTTCCTGGCGGCCTGCCTGGTGCTGTTGCGCGGGCCCGGGTGGGTTGCGGCCCGCTCGGCACCGCGCCCAGCCATTGCGCCATCCTCGCCTGTGGGGAACGTTCGCTGAACGCCACCGCCGCCATGGCACGTTTCGGCGCGCTGCGGGTGGATGCCGCGGCGCTGGGCAGCCTGGCCGGAGCCGCCGCCGCAGCGCTGCATTTTGCCGGGGCGCTGAAATCCACGCCGCCTGGTGCGGCCCTGCCGGTGGACCTGACACTGCTCGCCGCCGCCGCCCTGGTGCCCTTGCTGGCGCTGCTGCTGCTGACGCGGCGCTGGTGGCTGCACCCGATGCTCGCCCTGCCGCTGGGCACTGCCGCGCTGCTGTGGCTGTGGCTGGTGCTGGCGGGAGGCTGGAGCCGATCCGCCACGATCCTGGCGCAGAAACTGCCGGAGATCGTGCTGCTCGGCCCGGTGATGCTGCTGGCTGGCCTGGCTGTGGGTGCCGATGGCGCGGCGCGACGCTGGCTGGTGGCGGTGACGCTGGCATCGGGCCCGCTGGTCGCCGTTTCCGTGGCCTGGGGTCTGGCCAACGGCAAAATCGTGCTGGGCGGCGCGGTGGGCGCCAATCCTGACCTGTTGCGCGTGCAGTATCAGCTTGCCGGTCTGGCCATCGCCTGCGCCGCGGGACTGGGCGCCGTGCGCGTGGTGGAAGCCGATGGCTGGCCGGCGCGGCTGTTCTGGTCCGGCTTCACCCTGGCGCTGGCCGCATCGGCACTGCTGCCCGGCGGGCGCATGGGGCTGATCTCGCTGGCGTTGTCCGTCCTGCTGGTACCCGCCCTGCGCTGCTGGTCGGCCGGCTCTCCCCGCGCCGCGCTCCGCTGGCTGGGGCTGGCTGCCTTGGCCGGACTGCTGGGGGCAGTGCTGCTGCTGTTGCAGGCCGAGGCGATGGAGGGGCTCCGCACGCTGGAGCGTCTGACGCAGGGCGGCATGGAGGCCTCTGCCCGCCCGGCCTTGTGGCGCGCGGCGCTGGATTGGGCCGGGGCCACCATGCCCTGGGGCCTCGGAACCGGCGGCTTCACCATCGCGGCCGGGCATGGCGAGCGGCGTGGGCTGTACCCACACAACCATGCGCTCGAAGCCTTGGCCGAAGGCGGCCCGATCGGTCTGGCACTCTGGCTCGGCTGCTTCGGCGGCGGCGCGGCGATGCTGCTGCTGCGGGCGCGGCACGTGGCACCGGGGCGGATGGCGCGGATGGCGGCGCTGGCCCTGCCGGTGGGCATGGCGGCAATGGTTTCAACCGACCTCGGCAACCGGATGGTCTGGTTCGCCCTGGGGCTGGTGCTTTCCGTGGGAGCGGTGGCGAAACGTGGCTGACTGGTATGCGCGATGGGGCAAAAGGGTCCTGGACGTGGCGGGGGCAGGGCTTGGCCTGCTGCTTCTCTCGCCCCTGCTGGGAGGCACCGCGCTGGCGGTGCTGCTGTGCCTGGGACGGCCGATCCTGTTCCGCCAGGAACGCGCCGGGCATGGTGGCGTGCCCTTCACCCTGCTGAAGTTCCGCTCCATGCGCGACGGACCGGGCGACGATGCCGAGCGCCTGACGCCTTTTGGCCGACGTCTCCGCGCCAGCGCCCTGGACGAGTTGCCCCAGCTTCTGAACGTGTTGTGGGGCGAGATGAGCCTGGTCGGGCCGCGCCCCCTGCCGATGGCCTACAACGCACGCTACACACAGCGCCAGGCCCGGCGCCTGATGGCACGGCCCGGGCTGGCGGGCGTGGCACAGGCCGCCGGGCGCAACGCCCTGCCTTGGACGGAGCGGCTGGAAATGGATGCCCGGTATGCAGAGGCCATCCGCCTGCGCACCGATCTGCACGCCATCGCCGGCACGGCCCTGATCCTGTTGAGCGGCCGGGGCGTTTCCGCGCCGGGGCACGCGACCATGCCCCGTTTCGATCCCGCTATGGACACGGCATCAAAAGAGTCCAGCAGGATTTTGTAACTCTCGGTTGAATTATGGCCTTGCTTACGTCGCCTTCGCCTGTCTTGTTAACGTCATTCAACTAATTGTGAGGCGAGCGATGGCGGCCATCCCTCTCCGCGTCGGCGGCGAAGATGCCCAACGCGTCCTGGAAAGTCCTGGCATCCTGGTTTTTCCGAGCCGCGCGCCCGCCAGGGCGCCACGCCTTCGCCTGCACCTGTCACCGCCAAGCCTGGTGGGCGGAGAGTTGGCCGTCCTGAGCCGGACCCTGACCGATGGCTGGATTGCCCCCGCCGGTCCGGTGCCGGAACAGTTCGAGGAAGCGGTGGCCGAGGCCGCCGGCTTCCGCCACACCGCCGCCGTCGCCTCGGGCACCGCGGCGCTGCATCTCGGTTATCGCGTGCTGGGGGTGGAGCGCGGGGATGAGGTCTGGACCCAGAGCCTGACCTTTGTCGCCACCATCGCGCCAGCGGTGCAGATGGGCGCGCGCCCCCGCTTCCTGGACGTGGCGGCCGAGTCCTGGACCATGGACCCCAACATCCTGGAGGACCAGCTCCACAAGGCTGCGACCAAGGGCAAGTTGCCACGCGCCGTGGTACCGGTCGATCTCTACGGTCAGCCCTGCGACCTCGATGCCATCCTGGCGGTGTGCGGCCGCTGGGGCGTGCCGGTGCTGTGCGACAGCGCCGAGGCATTGGGCGCGCAATACCGCGATCGCCCGGTGGGGAAGGGCGCGGCGCTGGCTGCCTTCTCCTTTAACGGCAACAAGATCATCACGGCGGGTGGCGGCGGCGCCCTGGTTTCGGACGACCCTGCCTTGATCGCGCGGGCCCGGCACCTGGCCACCCAAGCCAAGGAAACCGCGCCGCACTACCAGCACGAGACAACCGGCTACTCCTACGGCATGTCCTCGGTTCTGGCGGCGGTGGGGCTGGCGCAGATCGGCGCCCTGCCGGCCCGGGTCGATGAGCGGCGCGCCATTTTCGATCGCTACGCCGCGGCGCTGTCCGATCTTCCCGGCCTGTCGCTGATGCCGGAGCCGGCCTGGGCCCGGTCCTCGCGCTGGCTGTCGGTGATCCAGATCGATCCCAAGGCTTTCGGTGCCACGCGGGAGGCGGTGCGCCGCGCGCTGGATGCCGCGCAGATCGAGAGCCGCCCGGTATGGAAGCCGCTGCACATGCAGCCGGCCTTCCGTGGCGCGCGCTTCCACGGCAGCGGCGTGTCCGGCCAGCTTTTCGAGCGCGGCCTCTGCCTGCCCAGCGGCAGCATGACGGCCGAGGAACAGGGCCGCGTCACCGACGTGATCCGCCAGTGCTGCAGGGGATGAAGCCGATGCGGCTGCTCTACCTGCACCAGCATTATTCCGGCCCCGAGGGCACCACCGCCACCCGCAGCCATGCCCTGGCCACCGCGCTGGCGGCGCGCGGTCACGAGGTGACGCTGGCCTGCGGGCGCTATGATGGCGCCGTGACCGGGTTGGACGGCGTCTTCCGCCAAGGTCGTCGCGAGGGGCGGGTGCGCGGCTTCCGCGTGGTGGAGCACGACATCCGCTGCGGCAACGCCATGGGCTTCGCCGCCCGCAGCGCCGCCTTTCTGCGCTTCGCCGGCCGCGCCACGCATCTGGCCCTGGCCGAGCCCTTCGACCTGGTGATCGCCTCCTCGACCCCGCTGACGGTGGTGCTCCCGGCGCTGGCGGCGCGGCGGCTGCGCGGCACGCCCTTTCTGTTCGAGATCCGCGACCCATGGCCCGAGTTGCCGCGCGCCATGGGTGGAGTGCCTGCGCCGGCCCTGGCCGCCATGGCGGGCATGGCCAACGCCGCCTGCCGCCAGGCCGCCGCCGTGGTGGCGCTGAGTGAAGGCATGGCGCAGACGGCGCTCGTCCGTGGCGCGGCGCGCGACCGGGTGCACGTGGTGCCCAATGGCTGCGACCTCGACCTCTTCGGTCCGCACATCCCCGCTTGGCGCCCGGCCGAGGCTGCACCATGGGAAATGCTGGCCGTTTATGCCGGCGCGCACGGCCGCGCCAACGGCCTGGACCAGCTGCTGGACGCCGCGGCCCTGCTGCTGGCACGCGGCGAGGCGCGCATTCGACTGCTGCTGGTGGGCGAAGGATCGGAAAAGCAGCGGCTGCAGGAAGCCGCGGTGCAGCGCGGGCTGCACAACGTTTCCTTTCTGCCGCCACTGGGCAAGCGCAAGCTGGCGACCTTGCTGGCCGGCGCCCAGGCCGGTCTCCATTGCCTGGCGCCTGTGGGCGCCTTCGCAGAATGGACGGCCCCCAACAAGCTGATGGACTACCTAGCCGCCGGGTTGCCAGTGATCTCCAACCTGCCCGGCCATGGCGCCCGGCTGCTGTCCGGCGCCGAAGGGGCTGGCGCCTGCGGCATCCCCGTGCCGCCAGGCGACACGGCGGCACTGGCGGAAGCCCTGGGCTGGATGGCCACCAACCCTTCGCTGCGTCTGGCCATGGGCCGCGCGGCGCGGGAGCAGGCGGTGCGCCGCTGGGATCGCCGTCTGCTGGCCCATGATTTCGTCGGCATCGTCGAGTCCCTGGCCGAACCCGCCGCCGAGGAGGCGCTGCTCGCCGCATGACCCACTCTTTCTGCGGGTCTCCCATGGGGTCTTCCATGCCGCTCCCCGAGATTCATCTGGTGGCCGCCGCACGGCCCAATCTGCCCAAGCTCGCCGCCCTGTGGCACGCGCTGGCAGCGGGGCAGCCCTTTTTCTGCCGCCCCGTGCTGCTGCACACGGGCCAGCACCAGGACCCGGCGATGTTCGCCGCGCATCTGGCCGACCTGGCCTTGCCCGAGCCCGAGATCGGCCTCGGCGTGGCAGCCGGCGGCGGCCATGCGGCGCTGACGGGCCGCACCATGATGGCCTGTGCCGAGGTGTGGTCGGCCCGCCGCCCTGCCCTGGTGGTGGTGGCGGGCGATGTGGACGGCACGCTGGCGGCGGCGCTGGCGGCGCGCAAGCTAGGCATCCCGGTGGCACATCTGGAGGCCGGCCTCCGCTGCAACGACCGCGACATGCCGGAGGAGATCAACCGTCGCGCCGTGGATGCCGTCAGCGACCTTCTCTGGGCGCCCGACCACGGCACCGCCGAGCGGCTGCTCCAGGAAGGACATGACGCGCACGCGGTGCGCGCGGTGGGCAATGCGATGATCGACACGCTGCTGGCGCGGCTGCCGGTGGCCCTGTCGGAGGATCTGCCGCACGGCCTGGCCGCGCATGTGACGCCGGGCGGCTACGGGGTCGTTACCCTGCACCGCCCGGCCAATGTGGATGACCGGGCGCCGCTCGCCACGCTGCTCTCGTCGCTGACGCGCGTCACGGCGCAGTTGCCGCTGGTGTGGCCGATGCATCCGCGCACGGCGCAGCGGCTGCGCGAGTTCCGGCTGGACCTGCCTTCCGGCATCCATGTGCTGCCGCCGCTGGGATACCTCGACTTCGCCGGGCTGCTGGCCCGTGCCTCGCTGGTCGCCACCGACAGCGGCGGCGTGCAGGAAGAGGCTGCGGTGCTCGACATTCCCTGCCTGACGCTGCGCCCCTCCACCGAGCGTCCGGTGACGCTGGAATCGGGTGCCAACAGGCTTGTCGCCCCGTCCTGCCTGCCGCAGGCGGTGGCCGAGGTGCTGGCCGGCGCCTGGCCCCCCGCCCGCCCGATCCCCTTGTGGGACGGCATGGCCGGGGCACGCATGGCCGAACACCTGCGCGAGGTGATGGGCGGCGCCCCGGCGCGCAGCCCTGGCGGCTTCGCGGCCGTTGCGCCCGGCAACCTGATCGAGGCGGCGCGCGACGCGGCGCGCTATGCCACGGCGCTGGTGGGTGCCCATGGGCGGGCCAAGCCGAGCCGTGCTTCGGGCGGCGGCACGACGCGGGTGCTGGAACCGGCCGGTGCGGACCCTGAGCGGCAAGGCGCCGCCCGATGATCGATTCTGCCGGCTTGGGCGGGCGGGCTCCTCTGGTCTGCATGCTGTCCGCCGCGCATCCGCCGGCGGATGTGCGGGTCGTCGCCAAGGAAGGCGCCGCGCTGGCCGAGGCTGGCTGGCGCGTGATGCATCTTTGCCCGCAAGGCACCACCCCGGCCCCGACGGCGCATGCCGGGGTGTCGATCTGCACCTACCGGCGCGGCGGCGGCTGGCGAGGACGGGTGGCCAACATCCCCGTTCTGGCCCGGCGCGCCGCGGAAAGCGGTGCCGCCGTGCTGCATGCCAGCGAGCCGGATGCCTGGCTCGCCGCCATTCTTGCTGCCCGCCGAACCGGCGCCAGGGTGGTGCTGGACGTGCACGAGCATTATCCGTCTCGCCTGGATAACCGGCTGCCGGCGCCGCTGCGCCCGCTGGGCCGGACGCTGATACGCGCCGCCTGCCGTGCCATGTCGCGCCACGCCGACGCGGTGGTGGTGGCCAAGGACGGGCTGGACGGCGACTTCGCCGATCCGCTGCGCATCACCCCGGTGCGCAACTACGCCACGCCCGCAAAGGTCTCGCCGCGACGCCACGCGCCAGGGCCGCTGACCCTGGTGCATCTGGGCGCGCTGGGGCGGACGCGCGGCTCCGTGGAAATGCTGGAGGCGCTGGCGCTTTGCCCGCCCGGCACGCGGCTCGACCTTGTCGGCCGCTTCACGGATGGATCGGAGGATGCCTTTCGGGCCCACGCGGCAGTGCTGGGCCTGTCCCGCGCCGTGACACGGCCGGGCTGGATGCCGCACGAGGCGGCTCTGGCCCGCGCCGCGACGGCCGATATCGGCCTGGTGCTGTTCCAGCCGGGCATCGAGAACCATCGCCTTGCCCTGCCGCACAAGCTGTTCGACTGCATGCTGGCCGGGCTGCCTGTCATCGCTCCCGCCTTTGCCGAGGAGGTGGCCGCCGTGATCCGCGAGGCCGGCTGCGGCATCCTGGTGGATACCGCTGATCCGGCGGCGGTGGCGTCGGCGGTCTGCAGGCTGGCTGATCCGGTGCTACGGGCCGAGCTGGGCGCGGCAGGCCGCGCTGCGGCGCTGGGCCGCTTCGGCTGGGCCGCCGAGGCGGCGCGGCTGGTGGCGCTGTACCGGCGCCTCGCGCCGCTGCCGCCTGCTCGCGGCATCGTCAGCCACACGACTGCGGAAGCCCTGCCGGCGTGAGTGACGCCGGCGCCATCGCCTGTGCCGCCGCACAGCCTGCGGGAGGTGGCGCGCCGCGCCCCGCTTCACCCCGGAAGGGCAGGCGCTTATACGCGGCAATCATGGCCCTTCCCCGCATTCTGCTGAACCTTGGCCTCGACTCGGCGCTGGCCGCCCTGGCGTTGCCGCCCGCGATCTGGATGGCGTCGCCCGGCGCCTGGCCCACGCCCTCCTGGTGGCTGGGCGCCATTCCCGGCGCCGTGCTGGCCCTGCTGCTGGCCGGGCTGCCGGTGCGGCTGCCGCAGCAATACTGGCGCTTCGCCTCGCTCCGCGACCTGGTGGCCGTGGTCGGTGCCGGCATCGGCGGCGCGCTGCTCTTCGCCCTGGGCCTCTACGTCACCGGCGCCTGGCGGCCGGGCAACATGGCCTTTCCGCTGATCCACGCCTTCAGCCTCACCGCCTTTCTGCTCGCCCCGCGCATCCTGGCGCCGCTGAAGCAGGCGCACCGGGTGGGCGAGCCATCGGAGGCCCCGGCCCAGCCCGTGCTGCTGGTCGGTACGGGCGATGCCGCCGACCTGTTCATCCGTGCCCTGCAGCAGCAGCGCGCCCCCGCTTTCCGGGTGGTGGGCATCCTGGCGCGTTGGCCGCGCTCGGCCGGGCGGCGCATCCAGGGCCATCCAATCCTGGGCGGCATCGAGGAGGCGGCGGAAGTGCTGGAGCGGCTGCGGGGCGAGAACCGCATGCCCGGCGCCATCGTGCTGGCCGATCCCGACCTGCATGGTCCCGCGCTGGAGGAATTGCTGGACGTCGCCGACCGCGAGGGCGTGGCGGTGAAGCGCGCCCCGCGCCTGACGGCGCTGGATCCGGCGCGGCGCGATGGTCCCGTGCGTCGCTTCGACCTCCGCCCCGTGGCCATCGAGGACCTGCTGGACCGCCCGCAGGTGCCGCTGGACCGCGAGGGCATGGCCCGGCTGGTGCAGGGCCGGCGCGTGCTGGTGACGGGTGCCGGCGGCACCATCGGCGGCGAGTTGGCGCGGCAGGTGGCGGCGCTCGGGCCATCGCAGCTCGCGCTGCTGGACCATGGCGAATTCGCCCTCTACGGCATCGACCTGGAACTGGCCGAGACCCATCCCGGGGTGCCGCGGCGCGCCCTGCTGGCCGATGTGCGCGACGCAGCCCGTATCGCCCGGCTGATGGAGGAGATCCGCCCCGAGCTGATCTTCCACGCCGCGGCCCTCAAGCACGTGCCCATGGTCGAGAACGACCCTATGGAAGGGCTGCTGACCAACGCCCTGGGCACGCGCGTCGTGGCCGATGCGGCGCGCTCGATCGGCGCCAAGGCCATGGTCTTCATCTCCACCGACAAGGCGGTGAACCCGACCAGCGTGATGGGCGCGTCGAAGCGTCTGGCCGAAATGTACTGCCAGTCGCTCGACATGCAGGCGCGGCATGGGCAGGGCGGCATGCGCTGCGTCACGGTGCGTTTCGGCAACGTGCTGGGCTCGACCGGTTCGGTGGTGCCGCTGTTCCGCCGCCAGCTGGAGCGCGGCGGCCCGCTGACCGTCACCCATCCCGACATGCGCCGATACTTCATGACGGTGCGGGAAGCGGTGGGTCTGGTGCTGCAGGCCTCGGTGGTCGGCGCCGAGGATACCTATTCGCGCGACGGGGCCGCCCAGCCGCCGGAACTCGCCGATGGCGGCATCTTCGTGCTCGACATGGGCAACCCGGTGAAGATCGTGGACATGGCCAGGCGGATGATCCGCCTGGCCGGGCTGCGGCCCGACGAGGATGTGGAGATCCGCTTCACCGGCCTGCGCCCGGGCGAGAAGCTGTACGAGGAGCTGTTCCACGGGCAGGAGCCGCCGCGCCCGACGCAGTTTCCCGGGCTGCTGGTCGCGACCCCCCGCACGGCCGATGCCGCGCTGGTCGGCCGCGCCATCGACGAGATCGCCGCCGCCGCCCGGCAGGGCCACGGCAAGGCGGCGCTGGCGCAGCTGTCGCGCCTGGTTCCCGAATTCGACCACAACCCCGGCACGGCGCCGGCGGCGAAGGCATAAGCCATGCCTCTGCCGGCCTGCCTTGCCTCGATGAGAGTTGAGACATGGAAGGTCCGGCCCTGCCCGCACGCTGGTGGGGGCGCGCCCGCGCCCTCGACCCCGCCGCCCCGCTCGCGCCCGCCCTGATCGAGCGGATCGCCGCCCGCACGGCGCGGATCGGCGTGGTCGGCCTCGGCTATGCCGGCCTGCCGCTGGCGCTGCGCTTCGCCGAGCTGGGCTTTGCCGTGTCGGGCTTCGACATCGATCCGGCCAAGCGCCGGGCGATCGGCGCCGGGCGCTCGCCCGTGCATGGCATCGACGATGCGCGCGTTGCCGCCGCCGGCATCGTGGCCGAGGTGGACATGGGCGCGGCGGCGGATTGCGACGCCATCCTGATCTGCGTGCCGACCCCGGTGGGGCCGCACAAGGAACCCGACCTCGGCCCGGTGCGCGACACGGTGGCCGCCCTGGCACCGCACCTGCGCCCCGGCCAGGCCATCGCGCTGGAAAGCACCACCTATCCCGGCACCACCGAGGAATTCCTGATCCCCGCGATGCAGGCGGCCGGGCTCACGGTCGGGCGCGACGCCTTCGCCCTCTACAGCCCCGAGCGCGAGGACCCGGGCAACCCCGAGGGAACGGTGGGCCGCGTTCCCAAGCTGATTGCCGGCCACACGCCTGACTGCCTGGCGGTGGCCGAGGCGCTGTACGGCCCTGTCGCGGGCACGCTGGTGCCGGTCTCCTCGCTGAAGGCGGCCGAGCTGGTGAAGCTCTACGAGAACGTCTTCCGCGCGGTGAACATCGGGCTGGTGAACGAGCTGAAGCGGATCAGCCACGCCCTCGGCCTCGACGTGCACGAGGTGATCGACGCCGCCTCCACCAAGCCCTTCGGCTTCATGCCCTTCCGCCCCGGACCCGGGCTGGGCGGCCACTGCATCCCCGTCGACCCCTACTACCTGGCCTGGAAGGCACGCGAGCTCGGTGTCCCCAGCGATTTCGTGGAGCTGGCGGGGCGGGTGAACGACGCGCAGCCGGGCTATGTGGTGGGCCGCCTGCGCGATGCGCTGGATAGCCGCGGCAAGGCGTTGCGCGGCGCCCGCATCCTGCTGATCGGGCTGGCCTACAAATCCGGCGTGCCGGACACGCGGGAAAGTCCGGCCTCGGAGATCTTCCGCCTGCTGGATGAGCGCGGCGCCGCAGTTGCATATCACGATCCGCTGGTCCCCCGCTTTCCCGTGACGCGTCGCCTGGGTGGCGCCGCTCCTGCGCTGGAGAGCCAGGCGCTGACGGAGGATTTCGTTGCCGCGCAGGACGCCGTTCTGGTGGTGACACCGCAGCCCGGCGTGGATTTCGCGCTGCTGCGCCAGCATGCACGGCTGATCATCGACACGCGCGGCGTCTACCGCGATGCGCTGGTGGAGACAGGCGTCACATTGCCCTTTGAAATGCAGGGTGATTTCCCACATCCGGCCGAACCGGCCTATCACGCCGTCATCCAGGCCTGACCCGCGGCACGCGCTGCGGGCCGGGCCGCAGCCTTGAACCACCGCCGGGGCGGCGAACTGCCCCGGCTGCCCGGAGCGATCCGCCGACCATGACCGAAGCCAACCAGTCGCCCATCAACCTGTTCGACATGAAAGCGCAGCAGGCGTTGATCCGCCCCGAGATCGACCGCCGCATCGCCGCCATCTTGGACAGTGGTGCCTTCATCAACGGCCCGGATGTGCGGGAACTGGAAGAGAAGCTGGCCGAGTTCGCCGGCTGTGGCCACGCGGTGGGCGTGTCCTCCGGCACGGATGCGCTGCAGATCGCGATGATGGCCGAGGGAATCGGTCGTGGCGACGCGGTGTTCCTGCCCGCCTTCACCTACACCGCGACGGCCGAGGTGCCGCTGGTGCTCGGCGCCACGCCGGTCTTCGTGGATGTTGAGCCGGACAGCTTCAACATCGATCTCGAAGACCTGAAGCGCCGTATCGCCCTGGTAAAGGAAGAAGGCCGGTTGCGCCCGCGCGCCGTGGTAGGCGTCGACCTGTTCGGCCGCCCGGCGGATTGGCCCGCCATCCAGGAGATCTGCCGTGCCGAGGGCATGTTCGCGCTCGACGACGCCGCCCAGGCGTTTGGCGCGGCGCTGGATGGCAAGCGGCTCGGCCAGTGGGGCGACGCGGCGGCGCTGAGCTTCTATCCGACCAAGACGCTGGGCTGCTACGGCGATGGCGGCGCCATCCTGACCAACGACGCCGGGCGGGCTGAGCTTTACCGCTCGCTCCGCACCCATGGCGAGGGCAAGACCCGCTATGCCGTGGAGCGCACGGGCATGAATGGCCGGCTGGACTCCCTTCAGGCGGCCATCCTGCTTTGCAAGCTGCCGCTGCTGGAGGATGAGCTGAAAAGCCGCGCCCGCATCGCCGGCTGGTATGCCGCACGGCTCTCCGGCCATGTGGTGGTGCCGGGCGAGCAGGCGGGCGCCACCAGCGCCTGGGGCCTCTATTCAGTGCTGCTGCCCGATGCCTCGACGCGCGAGCGCGTCCAGGCCACCATGCGCGATCGCGGCGTGCCCAGTGCGATCTACTACCCGAAGCCGCTGCATCACCAGCCCGCCTATGCCGCCGCCCATGCGGAAGGACTGCGCGCGGCGCCGCCCTTGCCGGTCAGCGAGGCGCTCTGCGATCGCATCCTGGCCCTGCCGATGCACCCTTATCTGGACAAGGCACAGGCGGCCCGGGTGGCGGAAGCGCTGACCGCCGGCCTCTGATCAGGCCATCCCAGGAAAACGGAAGGACCCCATTTCATGGCCTATGCGTTGCTTGGGTCCAGCTGGGCCGACCGGGTGATCTCCTGGTCCTTCGCGGCGCCCGGTGCGGGCGCCGGTGCCCGACCGGCGGTGACAGGCGCGCCTTCCGATGCCGCCGGGCTGCGCATGACGCAGGATGCGCTTGACCAGTGGGCTTCGGTATCAGGGCTCAGCTTCGTGCAGGTGCCTGACGACACCGGCGCGTACGCGCCCGATCTCCGTATCGGCTTTGCCGATTTCACCCGGGGCGGAGCCGAGCCGCGCAGCGTTACCCTCGGCATGGCGTATAATGAGTGGATCGGCGATGATTTCGTCCCTGGCTCGCTGGCCGCCATCCAGGACCCTGCGCTGCGGCCTCTGGACAGCGATCCGGAAGGTGCGGCGGTGTATCGCGGCACCTGGACCACCCCGGCCCAGACCCTGCTGCACGAGGTCGGCCATACCCTCGGCCTCGCGCATTCCGACTCGGCCGACGACGTGATGTATTCCTGGATCGGCATCGAGAACCGGGTCTTCTCCGCCGATGACGTGGCCGGCATCCAGGCCCTGTATGGCGGGCCGCGCATGCCCGAATGGGTCGAGGGTTCGGCAGGGCTGGGGGGTGTGGGCGACGGCGCCCTGCAATTCGCCTCGGCCGGCTACCTGATGGCCAACCCGGACGTGGCGGCGGCCGGGCAGAACCCCCGGCTGCACTATGCCGAACATGGCTGGCGGGAAGGACGCGATCCTTCGGCCGATTTCGACACGGCCTATTATCTCCGCATGAACCCTGACATTCGGGCCAGCGGGGCCGACCCCTTCGATCATTATCTGGTCCATGGGCAGGCAGAGGGGCGGATGATCGCCGCTGCCGTGGTGTCGCCTGACGCGCGCGGCTTCGATGCCGGATACTATTATCTGGCCAACCCGGATGTGGCGCGCGCCGGGGCTGACGCCTGGACGCATTACAACAGCTTTGGGTGGCGCGAGGGGCGCGACCCGAACGGCTATTTCGACGGCGCGCGCTACCTGGCGCGAAACCCCGACGTCGCGGCCGCCGGCCTTGACCCCCTGAACCACTACATGCTCCACGGTGCCGCCGAGGGCCGCCCGATGGGCAACGACTTCAACGGGGTTGCCTATCTGGCGGCCAATCCGGATGTGGCGGCCGCAGGGCTGAACCCGCTGATGCACTTCCTGGAATGGGGATTGCTGGAAGGCCGCTCGCCACAATCCGAATGGCTGGCCTGATCAGTTCTCCAGGGCAGCGCTCCAGGCGAAACGCCGCTGTCCGCCGGGCGGCAGCACCACCAGGCCCGGCTTCTCGGCAAAAGGCCCATCCCAGCCGGCCGGGCTGGCGGTGCCTTGCCAGGGCTCGATGCACAGGAAATCCGCGCCCTCGGGCTTGGACCACAGTCCCAGATCCGGATAGCCGTCCCAGCGCACCCGCAAGGCTGGCCCGCCCGGCCCCTCGTAGCGGACGGAACGGCTGGCGACGTCCTTCAGGATCACGGCGTCGCGCGCGAACAGCGCCGGCGACAGCGGCCATTCCCGAGCGAGGCAGGGCGCCGGCTCGGCCGGGCCGAGCAATCCGCCACAGAGGTAATGCGCCTCGCCTTGCTCGTCCGCTTCGAAGACCAGCCGGTGCGCCTTCTTGTCGGTTCCCGGTCGCAGCGGCCAGCGAAAGGCCGGATGGGCACCCAGGCTGAACGGCAGCGGCGCCGTGCCCGGATTGGACACGGTGGTGACGACGGAAAGTCCTGCCGGTTCCGCCGCATAGGCCACTTCCAGCCGGAAGGGGAAGGGAAAGCGCGCCCGGCTTTCCGCATCTTCGGCGAGGGCCAGCACCGCCCGGCCTGCGTCGCGTGCCACCCAGCCGAAGCGACGGTCGCGGGCGAAGCCGTGCTGGGTCATGCGATACTCCGCCCCGGCATGACGCAGGGTGTCGTCCGCCAGGCGCCCGACGATGGGAAACAGCACCGGTGCGTGGCGCGGCCACGCCGCACCGCCATCCCACAGCAGATCGGCGCCATCCGGCCCGCGCAGCCGCACCAGCTCCGCCCCATCGGCGCTGATCGTCGCGGAGAGCCCGCCGCCGCTGATCTCGTGCCGCTCTCCGCTCATGCCGCCTGTTCCCGGGCCAGTTCCTCTGCCCGCCGCTCCTCATAGGTTCTGGCGTGCAGCCAGGCCAGGGCGTGCAGGGTCGTGTCCACGCCGGCCTCGCGGCCCAGGCGCAGCAGCGTGCCCAGGATGGCCTGCGACTCGATGCGCCCGCCTGCCTCCAGGTCGCGCAGCATGGAGGCGGTGTAGCGCCCGGTGCGATCCGACAGCAGCGTATGGTATTCGGCCAGGAACTCCGGCGTCACCGGATGGCCGTGATGCGCCGCAATGGCGGCGTTGCGTTCCAGCAGGGTCAGCATGAAATCGGTGCCGCCTTCGGCGCGGGCGATCTGCCCGGTGGAGCCGCGCAGCAGCACCGTGCCCGCCGCGACCGTGCCCAGATGCACCAGCTTGGCCCACATCGCGCCCTGGATGTCGGGCACCGCCTTGGCCTCGATGCCGCCCCGCCGCGCCAGGGCGGCGAAGCGTTCGCACCGTTCCGAGGTTCCGCCGCGCCACTCACCAAGGGTGATGGAGCGCCAGTCCGACAGGTTGTGCACGACGCCGTCGGCGCCCAGCGTGGCGCGGATCTTCGCCGTGCCCCCCAGCACCGCCGCTTCCCCAAAGGCCGCCTGCAGCCGGCCGATGTGATCCAGGCCGTTCAGTACCGGAAGGATCGCTGCCCCCACTGCCGCAGGCCGCAGCGCCTCGATCGCCGCTTCCAGGTCATAGGCCTTGCAGCTCAGCAGGATAAGGTCCCAGCCCGGCCGGGCTTCTTCCGGCAGCAAGGCGGTGACCGGCTGCCGCCACCCCCCGAAAACCGGGCATTCCACCGACAGCCCGTGGCGGGCCAGATGCTCCTGCCGCTGCGGCCGGACCAGAAAGGCAAGGTCGGCCCCCGCCTCGATCAGCCGCGCGCCGAAATAGCCGCCCAGCGCACCTGCGCCGAGAACCAGGATCCGCATTGTTCCTCCGAAGGGTGCCGTTGCGCGATTTTGCCGGCACCCGCCCGCCCTGCCGAGACGTTTTGTGCCAAGCGCACCCGCAGGGTTGCGTCAGGGTGAAGCGAAACCAGATTTGGCCATGGCTGGGCCGGAATGTGCCAGCCGGAGAATGGATGGCGGTGCGGGCGGATCAATGAGCGAATCGGAAAAGCCCGACCAGATGGCGGCGCGTGACGCCGCTTCCATCGACAAGCGGCCGGTGCGGCGCGGCACCCCGCCGCGTGTCGATCCTGCACAAGGCTATCATCACGGCTCCCTGGGCGCGCAGCAGAGCGACATCTTTTTCGCCGCCGTCGAGACGACGCGGATGCCGATGATCGTCACCGATGCCCGCGCCGAGAACCAGCCCATCATTTTTGCCAACCGGGCCTTCCTGGAGATGACAGGCTATTCGATGGAGGAAATCCTCGGCACGAACTGCCGCTTCCTCCAGGGACCGGACACGGACCGCGACACGGTGGCCGGCGTCCGCGCCGCCATCAACCAGCGGCGCGAGATCGCCACCGAGATCCTGAACTACCGCAAGGACGGCTCCAGCTTCTGGAACGCGCTGTTCATCTCGCCCGTGTACACGGCCGATGGCGAGCTGATGTACTTTTTCGGCTCGCAACTCGATGTCAGCCGGCGTCGGGATGCCGAGGACGCACTGCGCCAGGCGCAGAAGATGGAGGCGCTGGGACAGCTCACCGGCGGCATCGCGCACGACTTCAACAACCTTCTGCAGGTGATGGTCGGCTATCTGGATATTGCCCAGTTCGACCTGGAAAGCCCGCGGCCGGATCTGGGCCGGCTGCGCCGGTCCCTCGGATCGGTGCAATCGGCGGCGGGACGCGCCACCACCCTGACGCAGCAATTGCTCGCCTTCGCCCGCAAGCAGCGGCTGGAAGGGCGGACGCTGAACCTGAACCAGCTGCTCGAAAGCGTGCGGGACCTGGCCTACCGCACCCTGGGCGAGGAGATCGCCGTGGAGATGCGGCTGGACCCGGCCCTGCCGAATTGCCGCCTGGACCCCAACCAGGCCGAGGTCGCGTTGCTCAATATCCTGATCAACGCGCGCGATGCCATCCAGGAGCACCGGAAGCGGCTTGGCGGCGGGCGGCTCACCCTGGCCACAGCCCGGCGGGAGCTGGACGAGACGGCGGCGGCCGAGATCGGCAATCTGCGCCCAGGCCCCTATGTGGAATTGTCGGTTGCCGACAATGGCGGCGGCATGCCGCCCGAGATCCTGGCCCGCGTGATGGACCCCTTCTTCACCACCAAGGAGGAAGGCAAGGGGACCGGGCTCGGGCTGTCCATGGTTTATGGCTTCGCCAAGCAGTCCGGGGGGTCGCTGCGCCTCGAATCGGAGGAAGGGGTGGGCACCACCGTGCGCTTCTTCTTTCCGGTCCATGCCGAGGAGGACCGGCCACAGCCGAGCCGCTCGACTCGTGCCATCGATCGTCAAGGCAGCGAGACCATCCTGGTGGTGGATGACCGTGCCGACGTGGCCGAGCTCGCGCGCACCATTCTGGAGGATTTCGGCTACCGCATCCTGACCGCCGGGAACGGCCAGGAGGCGCTGGCCCTGCTGGATGGGGCGGAGCAGGTGGATCTGCTGTTCTCAGACCTGATCATGCCCGGAGGCATGAACGGGGTGATGCTGGCACGCGAGGCCCGGCGCCGCCGGCCGCACCTGCGCGTGCTGCTGACCACGGGTTACGCAGAAGCCTCGCTGGAGCGCAGCGAGGCCGGCGGCAGCGAGTTCGAAATGGTTGGCAAGCCTTACGGCAGGCTGGAGCTGAGCCGCCGGGTACGCATGGTGCTGGACGGCCCGACAGGCGTCGCCTGAGGCGGGACTGTCATGCCGCCTCTTGCACTGCGGCATGACGTCATCCTACTCCTTGCCGCCGGCATCCTTATGGCATGGCAGTGACCGCTGACCCCCAAAAGAAACAGGCCCTCAGCGCCGGGCTTCTGCTCGGCGTGCTGGGGGTAGTCTATGGCGACATCGGCACCAGCCCGCTCTACGCGCTGCGCGCCTCCTTGCTGCATTTCTCCGAGGACGGGCTGGAGCGCTGGGAGATCCTGGGCGTGCTCAGCCTGATCTTCTGGTCGCTCATCCTCGTTGTCACGGTGAAGTACGTGCTGCTGGTGCTGCGCGCCGATAACCGTGGCGAGGGCGGCATCCTGGCGCTGATGGCGCTGGCCCAGCGGGTCGGGCGCGGCACCACGGGGCGGCGGCTGATCGTGCTGGTGGGCATCGCCGGCGCCTCGCTGTTCTTCGGCGACGGCATCATCACCCCCGCCATTTCCGTGCTCTCGGCGGTGGAGGGGCTGAAAATCATCTCGCCGGCCTTCACCGACGCGGTGATCCCGATCTCGCTGGCAGTCCTGCTGGCGCTGTTCATGGTGCAGTACAAGGGCACCCACACCATTGGCCGGGTGTTCGGCCCGGTCACCGCCCTTTGGTTCGGCAGCCTGGGCATCCTGGGCCTGATCGAGGTGGTGCGTGAGCCCGAGGTGCTGGTCGCCCTGTCGCCGCACTTCGCCATCCAGTTCTGCCTCGAATACCACCTGGCTGCTTTTATCGCGCTGGGCTCGGTGGTGCTCGCGGTGACCGGGGCGGAGGCGCTCTACGCCGATATGGGGCATTTCGGTGCCCGTCCCATCCGGCTGGTTTGGCTCTGGGCGGTGCTGCCGTCGCTGACGCTGAACTATCTCGGTCAGGGCGCGCTGATCCTGAGCGACCGCTCGGCGCTGGAGAACCCGTTCTACCTGCTGGCACCGGAATGGCTGCGCCTGCCCATGGTGCTGCTGGCCACCTGCGCCACCGTGATCGCCAGCCAAGCCATGATCTCGGGCGCCTTCTCCATCGCTCGGCAGTGCGTGCAGCTCGGTTTCCTGCCGCGCATGACTATCCGCCACACCTCGGAAACCGAGGAAGGGCAGATCTACATGCCCCAGGTGAACGTCACGCTGCTGGTGGGCGTGATCATCCTGGTCCTGTCCTTCCATGACTCCGACAGCCTGGCGGCGGCCTACGGCATCTCCGTGACAGGCACCTTCCTGTGCACAACCTGCCTCGCCGGGCTGGTTTTTCGTCGGCAGTTCGGCTGGCCGCGCGCGGCGGTGGCGGCGGTGGTGACGCCGCTGCTGATCCTCGACGCCAGCTACTTCATCGCCAACGTGCTCAAGGTGCCGGATGGCGGCTGGGTGCCGCTGCTGCTGGGCGGCTGGCTGTTCGCCGTGATGCTGACCTGGCGCAAGGGCCGGGAGTTGCTCTTCGCGCGCTTCCGCCAGGACAGCCTGCCGCTGAAATCCTTTCTGGCCCGGCTGCCGCAGTCCCGCACCACCCGCGTCCCGGGCATCGCCGTGTTCATGACCGGCCAGGCCGACTATGTGCCCAATGCCCTGCTGCACAACCTCAAGCACAACAAGGTGCTGCACGAGCGCGTGCTGTTCGTCACGGTGGAGAACCTCGACGTCCCTCAGGCCCAGCAGCGGCGCGAGGTGACGGAGCTGGCCCCGGGCATCCACCGCGTCATGCTGCGCTACGGCTTTCAGGAAACACCCAATATCCCGCGCGAGCTGGAGGCGCTGCGCGAGCACGGCGTTGCATTCGAGCCGATGCAGGCCAGCTACTTCCTGGGGCGCGAAACGGTGGTGGCCGCCGCCGTGCCGAAGATGGCGCGCTGGCAGCAATGGCTGTTCGGCGCCATGAGTCGCAATGCCATGCCCGCGACGGAATTCTTCCGGATCCCGAGCGACCGGGTGGTGGAGCTGGGCGTCCGTGTCGCCATCTGAGGGCGCGCCGCCGCGCCTGCTGCTGATCGGCGCGGGCGGGCACGGGCGGGCCGTGCTGTCGGCGCTGCGCGATGCCGGCTGGCCCGAGCCGATCGGGGTGCTGGACGATGGTGGCGCCGCCCTGCCGGGGGTGCCCTGCCTCGGCCCTGTTTCCCATGCGGCGGCGCTGCGGCCGGAAGCGGCGGCGGCGCATGTGGCACTGGGCTCCAACGCTTTGCGGATGCGGCTGGGGGCGGAGCTGCTGGCACTGGGCTTCGCCCTGCCGGTGATCCGCCACCCTTCCGCGGTGATTGCCGCCGATGCCGTGCTCGGCCCCGGCACGGTGGCCATGCCGCGCGTGGTGGTGGGGGCGGCGGCGCGCATTGGCGCCCATGTGATCCTGAACACTGCCTGCATCGCCGAGCATGACTGCGCGGTAGAGGATGGCTGCCACATTGCTCCCGGCGCCGTGCTGGGCGGCGGCGTTTTTGTGGGCGAGGGGGCGCTGGTGGGCATCCAGGCCGGGCTGCGGCCCGGCACCCGGGTCGGCGCCGGCGCGGTGGTGGCGCTGGGGGCGGCCGTGGTGGCGGATGTGCCGCCGCGCGCCACCGTGGCCGGTGTCCCGGCCCGCATGGCAGCTGCCTCCAGGCCGGCTTGAGCCGGCACAGGATCGTCCCTGACAGGCGACAGGAGGAAGCGCCACGGAAGCGGGACAGGGCCGGCGCGCCGGTGCCTCGCCTATTCCTCTCTCCCCCTGGCGCATCCGCCGTGGAATGCTCGCGCCACCGGCCAAAAGAGCCGGCCAAGGGGAGAACCAGCAGCCAATGAACCGCAGACAGCTTGCCCAGGGCATGATCGCAGCCACCGCCTGGGGAGTGGCCGGCAGCGCCACCGCCGCAACACCCGGCGTTGCATCGGCCGCACCCTCGGCCGACGAGGCATGGGCCACCTCCTGGGCCGCCTCGGTGCAGGGCCCCTACCCGGTCGGCAATCCGTCCGCCCAGCCGGACCAGTCCTTCGCCTTTCCCGATGCGGCGGAGGGCGCGCGCGACCAGACCTTCCGCCTTGTGCTGCGGCCCACCCTCTGGGGCAGGCGGGCGCGCCTTCGCTTCAGCAACGCTTTCGGCACCAGGCCGCTGGAACTTTCGGCGGTGCATGCCGGCCTGCAATCCGGTGGCGCGGCGCTGCTGCCGGGCAGCAACCGCCCTGTGCGCTTCGGCGGCGCCGAGCAAATTGCCATCCCGCCCGGCGGCCAGGCATGGTCCGACCCGGTGGAACTGCCCTTCGCCGCCGAGCCCGACGCGGCGCTGCTGATCGGCCGAAAGCTGGCGGTGTCCTTCCATATCGGCGGCGCCTCCGGCCCGTCCTCCGGACCCATGACCTGGCATGCCAAGGCGCTGCAGACCTCCTATGTCTCGCCGCCCGGCAGCGGGGCGCATGCGGCGGAGGAAGGCGAGGCCGCCTTCCCCTTTTCCACCGCCTCCTGGTTCTTTCTGGATGCGGTGGACATGGCAGCGCCCGCCGGAACGCCCGTGGTGCTGTGCTTCGGCGACTCCATCACCGATGGCACCGCCTCCACCATGAATGGCGACGATCGCTGGCCCGACGCGCTGGCGCGCCGCCTGCAGGCGCTGCATGGCAACCGCGTGGCGGTGGTGAACGCCGGGATCGGCGGCAACCAGGTGGTGGGGCCGCGCGAGTACGGACCGGACAAGCCCTTTCCAGGCGGGCCCTCGGCTCTGGCGCGGATGGAGCGGGACATCATCGGCCTGTCCGGCATTCGCACCGTGATCTGGCTGGAAGGCATCAATGATTTCAGCCGCAACGGCAATGCCAGCTTCGACGCGGTGCGGGACGGGATGCAGGCCGGGGTGCGGCGCCTGCGCGAAGCTATTCCTGGCGTGCGGGTGCTGGGGGCGACGGTGGTGTCCGCGCTCGGCAGCACCAGCGCCGCGCATGGCCATGCCGAGCAGGATGCGAAGCGACGCTCGCTGAACGACTTCATCCGCCAGTCCGGCCTGTTCGATGCGGTGGCGGATTTCGACTCCGCGACGCTGGACCCGGCCACTGGCGGGCTGCGGCCGGAAATGGTGCCGGACTCGACCATTGGCGGCAAAGGCGACCGGCTGCACCCCAACCGTGCCGGCTATCTGGCGATGGCCATGGCGATCGATCCGGCAGACGTGCTGCCGCGCGGATAGGGCGCTTGATGCGGTTCTGACCGGCGCCATCTGTTACGGATGCAACAGGACCGCCGCACCACCCTTTTCGCACTGCACTTCCTGGGCGGCAGCGCCCGCACATGGGAAGCGGCGGCGCCGCATCTGGACCCCTCCGTCACCCTGGCGGCGCTGGACCTGCCAGGCTTCGGCGATGCGGCGGAGCATGCGCCGGATGCAGAGTTCGACGTCGCTTCCATGACAACGCATGTGGCGGGGCTGATCCGCGCCCGCGCGCCAGCGCGCTGGATGCTGGCTGGCCACAGCATGGGCGCCAAGGTGGCCATGGCGCTGGCCCGGCGCGTGGAGGACGGGGCGCCGGGCCTTGCCGGCCTCGCAGGGATCATCACCCTGGCTGGCTCGCCGCCTTCGCCCGAGCCGATGGCGGAGGAGCGGCGCCAGCGCATGCTCGGCTGGTTCGCCGGACCATTGGAACGCTCGCTGGCTGAGGCCGAAGGCTTTATCGATGCCAACACCGCTCATCCCTTGCCCGATCCGTGGCGCGCGCTGGCGGTATCCGACGTAATGCGCGCGAACCGGGCTGCCTGGACCGCCTGGCTGGAGCGCGGCTCACGCGAGGACGGTTCGCGCCGCATCGGGCTGCTGAACACGCCGGGCCTGATCCTGGCAGGGGGAAACGATGGCGATCTGGGACCGGAAGCGCAGCGCAGCCTGATGGCGCCGCATTTCCGCACGTCAAAGCTCGCGGCTATTGCCGGTGTCGCGCACCTTCTGCCGCTGGAGGCTCCCGGCGAGGTCGCCGCGATGATCAACCGGTTCGCCCGCGGCTGATTCGAGGGGGCGGAGGCACCCTCGGATCAGGCGGCCATTCGCGCGGCAGGTGGGCCTCGTGTTCGGCCCGGACCGGGCTCAGCGTCCGGCCATAGCCCGGTTCTCCAGCCGCGAGATCAGCCGAACCACGGGCCAGAGCAGCAGGAAGTACGCCACAGCCGCCGCCACGATGGGCGTCGCGTTGTAGGTCACGTTCTGCGCCTGCCGCGCCTGGAACAGCAATTCCGGCAGGGCGACGACGCTGGCGATGGAGGTGAGCTTGACCACTTCCAGCGTGTTGCTCACCAGGTCAGGCAGCACGTTGCGCACCGCCTGCGGCAGGATCACGTGACGCAGCGCCTGGGCGCGGGACAGCCCGGTGGAGCGCGCCGCCTCCATCTGCCCCTTCGGCACGCTCTCGATGCCGGCGCGCAGCACCTCGCCGTAATAGCTGCCGGTGTTGAGGAAGAAGCCAATGGCGACCGCTCCCCAGGCGCCGACATCGACGCCCGCGAAGGGTAGCCCGGCATACAGGAACACCAGCAGCACCAGGGGTGGAATGGCGCGAAAAAAATCAGTCCAGCCGGCAGCGGCCAGCCGCACGGCGCGGGGGCCCGAGGTCGCCAGCAGCGCCAGGATCACGCCACCCGCCAGCCCCAGCGGCACAGTGATGGCCGACAGTGCGAGGGTGTAGGTGAAGCCCTGCCACAGGATCGGCCAGGCCTGTGTGATGATGTCCCAGTTCAGGAAGGCGAAGGCGAAATCTTCCATGGAAATCGTTCCTTCAGCGCTTCCAGGCGAACCGCGTCTCGATCCAGCGGCCGAGCGCGACGACGGGGATGAACAGGACCAGATAGGCAATGGCGCCGAGCGTCAGCGGCGACGGATTGGCCGAGAAGGACATTGCGCTCTGCGCCGCGCCCAGGATCTCGGACACGCCGACCACCGAAGCCAGCGCCGTGCCCTTGGTGATGGCGATGGTGCGGTTGGTCAGCGGCGGGATGGTCATGCGCAGCGCCTGCGGCAGCACCACCATGCGCAGCGTCTGCAGAAAGGTGAGGCCGGTGGAGCGCGATGCCTCCCACTGCCCCTTGGGCACGGCGGTGATGCCGGCCCAGAAGATTTCCTCGGCAAAGGCGGCCAGCACCAGCGTCAGCGACAGCCAGGTGGCGGCGAAGCCCGAGATCGACATCCCCGCCGCCGGCAGGCCGAAGAACAGCAGCACGATGATGACCAGCGGCGGCAGGGCGCGGAAAACGTCCACCACGAAGATGATCAGCCAGTTCAGCGGCCGCACGCCGAAGGAGCGGATCACCGCCAGCGCCAGCCCCAGCACCAGCCCGCACACCACGATCAGCAGCGCCAGCACCACCGTGAGCCCGAGCCCCTGCAGCACCAGCGGCAGGTACTGCGTCATGACCTTCAGGTTGAAGAAGGAGAAGAGGAAGTTCTGTAGCCCGTCCATGATCTGTCTGCCCTGGGGCTCAGTGACGGTCGATCTGGCGGATAAAGGCGCGGGTGCGCTCATGCTCCGGCGCGCCGAAGATCTGGGCGGGCGGCCCTTCCTCCAGCTTCTCGCCATCGGCCATGAACACCACCTGGTCGGCTGCGGCGCGGGCGAAGGCCATTTCGTGGCTCACCACCACCATGGTCATGCCATCCTGCCGCAATTCCCGCATGACGTTCAGCACGCCACCCACCAGCTCGGGGTCCAGCGCGCTGGTCGGCTCGTCAAACAGCATGACGCGCGGCTCCAGCGCGATGGCACGGGCGATTGCCACGCGCTGCTGCTGCCCGCCCGAGAGCTGCGCCGGGAAGTGGTCCATCCGCTCTCCGAGGCCCACGCGGTCGAGTGCCTTCGCCGCGATCTGCGCCGCCTCGTCCTTTCCTTTGCCCAGCACCTTGCGCAGGGCCAGCATCACGTTCTGCCGCGCCGTCATGTGCGGGTAGAGGTTGAAGCTCTGAAACACCATGCCGATGCGGCGGCGCGCGGCGTTGATGTCGGTCTTCGGGCTCAGCAGCTCGATCCCGTCCACCTGAATGGAGCCGTCATCCGGCTCCTCCAGCCGGTTGAGGCAGCGCAGCAGGGTGGATTTGCCGGAGCCGGAGGGGCCGATGATGAACACCAGCTCGCGCTCCGCGACACTCAGATCGACGCCCTTCAGCACGGCCAGCGGACCGAACTTCTTCCACAGGCCACGGGCATCGATGATGGGGGTGGCGTTGCTCATCGGAACTCCTGCGGCGGCGAAGCGGTGGCTATAGCGGAGCAGGGGCACGAGGCGAACCCCTCCCCGGGCTTTCAGCGGAATCCGGCAGGTCAGTCGTAGGTGATGCGCCCCTCGGCTCCGGCACGGGCCGCGCCACCGGCCGCAATGTGCGCAGCCACCACATCCTCCAGCGGCGCGCCGTTGTCGTAGGATTCGAGCGCCTTGTCGCGGAAAGGCACATAGCCATCGCCGCCGCGACGGTTGAAGCTGTTGGTCACCACCTTGTAGGCGCGTGCGTCGTCCAGCGGCACGAAGCCATCGCCCTGCCGCAGCCGCACCTCGCGCAGTCGGTCCCCCTGCGGTGCGCGGGGATCGAAGCGGTAGGCCATGCCGGCCACCTGGGGAAAGCCACCGCCATTCTCCTCATGACGGGAGAGGCCGATCTCCAGTGCCGCGCGCAGGTCGCCGCCGCGGATCGTCAAGGTCGCCAGCGTGTTGCCGAAGGGCAGAACCTCCAGCACGTCCCCCAATGAGATGGCGCCCGCCGGCAATCCCGCCCGCAACCCGCCGCTGTTGGTGACCGCGACCTCGGCCCCCGGCACGGCAGCCAGCATGGCATCCGCGACCAGATTGCCCAGGCCGCACTCCGCCTTTCGGCAACCGGCATTCGGCAATGCTTCCGGGCCATGGCCCACCGTGCGGGCCCGCAGCGCGGCCAGCGGTACGCCATAGGCCGCCACCAGCGCCGCCGTGGTCGGATCTTCCGCCAGCTCGGACGTGACCGGCAGCACCCGGCCGCCATGCGCCACCACCCGCCCATCGGCTCCGAGGTCCAGATCCAGCCGCCCCAGCCAACGCCCGTTCGAACCGGCCTGGACGATGCGCACCAACCGGTCGGGCCCGTCCACCAAGGTCGGCGCCGGCCCTTCCGCCCCCGGTAGCCCATCCGCCAGCAAGGTGTGCGAATGACCGCCAACGATCACGTCGACCCCCGGCACCGCGGCTGCCAGCGCCATGTCCGGCGCCAGCCCCAGATGCGACAACAGCACGATCGTGGCCGGCCCATCGGCACGGATGGCGGCGATAGCGCGCGCGGCCGCTTCGCGCGCGTCGGTGAAGCGGAGGGTAGGGCCGGGGGAGGACGCTTCAGGCGTGGTTTCGGTGGTCAGGCCCACCAGGCCGACGCGCCGCTCGCCGTGGCGGAGCACGACGTGGCTGCTGATCCTGCCCTGCAGTGCCGGCTCGCGCGTCACGTCCAGATTGGCCGAGAGCAGCGCGAAATCCACTAGCGCCGCGTATGCGGCCAGCCGGCCCGGGCCGCCATCGAACTCATGGTTGCCGAGTGCCATTGCATGGATGCGGCTCGCACGCTGCACGGCGGCTTCGGCCCGGCCTTCATGGGCCGTGTGGTACAGGCTTCCGGTGAACTGGTCGCCTGCATCGAGCCGCAGCACGCCGCGTGCAGCCGCCCTGGCCTCGGCTTCCAGTGTTATCCAGCCGGTGGCCAGCCGGGCGGAGCCGCCGCCTTCCGACCGTTGCCCGTCATGCTTCGAATGGAAATCGTTGAGGTGCAGCAGGCTGAGGCGGCCAGTCGCCTCTTCCGCCCGGCCGCGCAGTGCCGGCATGGCGAGAGAAGCGGCAAGGCCTGTGGCCAGAACGGCACGACGGGAGAGCAAGGGGGGCGACATCATAAATTCCCGGTTGAGGGGCCGGAACTCGTGCTTCATGCATGCTTTAGCCTAAGACTTGCCGCATTCGGAATGTCCCTTATGCGAACATGAACCGGCAGGCGCTCGCCCGTCCGGTGGCTTTGACGTTGGCTCAGACTGGAACGCCCCATGCAGGTCTACCTGCCGATCGCCGAGATGTCGGTCGATGCGATGCTGCTTCTCGGCATCGGCTTCGGTGTGGGATGGCTGTCCGGACTGTTCGGCGTGGGAGGTGGCTTCCTTCTAACGCCGCTGCTGCTGCTGATCGGCATTCCCGCGCCGGTGGCGGTTGCCTCGGGCGCCAACCAGACCCTGGGAGCCTCGGTCTCCGGGCTGATCGCGCAGTGGCGGCGCGGCAATGTCGATCCCCGCATGGGCGCGGTGCTGCTGGTGGGCGGCTTCATCGGCTCGGCCCTCGGGGTGCAGCTCTTTGCCTGGCTGCGGCGGCAGGGGCAGGTCGATCTGGCGGTGTCGATCTTCTACATCGTCGTGCTGGGCAGCGTGGGCGCGCTGATGGTGCGCGAGAGCGTGCGCGCCATCTGGCGGCGGCGCCGCAAGCAGGGCGGACCGGCCCGGCTGCACGCGCACATGTGGATGCACGGCCTGCCCTTTAAGCTGCGCTTCCGCAAGTCGCGCCTCTACATCTCGGTGATCCCGCCCATGATGGTGGGCCTCGGCATCGGCGTTCTCTCGGCGGTGATGGGAGTGGGCGGAGGCTTCATGCTGGTGCCGGCGATGATCTACCTGCTTGGCATGCCGACGGCAGTGGTGATCGGCACCTCCCTGTTCCAGGTGGTGTTCGTGGCCGCCAACGTCACCTTTCTGCAGGCGGTCACCACGGGCAGCGTGGATATTGTGCTGACCCTGCTGCTGCTGCTGGGCGGGGTCGCCGGCGCGCAGTTCGGCGCCGCCATGGGCACGCGGCTGCGCGGCGAGGAAACCCGTGCGCTGCTGGGCCTTCTGGTGCTGGGCGTAGCGCTCAGCCTGCTCTGGGGCATCGTCGCCACGCCCGACAACCTCTTCGCCATCGGGCCGATCCCGTCATGAAGCGGGGAATGGAACGATGGGCGGCCGGCCTCCTGGCGGTGCTGCTCGGCGTTGGGGTGTCGCCGGCGCTGGGCCAGCCGGTGCCGCAGGCGCCCGTGCCAGCCGCGCCTGCCCCTTCGGTTCTGCCGCTGCCGCCGCCTCCCAATCCCGGCAATCCCGCCGCCGCGCGCCCGCCGCTGGTGGCCGAGCTGTCGCAGGAGCGGGTGGACATCACCACCGGCTTCAGCGGCACCGACCTGCTGGTGTTCGGCGCCACCGAGCGGCTGCTCGGCGACCAGGGCGTGGTGGGCGGCGACGACGTGCTGGTGGTGGCGCAGAGCGCGCCGGAGCCGATGATCGTGCGCCGCAAGATCAACGTGCTGGGCTTCTGGATCAACGGCCCCTCGGCCCGCTTCCGGCAGGTGCCGGGCTTCTACCTGCTGACCGGCACGCGCCCCCTGCGGGACGTGCTGGAGCCGGAAGAGCGGGAAGCGAAGCGGCTGGGCCTTGACCAGCTGCCACTGCAGGCCTTCGGCATCCAGGACGAGGATTACCGTGAAGCCCTGATGAAGCTGAAGCAGGATGCGCGGCTCTGGCACGAGGAGGACGAGCCGATCCAGATCTCGGGCGCCCGGCTGTTTCGGGCCCGGCTGCCCCTGCCGGCCACCACCGGCACGGGAGACTACCAGGTGCAGGTGCTGCTGGTGCGCGGCGGGCGCGTGGTGGCGCGTCAGGAGCTGGGTTTCAGGGTTGAGCGGGTGGGCACGGCCGCCCGGATCGCCGATGTCGCCACCGAGCAGCCGATGGTGTACGGAGCGATCTGCATCCTGCTGGCGGCCTTCGCGGGCTGGCTCGGCAGCGTGCTATTCCGGAGGGGATGAATGCCCGAAGCCGCACGCCGCGACCGTGTTTTCCTGGTGATGGTGGACAACAGCCCGGAACGGCGGGTGGCCCTGCTGCGCGTGATCGAACCGGAGGGCACGGTGGAATGGGCCGGAGTCGGCGCCATGCTGCAGGAGGAGCGCCGTGACGAGGCGGAGAAGCTGCTGTCGGCGCTGGCCGCCGAGGTGCAGGATATTACCGGCGGCCTGCCCATTCTGCTGATCCGCGAGGGCGAGGCGCGCGATGAGCTGCTGGCCCTGCTGGAGGAAGATCCGCGCCTGTCGATCCTGATCCTGGCTTCCGGCGTCAATGGCGGCGGCCCGGGTCCGCTGATCACCGCGCTGACCGGCCGTTACGCCCCGCAGCTGCGGGTTCCCATGACCATCGTGCCAGGCAATCTGGACGATGCCGAGCTGGCACGGGTGACCTGAGCCGGGGGTGCGAGCCATGTGGTGGGTGCGGGGCATTTCCGGTTGCAGCTGGCCGCCCGATAGCCCACATGCGGGGAACGCGGATACCCGACCTCATTGCACGGAATAGCGCACCATGTTCATCGAAACGGAATCCACCCCGAACCCGGCCACGCTGAAGTTCCTTCCGGGACAGGATGTGCTGGGCGCGCGGGGCACCGCCGATTTCACCAGTGTCGCAGCTGCCGCCCCATCGCCGCTGGCCGAGCGCCTGTTCACGCTGGATGGCGTGGCGCGGGTCTTCCTGGGCGCCGACTTCGTCACCGTCACCAAGGATGAGGGGACGGATTGGGACGCCCTGAAGCCCCAGGTGCTGGGCGCGCTGATGGAGCACCTGATGGCTGGGCGTCCGATCCTGCTGGCCGAGGCTGGCGGTGCCGATGACGAGCTGGAAGACAGCGATCCCGCCGATGCCGAGGTGGTGGCACAGATCAAGGAACTGCTCGACACCCGCGTCCGTCCCGCCGTGGCCGGCGATGGCGGCGACATCGTGTTCCGCGGGTTCCGCGACGGCATCGTGAAGCTGCATCTGCAAGGCGCCTGCTCGGGGTGCCCTTCCTCCCGCGCCACGCTGAAGCACGGCGTCGAGAACATGCTGCGGCACTACGTTCCCGAGGTTCTGTCGGTGGAGCAGGTGGACGCCTAAAGCGTTCCCGCCCGCGGGTCATGCCTGCATCAGCCGCGCCAGGGCTTCTGCCTGGCGCGGCGCAGGGCTGTTGAAGTGCAGCCGCAGCACGCCACCGGCATGCTGAACCACCAGCGCCCCCAGGGCGCCCACGCCGGCGATGTCGATCGTCACGCGCTCTCCTGCCAGCAGAACCGGATCCGCCAGCCGCAGCGCCGCGCCGCCTTGCGACAGGTTGAAGACCAGGGCGGGCAGCGGCGCCTCGCCCGAAGGCGTCAGCGTCGCCTGAAGCCGCACCTCGCTCCGTTGTCCATCCCGCAGGCCGCCGCGCCGGCGGGTCCACAGGCGCAGGCCGATGGTGCCCAGACCCAGCACCACGGCCACCCCCGCTCCGGAGGTGGCCAGCAATCCCGCTGTTTCCGGCCCCCGGGGCAGGGCTGCGGTGCCGCTCCACAAGGGTGGCAGCGCCGCGTCTCCGGCGCTGCGCCGCCGCGCGATCGGGGCGGGCAGGCTGCCGGGCGTGGCTTCATCACCCTGCACGTAATGCCGCAGCGCCGCCATGGCTCCGATCATGCCCTGCTGCGCCTGCCTCCATTCCCCCGGCCCAGGAGCCAGGGCGGCGGAGTTTGCTGCCACATGGTCAATGCGGCGGCGGAGCGCCTGTCGGGCTGCCTCCGCCGCGAGAACGACCTTGATCCTGGCGGCCAGCGCGGCCTCATCCGGCAGTGATGCATCGCCGCCCAGAATGGCAAGCAGCCGGCCCCGCGCTTGCCCGGTTGCCCGCCGGGCCGCCGCCATCTCTTCCCAGCTCGCGGTTCTCGCAGCGGAGGGTTGTGTCAGCAGGGCCAGGGTCAGCCTGTCCTCCAGGGTGCGCGCCGCTTCCTCGGCCTCGAAGGCTGACAAGGCGGCGGCCGAGATTCGTCGGGTGGCCGCTGGTACTGCCCGTGGGTTGGCCACCAGCAGCCCGGCACCGCCCAGGAGCAGCAGGCCCCTTCGCGGGAGCCAAGTGAGGCGGGGCAAGGCGGGCATCCATCCAGACTCGATCTGTTCACGGGCAGGGTGACGGCATGTCTTTGCGAAAGAATGAAAGTGGCACCTTCGGACAGTGCGCCGCTCTTTTGCGCAAGGTTGAATTTCCGCACGCAACAAATCCTGCCGGGTGATTTCGTCCTGCAGCGTATTGCTCTAGGAAGCGCCCATGCAGACCGTGCCCCGCACCGCCGAGATCCAACGCAGCACCAGCGAGACGGAGATCCGCCTTTCCATCGGCCTCGACGGGGCGGGCGAGAGCCAGGTCGCCACGGGCATCGGCTTCCTCGACCACATGCTGACCGCCCTGTCCCGCCACAGCCTGATCGACCTGACGGTGGAGGCGAAGGGCGACCTGCATATCGACTTCCACCACACCACCGAGGATGTGGGCATCGTGCTCGGGCAGGCACTGCGTCACGCCTTGGGCGAGAAGCGCGGCATCCGCCGCTACGGCGCGGCGGCCGTGCCGATGGATGAGGCACTGGTGGAAGCCGCCCTTGATATTTCCGGCCGCCCTTTCCTGGCGTGGAGCGTTGTGTTTCCACGCGACAAGGTGGGCGAGATGGACACGGAGTTGTTCGAGGAATTCTTTCGCGCCTTCGCCATGAATGCCGGTCTCACCCTGCATGTGACCCAGAAAGCCGGAACGAACGCTCACCACATCGCCGAAGCCTGCTTCAAGGCCGTGGCCCGCGCACTGCGACAGGCGGTTGAGCCCGATCCACGCATGCCCGGCGCCATCCCGTCCACGAAGGGATCGCTGGCGGGATGACCCGCGCCTGGACAGTGCATCCCCCCGCGGATGACGCACGGCCAGGGCTGGTCCTGGTGCCGGAGCGCTTCTCCTGGTTCGCCGCCACCCTTCCGCCGGTGTGGATGCTGGTCAACCGGCTGTGGTGGCCGCTGCTCGGCTTTGCGATTTTCGCGATGGCCGCCGCACTGTTGCTGCCGGCCGGCATCGCCGGCTTTGCCGGGTTGTCGGCGCAGGTGCTGATTGGGCTGCACGCGCAGGATCTGCGGCGGTGGAAGCTGGCGCGGCAGGGTCGCCCGGCCGCCGCCGTGGTGCTGGCGCGCGACGAATCCGCCGCGTTGCTTCGGGCGCTGGATGGACGGCCGGATTGGGCGGCGGCGGAAGCAGGGGGGCGCGCGGCATGAGGGTGGCGGTGGTCGATCCCGGTTCGGGCAACCTGGCGTCGGTGCTGCGGGCGCTGCACCGAGCGGCACGGGATGCTGGCGTCGAGGCCAGCATCCAGGTGGAAACGGATGCGGAGGCCGTGTCCCGCGCCGATGCGGTGGTGCTGCCCGGCCAGGGCGCGTTCGCCGCCTGCCGCCATGGGCTCGACGCGATGCCCGGCATGGTGGAGGCGGTGCAGGAAGCGGCCATCCGCCGCGCCGTTCCCTTTCTGGGCATCTGCGTTGGCATGCAGCTGATGGTGGAGCGAGGGCTGGAACATGGGCTGACGCCCGGTCTGGGCTGGATCGGTGGTGAAATGGCCGCGATGGACCCGCGGGGCGCCGGCGGCATACCCTTGCCCCTGCCGCAAATGGGCTGGAACGCGCTGTGCTTCGCCCCTGGCTCGCACCCTCTGCTGGATGGGGTGCAGCCCGGCGACCACGCCTATTTCGTGCACTCCTACGCCCTGGCCGGAGGGCGGCCGGAAGAGGTGCTGGCCACCGCGGATTACGGTGGCCCCGTCGCCGCCATCATCGGGCGGGACAACCTGTTCGGCACCCAGTTCCATGTGGAGAAGAGCCAGCACACCGGATTGCGCATGCTGGCCAATTTCCTGCGGTGGCGGCCCTGACGGTGGCTGCGCTGGATCATGAGTTGCGCGTCGAGCGGGTCGATCAGCTTTCCGACGCTGACCTCGCCGATCTGTGCGAGGCCACGGACGCCGCCATCATCGAGGGCGGCGGCTTTGGCTGGGTGGAGCCGCAAGGGCGCGAGGCGCTGACGCGGCATTTCCGCGGCGTGCTGCTGGTGCCGGCGATCGAGCTGTTCATTGCACGCCTCGACGGCGTCCCGGTGGGTTCGGCACAGCTGATCCGGCCGCCACGCAACAATGAGGCCCAGGCCTTCGGCGCCCAGCTTACCCACGCCTATATCGCTCCCTATGCCCGCGGCCACGGTTTGGCGCGCCTGCTGGTGAGCCGGGTGGAGGAACGGGCGGCGGCGCTCGGCCACCGCGTGCTGAACCTGGATGTGCGGGAAACCCAGCATACCGCCATCACCCTGTTCGAGGTGATGGGTTATACGCGTTGGGGCACCCACCCGGCCTATGCCCGTGTGCGCGGGCGCACCGTGGCGGGACACTACTACCACAAGCTGCTGGAGCCGCCGCATGGCCGCACCCTCGACATCAGCGGCAATGGCTGAAGGCCGGAAAGGCACCCGATGAGCTTCACCCTCTTTCCCGCCATCGACCTCAAGGCCGGGCAGGTCGTGCGCCTGAAGCGCGGCGACATGGAGCAGGCCACCGTGTACGGCGACCCCGCCGAGCAGGCACGGCTGTTCGACGAGGCGGGTTTTGAGTGGCTGCATGTGGTGGATCTGGACGGTGCCTTCGCCGGTCGCCCTGCCAATGCCGAGGCAGTGGCCGCCATCCTGGCCAGCACAAGGCGCCCGGTGCAGCTCGGCGGCGGCATCCGCGACATGCCGACGGTGGAGGCCTGGCTGGCGCGCGGAATTGCCCGCGTCATCCTGGGCTCTGCGGCCGTGAAGGACCCCGGCTTCGCCCGCGCCGCCTGCCGTGCCTTCCCCGGCAAGGTGGCGGTCGGCATTGATGCCAAGGAAGGCATGGTGGCGACCGAGGGCTGGGCCGAGGTCAGCTCCATATCCGCCCTCGACCTCGCGCTGCGGTTCGAGGACGCCGGCGCGGCCGCCATCATCCACACGGATATCGACCGCGATGGCATGCTGGGCGGCGTCAATGTGGCGGCCACGGCGGAAATCGCGCGCCGTGTCTCGACGCCTGTGGTCGCCTCCGGCGGGGTGGCTGGGGTGGCTGACATTACCGCGCTGCGCGCGGCGGGAAGCGTGGCCGGTACCATCATCGGCCGTGCGCTCTATGATGGGCGTCTGGCGCCAGACGAAGCGATGGCGGCGGCCCGCGGGTAGGGCGAAACCGCTCCCGCTTCTTCGGGACGGGCGATGCCCCTCCCGAAGATCGGCCGTGAAATCCCGTCAGGCGAGTGTCGCGGCCTCATCGAAGGGCAGGCGAGGCAGGCGGCCGAACAGCCCGCTCTCATCGCCATGGCCCAGATTGATCAGGAAGTTCGACTTGGCGCTGCCGTCGGGAAAGAAGGCGGCATCGACCTTTGCGTTGTCGAAGCCGCTCATTGGTCCGGTGTCGAGGCCGAGCGCGCGCGCCGCCATGATCAGATAGGCGCCTTGCAGCGACGAATTGCGGAAGGCGGTCGCCTCGGCGAAGGCCGGGCTGGAGGTGAACCACGACTTGGCGTCGGCATGCGGGAACAGCACCGGCAGCTTGTCGTAGAACTTCACGTCCCAGGCCACGATGACGACCACGGGCGCGCTCAGCGTCTTCTCCAGATTGCCGGACGACAGGGCGGGGCGCAGCTTCTCCTTGCCTTCGGGCGTGCGGATGAAGACGTAGCGGGCCGGTTCGCAATTTGCGCTGGTGGGGCCGAGTGCCACCAACTCGTAGAGCTGCTTCAGCGTCTCGTCAGAAACGGGCTTGTCCTGCCACTTGTAGTGCGTGCGGGCGGTGCGGAAGAGTTGGTCGAGCGCCGCAGCTCCGAGGGGTTCAGCCATGAATAATCGCTCCTGTGCGTTGCAGCGCAGAATGCGGCTCCTGGCCGGACATGCCAATCCCGGCCGCGGATTTCCAACATTCGGCGCGTGAATGAAAACGCCCCGGATGGCGGACCATCCGGGGCGCGTCTGCTTCGGCAAAGAGACGAAGATTACTCGTCGGCCAGCTGGTTGCGGCGGCGGATGGCCGCACCCAGGATGTCGCCAAGCGAGGCACCGGAGTCGGTGGTGCCGTACTCCTTCATCGCCTCGCGCTCCTCCTCCACTTCCTTGCCCTTGATGGTCAGGGCCAGGCGGCGGGCAGCGCGGTCCACGGCGGTGACCTTCGCATCGACCTTCTCGCCCACGGCGAACTTGTCGGGGCGCTGGTCGCCACGGTCACGTGCCAGTTCGGCGCGGCGGATGAAGCCGGTCAGCACGTCGTCGACCTTCACCTCGATGCCGTTCGCCTCCACCTTCGTCACGATGCAGGTGACGATGTCGTTCTTGCGAACGCGGTCCAGCACCTCGGCGGCGGGGTCGGCGGCCAGCTGCTTGATGCCGAGGGAGATGCGCTCCTTCTCGACGTCAACATCCAGCACCTTGGCCTTGACGGTGTCGCCCTTCTTGTACTCGGCCATCGCCTGCTCGCCGGCGACGTCCCAGGACAGGTCGGACATGTGCACCATGCCGTCGATCTCCGGCGCCAGACCCACGAACAGACCGAACTCGGTGATGTTGCGGATCTCGCCCTCGACGATGGAACCGGGGGCATGCGCTTCCAGGAACAGCTCCCAGGGGTTGCCCTGAGCCTGCTTCAGGCCGAGCGAGATGCGGCGCTTCGGCTCGTCCACGTCCAGGATCATTACGTCCACTTCCTGCGAAGTGGCGACGATCTTGCCCGGGTGGACGTTCTTCTTGGTCCAGCTCATCTCGGAAACGTGGACCAGGCCCTCGACGCCCGGCTCCAGCTCCACGAAGGCGCCGTAGTCGGTGATGTTGGTCACGCGGCCCGAGAACTTGGCGCCCACCGGGTACTTGATGGACACGCCCTCCCACGGGTCGGACATCAGCTGCTTCATGCCGAGGCTGATACGCTGCGTCTCGGAGTTGAAGCGGATGACCTGCACGCGGACCTGCTGACCGATGGTCAGGGCCTCGGAGGGGTGGTTGATGCGGCGCCAGGCGATGTCGGTGACGTGCAGCAGGCCGTCCACGCCGCCGAGGTCCACGAACGCACCGTAGTCGGTGATGTTCTTGACCACGCCGTCGAGGATCATGCCTTCCTTCAGGCCCTGGATCAGCTCGGAGCGCTGTTCCGCACGGGTCTCTTCGAGGACGGCACGGCGCGACACGACGATGTTGCCGCGGGCGCGATCCATCTTCAGGATCTGGAACGGCTGCGGGCTGCCCATCAGGGGTCCGACATCGCGCACGGGGCGGATATCGACCTGCGAGCCGGGGAGGAAGGCCACGGCGCCGCCGAGATCGACGGTGAAGCCACCCTTGACGCGGCCGAAGATCACGCCGTTCACGCGCTGCTGCGCGTTGAAGGCCTTCTCCAGGTTGGTCCACGCCTCTTCGCGGCGGGCCTTCTCGCGCGACAGCACGATGGAACCGTCACGGTCCTCGTAGCGCTCGACGAACAGCTCGATCACGTCGCCGGGCTGAACCTCAGCCCGCTGCCCCTGGGGGGCGAATTCCTTGAGGGGCACGCGCCCCTCGGACTTCAGTCCGACATCCACGACCGCGAAATCGTCGTCGACGCGGATGACCTTACCCGTGACGACGGAGCCGGCGAAACCGGTGTCGGCGCCGAGCGTGGCGTCGAGCAGGGCCGCGAAGTCTTCGCCGCCGGTCATGGAAAGGGTGTCGGCATTTGCCATGAAGTACGGTGTTCCTAAGTCCATCCCGAGCTTCGAACGCCCGGGCGGATTCCTGCGCCCCCACTGTGTGGGCACGGCTTGACCGGGCGCGCATCGGGGCGGCGCCGTTCGGCCCTGTTGCTGCAAGCGGCGTATCGGCCCGCCCATTCCGGTTCGGCCGTAAGCCGAACGCCCTGAGGCCACAGGGGCGACAGGGTGCGGTTTTCGCCTATTCCAATGTGGCCACAGGGTCAAGCGGAATCGTCGGGCTCCGGCTTCACGCCGGCAGGGAGATGTCCGCAGGCTGAGCGGAGCGGCCGATCTGACCGAAAACCGCCTCAACAATGGTCTGCGCCTGCCGATCCCAGCCATAGTCGGCGCGCACCTGCGTCGAAGCGGCCTCGGCGATCGCGGCGTAGCGGTCGGTATCCTCCACCAGCGCCACAGCCTCCTGCAACGCCGCGTCCCAGCCATAGGCCGGGACTAGATAGCCGGTTTCGCCATGCCGGATGCTGTTGCGGAAGGTGAAGGTGGGGGTCGCCAGGGTCAGCGTGCCGCAGATGGCGGCCTCGAAGAACTTCAACTCCGACTTGCAGTTGGTGAAGGTGTTGTCCTGCAGCGGCGCGATGTTGATCTCCACCTCGGCGATCAGGCGCTGCAGGTTCATGAAGTCCTGCAGCGGATGGAACTCGATGCGGTCGCGGAAGCGCATCAGCTCCTGGCTCGGATCGAGAAAGCCGACGATGCGGAGGATGATGCGCGGATCGCGCTCCATCAACCGCAGGATGGCGGGGGCGGCAACGGCGAAGTCCCGGGCGTGCGAAGGGGAGCCGCTGAAGTAACCCACATGGATGTGGCCATCCCGGCGCCAGCCGCCGTCGCGTTTGATCTGGTGCAGCCCTTCCGACAGCTCCTGCTGCCCCTGGAACAGGTAGTTCGGCATCACCGCCGTGCTGAGCTGCGGCATGTACTCTCGGGCACGGGCGGCCAGGAACGCGTTTGTCGTGATGAAGCCGTCGCACAGTCGCAGCGTCGCGCCGATCCGACCGATACTGGCGAACCAGTCGTTCCAGACCGTTTCGCTGTGCGGATCCTGATTCAGGGAATCCACCAGCAGGTGCAGGCGGCGGGTGTCGAACACCAGATCATCGCAGTCGAACAGCACTGGCAGCCGCCGGGCCCGCGCGCGCGCGATCATGCTCGCCACCGCCGCATTGTAGCGGGTGCGGCAGATCACCAGCGCATCGGCAGAGTCGAGAAAACTGTCGTCCGTCGCCAGGTCCTGATGGTCGAACCAGGCGCCGGAGACGCCACATCCGGGGTTCGCGGCCAGGGTCAGGCCCGGATTCATGGCACGGTAGCGGAAGGTGCTGGTATCGGGCCTTTCGTAGAAATAGGCGATCCGCCGGTCCTGAGCCAGAAGCTGGCGCATCCGCTGTTCCTGGCCGATGGACCACGGATCCGTGTAGCGAAGCGGCGAAGGGATGTTCAGGAACATGCGCTCACGCCCGTCCTTCCATCATCCAGTCAAGAACATCCCGCAGTTGCGGCTCCCATTCCGAAGGAATCCGGCTGGCGGCATGATTGCTGGTCCGGCGTTCATGATCCTGTGCCAGGGCAGCACCGTCCCGCAGCGCCCGGCAAAGACTGGCAACATCGGGCGGAGCAGTCAGGATGTTGGGCGACCAGCTTTCCAGCGATGTCTTCAGGCCGTGCTGGTTGGTCACCACCACTGCACCTGCCGCCGCGAGGTCGAGCGGTGGATAGGACGGATGCGGCGTGTCCATGAGGCACAGGCCGAGATCCATCTCGGCAACCAGCGCAGCATAGTTCGTCCACGGCATACTGGCCGCCACGATCGGCCTTACCCCTCCGGACAGTTGCAGGGGAGGCAGGTCGCGTCCAACGAAGTGGATGTTCCACCGATCGGCATCCAGGATGCCCTGGCGAATGGCGCTGTCGATCACTTCCAGGCCGCGCCAGAACAGGTTCCGGTGGTTGTTGGGCCGTGCATAGAAGAAGAAATTGCGCTTCTCATTGGGGCCGGGCGACCTCACCCCGCGCGGAATGGCAGGAAAGGCCGGCTCGAATGATCGGCCACGTTCCGCCAGGCCCGGCACCGCATCCGGCCCCTGGGTCAAGTGGTCAAAAAGCAGGCTGGTGTTCACCAGGGTGCGAAGGCGCGGCTCCGCCAGTGTTTCGCCGCAGAGCAGTCGCTCGTCGCCGAACGGATAGAACATCCGCTCGTCCTCCTGCAGCAGATAGACGACGCGACGAACATCGACCGAGGCCAGCATGGCGCGTGTGGACCACCAGGAGGTGGTCAGTATCAGATCCTGCTGGCCGACCGGTATGGCACGCGTGCCGCCAACAGGGACCTGCACAAAGTCTGTTGCGCCGTCCCACTGGATCTTGTGGGCACGCAGCACCGCATCGAGTGCAGCCGCGTCCGGCGGCGCCGTTCGCGTCACCAGCCGCAGCCGCGCCTGCATCCGCTTCGACAGCAGCGCCCCGATCACGAGCGCGGTGCCCACGCCGCCGAAAAGGCTGTTGGGCGCGATGCTGTCCGTCAGGATCGTCAGCGTGGGCGGAGCGTTCGGATCCTCGTAAACCGGGATTGTGCTCCAATTGAGGCCCTGCTGCCGGATCATGGACCGGGCTGTTGGCGGGTAGCCGGCCGGAGAACCCAGCTCCTGCTGGGCGGGCAAGCGCAGCGGCGCCGCGGTCTGCCCATCCAGCAGGGGCACCCGGCCTTCCTGGCGCCCGAAGCGGATGTAGTGCAGCAGCGGGTTCATCCCCGAGGCCGCGACATCCGGATATTGCTGCAGGTAGAAGGCGGAATCGAAGCCTGGCGAAGGACGGCGCCCTTCCCGGCCGCCAAAGGCAGTGAAATGCGCCAGCGCATCCATGCCGGACATCACGAGGTCCGGGTTGTGCTCGCGGTAATACCCGGCATCGAACAGGCCGGAGCCACGGATTTCTGCCATGGCACGGGCATGGCGGCGCCACATCTTCAACCGCGCCGGCAGTTGCATGGTGCCGGTCCACCAGAGCAGCTTGGCGGTCCGTCGCAGCACCGGCAGGCGCTTCGCCCGCTGCTTCAGCGACTGCATCCAGAGCTCGCCGCGCGAGGACGGCGCCACCGTCAGCTGCATCGGTGCTGCGGCGGGCGAGGGCAGGCTGAGCCTGGATCCCTGCACATCATGCCGCGGCTGCTGCGACAGGGTCGCCACCGCCTGGTTCAACCCGTGCACCGCCTCTTCCAGGCGGCGCAGTTCCGCCCGGCTGCGGTTCAGCTCCGCATCGCGCAGGTCGATCAAGCGCCGATGCTCGGCCTGCACCGCGGCCAGGTTCTGCCGCATCGTTTCCTGGGTCGCCGCCGCCTCGCGCTGCTGCGATACCAGCGCGGCCTCGGCCTTCTGCAACTCGGTGGCCATCTGCTCGCGCAGTTCGCCCTGACTCCGCTCCAGGGCGGCACGCGCTTTGGCCGATGCCTGCCGCGCCTCCGCTAGCTTCACGCGCTGCCGAACGATTTCGGCAAAGGCAGCAAGGGATTGGGGATCACGCCCCTGCTCCGAACGCTGCAGCAGCATGGCATGCGGACAAAGGAAAGTGGCGTCAAAGGTCGGAACCGGTGCAAAGCCGACTTCCGCGAAGCGCTCCAGCCAGTAGCGGGTGGGGCGCACATTGACATGCGTGGCTTCCTCCAGATCGGTGGGGGAAGAGGAGAACAGGATGCGGGGCGCCACGGCGGTGATGTTGCGGATCGCTGCCAGGGCCTCGGCCTCCGGCATATGCTCCAGGACCTCGATGCAAAGCACGAGGTCGTATTCGCCCTCGATCGGCTCGGCGATGGAGCCGACCGTGCACCAGGAGCGCACATCGGCGCGCACCTCGGAAATGGCGAATTGCGAGATGTCGCGGCCATGCGTTTCGACGCCACGGTCCCACAGCATCTCCACCAGGAAGCCGACGGCGCAGCCCGCGTCGAACACCTTGCGCGGGGCCAGCCCCAGCACGATGGCGTCAGCGACGGGGCGGAAGAAATCGTGCCATTGCGGCGTGGAGCGCAGGTAAGGAAGGTCGCCGCAATGAGACTGGTAGTATTCCCGGCCAAAGGTCTCGCCGTGCTTCTCAGAAATACTCATCCAGTCCTTGATCTCCTCAACGCGGAGTGGCGAAGCCGAGGGCTTTCTTCATCCCACGGCTCTGACGACACCAATGCCCGAGCCTGGCCGATACTGTCTCGGCGGCGGACGTCACGCAACGGTGCAGCGGAGTTGCAACATGATGGCGCGCAGCCCAGGGCAGGCCAGCCCGGTCCGCGCAGCCTCAGGCCGGGACCCGTGCGCCCCGCACCGCTTCCGACAATTCCCGCACCTGGTCCAGCACGCGGCGCAGCGTGTCCGGCCGGGCACGGCCCTTCTCGTCCAGCGACTTCGCCAGCGTGTCGATCAGCGCGGAGGCCACCACCGCACCATCCGCGATGCGCACTGCTTCCGCCGCCTGCTGCGGCGTGCGTACGCCGAAGCCTATGGCGATGGGCAGGTCGGTATGGGCGCGCAGCTTCGGGATGGCGGTGGCCAGGGCTTCCTGTGTCGCGCTGCGCGTGCCGGTCACGCCGGCGATGGCGATGTAGTAGATGAAGCCGCTTGTGCCTTCGAGCACCTGAGGCAGGCGTTTTTCATCCGTGGTCGGCGCCACAAGCCGGATCAGGTCCAGCCCTTGCTCGCGCGCGGGACGCGCGACCTCATCGGCTTCCTCCGGCGGCAGATCGACGATGATGAGGCCATCGACGCCGGAGCAGGCGGCCTCGGTGCAGAAGCTTTCCACGCCATAGGACAGGATGGGGTTGAAATAGCCCATCAGCACGATGGGCGTGTCGTCATCCTCGCGGCGGAAGTCGCGCACCATGGCGAGGGCGCCGGCGAGACTGCCGCCCGCCTTCAGCGCCCGCTGCCCCGCAAGCTGCACGGTAGGGCCATCGGCCATTGGATCGGAGAAGGGCACGCCGACCTCGATCAGGTCCGCCCCCGCACCGGGTAGGCCGCGCAGCAGCGCCATGGAAGTCGCGGGATCGGGATCATAGGCTTCCAGGAACGGCATCAACGCGCCGCGCCCTTCGGCCCTGAGCTGCGCGAAGCGCGCGGCGATGCGGCCCTTCCGGTCGAAACACTCCTGGGTCACAGCGTCTCTCCCAGATGCTTGGCCACGGTGAAGATGTCCTTGTCGCCGCGTCCCGACAGGTTGAGCACGATGATCTTGTCGCCGCCCATGGTTGGCGCGAGCTTCAGCACATGCGCGAGCCCATGCGCCGATTCCAGCGCCGGGATGATGCCCTCCAGTCGGGAGCAGATCTGGAACGCTTCCAGCGCCTCGTCATCGGTGACGCCGACATAGGTGACGCGGCCAATCTCGTGCAGCCAGGAATGCTCCGGTCCAATGCCAGGGTAATCCAGCCCGGCCGAGATGGAATGCGCCTCCTGGATCTGCCCGTCGCCATTCTGCAGCAGGTAGGTCTTGTTGCCGTGCAGAACGCCCGGACGGCCACGGTTCAGCGAAGCGGCATGCTCGGGCGTGTCCATGCCGCGGCCCGCGGCCTCGACGCCGAAGATCGCCACGTCCTTGTCGTCCAGGAAAGGGTGGAACAGCCCCATGGCGGAGGAACCGCCGCCCACCGCGCAGACCAGCGCGTCGGGCAGGCGCCCCTCGGCGGCCAGGATCTGCTGGCGGGTTTCCTCGCCGATCACGCACTGGAAGTCGCGCACCATCTGCGGAAAGGGCGCGGGGCCGGCCACGGTGCCGATGCAGTAGTAGGTGTCGGCGACATTGGCGACCCAGTCGCGCATCGCCTCGTTCATCGCATCCTTCAGCGTGCCGGCGCCGGCGGTGACGGGAATCACCTCCGCGCCCAGCAGCTTCATGCGGAACACGTTGGGCTGCTGCCGCTCCACATCCGTCGCGCCCATGTAGACGATGCACTTCAGGCCGAACAGGGCGCAGGCCGTGGCGGTGGCGACACCGTGCTGCCCCGCGCCCGTCTCGGCGATGATGCGCGGCTTGCCCATGCGCTTGGCCAGCAGGATCTGGCCCAGCACGGCGTTGATCTTGTGGGCGCCGGTGTGGTTCAGCTCCTCGCGCTTGAAGTAGATCTTGGCGCCCTGGTACTTCTCGGTCAGGCGCTCGCACAGCCAGAGCGGGCTGGGGCGGCCGACGTAATCCTTCAGCAGCCGCCGCCATTCCGCCATGAAGGCCGGGTCGTTGCGCGCGGCGTTGTAGGCCTTCTCGACCTCCTGAATCACCGGCATCAGCGTTTCGGCGACGTAGCGGCCGCCGAAATCGCCGAAGCGGCCGCGATTGTCCGGGCCCTGGCGGAGCGAATTGGGCAGGGGCTGCTGGTTCACGGTGGCCTCCGTTCTTGGAGGCCAGTGTTAGCGCGGGCCGGCCGCTGGGGGTAGGGGTATGGGCCCGTCATCGCCGTCCCTGCCAGGCGGCGGGGCCGGTTCCGCCTGGCACATGCCGGTCCTGCCAGTTCGCCGCCTGCCTAGCTCGCGCCGGTGTGGATCGCGAATAGCGACCGCCGAGGGTCCGGAACAGCTGTCCTCAGGACCCTCGCATCCGGCGCAAAAAGGGCCCGGGAGGCAGATCTCCCGGGCCCCTGGCCGCTTAGCTCCGGCGTGGCCGGAGGATCAGTAGCGGTATTCCTCGTGCTTGAACGGGCCGTTCACCGGCACGCCGATATACTCGGCCTGCTGCTGGGTCAGCTTGGTGAGCTGCGCACCGACCTTGGCGAGGTGCAGCGACGCCACCTTCTCGTCCAGCTTCTTGGGCAGGGTGTAGACCTTGCACTCATAGGCCTTGTGGTTGGTCCAGAGCTCGATCTGCGCCAGCGTCTGGTTGGAGAAGCTGGCCGACATCACGAAGGACGGGTGGCCGGTGGCGTTGCCGAGGTTCACCAGACGGCCTTCCGACAGCACGATCAGCCGCTTGTTGTCGGGAAAGATCACCTCGTCCACCTGGGGCTTGACGTTGTCCCACTGGAAGTTGCGCAGCGCACCGATCTGGATCTCGCTGTCGAAGTGGCCGATGTTGCAGACGATGGCGCGGTGCTTCATCGCGCGCATGTGGTCCAGCGTGATAACATCGACATTGCCGGTGGCGGTGACGAAGATGTCGCCCTTGGGCGCGGCATCCTCCATCGTCACGACCTCGTAGCCTTCCATGGATGCCTGCAGGGCGCAGATCGGGTCGGCCTCGGTCACCAGCACGCGGCAGCCGGCATTGCGCAGCGACGCCGCCGAGCCCTTGCCCACATCGCCATAGCCGGCGACCACGGCGACCTTGCCGGCCATCATCACGTCGGTGCCGCGGCGGATGGCGTCGACCAGCGACTCGCGGCAACCGTAAAGGTTGTCGAACTTCGACTTGGTCACGCTGTCGTTGACGTTGATGGCCGGCACCTTCAGCGTGCCCTTCTTGGCCATCTCCCACAGGCGGTGCACGCCGGTGGTGGTCTCCTCCGACAGGCCGCGGACATTCTTCAGCAGCTCGGGGTACTTGTCGTGCATCAGCACGGTCAGGTCGCCGCCGTCATCGAGGATCATGTTGATGTCCCAGCCATTCGGGCCGCGGACGGTCTGCTCGATGCACCACCAGAACTCTTCCTCGTCCATGCCCTTCCAGGCGAAGACGGGGATGCCGGCGGCGGCGATGGCGGCCGCGGCATGGTCCTGGGTGGAGAAGATGTTGCAGGACGACCAGCGCACCTCGGCGCCGAGCGCGGTCAACGTCTCGATCAGCACGGCGGTCTGAATGGTCATGTGCAGGCAGCCGGCGATGCGGGCGCCCTTCAGCGGCTGGGAGGGGCCGTACTCCTCGCGGATCGCCATCAGGCCGGGCATCTCGTCCTCGGCCATGGAAATCTCCTTGCGGCCCCATTCGGCCAGGGAGATGTCCTTCACCTTGTAGTCGCTGAAACCGTTCATCGGGCTTTTCTCCACAGATCGCCCGCCCGATAGCATGCTCCAGCGGGGCTCGGGAACCCACATAAGGATATCTTTATGGGTGTGGGGCGCCGTCCGTGAACTCCATCACCAGCTCCTGGATGCGGCGCGGATCGCCCTGCTCCATGACGCGGCGGGCGAAGCGGGCGCAATCGTCGATCTTCAACGTGCGCACCACCTGCTTCACGCGCGGAATGGCACTGGCATTCATCGACAGGGTGCGGATGCCCAGGCCCAGCAGCAGCGGCACAAGCCGCGGGTTGCCCGCCATTTCGCCGCAGACCGAGACCGGCATGCGCAGCCTGAGCGCGGCTTCGGTGGCGAACTGCACCAGTCGCAGCACGGCCGGGTGCAGCGGGTCGTAAAGGTGCGCCACTTCCGTCTCGGCTCGGTCCACGGCCAGCGTGTACATCGCCAGGTCGTTGGTGCCGATGGCAAAGAAATCGGCCTCCAACGCGATGGCATCGGCAGCCAGCGCCGCGCCCGGCGTCTCGATCATGGCGCCCAGCGGCGGCAGCTTCTCGGGCAGGGCCACGCCCCGGCGGCGCAGCCGCCGCACCACGCGCTCGAAGATCTCGCGTGCCTGCGCCACTTCCGCAGGCACCGTCACCATGGGCAGCAGGATGCGCACCGGGCCCAGAACGGCCACGCGCAGAATGGCCGCGAACTGCGCCTCCAGCAGCTCGGGGCGCTTCAGCAGCATGCGGATGCCGCGCAGCCCCAGAGCGGGGTTGGGGCCGGAATGATAAGGCACAATGCCCTCGGCCAGCGCCTCGATGTCCTTCTCGCCGCCCCAGTCCAGCACGCGGATGGTCACGACATCGCCGGCCATGGGCCCGACGATCTGCGAATAGGCCTCGAACTGCGCGTCCTCGTCAGGGAGGTCCTCGCGGTTCATGAACAGGAACTCGGTTCGCAGCAGGCCGATGCCCTGGGCGCCGGCCTGGGCGATCAGCGGCAGCTCGGCCGGGATCTCCAGATTGGCCTGAAGCTCCACCTCCTCGGCATCCACGGTGACGGAGGGCAGGCGGCGCAGCTTGGCCAGCCGGGTCTTTTCCTTGGCATAGGCAGCCAGGGAGGCCCGGCCCGCCTGAAGCGCCACGGCGCCGGGGCGCAGCACAATGGTGCCCGCCGCGCCGTCCAGCACCGCCTCATCGCCGCGCCTGGCCGCCTCGGTGAGCCCGGTGGCGCCCAGCACGGAGGGGATGCCCAGGGCCCGCAGCATGATGGCCGTGTGCCCGTCCGCGCCGCCTTCTTCCGTCGCGACGCCCGCGATGCGCGTGGGGTCCAGCAGCGCGGCATCGGCTGGCGTCAGCTCCTCGGCGATCAGGATGGCGCCCTGAGGCACGTTCTTGAGGCTGCGGAAGGGAGTGGCTGTCAGGTTGCGGGTCAGGCGGCGGGCAATCTCCCGCACCTCCCCGGCGCGGCGCTTCAGCCCGGCCTTGTCATCATCCTTGGCCGCGAGGATGGCTGCGGCGATGGCCTCTGCCTCGTCCCCCACCGCCGTCTCGGCCGAGAGCAGCTCCTCCGCCATGCGGCGGCGGGCACCGCGCAGCAGTCGGCTCTCGCCCAGCATCATGACATAGGCGTCAAGCAGCGGCTCCAGCTCCTCCTGCGCTTCCTCGGGCAGCACGGACAGCCGGGCCTTGAGCTTGCTGACCTGCTTGCGGCTGGCCGAAACGGCCGCGGCGAGCCTGGCCTTCTCCGCCTCCACCTGCGCGGCGTCGATGGCACGGCGCGGGGCGACGGTTGGTTCCTCGCTGGTGTCGAACAGGCTGCCGATGGCGACGCCAGGACTGATCGGAATGCCTGCGATGGTGATTTCGCGCGTCTTGCGGCCGCGGCGCGGCGGAGCGATCTCGGAAAGGTCGGTCTTCTCGCGCTTGTCAGTCTTCATGGAAACCGGCCTCGATCAGGCCGGCCACAGCATCGAGCGCTTCCCTGGCGTCCCATCCCTCGGCTTCCACCACGACTTCGCTCCCCTTTCCGGCACCCAGCATCATCAGCCCCATGATGGAGCATGCGGGCACCTTCTGGCCATCGCGTCCGACGGTCAGGCAGGCAGAAAATCGCTCGGCCAGAGACACAAGCTTGGCGGCCGCCCGCGCATGCAGGCCACGGCTGTTGGTGATCCGCACCACGCGGCGCAGCAGCAGGGGATTGCTTTCTTCCGGCGCGGCGGAAGCGGCACGGTCCATATCCGACGGAGCACGGGCCGGCGCGGAGCGAAAAGGGGAAAGGTGCAAGGCGGAGCCTCCGCTCAGTCGCCGCCGGATGCGGCAGGGGCGCAGGTGGGCCCGTTGCAGAAGACGGGCGGCGGCACGCACCGGGCCGGAGTGGCGCAGGCGATGTACTTGCGCCCCGCCATCATGGCGTGCTCGATCGCGGGACCAATGGTTTCCACGCCCCGCAGCTTGGCCAGCTTCACCAGCAGCGGCAGGTTGAGCCCGGCGATCACCTCGACATTGGTGCCCGGATGGCCATCCCCTTGCGCCACGGCCATGGCCAGGTTGGACGGCGTGCCGCCGAACATGTCGGTCAGGATCACCACGCCATCGCCCTGATCCACGGCGGCGACGCGGCCGAGGATGTCGCGCGCGCGGCTCTCCATGTCGTCCTCGGGCCCGATGCAGACCGTTTCGACCAGCGGTTGCGGGCCCACGACATGCTCCATGGCCAGCCGGAATTCCTCGGCCAGCCGGCCATGGCTCACCAGAACCATGCCGATCATGAGTGAAACGCCATCACAGTTTGCAAGAAGAAGGGGCCTCCCGACCCGGTAATGCGTGCGGCCCTGCCCCATGATGGGGGGCGGCATCCTGCCCGCCGCGTTGCGCCGCCGCTGCGGCCGCATGCGCGGCAAGCTCGCGGTGCGTCAAATCGATACGCCAGCCCTGCCGTGCAAGATGCGCGGAAAGCAACTCGGCCAGAAACACGGAGCGGTGCTTGCCCCCTGTGCAGCCCAGCGCGACGGTCAGGTATTTCTTGCCCTCCGCGGCGTAGCGGGGCAACAGCGGGTCCAGCAACGCGGACATGCGGTCCCAGAATGGGGCGAAATCAGGGTCCTCGCGGATGAAGTCCGCCACCGGCGCGTCCTGTCCGGTCATCGGTCGCAGCGTCGGGTCATAATGCGGGTTTCGTAGGAAACGCAGGTCGAAGACCAGATCTGCCTCCCGCGGCAGGCCGCGCGGAAAGGCGAAGGACATCACCGCGACAGCCATGCCGGGCGGGCCATCGCCGCGGAACCGCCGCTCCACCAGCCGGCGCAGATCGGGCAACGGGCGCTCCGTGGTGTCGATCACCCAGTCGGCCCCGTCCCGCAGGGCAGCCAACATCGCTCCTTCCCGCGCAATCCCGTCCGCCACCGAACCGCCCAGGGAGCCGCCGGGCGCCAGAGGGTGGCGCCGCCGCGTCTCGGAATAGCGGCGCAGCAGCACTGTCTCTTCCGCCGTCACATAGAGAAGCTGCGGGGCGATGCCGGGCGTTGCGAGCAGCCGGCGCATGAGCGACAGCACCTCGGTGCTGTCGAAGCCGCGCGTGCGGGCATCAATGCCAATGGCGAGCGGAACTGCGCCGCCTTCCCGCACCACTTCCTCGACCACAGAGAGAGGCGGGTTGTCGATGCTCTCGAAACCCAGATCCTCCAGCATCCGCAGGATGGAGGATTTCCCCGCGCCGGACAGGCCGGTGACCACAACAACGGGGCGGCCGCCCCCTGCCACCGGGACATTCATGCCGCAAAGGCCCCCGCGCATTGCTGGAGCCTTGCTTCGGCGGCGGCCAGCGCCAGGCTCAGCTTGGCGGCCGCCGAAGCTTCGAAGGCGTTCAGGCGGAGGCGGGGCAGGTTTCCGCCGGGCAGGGCGAAGCTGTCAGGGAGCGGCAAGCGGGGAATCGAGTTCTGCGGCCCCAGTTCCACCACCAGTCGCAGCGGCGCCGGGCCATGCGGCAGGTTCCGGAAAATGCCGACACCCCGCACTTCCAACATCCCGGCCAGGGATGGCGGTGCGTCGGCCATCGGGCCGTTCCCGTCCCGCAGCAACACCTGATCATCGGCCACGAGTTGCCAGCCCTCTTGCATCAGGCGCAGCACCAGATCCGACTTGCCGGAGCCCGAGGGCCCCAGGAACAGGACGCCGGCGCCTTGAAAGGCCGCGCAACTCCCATGCAGCAACATCTCGACTTCCGGCTCCGCTCGGGGGTGAGGACGCTGAAATCTGATGAAATATGGCACTCAAAAGGCAGATGTGAAAGCTTAACTAATTTCGCTCTCTGGTTGTGTCCTTGGGTATCATAAGAATTCCAAGTGGACTGCGCAGTAGAGGTGCCGGCGGTAGGAAGTGATGCAGGACATCCTTCCCTCCCCAGGATCATCGGACGATAACAAACCCGAGATCAATAAATGTATAATTACCTGGCTATCAAACGATAATACTGTTCAATCCCAAGTTTTTGCGTCAACTTCCAGAAGGATGCGGATCGTGCTGCTAATCTTCGGGCTCCGGCAGGCCGTCATCTCAAGTTGTCACCAGTCCTCGGTGTGGCGCTTTTCTGTGAAGCTCAAGCTTCGTTGCTGAGGAAAGCGCCCTGGTGATTCTCACGCTACGGTTTCAGAATTATCTCGACTCGCACGCGAGGAGTTGATTAAAACTGAATTGCCACTCTTCAGAGGCATTCAGGAACCGATAAGCAATCCCTGATTGAGATCGTGAGGCTTGGAGGTCTGGTAGCGACGGCTGTCAGTCCCGAAGAAGCTTCGCCTTCTTGTCCATGACTGCTGCTCGAGCTTCAGCGCCCGATAGCGATGAAGTCATGCCGGCATGGACTTCAGGGGCGTCTTGAAGCGCTGGAGGCAGGAGTGCACGCCATTTCGTATTGATTTGTTATCAAAGGATCTCATCATGGCTGTGGTTAATGTTGCCGCCGGCGCCACCAGAAACGTCACGCAGGACACGAACTTTGCGGACGGCATCAAGCTGAATGGCACTCTTGGCTTCCCGTCGACGCTGAACGTGAACGGCGCCGATGTCGTCACAGGCAACCTGGCGAATGCCGGCGTCCTCGGCGCCAACTTCGTCAACATTTCCAATGGCGGATCGCTCACCACCAATGGCCTGGTCGGCCTCAGCGCCCTCAGCACCACGACCTACAACCTGAATGGCGGCTCTCTGAACTTCGGACCGCAGGTGGATGTCGGGCTGCTGAGCGCCACCACCATCAACATGGGGACCGGCGCCAACTCGCTGAACTTCGGCAGCCTGGATGTCGGCGTCCTGAGCAGCCTCAGGATCAATGGCTTCAGCCAGGACGACAGCATCAACGTGGAGGGTGCCACTGCCGCGGTCTACGATGCGCGAAGCGGCTTCATCCAGTTCAGCAATGCCGCAGGCTTGCCCGTTGGCGTGGTGAATGTCGGCACCGGTCTGCCGGCTGACAAGATCGTCTATACCAATGGCCAGATGGTCTATACCTGCTTCGCCACCGGCACCCGCCTGCGCACCCCCGGCCGCCCCGTGGCGGTGGAGGACCTGAAGGTCGGTGACGAGGTGATGACGCTGCGTCAGGGCCGCACACGAGTGAAGTGGGTCGGCAAGCGCACGGTTGATCCCGCCAAGGTGCGTGACACGAAGAAGGCCTTCCCCATCCGCATCACGAAGGGCGCGCTGGGTCAAAACCTGCCGCACCGCGACCTGGTTGTTTCGCCCGATCACTGCCTGTTCTTCGAGGACCGCCTCTTCACCGCCGCGCTGCTGGTGAACGGTACCTCCATCGTTCAGGAGCAGCCGACCGGGCCCTTCACCTACTATCACGTCGAGTTCGAGCAGCATGACGTGGTCTTCGCCGAGGGCGTCGCCGCCGAGAGCTACCTCGACACCGGCAATCGCGCTTCGCTCTATGGCGGCGGCGTGGTGACCTTCCGCTCCGAGGCCCCGAAGAAGTGGGACGATACCTGCTTCCCCATGACCTTCGGCGGCCCCGTGCTGGCGAAGCTTCGCGCCACGATCGCCGAGCGTGCCGTGGCCCTTGGCGTGGCCGAGGCCGAGGCCCAGATGGCCCTGGCTTCCTGAAGCTGTCCGGCCCGGGCGACCGGGCCGGCTCGGACATCAAGCGGCCTGCCCGCCCGGTTCCCGGGCCGGCGGGCCGTTTTCGCTTCGAGGCCGCCGCTTCCAGGCTGGGTCGCCGGCCAGACGAAGCGGGCTCAGGCCAGCGGCAGCCGCACCACGAAGCGCGCGCCGATCACCTTGCCGCCCTCATCCCGCCGGTTCTCCGCGGCGATGCGCCCGCCCAGCCCTTCGACGATCTGCCGGCTGATCGACAGGCCGAGCCCGGAATGCTTCCCGAACTGCTCGCCTTCCGGCCGTTCGGAATAGAAGCGGGCAAAGATGCCATCCAACTTGGCCTCGGGGATGCCGGGACCCTCATCCTCCACCATGAACTCGAAGATGGCGCCGGTTGGTCGTGCCCGCATCCAGACCCGGCCGTTGGGCGGCGAGAAGGAGAGGGCGTTGCCAAGCAGGTTGCGGAACACCTGCACCAGCCGTCCCTCGACGCCGCGCGCGGCCAGCGGGCCCGGCGCCAGCTCCAGCACCACCACCGGGTCGTTGGGCTTGCGGGTGGTGTTGTGCAGCTCCGTCAAGGCGGCCAGGATCGGCCCCACCTCCACCGGTTCCGAGGCGGTGCGCGACAACTCGGCATCCACCTTGGAGCTGTCGGCGATGTCGGTGATCAGCCGGTCCATCCGCACCGCATCGTCGGCGATGATGGCCAGCAGCCGCAGCTGGTGCTCGGGGTTCTCGATCCGCTTCAGCGTCTCGATGGCCGAGCGGACGGAGGTCAGCGGGTTGCGCAGCTCATGCGCCACATCGGCGGCGAAGCGCTCATTCTGGTCGATGCGGGCCCAGAGTGCCGTGGCCGAGGATTGCAGGTCGCGCGACAGGATGCCGATCTCATCTGTGCGGGCCAGCAGCGGCACCGGCACCGAGCCGGCGCGGCCCTTGCCCTGCCGCATGGCGGCGGCGGCACCGGCCAAGGCCAGAATGGGCGAGGCGATGGTGCGTGCCAGGTAGACCGAGGCCGCGACCGTCAGCAGCAGCGCCAGCAGGAACAGCCCCAGCACGGAGGAGCGGATTTCCAGCAGCCGCTCATCCACCTGTCGCGCTTCCCGCGTCAGCAGCACGATGCCGACGCTCTGGTTGCCGCGCTTCGCCGGTTCCGCGACCGAAACCAGCAGCTGCCCGTCGCTGGTGCGCCTGATGTAAGGCCGGACCCCGCCTTCCAGCGCCAGCCGCAACTCTTGCTGGCGATCCGGCCCCAGCGCCGGCTGCCAGTCGAAGGATGGCGCGCCAGGCGTCACATCCACCACCACGTCGCTGCCGCCAAAGCCTATGTTGCGCGGCAGCCAGGACAGGATGCGGTCATACACCGTGGCGAGCCAGCCCTCGAACGCCCCCTGCGGCTCGGGCGGCGAAAGCGGCTCGGTGACGATGGCGCCGCCCTGCCCCTCCCGCACCCGGCTGTCGGCCACCAGCAGGCCGGTGGTGTCGAACAGCTTGGCCTGGGTATTGGGGGAAGGCTCCACCAACCGTCGCAGCAGGGGGCGGGCAACGTCGGGCACCAGCACGGCGCGATCGTCCTGCACCCGCGCCGCCGCCTCCGCAATGCCGCCGGCATAGATGCGGGCCTGGGTGCGCAGACTTTCCACCTCGGCCGAGAGCAGCCCGTTCTGGTATTGGTCCAGATACAGCAGCGAGGCGGCCAGCAGCGCCGGCGCCACCGCGTTCAGCAGCAGGATGCGCCGCAGCAGCGGCGAGGCGCGCAGCCGGGTCTTTTCTCCCTGGCTGACCGGGGCTGCGGCCTCGGCCGGGCGTCCGCTGGCGTCGGGCATCAACCCTCTCCTGGCATCAGGCTTCCTTGTAGCGGTAGCCGATCCCGTAAAGCGTCTCGATCATGGAGAAGTCGTCATCCACCTGGCGGAACTTCTTGCGCACGCGCTTCACATGGCTGTCGATGGTGCGGTCATCGACATAGATGGCCTCGCCATAGGCGGCGTCGATCAGCTGGTCGCGGTTCTTCACCATGCCGGGGCGCTGCGCCAGCGTCTTCACCAGCAGGAACTCGGTAACGGTGAGCTGCACCGGCAGCCCCTTCCAGGTGCAGGTGTGCTTGGTTTCGTCCAGCACCAGCTCCCCACGGGTGATCACGCCGGTGGGCGGCGCGCCGGAGCCCTCGGCGCGGCTGGCCTCGTTGCGCCGCAGCAGGGCCCGGATGCGCTCCAGCAGCAGCCGCTGGGAGAAGGGCTTGGTGATGTAGTCGTCGGCTCCCAGCCGCAGCCCCATCAGCTGATCCAGCTCCTCGTCCTTGGAGGTGAGAAAGATCACCGGGATGGAGGAGCGCTGGCGCAGCCGCTGCAGCAGCTCCATGCCATCCATGCGCGGCATCTTCACGTCCAGCACGGCCAGGTCGGCGGGGCGGGAAAGCAGGCCCTGCAGCGCGCTTTCCCCATCGGTGTAGGTGCGCACCTGAAAGCCTTCCTGTTCCAGCGTCATGGAGACGGAGGTCAGGATGTTGCGGTCGTCATCGACCAGGGCGATGGTGGCTGGCATCTTCTCGTGCGGGCTCCTGGACCTCTCAGGGGGCGTGCCACGGGGCATTCCCCGGGGAGCGCTTGAACGGTTGCGGCTCTTCTGCTCCGCAATTGTGGCGCGAATGGCGCCGGAAAGGCGACCCGCATCAGTGTGGATTAGGGGTTGAGGCAGATGATGGACAAGACCGGCGCCGCTTGGCAGGCGCGGGCATTGCTGCGGCGGGCAGGGACGGCAACCTTGGCGACGCAGCGCGACGGGCAGCCTTTCGCCAGCCTCGTCACCCCGGCTGCGGCACCGGACCTTTCACCGCTCCTGTGGCTGTCCAGCTTGTCGGAGCACACGCGGCAATTGCGGAATGAGCCGCGTTGCGCCCTGTTGATCCAGGATGAGCCGACGGATTCCAACCCCCAGACGGCGCCTCGCGTAACAGTGACCGGTGTTGCAGAGCCGGTTGAGGCCGATCACATTCCTGCGCTGAAGGCCCGCTGGCTCGCCCTGCACCCCTACGCGGCAGCCTATGCCAACTTTGCCGATTTCACCTTGTGGCGGATACGGATCGGCGGCGCCCTGCTGGTGGGTGGCTTTGCCGCGGCACACCGGTTGCGCCCCGCCGACCTGCTGCCCAGCCCTGCTTCGGTGGCTGCCATTGCCGCCGCAGAGCCTTCCATCCTTGGCCACATGAACGAAGAGCATGAGGATGTGCTTGAAAACATGGCAATCGCGCTTGGTCGTCAGCGGCCAGGAGCTTGGCGCATGGTCGCCGCCGACGTGGATGGCTGCGATCTGATGGGACCAGAGGCACGCCGCTGCCGGATCGCCTTCGCCTTGCCCGTGGTGGATGCGGCCAGCATGCGTGACGCCCTTGTGGCAGCAGCGGAGGAAGCTCGGCGGCTTCTTGAAAAGTGAAAATACTTAAGGAAGCGAGGCTATCTTGTCGGACAATATGACCTTTACACAAACGTTGACCGAGGAAGCTGCGGTAGCATAGGGTCCGGCCGTTCCCAGGACTGGCGCCGGTGCGGCACGTTTGCGTGCGAGATCAGGGCCGTCCGGGGACATTTCAATGGCTACTACCCCGGCGATCGCCGCCGGAGGCACAGCGCCTTGATCGGAGATGACCCGCTGATGAACACGCCGCAGACCGTTCCCGCCCAGACGCTTCTCGCAGGGACGGGCGTGAGTTCTTCCTTTGCCGTGCATGGCAACCTGACCGCCTCCGGACTTTATGCCCACGCGCTGCGCCGCGGCGAGGGCCGTCTGTCCGCCGACGGCGCCTTCATGGCCACCACCGGCATCCACACCGGCCGTTCGGTCGCCGACAAGTTCACCGTGGACGATGCCGCCATCTCCGACCAGATCTGGTGGGGCAAGACCAACCAGAAGCTGGACCCGGCCAAGTTCGAGCTCTTCGTCAACGATGCCCGCAAGTGGCTCGGTGAGCGCAAGGAGCTGTTCACCGAGGACCTTTATGCCGGCGCCGATCCGGAGCACCGTATCAAGGTCCGGCTGGTGACCACCAATGCGTGGCACGCGCTGTTTGCCCGCAACATGTTCATCCGCCCGGCGGCCGAGGAGCTCGCCTCTTTCACCCCGGACTACGTGATCCTGCACGCGCCCGAGATGGAGGCGAAGCCGGAACATGGCGGGCGCCCGAACTCCACCACGCTGATCGGCGTCTCCTACGCGCAGAAGATCATCTGCATCGCCGGCACCTCCTATGCTGGCGAAATCAAGAAGAGCATCTTCGGCGTGATGAACTGGCTGCTGCCGGCCAAGGGCGTGCTGCCGATGCACTGCTCGGCCAATGTCGGCAAGGCCGGCGACACCGCCCTGTTCTTCGGCCTGTCGGGCACCGGCAAGACAACGCTGTCTTCCGACCCCGAGCGCGCCCTGATCGGCGATGATGAGCATGGCTGGTCGGAAAAGGGCGTCTTCAACTTCGAGGGCGGCTGCTACGCCAAGGTCATCAAGCTCAGCCAGGACGCCGAGCCGCAGATCTGGAACGCGTCGCACCGCTTCGGCGCCGTGCTGGAGAACGTGGTCGCCGATGAGCGCGGCAACCTCGACCTCGACGACGGCTCGCTGACGGAGAACACCCGCTCCTGCTACCCGATCGAGTTCATCCCGGGCACTCAGCCGGGCGGCCAGGCGGGCCTGCCGAAGAACGTGGTGATGCTGACGGCCGACGCCTTCGGCGTGCTGCCGCCGATCGCCAAGCTGACGCCGGCCCAGGCGATGTACCACTTCATGTCGGGCTACACTGCCAAGGTGGCGGGGACCGAGAAGGGCCTGGGCAAGGAGCCGCAGGCCACCTTCTCCACCTGCTTCGGCGCCCCCTTCCTGCCGCGTCACCCCGAGGTGTATGGCAAGATGCTGGCCGACCTCATCGCCAAGCACGGCGCTCAGGTGTGGCTGGTGAACACGGGTTGGACCGGCGGCGCCTACGGCACCGGCCACCGCATGTCCATCAAGCATACCCGCGCCCTGCTGCGCGCCGCTCTGGACGGGTCGCTCGCCCAGGCGGAGTTTGCCACCGACCCGTTCTTCGGCCTCGCCGTGCCGCAGAACGTGCCGGGCATCCCGGCCGAGGTGCTGAACCCGCGCGACTCCTGGGCCGACAAGGCCGCCTATGACAAGCAGGCCGCCCACCTGGTCTCGCTGTTCGAGAAGAACTTCGAGACCTTTGCCGGCGCGGTCAGCGACGAGGTGAAGGCCGCGGCGCTGAAGAGCGCGGCCTGATCTGCCAGCCAAGACGTTGAAGGGTGGGGGCGGGGCTGGGAGGCTCCGCCCCCTTTTTCATTCGGGGACCGCCTGGCATGGCGCACAAGAAGCCGAACCTGCCGCAGAAGACGTGCCTTGCCTGCGGCAGGCCCTTCAGCTGGCGCCGCAAGTGGGCGCGGGACTGGGACCAGGTTCGCTACTGCTCGGAAGCTTGCCGCGAGGGCCGGCATCCCCGCTCCGGGCCGGCAAAGGAAAAGCGCGGCTAGGCTCACGCCAGGCTCCCAACCCTTTCCAAGTTTTCCGTAGCGTCCCCCGGCCTGACCGTTCATAACGCCGCGCGGGCTGCCCCTCACCGGGCGGCCTGGACCCGCTGGCGAGCGGGAGCACGAGGCTGCACCGGGCGCGCCCCCTGTTGAGGCGGGGCTGCGTGGCGGCGTTTCCGGCCACATGGTGCGTTCGCGACCATCCTCGCGGCCACCCCATGCCGCCCGAGACGCCGGTCCGTCCCCATCCGGGGACGGTGTTTACCCGGTAAGGCGTCGCTGTTCTTCCCGTTTTCGCCCGACGCAGACAGCCCCGCACGGCGTGGGGCCGCGGCGGCACAGGCCTTGAACAAGGCGCGCCCCGCGAGACCAAGGACGATCAATGTTCGAGAACTACTTCCGCAAGGATATCGACTGGGCCGGCAAGACCCTGACGCTGGAGACCGGCAAGGTCGCCCGCCAGGCTGACGGCGCGGTGATGGCGCGCCTTGGCGACACCATCGTGCTCTGCACCGTGGTCGGTGCCCGCTCGGTGAAGCCGGGGCAGGATTTCTTCCCCCTCACCGTGAACTACCAGGAAAAGGCTTTCGCTGCCGGCAAGATCCCCGGTGGCTTCTTCAAGCGTGAGGGCCGGCCGAGCGAGAGCGAGACGCTGATCTCCCGCCTGATCGACCGGCCGATCCGCCCGCTCTTCCCGGAGGGCTTCCGCAACGAGGTGCAGGTCATCGCGACGGTGCTGTCGCATGACATGGAGAACAGCCCTGACATCGTGGCGATGGTTGGCTGCTCCGCCGCGCTGACGATCTCCGGCATTCCCTTCTTCGGGCCCGTCGGCGCCGCACGCGTTGGCCTGATCGAGGGCGCCTTCGTGCTCAACCCGACGCTCGAGCAGATGAAGACCTCCAAGCTCGACCTGGTGCTCGCCGGCACTGCCGAGGGCGTGCTGATGGTCGAGTCCGAGGCCAGCGAGCTGTCCGAGGACGACATGCTCGGCGCGGTGACCTTCGGCCACAAGGGCTTCCAGCCCGTGATCGAGGGCATCATCGAGCTGGCCGAGCGCGCCGCCAAGGAGCCCTGGGACCTGCCCGAGGAATCGGCCGAGACCGCCGCGCTGAAGAAGAAGCTGGCCGAGCTGGGCTCCGCCTCCATCGGCGAGGCCTACAAGGAGACCCAGAAGCTTCTCCGCCAGAAGAAGGTGGGCGAGGCCAAGAAGGCGATCCTGGCGCAGCTGTCGCCCGAGGAGGCCGAGGCCGCCAAGGGCCTGCTGAAGGAGCTGGAGGCGGACGTGGTGCGCAACGCCATCCTCGACACCGGCATCCGCATCGACGGCCGCGACACCAAGACCGTGCGCCCGATCGTGGCCGAGGTCGGCGTGCTGCCGCGCTCCCACGGCTCGGCGCTGTTCACCCGTGGCGAGACCCAGGCCTTCTGCGTGGCCACGCTGGGCACCGGCCAGGATGAGCAGATCATCGACCAGCTCGCGGGCGAGTACCGCGAGAACTTCATGCTGCACTACAACTTCCCGCCCTACTCGGTGAACGAGACGGGCCGGATGGGCAGCCCCGGGCGGCGCGAGATCGGCCATGGCAAGCTGGCCTGGCGCGCCATCAAGCGCCTGCTGCCCGAGAAGACGGTGTTCCCCTACACGATGCGCGTCGTGTCCGAGATCACGGAATCGAACGGCTCCTCCTCCATGGCCACCGTTTGCGGCACCTCGCTGTCGCTGATGGATGCGGGCGTGCCGCTGAAGCGCCCCTGCGCCGGCATCGCCATGGGCCTGATCAAGGAGGAGAAGGGCTTCGCCGTTCTGTCCGACATCCTGGGCGACGAGGACCATCTCGGCGACATGGACTTCAAGGTGGCCGGCACGGAGGAGGGCATCACCTCCCTCCAGATGGACATCAAGATCACCTCCATCACGCCGGACATCATGAAGATCGCCCTGGAACAGGCCAAGGGCGGCCGCATGCACATCCTGGGCGAGATGGCCAAGGGCCTGTCGGGCGCCCGCTCCGATGTTGCCGGCAACGCGCCCAAGGTCACGATCATCAACGTGCCCAAGGACAAGATCCGCGACGTCATCGGCACCGGCGGCAAGGTGATCCGCGACATCGTCGAGACCACCGGCACCAAGATCGACATCGAGGATGACGGCACGATCAAGATCGCGGCCACCTCGCCCGAGGCGACGCAGGCGGCGATCGACCGCATCCGCGGCATCACCGCCGAGCCCGAGATCGGCACGATCTACAACGGCACCGTGGTGAAGACCGCCGATTTCGGCGCCTTCGTGAACTTCCTCGGTGCCAAGGACGGTCTGGTCCACATCTCCGAACTGTCGAACGAGCGCGTCAACCGCACCACCGACATCGTCAAGCAGGGCGACAAGGTGAAGGTGAAGGTGCTGGGCTTCGATGACCGCGGCAAGGTGAAGCTGTCCATGCGGGTCGTGGACCAGTCCACCGGCGCCGACATCACTGAGCAGGTCGGCGCCCGCCGCCCGCGCGAGGAAGGTGAAGGCGGCGAGCGTGAGCCGCGTGGCGACCGTGAACCCCGCGGCGAGCGCCGTGAGCGCCGCCCGCGCCGCGACTTCGACTGAGGCATAACGACGCGGCGGGCTCTGTTCCGCCGCGTTACCTCACGGCAAGTTTCTGAAAATTTCAGCCACCCCCCTGAGAAAACGTGCGGGGCGGCTTAAGTGACGCTATCGTGAAATCGATTCAGGGACGGTAGGATTTCGGTGAAGGCAATCAACGCGATCCGGATGGGCGGTGTGGATGTTCTTCCGCTGGTTGAAGGCGGAAAGGGCGTCGCTGTCTCGACGGGGGCTTCCTGCGGCGAATGGGCCGGGGCCGGTGGCGTCGGCACCTTTTCCGGCGTCAATGCCGACAGCTACGATGCCAGTGGGCGGGTGATCCGACAGGTTTACCACGGGCGCACCCGCGTCCAGCGGCACGAAGAACTGGTGGCCTACGGCATCTCCGGCGGCATCACCCAGGCGCGCGAAGCGTATGAGCGCTCGGGCGGCCAGGGTCGCATCCACATCAATGTGCTGTGGGAGATGGGCGGCGCGGAGCGCATCCTGCGTGGCGTGCTGGAGGGTGCCAAGGGCTTGATCAACGGCGTCACCTGCGGCGCCGGGATGCCCTACAAGCTCGCCGAAATCTCACGTGAATTCAACGTCTTCTACTATCCCATCGTTTCCTCCGGCCGCGCCTTCACGGCGCTGTGGAAGCGCTCCTATTCCAAGGTGGCCGAGCTGCTGGGGGGCGTGGTCTACGAGGATCCTTGGCTGGCGGGCGGTCACAACGGCCTGTCCAACTCCGAGGACCCGAACAAGCCCGAGGCTCCCTATGCGCGCGTGCTGAAGCTGCGCGAGCAGATGCGCGCCTTTGGCCTGGGCGAGGTGCCGATCATCATGGCCGGCGGCGTCTGGTGGCTGGAGGAATGGGAGGACTGGATCGACAATCCCGAACTCGGTCCTATCGCCTTCCAGTTCGGCACCCGCCCGCTGGTGACCCAGGAATCGCCGATCAGCGAGGCCTGGAAGCAGAAGCTGCTGACGCTTCAGCCCGGTGACGTGCTGCTGCAGCCCTTCTCCCCGACGGGCTTCTATTCCTCCGCGGTGCGCAACGAGTTCCTGCGGGATCTTGAGCATCGCAACGAGCGCCAGGTGGCCATCAGCCCCGAGCCGGTGGGCGAGCACACCGCCGAGTACGGCGTGGGCCCGCGCAAGCGCCTGGTCTGGCTGGCGCCGGGTGACCTGCAGCGAGTCCATGGCTGGGAAGCGCAGGGCTACACCGAGGCTCTGCGCACCCCGGACAGCACGCTGGTCTTCGTCACGCCCGAGAACGCCCGCGAAATCCTGAAGGACCAGACGGACTGCATGGGTTGCCTGTCCCATTGCCGGTTCTCCAACTGGACCCAGCACGGCCCGGACTACAGCAATGGCAAGAAGGCCGATCCGCGATCCTTCTGCATCCAGAAGACGCTGCAGGACATCGCGCATGATGGCGACATCGACCACAACCTGATGTTCGCCGGCCACAACGCCTACCGCTTCGGGGCGGACCCGTTCTACTCGAACGGCTTTATCCCTTCGGTGAAGCAGCTGGTTGAGCGGATCATGTCGGGCCGCTGATCCGGCGGGCCGCCGCCAGATGACACGCCCCGGCCGGGGCGTGTTTCATTTCGGTGGCAGCCTCTTCCCTTTCGCGTTCCAAACGGGCAGCCTGCGCTCGGCTGTTTGTGCAGAGGCGCGGGTCGGGCCCGCCGGCTTCCGGATGGCTCGACCCGAAACGCTTGGCAGGAACGCCTGACATGCTGCTACTGATTCCCGGCCCCGTGCAGACCCGCCCCGAAGTGCGGTCCGCCATGGCAGTCGACATTGCCCCGTGGGACCGTGACTTCTTCCCTGAATCGATCGCCATCCGTGAAAAGGTCCGCGACGTCGCGGGGGGCCTGCCCGACCGCCACGTTGCCCTGCCGCTGCAAGGCGCCGGCCACTTCATCGTCGAGGCGGCGATCCGCACCTTTGTTCCCGCCGCTGCCGGCAAGCTGCTGGTGGTATCCAACGGCGCCTATGCCGACCGCATGGAGCGGCTGGCGCGTGAGGCCGGGCGCGACGTCGCCATCCTGCGCATCCCCGATACGCGCGGCGTGACACCGGGCGAGGTCGCCGCCGCCTTGGCCGCCGACTCCGCCGTCACCCACCTCGGCATCGTCTACTCCGAGACCGGCAGCGGCATCGTCAACGACGTGGTGGCGGTGGGCGAGGTGGTGCGCGCCGCCGGCCGGCGCATGATCGTGGACGGCGTTTCCGCCTTTGGCGCTCTGCCGTTCGACCTGAAGGCGCAGCCCGAGGTGGACGCGATGGTCTTCACCTCCAACAAATGCATCGAAGGGCTGCCGGGCATGGGCTTCGCCGTGTGCCCGATCGAGCGTGTTGAGGCTTCGGCCGGCAACGCCGCCTCCTGGTCCTTCGACCTGTCCGATGTTTACGCCACCGGCCGGCGGGCCGGCTTCGGGAGCTTCCGCTTCACGCCGCCGGTGCAGGCCCTGCATGCCTTCGGCGTCGCGCTCGACATCTTCATCGCGGAGGGCGGGCAGCCTGCCCGGCTGGCCCGCTACTGCGAGAATTGCCGCATCCTCTACGAAGGCTGCGTGAAGCTCGGCCTCGTGCCCTATCTGGACTGGAAGGAGCAGGGACCCATCATCGCCCTGTTCCACCAGCCGAAGCATCCGGGTTTCAAGCTGCTGGAATTCGTGGAAGCCCTGAAGCGCCGCGGCGTGCTGATCAGCAACTTCCACAACACGGTGGAGCCCACCTTCCGGATCGGCTGTATCGGCCATGTCGGGCCGGACGAGATCCGCTTCGCGGTGGGAGCCATCCGCGGTGCGCTGGAAGATCTGGGCGTGCGGCAAAAGAACGCGGCATAGGGGAAAGACAAGGTTCCGGGGTGGTGAACCACCCCGGACACCAACGTCCCTGAAGGCGCCGCCTGCGCCATGCCGCCACAACAGAAGGCGGGGTCCGGGGTGACATTGCCACCCTGGCGGAGGGTTCAGGGAAGCGGCGCCTCCCTGGCCCGGTCCCTCAGTGCCGGAAATGCCGCATTCCGGTGAACACCATGGCCAGTCCAGCCTCGTCGGCCGCCGCGATCACCTCGTTGTCGCGCATCGAGCCGCCCGGCTGGATCACCGCCGTGGCACCCGCCGCGGCGGCTGCCTGCAGCCCGTCGGCGAAGGGGAAGAAGGCGTCGGAGGCCACCACCGACCCGTGGGCCAACGGCGCATCCAACCCTGCGGCCTTGGCCGCCTCGGCCGATTTCCAGGCGGCGATGCGGGCGCTGTCCACCCGGCTCATCTGCCCGGCGCCGACGCCCACCGTGGCGCCGCCCTTGGCGTAGACGATGGCGTTGGACTTAATGTGCTTGCCGACGCGGAAAGCGAAGATCAGATCGGCCATCTCCTGGGGCGTGGGCGCGCGCTTGGTCACCACCTTCAGGCCTTCCTCGGCGACGCGTCCGGCATCGCGCCCCTGTGCCAGGAAGCCGCCGGAAACGGAGCGGATGATGCGCCCAGGCGCCGCCGGGTCCGGCAGGCCGCCGGTCAGCAGCAGGCGCAGGTTCTTCTTACGGGCGAAGATGGCGCGCGCGGCCTCATCCGCATCCGGTGCTACCACCACCTCGGTGAAGATGGCGGTGATGCGCTCGGCGGCGACGGCGTCCAGCGTGCGGTTGGCGGCGACAATGCCGCCAAACGCCGAAACCGGATCGCAGCGCAGCGCCAGATCCCAGGCAACGCCGAGATCCGCTCCCTGCGCCACGCCGCAGGGGTTGGCGTGCTTGACGATGACGATGGCCGGCCGGTCGAACTCGGCCACGCATTCAAAGGCCGCATCCGTGTCGTTCAGGTTGTTGAAGGACAACTCCTTGCCCTGTACCTGCTCGGCGGTGGCGATGCCGGGCCGGTTCGAGCCATCGGTGTAGAAAGCCGCCTGCTGGTGCGGATTCTCCCCATAGCGCAGCGTCTGCTTCAGCACGCCGGCCATGGCGAGGCTGGGCGGGAAGTCCTGCTCCAGCTTCTGCGCGAACCAGGTGGAAATGGCCGTGTCGTAGGCGGCGGTACGGGCAAAGGCGGCGGCGGCCAGCACCTTCCGCGTGGCGAGGCTGGTGCCGCCGGCTGCCTTCATTTCCGCCTCCACCGTGGCCATCTGGGCTGGGTCGGTGATCACTGCGACATCGGCATGGTTCTTGGCCGCCGCGCGAGTCAGGGCAGGGCCGCCGATGTCAATTTCCTCCACCGTCTCCTCATAAGACGCGCCTTTGGCCACCGTGGCCTCGAAGGGGTAGAGGTTGGACACCAGCAGGTCGATCGGCGCGATCTTGTGCGCCTCCATCTGCGCCACATGCTCCGGCAGGTCACGGCGGCCCAGCAGCCCGCCATGGATCTGCGGCACCAGTGTCTTCACCCGGCCGTCCAGGATTTCGGGGAAGCCGGTATGGTCCGACACCTCGACCACGGCGAGGCCGTTCTCGCGCAGCAGGCGGGCGGTGCCGCCGGTGGACAGGATCTCGACACCCTTCGAGGCCAGGAAGCGGGCAAAATCCAGCAGCCCGGTCTTGTCATAGACCGAGATCAGGGCACGGCGGATGGTCACGATGTCGGCCATGGCGGAGGGGAACCTTCTCACGCAGTCTCAATCGGGCGCGGGATAGACCGTCGCGGCGAAAGCCTCAACCGGAGACGGCGCGGGGCTGTGCTGCATTCGGCCACCCGCGGGGCAGAACCCGGATCGCCGGCGGAAATGGTTCGGGGCAAGGCAGCCGCCGGACAGCGTGGGGTCCGGCCGTGCCCTCAGCTTTCCACCTCGATATGCGCGGCGTCAATCACGCCCTTCCACAAGTTGATTTCGCCGGCCAGGTAGGGCCTGAAATCCGCTTCGGGCAGGGCGGCGGCGGTGAAGCCGGAGGTGGCATAGGCGTCCCGCACCCTGGGCAGTTCCAGCGCGTTGGCCGCCTCGGCCTGCAGCCTCGCCAGGATCGGCGCCGGCAGTCCCGGCGGTGCCACCAGCCCGTACCAGTTGTTGACCCTGAACTCGCCGGCCCGGCCGTCCAGCACCGGCGTCTGCGGGCTTCGCGCCCAGGCTCCGGCGGTTGAAACCCCCAGCAGCTTCAGCGTGCCCTGTTCCAGCATCGGCCACACCGCGGCGTCGCTGAAGCCGACATCGACGTTGCCGGCCACCAGGTCGGTCAGCAGCGGCGCCGTGCCGCGGTACGGAACGTGCAGCATGTCGGTGCCCAGGCGGATGTTCAGCAGCGCCAGCGACAGATGCGTCGAGGAGCCGATGCCGCCCGAGCCGAAGCGCACCTCTTCCGGTCGGGTCCGCGCCCAGGTCAGGAAAGCGCCGAGGTCGGCCGCCGGCAGGTCCTTGCGCGCCACCAGCAGCAGCGGGCTGGTGGTCAGGCGGCTCACATGCACCATGGCCATCGGGTCGTAGGGCGTCTTGCGCAGCAGCGGCCCGATGGTGATGTTGCCGGCACTGGTGATGCCCAGCGTGTGGCCGTCTGGCGCCGCGTGGAACACCTGCTCGATGCCCAGCGCTCCCGCTGCGCCGGCCCGGTTCTCCACCACCACCGGCTGGCCCAGGGTGCGGTTCCAGACATCGGCCAGCACCCGCCCCACCAGATCCAGCCCACCCCCGGCAGGGAAAGGCACGATGATGCGCACCGGCCGCTCGGGCTTCCACGATTCCAAGGGCGCGGCGGCGCGTGCGGCGGAAAGCAGGGCGGGCGCGGCCAGCAGGCCCAGCGCCGCGCGGCGGCTCAAGACGGTCATGGGCGGTGTTCCTGTGTTCTAAGCGTGGGGCAGCGCGACCTGGCCGCGCGGAAGATGCAAGGGCCGCGCCAGCCCGAGATGCTCACGCAGCGTCCGGCCGCTGTATTCAGTGCGAAACAGGCCGCGCCGCTGCAGTTCCGGCACAACCAACTGGCAGAAATCGCGAAAGCCTTCGGGGAAGGTGGGGGGCATGACGTTGAAGCCGTCCGCCGCACCGCCCTCGAACCAGTCCTGCATGCGGTCAGCCACATCCGCCGCGCTGCCCACCACCATGTGGTGCCCGCGCGACACGGCGATGCGCTCGTAAAGCTGGCGGATGGACAGGTTCTCGCGCTTCGCCAGATCCGCGATGACCTTGAGGCGTGCCTTGCCTACATCCGTGTCCGGCAACTCCGGCAGTGGCCCGTCCACGTCATAGGGTGTGAAGTCGAAGCCTCCGGTCAGGAAGGACAGCAGCGACAGCCCCACATCCGGGTGCAGCAGACGCTGCAACTCGGCCATGCGGTCCTCCGCCTCGGCCCGGGTGCGGCCGACCACGGGAAACAGGCCGGGCATCACCTTCACCGCCTCGGCGTCCCGACCATGGGCGATCAGCCGCGCCTTGATGTCGGCGTAGAAGGCCTGCGCGTCCGGCAGCGCCTGGTTCACGGCGAAGATCACCTCCGCCAGTCGCGCCGCCAGATCCCGCCCGGCCTCCGACCCGCCGGCCTGCACCAGCACCGGATGGCCCTGGGGCGGCCGCGCCAGGTTGAGCGGCCCACGCACCGAGAAATGCTCGCCTTTGTGGTTCAGCACACCCAGCTTCGTCGCGTCGAAATAGATGCCGCTCTCCGTGTCGCGCGGAAAAGCGTCATCGGTGAAGCTGTCCCACAGCCCCTTGGTCACCTCGACGAACTCGCCGGCGCGCTTGTAGCGGTCGGCATGGGCGGGATGGCTTTCCCGTCCAAAATTCCACGCTTCGTTGCTGTTGGATGTGGTGACGATGTTCCAGCCCGCGCGCCCACCCGAAAGGTGGTCCAGCGTGCCGAAGGCGCGGGCGGTGTGATAAGGCTCGGAATAGGTGGTGGAGCCGGTGGCCACCAGCCCGATCCGGTCCGTCACCATCGACAGTGCCGAAAGCAGCGCGATCGGCTCAAACAGATTGGCGCGGGAGGTGCGGCGCACCGCCGGCCAGTCGGTCTGCGGAACGCAGTTGTTGTCGGCCAGGAACAGCATGTCGAAGCAGGCGGCCTCGGCCATGCGGGCGATTTCCGCGTAGCGTGCGATGCTGACCGGCATGTCGGCGGCCGAGCCCGGATGCCGCCAGCCGGCGATGTGGTGCCCGGTTGAAAGCAGAAACAGGCCCAGGCGCATCTGGCGCGCCCCAGCGGGGGCAATGGCGGCAGGGGCGGTGGCGGACATCGCAGGCAAAGCTCCGTGGCGGTGGAGGCCCCTCCATAACCGGTCTGCGCCGGCTCTCTAATTCCTCATGGCATATGGTAGTTTTTCTTATTTGACAACAGAGACCGATGGAATCCACCTGCGGAAGCGTCGCCTCGCTGATCCGGTGTTCCTGAGCAGCCTCCGCAGCCAACATCGTCGCGCCGAGCCCGGCCCTTGATAAACGGAGGGTTCCTCCGTATATGCCCGTGCACAGGGTTCCTCCGTATGTGACCTGGCCGGGCGCACATCCTGGCGAAGCCGATGCAGGAGATGTCATGACTGTTTTCAACAGCACAGCGGAACAGCTCAATCACCTGCGCCGAGCCGGGTTGGGGAAGCAGGTGAATGATCTTCTGGACCGCGTCGCCATCGCCGACCTGGTGAAGCGATACGGGCAGGGCATCGGCGCGCACGACCTCCGGCTGCTCGGAACCTGTTGCGGAGACGGGATCGAAGTCGACCACAGCCCAACCAGCAGGATGGGCCGCCCGCGCGTTTCAGCCGAAGGTTGGCGCCAACAGGCCGAGGAATTCGGCGCTCATGCGGCTGGCGACGAGCACATCCTTCTTCCGCAAACCATCGTCATCCACGGTGACACGGCGTCCTGCCGCGTCCTCCTGCATCCCGGCCACTTCTTTCAACGGACGACCGGATTGCCCCACCAGACGCTGGTCGGGACCTATGAGCTGCGATTCGTGCTGCAGGAGGATGGCTGGAAGATTGTCGGGTCTGCTCAGGGCCTGAGCTGGCAGGAGGTCGACTGGCAATTTCCTGCTGCCTTCAGGAACACCCTGGATGGCAGAATCACGGCCTGAGCGGCGCATCCCTCGCAATCCGGCAGGCCGGACCGTTCCTCGCCACCAGCCCGCAATCCTGCCTGCCATAGCCGATGGTTGTCGGGATCCAGGGTGATCCAACTGGCCCAGCAGTGCCCGGAGGCAACGCTCCGGAAGAGCGGTGTTTAATGCGCCACGCCCCAGTTCGGCCCGTGCCCGATTTCGGCCTTCAGCGGCACACGCAGCTCGGCAACGCTTTCCATCACCTGCCGCACCACCTCGGACGTCGCTTCGATCTCGCTATCCGGCACTTCGAACAGCAGCTCGTCATGCACCTGCAGCAGCATTCGCGCGGACAGGCCGGCTTCGCGCAGCGCCAGGGGCATGCGCACCATGGCGCGCTTGATGATCTCGGCGGCGCCGCCCTGGAACGGGGCGTTGATGGCGGCGCGCTCCGCATTGCCGCGCCGCGCCTGTTCCTTGGCCTGGATGCCATCGATCCATAGCTTGCGGCCGAAGGGCGTCATCACATAACCCTTCTCCCGCGCCTCGGATTTCAGCCGCTCCATCTCTTCCAGGATGCCGGGGTAGCGGCTGAAATAGGCATCGATGATGGCCCGTGCTTCCGCCGCCGGAATGCCCAGGCGCGAGGCGAGGCCAAAGGAGGACATGCCGTAGATGATGCCGAAATTCACTGTCTTGGCGCGGCGCCGCGCTTCCTTGTCCACCTTGTCCGGCGCCAGGCCGAAGATGTCGGAGGCGGTCCGGCTGTGGATGTCCTCACCCTTCTCGAAAGCTTCCCGCAGCGACGGCACATCGGCGAGGTGCGCGAGCAGCCTGAGCTCAATCTGCGAGTAGTCGGCCGCCAGCAGCACATGCCCCGGCTCGGCGATAAAGGCGCGGCGGATGCGCGCGCCTTCCTCCGAACGGATCGGGATGTTCTGCAGGTTCGGCTCGGAGGAGGACAGGCGCCCGGTCGAGGTGATCGCCATGGCGAAATCCGTGTGCACGCGCCGGTCGCGCGGGTCGATCTGCGCCGAAAGCGCCTCGACATAAGTGGATTTCAGCTTGGCCAGCTGGCGCCAATCCAGCACCTTGCGCGGCAATTCGTGCCCGCGCGAGGCGAGATCCTCCAGCACCGCCGCGTCCGTGCCCCAGGCACCGGCCTTGCCGCGCTTGCCGCCCGGCAGCTTCATCTCATCGAACAGGATCTCGCCCAGCTGCTTGGGCGAGCCGACATTGAAGGGGCGCCCCGCCAGATCTTGCGCCTCCTTCTCCAGCACCACCATGCGACCGGAAAAATCCTCGCCGATGCGGGCCAGCTCGGCGCCATCGACCTTGATGCCGGCCAGCTCCATCTCGCGCAGCACGCCGACCATGCGGCGCTCCACCTGCTCATAAAGCGCCAGCGCCTGGTTGGGCCGGAGCCGCGGCTTCAGCGCGTGCCAGAGCCTGAGGGTCACATCCGCATCCTCGGCGGCATAGGCCGTGGCCTTGTCCAGCGCCACCTGGGTGAAGGGGATGCGCGCGCGGCCGGTGCCCGTCACCTCGTCGAAGCTGATCGGCTTATGGCCCAGATGACGCAACGACAGCTCGTCCATGCCGTGCCCGTGCCGCCCGGCATCCATGCTGTAGGAGATCAGCATGGTGTCATCCACGGGGCTGACCAGGATGCCGCCATGCTCGGGGCGCCCCAGCACCTCCAGATCGTATTTGGCGTTGTGGAGCACCTTCATCACCGAAGGGTCCTCCAGCAGCGGCTTCAGCAGGGCCACGGCCTCGTCCTGGCTCATCTGCGGGGGCGCGGCGGGCGCTTCCTGCAGCATATCGCCATTGCCCGGCAGCGGGCCATGCCGGAGCGGGATGTAGCAGGCACGCCCCGGGCCCACGGCCAGGGAGATGCCCACCAGATTGGCCCGCAGCGCGTCCAGCGCGTCCGTTTCGGTGTCCAGCCCCATCGCGCCGGCTTCCCGGGCGGCGGCGATAAAGGGCGCCAGCGCCTCGGCGCTCACCACCGTCTCGTAGGGACCGAACGCCGCTTCATCGGCGGCGGGAGTGATCTCGGTGGTGGTGCCCGGGGCGGACTCGGGCAGCTGCGGCACAAAGCGCGGGCGGCTGGTGGGGGCGGTGTCCGGCGTTGCGTCGCCATCGAGGCCCATGCGGTGCAGCAGCGAGCGGAAGCCCTGCTCGCGCAGAAAGCCGGCCAGCCGCCCCGGCTCCGGCGGACGGGCCAGCAGCGCGTCGATCGGCTGCGGCACCGGCGTGTCGCAATCCAGGGTCACCAGCTTCTTGCTGATCCGCGCCAACTCGGCATTGGCGATCAACGCCTCGCGCCGCTTCGGCTGCTTGATCTGCTCGGCGGCCGTCAGCAGCCCTTCCAGGTCGCCATACTCATTGATGAGCTGGGCGGCGGTCTTGATGCCGATGCCCGGCACGCCCGGCACGTTGTCGGTGCTGTCGCCGGCCAGCGCCTGCACGTCGATCACCTTGTCCGGCGTCACGCCGAACTTCTCGAACACCTCGGCCTCGCGGATCGGCTTCTGCTTGATCGGGTCCAGCAGCTGGATGCCGGGGCGCACCAGCTGCATCAGGTCCTTGTCGGAGGAAACAATGGTGACCTGCCCACCATTGGCGGCAAAGGCGCAGGCATAAGCCGCGATCAGGTCGTCCGCCTCGTACTGGTCCAGCTCGACGCTGGCGACGCCAAAGGCGGCGGTGGCCTCGCGGATCAGCGCGAACTGCGGCACCAGCTCGGGCGGCGCTTCCGGGCGGTGCGCCTTGTACTGGTCGTAGATCTGGTTGCGGAAGGTGGAGCGCGACGCATCAAACACCACCGCCATATGCGTGCCGGCATGCTTGGTCAGGAACTGGCCCAGCATGTTGGTGAAGCCGAACACGGCATTGACCGGCACGCCATCCGGCCGCGTCATCGGCGGCAGGGCGTGGAAGGCCCGGAAGATGTAGCCCGAGCCATCCACCAGGATCAGGTGCGGCTCGGCTTCCTTTGCCGGTTCGGCCAGGATGTCGGGGGAGACGGCCGATCCGGACATGGGCGGGCTTCCTTCAGTGATGCGCGTCGTCGCCGGCACCTTCGGCCAGCACAAAGGTGCGGGAGCAATAAGGGCAGGTCACTTCCTTGTCCTCGATACGCATGTAGATGGTGGGGTGGCCCATCGCGCCGCCGCCATTGTTGCAGGCCACCTTGCGGCTGTGCACCACGGTCTTCTCCTCCGGCGTCACGCCAGGGGTCAGCTTCGGGGTATAGCCGGTCAGCTTCAGGTCACGCATCGGGTCCGTTCCGTCACAGGCAGGGCGGGCCGGAAGATAGGGCGAAGCGCCGCCGGAGGCCAGCATGGGCGGGGCCGTCCCGCGGAACTACTCCGTCTGCTCCAGCACGAAGCGCAGCCGTTCCGCCACCGGGGCACGTGGCAGCTCCACCAGGCGATACCCCATCGTGGCATAAACCTCGCGCATCACGGCATGGGTGCGAACTGCCTCCTCCCAGCCCTGCCGCCGCTCGGCATCGGGGCCGAAGATGGCTTCCCAGGGTGGTGCAATGAAAACCGGCTGCGCATAGCGGAACCGCTCCGCCGCGCGCTGCGTGGCCGGCGGCACCGGCAACCCGCAGAGCCGGAGGTACCCCACCACATCCGGCACCCCCCGGTCGAGGAAAACGCGCCCGCCCGCCGCCAGCGCCTCCGCGTGGGAGCGCATCTCCCAACCCAGCATCTGCTCCGCGAAGGCCGGGCGGTCGGCCCAGGGCAGGGCATGGCCGCCAATGGCCTGCTGTGCCCGGATCACGCCGCGTCCGGCTTCCGCCATGGTGCGGTGGCCGGCTTCGGCCAGCGCCCCGATCAGCGTGGACTTGCCTGAGCCGGGGCCGCCGGTCAGCACGAAAAGGCGATGTGGGGCGGACTGTGTCATCGGGACTCCTCTGGCGTCCGGGCGCCGGCTCTGCTCGACTTGGTGCAAACAAGGATCGGGAGCGAAACATGAGCGGGACCCGCGACGTCGAATTCATGGGGCTGGCGCTGGCGCAGTCGGAACTGGCGGCGTCGCGCGGGCAAACGCCCTTCGGTGCGGTGGTGGTGGATGAAGGCGGTCAGGTGGTGGGCGAAGGCCACAACCAGGTCCGCGCCGACCGCGACCCCACCGCGCATGGCGAGATGACCGCGTTGCGCGCGGCCTGGAAGCGCCTGGGCAGCGCCGCGGCGCTGAAGCGCTGCACCCTCTACACCAGCTGCGAGCCCTGCCTGATGTGCAGCACGGCGATCGCGCAATTCGCCATTCCCCGCGTGGTGATCGCGGCGCGGGCGACGGACGTGCCGGGCTCCCGCCCGGTTCTCGGCACCGGGATGCCCGGCGTCGCCGAATGGGTGAACCGACAGAAAGGTTGGGCGCCGATCGAGGTCGTCATGGATTTCCGGCGGGAAGAGGCGGCGCGCATCCTCAAGGCGTTTCCGTGGGATGCGCCCTGGGACGGGGCCTGAGGCATCCAGGCCGGCCTCCCCGGACTTTCCCGGCGGAGGGAAGCGGAGGACCCGTTCGCCGGGCAGCCGGCATGCGGGGCTACGCGTCCGCCAACCTTCTGATCGCGGCCACGATGTGGTCGGCCATGCCGGGATCGCGGGCATCGTGCCCGGCTTCGTCAACCACAACCAGTTCGCTCCCCTGCCAGGCCTGCGCGAGGTGCCAGGCTGTAGCCAGAGGGCTGCCGAAATCCAGGCGGCCATGGATCAGTGTTCCGCGAAGCATCGCCAGTTCAGGCATCCGGCGCAGGAGGATGCCGTCCTCCAGCCACGCAGCGTGGCGCCAGTAATGGGTCACCAGCCGCGCAAAGGCGAGCCGGAAGGCGGGATCGGCATATCGGGGATGTGGCTTGTGGCTCGCCGTGACATCCACGATCGCGGTTTCCCAGTCGCACCAGTCCTGTGCCGCCTTCATCCGGACAGCAGGATCGGGATCCATCAGCAGGCGATGATAAGCCTCCGCGAGGCAGCCATTCCCATGCACATCCCGCGCTCCTTTGCGGAAGCGCTCCCATTCCCGAGGGAAAAAGGTGCCCACCCCCCGGGTGATCCAGTCAACCTCCCGGCGCGTCGTTGTGGCGACGTTATGGAGCACCATGGCCCTGACCCGCTCCGGGTGCTGCTGCGCATAGGCCAAGGCCAGGGTGGACCCCCATGAACCCCCCAAAAGGAGCCAGTCCGCCACATTCAGATGCTTCCGAAGGCGCTCGATGTCCGCGACCAGATGGGCGGTGGTGTTGGTTCTCAGGTCTGCGTCCGCGGCACCGGCATGCGGGATGCTCCGGCCACAGCCGCGCTGATCGAAAAGAACGATGTTGAAGACGGCAGGATCGAAATAGCGCCGGGCCGTGGCAGAGCGCCCGGAGCCTGGCCCGCCGTGCAGGACAAGCGCGGGTCTGCCCTCAGGATGACCACATGCTTCCCAGGAAAGGCTGTGGCCGTCTCCCACCGGAAGGTCGCCGGAGGCATAGGGTTCGAGAACAGGGTACAAGTTGACCACCCCCGTGAAATCAACCGGCGGCGTTTAGCGGCTGGTTGTGCAGCCCGACAAATGAAGCTTTGCGATCCACCCGGAACCGACCAGGCCAACCGGCGCCGTGCAGGGCCCGAACAGCCGCGCTCTTGACGCCGTCCCGCCCCTGCCGAACCCTTCTTCCGGAAATCGCTGGAGGAACGAGCCTTGCCGCAACGCACCCTGATTCGCGCATCCCACATCATCGGCTTCCAGAATGGCGGCCACCGCCACCTGCGCGATGGCGTGGTGGTGATCGAGGACGACAAGATCCTCCATGTCGGCCGCGATTTCGACGGCACGGTGGACACCACGATCGATGCCACGAACAAGGTGGTGACGCCGGGCTTCATCAACACCCACGCTCACCTTTCCGAATCGCCACTCGACAAGAGCTTCGTCGAGGATCGCGGCCCGCGGCAATTCTACCTGTCCGGCCTGTTCGAGTTCCTTTCGGCGCGCGACGGCGCCATCACCGAGGCCGCCCGCCGCGCCTCCATCGCCTATTCCATGCCCGAGCTCCTGCGCACCGGCACCACCACCATCATGGAGATCGGCTGGCACGGCGACGTGGTGGCCGAGCACGCCGCGCGCTGCGGCCTGCGCGCCTATATCGGCCAGGGCTACCGCTCCGGCCGCTGGTACACGGACAATGGTCGCACCGTGGACTACGAATGGTCCGAGGATGACGGCGTCGGCGCCATGGACGCGGCCGTCGATTTCATCGAGCGCGTGGACGGGCGCGAGAATGGCCGCATCAAGGGCTTCCTGACGCCCATGCAGATCGACACCTGTTCCGAGGCGCTGCTGCGCCGCTCGGCCGAGGCGTCCAAGGCCATGAACGTGCCCCTGGCCCTGCACGTCTCGCAATCGGTGCCGGAATTCCACGAGATGACGCGCCGCCACGGCTGCACGCCCATCGAGTGGCTGCACAAGATCGGCTTCCTGTCGGAGCGTTGCATCCTCGGCCACTGCATCATCCCGGGCGAGAGTTCCTGGGCCAACTACCAGGCCGACGACATCGGCCTCCTGGCCGATAGCGGCGCCAACGTGGCCCATGCCGTGTGGGTGTTCGCGCGGCGCGGCATCGCCATGGAAAGCTTTGCCCGCTACCTGAAGCGCGGCGTCAACATGACCATCGCCACCGACACCTGCCCGCAAAGCATGATCGAGGCGATGCGCTGGACCTCGGTGGTCAGCAAGATCCAGGACCGGCAGACCCAGGTGGCCACCGCCGCCGACGTGTTCAACGCCGCCACCCTCAACGGCGCCAAGGCGCTGGGCCGTGACGATCTCGGCCGCATCGCCGCCGGCGCCAAGGCCGACCTGCTGATCTGGCAGGCGGATTCCATGTTCATGACGCCGCTGCGCGACCCGATCCGCAACCTGGTCTTCTCGGCGACCGCCGAGGACCTGCAGAGCTCCATCATCGACGGCAAGGTGGTCATGCAGGATCGCGTGGTGCCGGGCTACGACCCGGTGGAGCTGGGCCGTGCGGTGCAGGAAGGCGCCCAGGCGATGTGGGATGGCATGAAGGCCCGCGACTGGGCCGGGCGCGACATCGAGCAGCTCTCGCCCTCATCCTTCCCGGCCTTTCAGGGCTGACCGGCGGAGGCGGGCCGTTCCCGCCTCCGCCACACCTCAACGCGGCGCCGCGTTGAACTTGTCGAGCAGCCCGTTGGCGGCGGCGACGCATTCGCCCAGCGGCTGCCGGTCGGAGCAATGGATCTTCACCATCGTGTCGCCACGGCGAAAGGCAAAGCTGGAGCCGGGGGGGTGGCGGCGGGCGGTGCATGCCGTGCATCATGCCGTGTGGCCCGCGCAGGCCGCGCGGTCCCTCGGCCCGGTCGCCAGGGCCGCGATCCGGGCGTGGCGGAGCCTCGGCCGCCTGGTCCTGGGGTGGTGGGGTCGGCGGGGCCGGCTGCGCGACCGCCAGACCACCGAGGCCCAGCGCGATCACACCCGTACCCGGCATCAGCATCTTGCGCATCGAACATTGTCCTTTCGTTGCATCCGGCGCCGCCTGAAGGCCGGCGCTGCAACACCAGGACGATAACGCGGCAGCTCGTGACCGTGCTGCGCGCTTTGGCAACCAATTGTCTCCCAAAGAAGCCCGCAAGGAGGCGCCGAAACTCACAAATCAGCCCCAATCCGGCTGCTGAACCGCGAATGGCGGCGGAAGGAGCGGGGGCTTCAGGTTCCCCACGCTGTCGTCACTTCTCCACGAAGGCCTTCTCGATGACGTAGTGCCCCGGCCGGCTGTTGGCGCCTTCCTCGAAGCCCATGCTTTCCAGGATGCCTTTGGTCTCGGCCAGCATCTCCGGGCTGCCGCAGAGCATGATCCGATCGCTTTCGGGCGAAAAGGCCGGCAGCCCCAGATCGCCGAACAGCTTGCCCGAGCGGATCAGGTCGGTCACCCGCCCCTGGTTGCGGAAAGGCTCGCGCGTGACAGTGGGATAATAGGCCAGCTTGCCACCGATCAACTCGCCCAGCACCTCGTCCTGCGCCAGCCCCTCGATCATGTCGGCATAGGCCAGTTCCTTGACCTCCCTCACGCCGTGCAGCAGCACCACGCGCTCGTAGCGGTCATACACATCCGGCTCGCGGATCAGGGACAGAAAGGGCGCAAGGCCAGTGCCGGTGCCGTACAGCCACAGGGTCTTGCCCGGCAACAGCGCGTCGGTCACCAGCGTACCCACCGACTTCTTGCCGACCAGGATCTCGTCGCCGGCGCGGATATGCTGCAGCCGGCTGGTCAGCGGGCCGTCCTGCACTTTGATGGACAGGAATTCCAGCCCCTCGTCATAGGGCGGGGAGGCAACGGAATAGGCGCGCACCAGCGGCTTACCCTCATTCATCAGGCCGATCATGACGAACTGCCCGGCGGTGAAGCGCAGTCCGGTGTTGCGGGTGCAGCGGAAGCTGAACAGCCGGTCGGTCCAGTGATGCACGCTCTGCACCGTTTCGGTGAAGTAGGCGGGGTGTGCGGCCTTCAGGGCCGGGCGGGTATTGGCGTTCATCGGCGGAAAGATGGCCTTTTCGTTGCGCCGGGCAAGTCTTTGGGGCGGGCAGGACCGGGCTTCGGCTTGCATGCGGCCGCAGTTGCGGTGAGCCTTCGCCTATCATGAGCACACCCCCCAGCGCCACACCCCCCAGCCCCGCCTCTCCGCCGGTCGGACCGGCGGTGGATGCAACCCCCCGCCCGCTGCCGGCGCGCATCGCCCATCGCGGCGCATCGGTGACGCTGGAGCCGCTGGGCATCCGGCATGCCGAAGAGTTGTGGGAGGCGGTCCAGGGCGCCGACAACAGCTGGGCCTATATGGGCTACGGCCCGTTCACCGATGCCGCGGCCTTCCGCAAGTTCCTCGGCGGCTTCTGCACCACGCATGACCCGATCGCCTGGGCGGTGCGGCCGCATATTTCCGGCCGTGCACAGGGCTGGCTGACGCTGATGGAGATCCAGCCCGCCCATGCCGCGATCGAGCTGGGCAACATCTGGTTCTCGCCCCGCATGCAGCGCTCCCGAGCCGCCACCGAGGCGATGTTCCTGCTGATGCGCCACGCCATGGACGATCTCGGCTACCGCCGGCTGGTGTGGAAATGCAACGCGCTGAACGCTCCCTCCCGCCGCGCCGCGGACCGGCTGGGCTTCGCATTCGAGGGCGAGCACCGGGCGCATCTGGTGATCAAGGGCCGGCGGCGCGACACCGCGTGGTTCTCCATTCTGGAGGATGAATGGCCCGCGCGGCGCGATGCCATCGCAGCCTGGCTGGATGAGGCGAATTTCGACCATCGCGGCACGGCGCGCAGCAGCCTCCGCGCCAGTGGCTGAGCCGGGGCTGGGAACCATGGCGCTTGATGATCGTTGAGGCTGCGGGCGGGACGCCGCGTCACGCCCGAGATCATATGCTCCCCGGAAGCCGCAAAACGCGAGACCCCAGGAATTGCCCATGCCTCAGGCCGACAAGCTGCAACAGGTGCGCGCCTCCATCCTTGAGGCCAACGGCACCCTGCCGGAGCCGCCCCCGCCCGAGCCGCAACGCCGCAGCGAGCGGCCGGGAACCGGCGGCTGGGGCCGCAATGCCACGCGGCCGTCGCAGATCCCCGCCCGCGGCTGGTGGAGCATTCTGAAGCGCGCCGTGATCGAGGCCAACAACGACCGCATCATGACCGAGGCGGCGGGCATCACCTTCTACACCCTGCTCTCCATCTTCCCGGCGGTCACGGCGCTGGTGTCGCTCTACGGCCTGGTGGCCGATCCGGTGGTGGTGGGGCAGCACCTCGCGCTGCTGGCCGGCTTCGTGCCCGCAAGCGGCATGGCCCTGATCAACGAGCAATTACAGCGCCTGACCACGGGCCAGACCGGCGCCCTGTCCTTTGGCGCCATCACCGGCCTGCTGGTGGCCCTTTGGTCGGCCAACCAGGGCACCAAGGCGATGTTCGACGCGCTGAACATCGTCTACGAGGAACAAGAGAAGCGCAGCTTCGTGTGGCGCACCGTGATCACGCTCTGCTTCACCTTCGGCACGCTGATCTTCATGATCCTGGCCATGTTGTCGGTCATCGTGCTGCCGGTGGTGCTGGCGTTCGTCGGGCTGGGATCCGCCACCGACCTGCTGCTGCGGCTGGCCCGCTGGCCGATCCTGCTGGTGATCATCACCGCCCTGCTGGCCGTGCTTTATCGCTTCGGCCCCAGCCGGGAGGCGGCGCGCTGGCGCTGGGTCAGCTGGGGCGGGGTTTTCGCCGCCATCCTGTGGGCCATCATCTCCGCCGGCTTCTCGCTCTATGTCAGCTATTTCGCCAATTTCGACGCGACCTACGGGTCGCTGGGCGCGGTGATCGGCTTCATGACCTGGATCTGGCTTTCGGCCATGGTGGTGCTGCTGGGCGCCGAGGTGAATGCCGAGGCCGAGCATCAGACCATGCGCGACAGCACCACGGGGCCGGAGCGGAGACTGGGCACGCGGGGCGCGCAGATGGCGGACACCGTGGCGCGCCCGTCCTGAGGCGCCGCCACGCTTCTGCTGCCGCCATTTCGTCATCGGTTTGTCAAGCGCCCGCAATCTCCACGCCTTAACAGCGCGCCCAACGGCACCTGGTGGAGATTGAACACATGCGCGCATTCCTGCTGGCGGCGAGCGCCCTGATCGGCCTGGCGGCGCCCGCCCTGGCCCAGCGGCCCGGCCCCGCCGCCACCGACCAGAAGGTTGAGGCGCGGCTCGCCGGCCATGCCATCCTGCCCGCCTTCACCATGGCCGTGCCTCCGGCGGATGCGCCGCGTGACGCGCTGGTGTCGGGCAAGTTCACCACCGCGGCGCGGCGCGACCAGCCCGGCAGTATCCCCGGAACCACGGGGCCCGCCCCCACCGGCCGCCCCACCGGCATCGCCCTGCCGTTCATCGGCCAGCCGGTGCAGGGCTTTTCCGGCATCAAGCCGGTGACCGGCGACGCCGGCGCCTATTGGGTACTGACCGACAACGGCTTCGGCAACAAACGCAACAGCGGCGATGCGCTGCTGATGTTCCACAGGCTCCGGCCGGATTTCGCCACCGGCCAGGTCGCAGTGGAGCAGACCGTCTTCCTGTCCGACCCCGATCGCCGCATTCCGTTCCGCATTGCCCATGAGGCCACCGCCGAGCGCTATCTGACCGGCGCCGATTTCGACCCGGAAAGCATTCAGCCCATCCCCGGCGATGGCGGCTTCTGGATCGGCGAGGAATTCGGCCCCTTCCTGATCCGCGTGGACATGCAGGGGCGGGTGCGGCAGGTGGTGGAAACCCGGCTGGACGGCACCGTGCTGCGCAGCCCCGACCATCCGTCCCTGAGCGTGGGCGCGACACCCGTCGCCGGCGCCGATTTCCGCGTCCGCCGCTCCGGCGGGTTCGAGGGCATGGCGATGCTGCCCGACGGCTCGCGCCTCTGGGCTCTGCTGGAGCAGCCGCTCTTCGTTTCCGGCACCGACCGGGCCGAGGGCGAGTTCCTGCGCATGCTGGAGTTCGATACGGCCAAGGGCGACTGGACCGGCCGCAGCCTGAAGTTCCGCCTGACCCCGGGTGCCGTCGCCATTGGCGACTTCAACATGATCGACGATCGACGCGCCCTCGTGATCGAGCGCGACAATGGCGAGGGCGATGCTTCCCTGGCTTGCGGGGGCGAGCGGAACCCGCCTGCTTGCTTCAGCAGCCCGGCCAAGGTGAAGCGGATCTCGCTGATCGACCTCGGCGCCGTGGATGCCGACGGCTTTGTCGCCAAGCTGGCGCATATCGACCTGCTGGACATCCGGGACGCGGAAGGGCTTTCGCGCGGGAACGGCGACCGCGCGGCCGATATTCCCCGCGACCGCTTCACCTTCCCCTTCATCACCATCGAGAATGTGGCGGCGGTGGATGGGGAGCACATCATCGTGGGCAACGACAACAACCTTCCCTTCAGCGCCGGCCGGCACCTCGCCCGCGCGGACAACAACGAACTGATCCTGCTGCACGTCCCGGAGCTGCTGCGCGCGCGCTGAGCGGCTTGGCGGGCAGGGGCGGTGGCGGGGTGGCCCTTGCCGTCCGCCGCCGCCACCCTTACCCCTGGGGGCCAGGATCTGGGTGAAGAGAGATTGCATGCCGCTGCGTGACGCGACCCCCGCCGACCTGCCGGCCATCACCGCGATCTACGCCCATCACGTCGCGACGGGCACCGGCACCTTCGAGGAGGTGCCGCCGGGCGAGGCCGAGATGGCGGCACGCTTCCGCCGCGTGCTGGAATCCGGCTGCGCCTGGCTGGTCGCCGAGGAAGCCGGCGAAGTTCTAGGCTTCGCCTTCTTTGCGCCGTATCGCAGCCACTCGGCCTATCGCCATTCGGCCGAGGATTCGATCTATGTGCGGCACGACGTGCATGGCCAGGGCCTGGGCAAGAGCCTGGTGGCTGCCCTGCTGGAGCGGGCCGAGCAGGCGGGCTACCGCCAGATCTTCGCCATCATCGGCGATTCGGAGAATGTCGGCTCCATCGGGCTTCACCTGTCCCTGGGGTTCCGCCAGGTGGGCATGCTGCGCGCGGCGGGGCTGAAATTCGGCCGCTGGCTGGACGTGGTGCAGATGCAGCGGGGCCTCGGCGCCGGGGATCGAACACTGCCCCGCTGATCCCGCCGCACGCACGCTGTGCGGCGCCCCTGGTTCGAAAAATTGCGCTTTCGCGGTGCAAACTTCCACCTCCCGACCCATTTGGCCCTGAACGAGGTGCATTGGCGAAGGGGGAGAGGGGCTTTTGCTCGACCAGTTCGACGAAACCGCGCGTGAGATCGTGGCCTCGGCCAGCTGGGCGCCAGACTGGGCCGTCAGCCTAGCCGTGCTGGCCATTTCGCTGCTGCCGGCGCTCCTGGCGCACCGGATCATCTTCCGCATCATGAACCGGCTGGTCGCCGACCGGGACCTGTTCTGGCGCTCGCTCGTGCAGCGCACGGAGGGGCCGGTCCGGCTGGGGCTGATCGTGGTGGCGCTCAGCATCGGTGCCACCATCGCGCCGCTCACGCCCGGCGAGGCGGGTGTGGTGCGGCATGCGCTGGCCATTTGCTTCATCTGCCTGGTGGGCTGGGTGGCTCTGACAGCGCTGCGCATCTGGACCACGGTCTATCTCCGACGCTTCAAGCTCGACGCCGAGGACAACCTCCTTGCCCGCAAGCACGCCACCCAGTCGCGCATCCTGCAGCGGGTGGCGGCGACGCTGATCGTCGTGGTCACTGTTTCGGTGGCGCTGATGACCTTCGACGGGGTACGGCAATATGGCGTGTCGCTGCTGGCATCGGCCGGCGCCGCCGGCCTGGTGGTGGGCCTGGCGCTGCAACCGCTGCTGAAGAACCTCGTGGCCGGCATACAGCTCGCCGTGACCCAGCCGATCCGGCTGGAGGATGCGGTGATCGTCGAGGGCGAGTGGGGCAATGTGGAGGAGATCACCTCCACCTATGTGGTGGTCCGCGTCTGGGACTGGCGCCGCATCGTGCTGCCGCTTTCCTACTTCATCGAGCAACCGTTCCAGAACTGGACCCGCGAGGGCGCCGCCCTGATCGGCAATGTGATGCTCTTCGTCGACTATTCCGCGCCGGTGGCCGAGATGCGGCGCCAGCTGGAGCGGATCGCGCGTGAATCGCCCCTGTGGGACAAGCAGGTGATCAACCTGTCGGTGGTGGATTTCACCCAGCACACCATGCAGGTCCGCATGCTCGTCTCCGCCAGCAATGCCGGCCGGACCTTTGATCTGCGCTGCGAGGTGCGGGAGAAGATGATCGCGTGGCTGCAGGCCGAGTACCCGCACGCCCTGCCGCGCCAGCGCGCCGAGATCGACCGCCTGCCCAAGGGGGCCGCCTGGATGGACAAGGTGGCGGCGGAATGAACCCGGACCTCCTCGAGGTCCAGCGGAAGTGTTTCCGCTGCGCGTGCGGGTGAGCCTGGGCTGTCTGGCCGGCTTCGTAGCCAAAGGATGGGCGCGGGCCGGCGAGTGGCCGGTGCGCTGCCTTGCCGAAAACGTGCTCTCCCGCCCTGGTGAACGCTACGCGTCCATGGTCCGGTCCGTGATCAAGAAGCACGCGATCGGGGTGCAGCCGGGCTGAACATCCCTCACGCCACCAGCAGACCGCCGCCAATCTCGCGTCGCAGCTTGCGCCGGATCGCCGCGGCGAAGTCCGCGTAATCGGCACAGCTCATGGCAAAGGCGCCGGGGCCGCCGATCACCTCCGCCTCGTAATGGCCGAGCAGGTCCGGCTCCTCGTTCAGCACCGCCAGGGCGTTGAGAGTGACGCCGGCGGCAACGCCGATGTCGCGCACCGGCCCCGGGGGGCGCCCCTGGTTGTGCGCACCGTCGCCGCTGACATCCAGCACCAGCCGGCTGGCCTCCGCCGTGAAACGGCCCAGCAGCCCCAGCCCCGCCGCCATGCCGGGGCCCAGCGCCGTGGCGCCGGGGCCGGGAAGGCGGGGAGCGTTGTCGATGGCATCCGCCAGCCCTGCCGCCGCCTCGGCCCCGTCGATGCGCAGCCAGGGCACCGCCACCTCCTGCGCCGACGACCAGAACAACACCGAAACCGCCACCGCCCCGCGCGGCCCGGCGGCGCAGGCGGCTGCGATGTCGGCCTCGCGGAAGGCACCGGCCAGCCCGCCGATCATCAGGCCGAACTCGCCGAAGTCCACGCTGGCCGAAACATCCACGGCCAGGCAGAGCGCCAGATCCACCGGTTGCATGCCGGGCCCTCCCATTTACCCTCCGCGGCTCTGCCGGAGAAGTGAAGACGCTGCAAGCACCCGCGCCGGGCCCAAGGGCCGGGCAAGTTGTGGCGGGAAAGCCGCGTGCGGCAGGTTGAAGCGGCAGGCCGGGATCATCACTTGCCCTTGGAACCTGTCTTTTTGGTAAGGTCGCAGCACGCCGGGTGCGGCGTCCCGGTGACGCGATGAGGATGGATGATGGATGGACGATCCGGCGCCGCAGCGCCGGCCGCCGCGACAGGCCGCTTTTTTCCCGCCCATGATCGAGAGGAACCCGGTCACCGGCCATCCGGCCACGATCCGCACGGGCATGACGGGGCGCCGATCACCCGGATCATCACCGAGGTGGCGGCGACCTTTCCGGGCGAGCGCATCAGCCTGGGCGAAATGGCGGAGGCCTTTGGCGAGCGCGCCTTCGGGCTGTTGATCCTGCTGCTCTGCCTGCCCAGCCTGCTGCCTGGCATGGCCAGTGTGTTCGGCCTGCCCATGCTGATCCTGGGGGTCCAGATGGGCATGGGCCGCACCCGCCCGGCCCTGCCGAGATTCCTGGCCCGCCAGACAGTGAAGCGGACCGACCTGCTTCGCCTGGCCTCGGCCTCGACGCGCGGGCTGAGCTTCGTCGAACGCTTCGTGCGTCCACGTCCCGGCTGGTTCATCCAGCCGGCAGGGGAGCGGCTGGTCGGCTGGCTCACCGTGCTGTCGGCGGTGATGCTGATCCTGCCCGGCCCCGGCACCAACGGCCCGCCCGCCTTCGGCACCATCATCATGGCATTGGGCGTGGTGGAGCAGGATAGCCGCGTCACCGGCTGGGGCGTCGCCGCGACGGCCGCAGGCTGCCTGTTCGCCCTGGGCGTGCTGGCGGCGCTGTGCTGGTTCGGCCTGCAGGCGGTCGGCCTGCTGTTCTGAGGCTGCGCTGCCGCGCTGGCTCATTCCGCCATCCGCCCTTCCAGCAGATCCAGCAGCGCCCGCGCCGCCGGCGCCGGCGAAGCCCCGCGCCGCAGCGCCACCCCGGTCGCCCGCTCGATCACCGGATCGGTCAGCGTCCGTGCCACCAGCACCGGATGCGGCCCGCGCGGCAGGGCCAGGCGCGGGACCACCGCGACGCCCAGTCCGGCCTCCACCAGGCCAAGGCTGGTTGAGAGGTGCTCCGCCTCGTAATGCCAGTTCGGCTGGATGCCCCGCGGCAGAAGCGCCCGGTCCAGGATCAGCCGGTTGCCCGAGCGGCGTGAAACGCCGACCAGCACCTCCCCGGCCAGATCGGCCCAGCCCAGCGCTTCGCGCCCTGCCAGCCTGTGGTCACGCCGGCAGGCCAGCACGAAGGGGTCGCGGCGCAAGGCGCGGAACTCCACGTCGGGATGCCCCGCCCCCTCCATGCCGATGCCGAACTCCACCGCACCGGTGGCCACCGCATCCACCACCCCATCGGCAGACAGGTCCATGACCCGCACCCGCACGGCGGGAAAGCGCGCGGCGAAATCGGCCAGTGTCGCCGGCAGGAAGTAATAGGCGGCGGTGGGGATGCAGGCGATCGTCACCAGCCCGCGCCGCCGCGCCGCCGTTTCCCGGATGCCGAGCAGGCTTTCCTCCAGCTCGTCCAGCAGACGCCGCGCCCGCGGCAGGAATTCGCGCCCCATCTGCGTCAGCGCCACCCGCCGCGTGGAACGGGCCAGCAAGGCGACGCCTAGCTCCTCCTCCAGGGCTGAGAGCCTGCGCGACACGGCCGGCAACGACAGGTGCAGCACTTCGGTGGCCCGGGTCAGGCTTTCCGCCTCGGCCACGGCGACAAAGGTGCGAAGCTGGTCGAGGTCGATCGGCATGAGGCGCATTGTTGCACAGGACGCAGCAATTCTGCCGATCTTTGCACTTCAGTAACAAGCCCGGTCGGCGCAGAAAAGGCGGCAAGAGCAAACGCCCCTGGATGCGCCCCATGCCCCTCCGCCTTCCCTGCGTGCTGATGCGCGCTGGCACCAGCCGCGGCCCCTTCTTCCTGTCCGGCCATCTTCCCGCCGACCCCGCGCGCCGCGACGCGATGCTGCTGGCTGCGCTAGGCTCGCCGCACCCGCTGCAGATCGACGGCATCGGCGGCGGCAACAGCCTCACGAGCAAGGTCGCCATGATCGGCCCCTCCGCCTCGGTGGATACCGACGTGGACTACCTCTTCGCCCAGGTTTCGGTGGAGCGCGGGCTTGTGGATACCGGGCCCAACTGCGGCAACATGCTGGCCGGCGTGGGACCCTTCGCCATTGAGGCCGGGCTGGTGCCGCCGCAGGGCGAGGAAACGGTGGTGCGCATTCTGAACCGCAACACCGGGGCAAGGGTGGAGGCGGTGGTGCAAACCCCCGGCGGCCAGGTGACCTATGAGGGTGAGGCCCGCATTCCCGGCGTTCCGGGCTCGGCCGCCCCCATCGCCCTGCGCTTCCGCGACGTGTCCGGCAGCCAGACCGGCCGGCTCTTCCCGACCGGCGCCCGCACGGAGACCATCGGCGACATTCCCGTCACGTTGATCGACGGTGCCATGCCGATGCTGCTGTTGGAGGCCGCGCGCCTGGGCACCGATGCCAGCTTGCCACCCGAGGCTATCGAGGCTGATCCCGCGTTGCTGGCGCGGATCGAGGCGCTGAGGCTGGAAGCCGGGCGCCGCATGGGCCTGGGCGACGTTTCCGGCAGCGTGATCCCCAAACCGGCCCTGCTGGGGCCGGGGCGGGACGCGGCGGGCCTGGTCGCGCGCTACCTGACGCCGCACGCCGTGCATCGCGCCATGGCGGTGACCGGCGGCATCACCCTGGCCGTGGCGGCGCACACCCCCGGCACTGTTGCAGCGGCACTGGCCCGCCCGGATGGAGACGGTCTGCGCATCGCGCATCCCGCCGGGCTGCTGGAGATCGGCCTCGGCTTCGCCGACGGCGCCGTGGCCTGGGCCAGCGTCCTGCGCACCGCCCGCCGCATCTTCGAGGGGCACCTGCTGCTGCCCGAGCCCGTCACAACCGCGGCCCCGCCGCTGGCCGCTCCACCCCTGGCCGCCGAATAAGCAACCACAACAAGGAAACCTCCGCCATGCAACGCCGCCTCCTGCTGCAGACCCTGGCCGCCGCACCGATCCTGGCCGCCCCGCGCATCCTGCGGGCGGCGCCCTCCTGGCCCGCGCGGCCCATCCGCCTGCTGGTCGCGTATGCGCCGGGCGGCGGCACGGACAACGTCGCCCGCGTGGTGGCGGCGCGGTTGCAGGGCGTGCTGGGCCAGCCGGTGGTGGTGGAAAACAAGCCCGGTGCCGGCGGCAACCTGGCCACCGATGAAGTGTCGGGCGCGAGGCCCGACGGCTATACGCTGCTCGTCGGCAATCAGGGGCCGATGACGGTGAACCAGTCCCTGTTCCCTAAAATGCGCAACGACCCGCTGAAGACGCTGGACCCGGTGGCGCTGCTCGCCGACGCGCCGCTGGTCGCGGTGGCCGGACAAGGCAGCAAGGCCCGCGACCTGAAGGGGCTGCTGGAGGAGGCGCGGGCGGCGCGCGGAAACTTTGCCTACGCGTCGGCTTCCAATGGCTCGGCGAGCCACCTGGCCGCGGCGCTGATGTTCCAGATGGCGGGCATCGAGGCGGAGCACCTGCCCTTCCGCGGCGCCGGTCCGGCGCTGAACGACGTGGTGGCGGGCCATGTCCCCTTCATGATCACGACCCTGCCTTCCGTGATCGCGCTGATCCAGGGCGAGATGGTGCGGCCGCTGGCGGTGACGGGGGAGTCGCACATTGCCGCGTTGCCCGATGTGCCCACCGTGGCCGAGGCGGCGCTGCCCGGCTACCGCTCCTCCGCCTGGTACGGCATCCTGGCGCCGCGCGGCACGCCCGAACCCATCCGCGCGCGGCTGGAAGCGGCCGTAGCCGACAGCCTGACCGCCGAGGAGGTGACCAGGCGCCTGCGCGAGGAAGGGGCCGAGCCGTCCCGCATGGGAGGCGCCGCGCTGGCGCGCTTCATGGCCGATGAGCGCATGCGTTGGGCCCGGCTGGTGAGCGAGGCCAAGATCGCGGTGGAATAAGCGCCCTCCGCCCGAACTCGGGGGGAGCGGACGGGCTTGCCTGGGCCGCTCAGCCGGCGGCTTCCACCGTGACATGCGCCAGGGCGTGGATCGGCCGCAGTCTTTCGCGGATCTCCGCCCCGCTCGCCGCGCCGGTGACGCTCACGATTGCCGCATGCGCCTCTGGGCCGACGCGCCACACATGCAGGTCGGTGATGCGGACGTCCCCCCGCCCTTCGACCCGCTCGCGGATCGCCGCCTCCAGCGCCGGATCGCTCACATCCAGCAGAATACCTGCCGTGTCGCGCATCAGGCCCCAGGACCAGCGGGCGATCACCGCGCCACCGACGATCCCCATGAGCGGGTCGAGCCACACCCAGCCAAGATAGCGTCCCGCCACCAGCGCGACGATGGCCAGCACCGAGGTCAGCGCATCGGCCAGCACGTGCAGGTAAGCCGAGCGCAGGTTGTTGTCGCCATGCCCATGAGGGTGCCCATGGTCATGGTGATACCCATGGGCATGGTGATGATCGTGGCCGTGGGCGTGCCCGCCCGAAAGCAGCGCCGCGCTCGCCAGATTGACCCCGAGGCCGATGGTCGCCACCAGGGCCGCCTGGCCAAAGGCCACCTCGGCGGGGTTCATCAGCCGCGCGGCCGATTCCGCGGCGATGCCGATGGCGAAGATCCCCAGAACCACCGCCGAGGCGAAGCCCGCCAGGTCCCCCACCTTGCCGGTGCCGAAGGAGAAGCGGCGGTCATGCGCGTGGCGGCGGGCGAAGCGGTAGGCGAGGGCCGCTACCGCCAGCGCTCCCGCATGGGTTGCCATGTGCACCCCGTCCGCCAACAGGGCCATGGAGCCGAAGGCAAGGCCGGCGGCGATCTCCGCCACCATCATGACCGCCGTCAGCACCACCACCCACACGGTGCGCCGCGCGTTCCGGTCATGCCCGGAGCCGAGGAAGACATGCTCATGCGGCTCGGCCATGGCGCTGTTTCCTTATCTCGAGTAGCGGCGGATCACGGCAACCAGCTCCTCGGCACCCCGGGTTCGGTCGGCATCGGACAGGCCGGGATGGGCCACATGCTCGCGCAGATGATTCTCGACGATCTCGTCGAGCAGCCCGGCCACGGCGCCGCGCACGGCGGCCACCCGCTGCAGCGTGGTGGCACAGTCCGCGTCTTCCAGCAGGGCCCGCTCGACAGCCTCGAGCTGCCCCTTGATGCGACGGACCCGGTTCAGCAGCGGCTGGCGCTTCTCGGAGAGGTGCATAATACCATACTGGGGTAGGGTATCGGCCGGATCAAGCACCCGCGCGGTCCGGCTGCGGGCCGAGCCTCAGCGCGGCAATCGCTTGAACATGAAGCGCGTGGCCGCCGTGGCGGTGGCGCCCTCGGCCCCATTGTCCTGCGGCACCAGGGCGTAGTCCGGCACGATCCCCGCATCCTGCCAGCCCAGGCTGCGGTACATTGCCTGGCCCGCATCGCCATCCAGCGTGTCCAGCACCAGCAGCCAGCGTCCTTCCCGGGCCGCCATCGTCTCCAGCGCCGACATCAGCGCGGCGCCGATCCCTTGCCGCCGGGCGGCGGGATGCACCATCAGCTTGGAAATCTCGGCCCTGTGCCGACCGTTGGGCAAGGTTGCGGGCAGCAGCGCGCCCGTCCCCACCAGCCGCCCCTGTTGGCGCGCCACCAGCATCCGCCGGCTGCCATCCGCCAGCCCCGGCACGAGGCCGCGCCAGAACGCTTCCGCAGCCTCAACAGCCAGTGGCGGCAGGAAGCCGATGCTGGCTCCTTGCGCGACGCAGGCTACCAGCATGGCCGAGAGCCCGGGCAGGAAGTCCGGCAGGGCGTCGGCGGACAGCTGCTCGATGGTGATCTCGCTCATCCGTGCTCCTTTCGAGACGAGCCTCAGGGCGGGCAAAGCGCGAGCACGTACCGCGCGGCGGAACCGCCGGCGGGACAGTGGAAGCGGCTTGGCCCGAACAGGCGGTAGCGTAGGCAGTCGCCGGCGGAGAGGCTGTGGGTGCGTCCCTCCGCCGTCAGGTCCAGCGCGCCCTCCAGCAGCCACAAGTGATGTTCCAGCCCTGGCTGGGGCGAGGACGCGTAGGCGATGCTGGCACCCGCCGGCAGCCGTCCTTCCAGCATCTCCAGCCGCAACCCGCCGCCGGGGGGCGAAATCAGCCGCCGCCGGAATCCGCTCTCGGGATCGGTCCACACTGTCTGGGCGCCGGCAAGGATCAACTCGGCAGAGGTGTCCTCCACCTCGGCCATCAGCCGCGAAAGGCTGCGGCCATAGGTGGTGCAGAGCCGCCCCAGCATGGTGGCGCTGGGGCTGGTTTCCCCGCGCTCCAGCCGGGACAGGGTGGCGCGGCTGATGCCGGTGCGATCCGACAGGGTGTCAAGCGACAGGCCGTGTTCCGCTCGCAGCAGCGCCAAGCGTCTGGCGATGCGGACATCCAGCGAATCAGTCTCTGTTTCTCTCACATGAGAATATTTCTCGTTTGTGAACCGAAGGTCAAGCCACTGATCGCACTGCCATGGCCGAACTTGTGGATCCCTCGCGCCGTACCCGTTGGGTTCCTATCATGGCGGCACGTTCTCCGGAGTCGCGCATGCCCGAATGGCTGCTGCCCCTGTCTCTCGCGGCCGCACCCGTGGCCCTGCTGTTGCTGGTTCTGGCCCTGCGCCGTCCGGCGGTTCCCGACGGTTTCGCGCTGCTCGCCGGCAAGCTTGAGGCGCTGGCAGGCACGCAGGAACGTCTCGCCGCCCTGACTGCCGATCGCCTGGCACAGCAGGACCACGCCCTGGCGGAGCGGTTGGACCTGTCCTCCCGCCGCCTCGATGCCGCGTTGCGCACCCAGAATGACCGGCTGGCGGCGCAGGAGCGCGCCATGGCCGATCGCCTGGCGCGCTCCAGCCAGGGCATCAGCGACAGCATCGGCCATGCCATGGCCAAGCAGAACGACCGCATCGCCGCCTCGCAGCTGGCGCTGAACGGGGCCATCGCGGCCCAGAACGTGCGGCTGGACGCCGCTCTGGCGCAGCAACAGGAGCGGCTGGCGCAGAGCCTCGCCGATTCCGCCCTCCGCGCCCAGGAAAGCGCCGGGCAGATCCAGGAGCGGCTGGCGGTGATCGACGCCGCGCGCGCCAACATGGAGGCGCTGGGCGGGCAGGTCACCAACCTTGCCGCCATCCTGGGCAACAAGCAGAGCCGCGGCGCCTTCGGCGAGATGCAGCTGCGGCAGCTGGTGGAAGACCGGCTGCCGCCGGACGGCTTCTCCTGGCAGCACACCCTGTCCACCGGCACACGCTGCGACTGCCTGATCCGGCTGCCCTACCCGCCCGGCCCTGTGGCGGTGGACAGCAAGTTCCCGCTGGAAGCCTGGCAGAGCTGGCGCGACGCCGCCGAGGATGTTGGCGCCCGCACCGCCGCCGGCCGGCAATTCGCCGCCGACATGCGCCGCCACATCGACGACATCGCCCGCAAATACCTGATCCCCGGTGAAACGGCCGAGGCCGCCATCCTGTTCGTCCCGTCCGAGGCCATCTTCGCCGAGCTGCACACCGGTTTCACGCCCGTGGTGGACGAGGCGCAGCGCAAGCGCGTCTACATCGCCTCGCCCACAACGCTGTGGGCCATGCTCTCGGCCATGCGCTCGCTGATGCAGGATGTGCGGATGCGCGCCCAGGCCGGCCGCATCCGCGAGGAAGTGGCACGGCTGATGGCCGACCTGCACCGCCTGAACGAGCGCGTTGGCAAGCTGAAGACCCACTTCAACCAGGCGCAGGACGACATCCGCACCATCGACATCAGCACCGACAAGATCCTGCGCGCCGGCGCCCGGATCGAGGCGGTGGAAACGGATGACGAGCCGCCCGAGCCCCTGCGGATCGCCGGGGAATAGCGGCGCATGAGCTGGCTGCAGGTGCAATCGGCCCTTGGATTGCTGGGGCTGGCCGCGCTGGCCTGGGCCTGTGGCGGCTTCCGCCGGCCGGTCCCCTGGCGCATCGTCTGGGCCGGGCTCGGGCTGCAGGTCGTGCTGGCCGCGTTGTTGCTTCAGCTGCCGCTGCTGCGGGCGGCGTTCAACTGGCTGGGGCAGGGGGTCGACGCGCTGTCGGCGGCGACCCGCGCCGGCACCTCCCTGGTCTTCGGCTATCTGGGCGGTGGGCCGCTGCCCTTCGCCGAGACGGTGCCGGGCGGCGGCTTCATCCTGTTCTTCCAGGCGCTGCCGCTGCTGCTGGTGGTGGGCGCGCTGTCGGCGCTGCTGTACCACTGGCGCATCCTTCCCGCGGTGGTGAGCGGCCTTTCGGGCCTGCTGCGCCGCGCCTTCGGCATTTCCGGCGCCGCCGGATTCTCGGTGGCGGCCAACGTGTTCCTGGGCATGGTGGAGGCACCGCTTCTGATCCGGCCCTGGCTGGCCCGGCTGAGCCAGGCAGAGCTGTTCATGGTGATGGTGGCGGGCCTCGCCACCATCGCCGGCAACATGCTGGTGATCTACGCGACCCTGCTCGCGCCGGTTGTGCCGGGTGCCGCGGGGCAGTTGCTGACAGCCAGCCTGATCTGTGCCCCCGCCAGCGTGCTGGTGGCCGCCCTGATGCGCCCGCCGCTCGCCGAACCGGTCCTGCCCCAGGTTGAGACGGCCGCGCCGCCCCTCTATGGCAGCGCCATGGAAGCCATCGTCCAGGGCACGCAGGACGGGCTGCAATTGCTGCTGGGCGTGATGGCGACCCTGATTGTCTTCGTGGCACTCGCCGCGCTGGTCAACATGGTGCTGGAGCCGCTCACCGGCTGGACGCTGCAATCCGGGCTGGGATTGGCGTTCCAGCCGCTGGCCTGGCTGATGGGCGTGCCGGCTGAGCACCTTTCCACCGTGGGCGCCAGCCTCGGCACCAAGGTCGTGCTGAACGAGTTCGTCGCCTATCTGAGCTTCGCCAATGGTGGAGGCCTCGGATTGGACGAGCGCTCCCGCCTGATCCTGACCTACGCGCTCTGCGGCTTCAGCAACCTGGGCTCGGTGGGCATCATGCTGGGTGGGATGAGCACCCTGTGCCCCGAGCGCCGCGCCGACGTGGTGCGGCTGGGCTGGCCGGCGTTGGTGGCGGCCAACATCGCCTGCTGCATGACCGGTGCGGTGGCGGGGCTGCTCACCCCGCCCTGAGGCGGCATCCGCTCTAGGCGGATCGCCCTGCTCCCGTCACACTCGCCGGCACGCCCGGCACATGCACGGACCGGGCGAGCAATCAGGGTGGAACCGTTCCTTGACAGTGCCTTTGTGGGTCAGCGCCCTTGCCGCGACCCTGCTCGTTCAGACCGTCAGTTCCTTCGCCTCCCTCGCCGTTCCACTGTTGGGCCCGCCGCTGATGGCCCGGGCCGGCTTGCCGCCGGAAGGCATCGGCGTGGTGTCGGCCCTGACCTCGGCCGGCATCTGCTGGTGCCTGGCCTGCGGCGGGCCGATGCTCGGACATTACGGGCCGGTCCGCACCCTGCAGATCGCCCTGGCCTGCATCGCCCTCGGCCTCGTGGCGCTGTCGCAGCCGGTGGCGGCGCTGGGCCTGCTGGGCGCGCTCGCCATCGGCTTCGGCACCGGCCACAACACCCCGGCCGGCAGCCAGATCCTGATCCGCGCCGCTCCGCCCCGGCACCGCACGCTCATCTTCTCGATCAAGCAGGCCGGGGTGCCGGCGGGCGGCGCCCTGGCGGGGCTGGTGCTCGCGCCGCTGGTGATGTGGCTGGGACTTTCCGCCACGCTGTGGGCGGTGATCGGCGTCACCCTGCTCACCATCCTGCTGGTGCAGCCCTTCCGGCCACGGCTCGACCAGGATCGCGGGGCAGGGCAGGCCGGCTGGGCCCGTGCCCTGCTCTCGGTCGCCATGCTGGCCCGTTCGACCCGCATCCTCGGCGAGCATCCCACCCTTCCCCTGCTGACCGCGCTCGGCGCATCCTTCTCCGTGCTGCAATCCTGCCTGATGGCCTTCACCGCCACCTACGCCGTCACCCGCCACGGCGCCTCCCTGGCCGAGGCAGGGCTGATCGTCGCGGTGATGCAGGGCGCCAGCATGGTCGGGCGCATCGCCCTCGGCTGGCTCGCTGATCGCATGGGGCAGGCCCTGCGCCACCTCGTCATCCAGGCCTTTATCTCCGCCCTGGCGGTGGCGATGCTGGTCACGCTGGGCGGGGAAAGCCGCTGGGCGCTGCATGGCTGCGCCGCGCTGGTGGGCATCACCGCCATCGGCTGGAACGGCGTGCACATCGCCGAGCTGGCCCGCGTGGCCCCGCTGCACCTGGTGGGCGACGTCACCTCCGCCGCCAGCCTGTTCGGCTTCGCGGGATCGATCTGCGGGCCGCTGGTTTTCACCGCGCTGGTCGCCTGGAGCGGCAGCTACGAGCTGGCCTTTCTCGTCATGGCGGCGCAGCTCGCGGCCTTTGGGGCAGCGGGCCTGCTGATGATGCGCCGCTTCGGCTGAACCCGGCTCAGCCGGGGCGGAACCGCGCCTGCGTGACGCTGTCTCCCTCCAGCGCCGCGGCGATGGCGGCACGCCCGGCCTCGGTGCGCACAATGGCCACGACCTCGGTGAACCAGGGCGCCTCGCCACGGGTCCGGGCCAGGAACAACCGGTCCAGCGCAATGGATACGGGGTTCCGGGGCTGACAGCATGCGCAGCCCACCGGGTGAGCGGTGAGAGGCGGCGCCGCGAAGGGCTCGACCCGTGCAGGAGCGTCGGGCAGGACGGCACCATCTTCGGCCAGCAGCACTGAACCCGGTGGTGCATCGGTGGCCTTCAGCAGGCGGACAGGGGTGCGGGCATCGAGGGACCAAGCCATGACGCTGGACATAAGGATATCCTTATGTCATTCGCAACCCCATGGAGCCTCTGCTGGCGCAACTTCGCGCTGCCGCCGAACCGACCCGCCTGCGCCTGCTGGCCCTCTGCGCCCGCGGTGCCTACTGCGTGTCCGAGCTGTGCGCCATCCTCGGCCAGTCCCAGCCGCGCCTGTCGCGCCACCTGAAGCTGCTGGTGGAGGCGCGCCTGCTGGAACGCCTGCCGGAAGGCGCCAACGTGTATTTCCAGCTGCCTCCCGGCGCCGAGATCGCCCGTCAGATCCTCGCCCGCCTGCCGGAGGACGACCCGACCGTCGCTGCCGACCGCCGGGCCGCCGCCCGCATCGCCGCCGAGCGCGCCCGGGCCGCCTCCGAATCCTTCCGCCGCGACGGCGCCGACTGGGACGAGATGCGCGCCCTGGGCCTGCCCGCCGCCGCCATCGAGGCCGCGTTGCTGGAGGTGCTGCCCGAGCGCCTGGGCCGCGTCGCCGATATCGGCACCGGCACCGGCCGGCTGCTGGAGGTGATGGCGCCGCGCGCCGCCTCGGTGCTCGGCCTCGATGCCAGCCGCGAGATGCTGGCGCTGGCCCGGGCGCGGCTGGGCGAGCGGGACCTGCCCAACGCCACCGTGCGGCTGGCCGACATGTACCGCCTGCCGCTGCCCGATGCCGGATTCGACGCCGCCACCCTGCAGATGGTGCTGCATTACGCCGACGACCCGGCGGCGGCCTTGGCCGAGGCGGCACGGCTGCTGAAGCCCGACGGGCTGCTGGTGGTCATCGACCTCGCCGCCCATGGGCGAACCGATCTGCTGAACACCCTGGCGCATCGCTGGCCCGGCTTCGACGATGCGGCCATGGCCGGATGGTTCGGCCAGGCCGGCTGCGCCCCGCTTCCATCCGTCGGGATCGGCGGCCCGATCCCGGTGCGGCTCTGGCCGGCACGGCGTCTGTCCGTTCCGGTCGGCGCCACGCCCGAACCCGTTCTGAATCTCTGAAAGAGAGGCCCCTCCCATGGCCCGTCCGCCTCTGCTGGAAGCCCTGCGCGACCGCGTCCTGCTCTGCGATGGTGGCATGGGCAGCCGTGTCCAGGCGCTGACGCTCGACGTCGAGAAGGATTACTGGGGCAAGGAGAACTGCACCGAGGTGCTTTGCCTGTCCCGTCCCGACCTCGTGCGCGAGATCCATCGCGGCTATTACGAGGCCGGGTCGGACATGGTGCTGACCAACTCCTTCGGCGGCTCGCCCATCACGCTGGAAGAGTTCGAGCTGGGCGCCCGCGCCTTCGAGATCAACAAGCTTTCCGTCGAGCTGGCGCGCGAGGCGGCGGAAACCTTTGCCGATGGCCGCGACCGCTGGGTGATCGGCGATATCGGCCCAGGCACCAAGCTGCCGTCCCTCGGCCACATCGATTACGACACGCTGGAAGCAGCCCTGACCGAGCAGTGCCGCGGCCTCATCGCCGGCGGCGCCGACGCGCTGCTGACCGAAACCAACCAGGACACGCTGTTCATCAAGGCGGCGGTGAACGCCGCCAAGATCGCCCTGCGCGAGGCCGGGCGCGACATCCCCATCTTCGTGCAGGTGACGGTGGAAACCACCGGTACGCTGCTGGTCGGCGCCGACATCGCCGCCGCCACCACGGTGATCCAGGCGCTGGACGTGCCGCTGATCGGCCTGAACTGCGCCACTGGCCCGCAGGAAATGGCCGAGCATGTGCGCTACCTGGCGCAGAACTGGCCCGGCCTGATCTCCTGCCAGCCCAACGCCGGCCTGCCCGAGCTGGTGGATGGCAAGACCCACTATCCGCTGGGCGCTGCCGAAATGGCCTCCTGGATGGAGCGCTTCGTTTCCGAGGACGGCGTTAACCTGATCGGCGGCTGCTGCGGCACGTCGGTTCCGCACATCCAGGCGCTGGACGCCATGCTGCGCCGGGTGGATGGCGGCCGCTTCCGCCCCGCGCCGGTTGCGCGCCGCGTCCACTGGGTGCCGCAGGTGGCGAGCCTGTACGGCGCGACCACGCTCCGGCAGGAGAACAGCTACTTCTCCATCGGCGAGCGCTGCAACGCCAACGGCTCCAAGGCATGGCGCGAGCGGCAGGCGGCGCATGACTGGGATGCCTGCGTTTCCATCGGGCGCGAACAGGTGGGCGAGGGCTCCAACTCCCTCGACATCTGCACCGCCTTCGTCGGCCGCGACGAGATGGCGGAGATGAACGAGGTGGTCCGCCGCTTCACCGGCTCGGTCAACGCGCCGCTGGTGATCGACAGCACCGAGACGCCGGTGATCGAGGCGGCGTTGAAGCTGCATGGCGGCAAGCCGATCATCAACTCGATCAACTTCGAGGATGGCGAGGGCCACGCGACGGACCGCCTGAAGCTCGCCAAGAAGTTCGGCGCCGCGGTGATCGCGCTGACCATTGACGAGGTCGGCATGGCGAAGACGCCCGAAGACAAGCTGCGCATCGCCGAGCGCCTGGTGGACTTCGCCTGCAACAAGCACGGCCTGCCGCAAAGCGACCTGCTGATCGACCCGCTGACCTTCACCATCGCCACCGGCAACGAGGATGACCGCAAGCTCGGCCTGTGGACGCTGGAAGGCATCCGCATGATCCGTGACAAGTTCCCGGACATCCAGATCATCCTCGGCCTGTCCAACATCTCCTTCGGCCTGAATCCCGCCTCGCGCCACGTGCTGAACAGCGTGTTCCTGGATCACGCGGTGAAGGCGGGCATGACCGGCGCCATCGTCCACGTCTCCAAGATCAAGCCGCTGCACTCCATCCCGCCGGAAGAGGTGAAGGTCGCGGAAGACCTGATCTTCGACCGCCGCGAGGAAGGCTACGACCCGCTGCAGAAGCTGCTGGAGATGTTCGCCGGCCGCAAGGCGGCGGATTCCGCCAAGAAGGTGAAGGCCGAGACGGTGGAGGGCCGCCTCAAGGACCGCATCGTCGATGGCGACCGCAAGGGGCTGGACGACGAGCTGGCCGACGCCCTGGCCAAGGGCATCGCGCCGCTCGACATCATCAACGGCATCCTCCTCGACGGCATGAAGGTGGTGGGCGAGCTGTTCGGCGCGGGCAAGATGCAGCTCCCCTTCGTGCTGCAATCGGCCGAGACGATGAAGTCCGCCGTCGCCTATCTCGAGCCGCACATGGAGAAGATCGAGGGGCAGGAGAAGGGCACTATCGTGCTCGCCACGGTGAAGGGCGATGTGCATGACATCGGCAAGAACCTGGTCGACATCATCCTCACCAACAACGGCTACAAGGTCGTCAATCTCGGCATCAAGGTGCCGCTGAACGACATGGTGGCCGCGGTGCGCGAGCACCGGGCGCATGCCATCGGCATGTCCGGCCTCCTCGTGAAGTCGACGGTGGTGATGAAGGAGAACCTGGAGGAGATGTCGCGCCAGGGCGTCGAGGTGCCGGTGCTGCTCGGCGGCGCCGCGCTGACGCGCAACTTCGTCGAGGATGATTGCGTCCGCGCCTATGCCAACGGCAAGGTCGCCTATGCCCGCGATGCCTTTGACGGCCTGCACCTGATGGACAAGGTGATGGGCAACGGCTTCGAGGACTATCTGGCCGCGCTGCAATCCAAGCGCTCCGGCAAGTCCAAGAACAGCACGCGCACGCTGGGCACCGCCGATCCGCGCGGCTTCGCGCCCGTGGATCTGGGCTATGCCGCCGAGCGGCGCCGCCGCCTGACGGCGGAGGAGGCCGTGCCGGTGCCGCCCTTCTGGGGCTCCCGCATCGTGCAGGCCGATCCGCGCGCCATCGTGCCCTTCGTCAATGAGCGCTCGCTCTACCAGTTCCAGTGGGGATTCCGGAAGCAGGGCCGCAGCCTGGAAGACTTCATCGGCTGGGCGAAGCAGGAGCTGCGCCCTGTGCTGAAGCGCATGCTGGCGCTTTCGGAGGCGGAGCAGATCCTCACGCCGCAGGCCATCTACGGCTATTGGAAATGCGCCGGCCAAGGCAACGACGTCATCCTGTTCGAGGAGGATGGCGAAACAGAAGTCGGCCGCTTCACCCTGCCGCGCCAGCCGAAGCAGGATGGCGACTGCATCGCCGATTTCGTGCGCGACATCGGCGACGGGCCCGCGAACCGCGATGTCATCGGCCTGCAGGTCGTCACCGTTGGCCAGAAGGCCAGCGACATCGCGCGCGACTGGTTCGAGAACAATCGCTACCAGGACTATCTCTACCTGCACGGCCTGTCTGTGGAGATGGCCGAGGCAATGGCCGAGTACGTCCACAAGCGCATCCGGGCCGAGCTCGGCTATGCCGGGGAGGATGACCGCGACATGGAGAAGATGCTGTCGCAATCCTATCGCGGCGGCCGCTATTCCTTCGGCTATCCCGCCTGCCCGCGGCTGGAGGACCAGGAGCCCCTGCTGAAGCTGCTCGGCGCGGAGCGCATCGGCGTTTCCATCAGCGACGAGTGGCAGCTCCATCCGGAGCAATCCACCAGCGCCATCGTGCTGCACCACCCGCGGGCGAAGTACTTTTCCGTCTGAACGATGGCTGGGGCGCGCAGGCCCCGGCCGGGCCTGCCGCTACCGCTTCGGCCCGATCTGCTCCGCCTGCGCGCCAGAGGTGGGCCGGGCCGGGCCCAGCACCGGCTCCTCACCCAGCGGCATGGACTGGATGGTGGAGAACTGGGCCTTTCCGTCCATGGAACGGCCGGTGTTGAAGCGGCCGGTCGGCGGCGGTGCGCCATTCACCTCCGTGCCCATGTAGACATAGCTGAACTCCTCCTTCTCCATCGCCTGGTCGAAGCTGTTGGGGATCGGCAGCGCGGCCGCGCCGCCCAGCTCCTCGATCGCCGCCAGCCATTGCTGCTGGTGCATGGTGTCGCGCGCGATCAGGAAGCTCAGCATGTCCTTCATGCCGGAATCGTGCGCGGCGTTGTAGAGGCGCACGGCCAGCGTCCGACCCGTCGCCTCGGCCGCGACATTGGCGTACATGTCACCGGCCAGGTTGCCGCTGGCATAGACGTGCGAGCAGTCGAAGGGCACGCCGTCGGAATTCACCGGCATGGCCGCCAGGCCGCTGGAGAGCAGGTGCCGCTGCAACATGCCCTCAACCACATGGCGCGGCCGCTCGCCTCCCATCACCGCGTTCACCACCGGATTGGCCTCCGCCGCGCTCTCCTGCAGGCTGAGCGGCGCCTCCTCCAGGTTCATCGCAACGGCCGTGGCCAGCATCTCGATATGGCCGATCTCCTCCGTCGCGGTGTGCAACAGCATGTCGCGCCACTTGTTGTTCGGTCCGCGCGCGCCCCAGGCCTGGAAGAAGTACTGGAGGCAGACGCGGATCTCGCCCTCCACGCCGCCGATCGCCTGCTGCAGCTGACGCGCGAAGAGCGGATCGGGCGCCTCAACACGAACCGGATACTGAAGACGCTTGTCGTGGAAATACATAGGCGTGTTCTCCTCGTGGAAGGCCCGCCATCCGAAGCCGCGCCGATGGCGCAAAGTTGCCGCGCGGCAAAAGGCAGATCTGCCGCGAGGGGCGGCTGCTGCTTGGCATTTAACGGTTGCGCGGCTCTTGCGGGGATGGTTTTCAGACGCCGCAGTGGCGGCGGGAAAAACGGATTGTGATCGGACGCGCGGCGAAGCTGGCGATGGGCAGTCTGGCGGTCGCCATGGTCGTTCTGGCCATCAAGGGGGCGGCCTGGTGGGTGACGGGAAGCGTCGCGCTGCTGGCCGACGCGCTGGAATCCATCGTCAACGTGGCGGCGGCCTGCGCTGCCCTGGTGGCGGTGCATCTGTCCGCGACGCCGCCCGATGCCAACCATCCCTATGGCCATGCCAAGGCGGAGTATTTTTCCGCCGTGCTCGAAGGGGTGCTGATCGTTGTCGCCGCCCTGCTGATCCTGCGGGAAGCGTGGGGCGCCATCTGGGCGCCCTCCGCGCCGGACATGCCGGGGCCGGGCCTCGCCCTGTCGGTGCTGGCCACAACGATCAACGGTGTCTGGGCCTGGTGGCTGCTGCGCGAGGGGCGCCGCCTGCGCTCTCCCGCCCTGGTCGCCGACGGGCGCCACCTGGTGTCCGACGTCGTGACCTCGGTGGGCGTGGTGGCCGGCGTCGGCGCGGTGGCGCTTACCGGCGTGCTGTGGCTCGACCCGCTGTTGGCGGCGTTGACGGCGGTGAACATCCTTGTCTCCGGCGGCCGCCTGCTGCGGGAAAGCGTTGGCGGGCTGATGGACGAGGCGGTGGAGCCCGCGCTGCTGGCCCGCATCCGCTGCCTGGTCAGCCAGGAAGCGGCCGGCGCGCTGGAAGCGCACGACCTGCGCACGCGTCATTCCGGCCGCACCACCTTTGTCGAGTTCCACCTCGTGGTGCCCGGGGAGATGCGCGTGGCTGAGGCGCACGACATCTGCGACCGCATCGAGGTCGCGCTGAAGGCCGAGCTGGAAACCGCCGTCATCACCATCCATGTGGAGCCGGAGATGAAGGCCAAGCACCAGGGCGTGCTGGTGCTGTGAAGGAGGGCGCATGGTCCGGCTCGATGTGATCACCACGCGCGGCGGCGACGCCGGGCAGACCTCGCTCGGCGACGGCACGCGCGTGGCCAAGGATTCCCTGCGGGTCGAGGCCATCGGCATGGTGGACGAGGCCAATGCCGCGCTCGGCCTGCTCCGCCTGCACACGGCCGGCGATCCGCGGGACGCGATGCTGGCGCGCATCCAGAACGACCTGTTCGACCTTGGCGCAGATCTGTGTGTGCCGGGCACGGAGGCGGAGGGCAGGCTGCGCGTTTCCGACACCCATTGCGCCCGGCTGGAAGCCGAGATCGCCGCACTGAACGCGAAGCTGCCGCCGCTGCGCTCCTTTGTGCTGCCCGGCGGCACGCCCGCCGCGGCGCATGCCCACCTGGCCCGCACCACGGCACGCCGGGCCGAGCGCGTGGTGGTGGCCCTGGCCGCCGCGGAGGCGGTGAACCCGGCGGCGATCCGGTACCTGAACCGCCTGTCCGACCACCTCTTCGTGCTGTCACGGGCGCTGAATGCAGGTGGCGACGTGCTCTGGGTGCCGGGCGGCGGAGGCTAAACGAAGCGGTCCTTCCAGGCCGGCATCGCGTCCGGCCAGGGCAGGGCGGTGGCCTCGAACACGCCGCGCGCCACGGCCCGGGCCACCGCCAGCGTCGCGGCATGGCCGATCTCCGTCAGCTCCGCCACCGCGTTGCCCAGCGCCCGCGCTCCGGTGCTGGCGGCGAACATCGTGTCGCCGTCCAGCGGCGCGTGGGCCGGCAGGATGGCGCGGGCGATGCCGTCATCCGCCATGCGTGCCAGGCGATGCAACTGCGCCTTGTCCAGCGCCGCATCCGTCGCCACCAGTCCGATGGTGGTGGCCGTCCCGCTCAGGCCCTTCAACCGCGGCGCCCGGTGCTCCGGCAACATCGGAATGGGCAGGCCAAGCCCGCCGAACTCTGCTCCTTCCTCGAACGGCGCGGCCCAGAAATGCGGCCCCTCCCCCACCAGCGCCGAGCCCAGGGCGTTCACCGCGACAATGGCCGCCACGCGGTGCCCCGCCCGCGTCAACGCGCTGGCCGAGCCGATCCCGCCCTTGGCGGTTGCCGTGGTGGCCCCGGTCCCAACGCCCACCGAGCCCAGCGCGAAGTTCCCCGGCCGTGCCGCGCGCGCTGCCTCGTAGCCCAGCTCGCGGTAGGGGCTGAACCGCCCCCAATCCTTGTTGCCGCCATTCAGCAGGTCGAACAGGATGGCCTGCGGCGCCAGGGGGATGCGCATCCGGCCGAAGGCAAGGCCACGCCCATCCTCGCGCAGCGCCGCCTGCACGCCCCCCGCCGCATCCAGCCCGAAGGTCGATCCCCCGGAGAGCACGAAGCCATTCACCTGCCCCACGCTCATCTCCGGGCGCAGCAGCTCCGTGTCGCGCCCGCCCGGCGCGCCGCCGCCGATCACGCCCGAGGCCGTGGCCGGCGTGTCGAACAGGATGGCGGTGACGCCCGAGCCGAGCGCCAGGTCGGTGGCGTGTCCGACGCGCAGGCCGGGAATGTCGGTCAGCAGGTTCAGCATGCGATCCTGGCCTCCTCAAGGGGTGAGCAGCCTGTCGCGCCGCGCAGCGACGATCAACCGTTCCGCCGCAAGCGGGGACAGGGTAGGACAGGGCAGGCAGCAGGAGCCTCGCCATGCGGATGATTGGCCTGATCGGCGGCATGAGCTGGGAAAGCTCCGCCGAGTACTACCGGATCCTGAACCGGGGTGTGCGCGACCGGCTGGGGCCGACCGCTTCCGCGCGCTGTCTGCTATGGTCCTTCGATTTCTCCGAGATCGAGGCGCTGCAACATCGTGGCGACTGGCCCGCGCTGGCGGACCGCATGGTCGATGCCGCCCGCCGGCTGGAAGCGGCCGGCGCCGGGGTGCTGCTGATCTGCACCAACACCATGCACCGCATGGCGCCCGAGGTGCAGGCCGCGGTGGGCGTGCCGCTGCTCCACATCGCCGATCCCACAGCGGAGCGCATCCGCGAAGCAGGCTTCCGCCGGGTGGGCCTGCTCGGCACCGCCTTCACCATGGAACAGGATTTCTACAAGGGCCGCCTGGCCACGCGCCATGGGCTGGAGGTGCTGGTGCCCGGCGAGGCCGACCGCGCCACCGTCCACCGCATCATCTACGAGGAACTGGTGGCCGGCGAGGTCCGGCCCGAATCGCGGGAGGCCTACCGCGCCGTCATCGGCCGGCTGGTGGAGCAGGGCGCGGAGGCGGTGATCCTGGGTTGCACCGAGATCATGCTGCTGTTGGGGCCCGGGGACAGCCCGGTGCCGCTGTTCGACACCACGGCCCTGCATGCGGAAGCCGCGGTGGCGGCGGCCCTCGCCGGCTGAGGCATCGGCGCCGCGCTCAGGCGGAGAGCCCCAGCTCGTCCTGCCGCCGCTTGTCCAGCTCCTCGCTGTAGCGGCGCAGCAGATAGCTCGCCTTCACCAGCCCCAGCACGCGCGACGTGTCGCGCTGGTCCACCACCGCCAGCGCCTCGGCATCCGCCGCGTCGAACAGCGCCATGGCCTGCTTTGCGTTCTGCGCCGGCAGCAGCACCTGGTCCGCGAGGTGGATCAGTTCCTCCACGGTTTCGGCCTCGTCGGCCTCCTGGCTGTGCGCCTCGGCCACGTGGATCAGGCCGGCGTAGCGGTCCGCCCGGTCCAGCGCGATCACGTATTCCGTGGCGCCCAGCGGAAAGTCGCGGCGGAAGGAGGAAAGGCGGGTGTCGCTCCGCACCGTGCGCACCTCGCGCCGCATCAGCTTGCCCACGGTCAGGTCGTGCAGCCAGCCGACATCGTGGGCGGAACGGATCGCCTCGCCGCGCAGGTGAAAGCGCCAGGTGGCGAAGGAATAGCCGAACAGCCGCCGCGTAATGGTGGTGGAAACGAGCACCGCTGCCACGGCCACCCCGGCCACGGCGAAGTCGCCGGTTGTTTCCAGCGCGATAAAGGTCATGGCCAGTGGCGCGCCGATCACCGCCGCGCCAAAGGCGCTCATGCCCACGATCGCGGTCAGCAGCGGATCCACCTGGATCCCCAGCATCGCCGCCGGCACCGCCATCACCTTGCCCAGCAGCGCCCCCAGCAGCAGCGAGGCGAAGAACAGCCCGCCCCTGAACCCGGAGCCGATCGAGATGGCCGAGGCCAGCGCCTTCAGCACCAGCAGGATGAACAGCGGAAGGGCGGGCCCCTCGACCATGAAGGTCACGTGCAGCGCGGCATGGCCTGCCGACAGAACAGCCGGCGTCGCTTGCGCCAGCGCACCCACCATCAGCCCGCCCACCGCCGGCCGCAGCCAGCTCCAGGGGATCACCCGGCGCAGCCCGGCCTCGGTGAAGGTGACGCCGCGCATCAGCGCGATGGCGGCCAGCCCGCAGCACAGCCCGACCGCCAGTGCCATCAGCCCGTCATCCCAGTCGGGCGGCGCCACCCCGCCCGAGATCACCGGCGTGGTGCCGCCCAGCACGCGGGACACGATGGTGCCCGTCACCGCCGCCGCCACCACCGGCGCCAGATGCGCGATGGCATAGGCGCCGATCACCAGCTCGAAGGCGTAGAACGCGCCGGTCAGCGGCGCCTGAAACGAGGCCGCGATGGCCCCCGCCGCGCCGCAGCCCACCAGCACCCGCAGGTCGCCGCGCCGCAGCCCGAAGGCGCGCCCCAGCCGCGAGGCGATGCCGCCCCCCGCCTGGGTGTAGGCCGCCTCCAGCCCCACCGAGGCGCCGAAGCCGTTGGACACCAGGTTCTGCGCGCCCACCACCGCCGCATCGCTCAGCGACATGCGCCCGCCATGAAGCGCATTGGCCTCGATCGGATCGATGGGCGAGCGCGGCCAGTAGCGCTGGACGACGAGGCCCAACCCGGCGAGCAGCAACCCGCCCGCCGCAGGCGCCAGCAGCAGCACCAGCGGTTCGACATCGCGAATGGCGCTCAACCCGTGCGCGCTTTCCGGCCCGAACAACAGCCAGTGCACGCCCTTCGCCGCCAGGCCGAGGAGCGAGGCCACCAGCCCCGCCAGCCCACCCGCGGCGATGCCGAGCGCGATGATGCCCAGCTCGCTCTGCCGCACCGCGTCGCGCAGGGTGGAGGAGGTGAAGCGCTCCTGCACCCGGCGGCGCATCAGGGCGGCCTCCCGGCGGAAGCGGCGCCGTGCCCAGCGCACACGGATGGCGGGCCGCGAAGCGGATCGGGTGCCGGCGGCGGACATCAATCGGACTCTTTCCAGCCGCAGGCGGCAAAGGCGGGGCATAGGGCACGGGGCACCGGCGCCACCGCCTCCAGCACCGGATCGAGCGGCAGCCGGATGGCACGGGCCAGCAGGTGCAGCCCTGCATGGAAGCCAGGCGGCACTGCCGTGCCATAGAAGGGATCGCCCAGGATCGCCCAGCCTTCCGTGGCGCAATGCACGCGAAGCTGGTGGGTGCGCCCGGTTTCTGGGCGCAGCTCCAGCCAGGCGAGGCCCTCACCGCGTCCCTTCACCCGCCACCGGGTGAGGGCAGGCTGGCCATCGGGATGCGCCTCCATCCGCCAGCCGGCGGCGGCGCTGCTCACCTTGCGCAGCGGGTGGTCGATGCGGCCCGACTGCGCCGATGGCCCCCCATGCACCACGGCCCAGTAGGTCTTGCGCGCCTGTCCGCCCGCGAACAACGCGCCCAGCTCAGCCAGCGCCGGCTTGGTGCGGCCCAGCACGAGGCAGCCTGCCGTATCGGTGTCCAGCCGGTGCGCCGGTTGCGGCACGCGCCGCCTGCCCACCCCCAGGGAGGGCAGCAGCGCCTCCAGGCTGGGGCCGCCGCGCGGCCCGGCATGCACCGGCAGCCCAGCCGGCTTGTTGATCACCAGCACGGTGTCCGTTTCCGCCAGGATGGCGGGCAGCGGGAAGGTCGGTGGCGTTTCCCGCTTCAGCCCGGTTCCGGCCCCGCCCCCGGCATCGCCGCGCCGCACGCGGTTCGGCGTGGGGCGGGGCATCCGGCCCACAGGCGGAGCGGCCCGCGCCACATCAGGCTGCGGCGGCGGGCAGCATGCGGGACGTGCGCTCAGCCCACTCGAAGTACAGTGCGCGCGCCTTCTGCGCGACCGGCCCGATCGGCAGAGTGCGGCCCTCGAAATTGGTGCAGAACTGCACCTTGCCGAAATTGCCGGTGGCGAAGATCTCGTCCGCCTCGTGCAGCATCTGCTCGGTGACGACGCACTCCCGCGCCTCGATCCCGGCGGCGTTCAGCAGCCCTAGCACGCGGGAGCGGGTGATGCCGGCCAGATAGGTGCCGTTGGAGACCGGCGTCATCACCACCTCGTCCTTCACCAGCATCAGGTTGGAGGTGGCGAACTCGGCGATGTTGCCCTCGTGGTCGCGCATCACGGCATTGTCGAAGCCGCGCTCCCGCGCCGCGCCGGCGGCGCGGGAAGAGTTCGGGTACAGGCAGGACGCCTTGGCGTCGGTCGGCGCCATGTCGGCCGCCGGGCGGCGGAACGGCACCATGCAGGCCGAGAAGCCCTTGGACACGTCCGGCATCGGCGAATCGTAGATCGACAGGATGAACTCGGTGGTGGAGCCATCCGGCTGCGCCGCGCCGATCCCCTTGCGAACAAAGAACATCGGCCGGATGTACAGCTCGGCATCGGCCGGCATCATCGCCACGCCCTCGCGGCACAGCGCCTCGATCTGTTCGGCGCTGTGGGTCGGCTGCATCGCCATGGCATGGGCCGAGCGGATCACCCGCTGGCAATGCAGGTCGAGGTCCGGCACCAGTCCGCGAATGGCGCGCGCCCCGTCGAACAGGATGGAGCCGAGCCAGAAGGCGTGGTCCATGGGTCCGAGCACCTTCGGCTCCTCGGTCAGCCACTTTCCGTCATGCCAGAAGACGCCTGCCATGTTTTCCTCCCTCAGGCTCCGCGATCGGGCGGAACAGTGACATGCCCCGCCCGCGGTTTGAAGGGCGGGCCACCCCGCCCCGGCATCAGTTCGCGCCGAAGATGTCCGGATAGGCGAACAAACCCACCGCGCCGCCGGTGTGGATGAAGACGATGTTCTCGTCCGGGCCGAACTGCCCCTTGCGGATCAGGTCGATCAGCCCGGCCATGCCCTTCCCGGAATACACGGGGTCGAGCAGGATGCCCTCCTTTTCGGCCAGCAGCTTGATCGCCTCCACCATGCCCTCGGTCGGGATGCCGTAGCCCTGCCCGACATAGTCGCAATTGGCCACCACATGCTCAGCCCTCACCGTGCCCTCCGGCAGGCCGAGATGCGCTGCGGTGCGCTGCGCCAGCCCCAGCACGTTGGCTTCCTGCTGCGGGCGCGGGGCGCGCACGCCGATGCCGAGCACCGGGATGCCGGAATTCAGCCCGACCAGCCCGGCCACCAGCCCCGCCTGGGTGCCGGCCGACCCGGTCGCGTGCACCACGCGGTCGATGCGAAGCCCCATCTCGGATGCCTGGTTCACCAGCTCCAGCGCGGCGTTGACGTAGCCCAGCGCACCCACGGGGTTCGAGCCGCCGCCGGGAATGATGTAGGGCTTGCGGCCGGCGTTCTTCAGCTCGGCCGCGCGTGCCTCCATGGCGGCGGCCATGTCGGTGCCGCCGGCAAAGCGGCTGATCTCGGCACCGTGCAGCAGGTCCAGCAGAACGTTACCCCCCTGCGTATAGGCGGTCTCGGTGTTCCCGGTGCGGTCTTCCAGCAGGATATGGCAACCGAGGCCGAGCTTGGCCGCCGCCGCCGCGGTTTGCCGCGCATGGTTCGACTGGGTGGCGCCCTGGGTGATCACGATGTCGGCGCCTTGCTGCAACGCCTCGGCCATCAGGTATTCGAGCTTGCGGGTCTTGTTGCCCCCGGTGGCAAGCCCCGTCGCGTCGTCGCGCTTGATCCAGAGCCGCGGCCCGCCGAGATGCTTGGAAAGGTTGTCCATCGGCTCCAGCGGCGTCGGCATGTGGCCGAGCCGGATGCGCGGAAAGCGGGCGAGGTTCATGGCGGGTCCTCCGAACAGTCTTGTGGTCAAAGCTTTGCCTGGCACGCCGGGTGGCCGCCGGGGGCGCGAAGCCTAGGCCCGCCGCGCCCCGCCGCAAACCCCGGCCCGGACGGGTGGATGAAAGGGGAGGGGCCGCGTCCGCCCGCCCGTGCTAAGCCGCGCCGCATGTCGCAGCCTCCCGTCCTCCGCCGTTCCGCCCCGAAGCCACCGCCGCCTGGCCCGGTGCGGCCGCCCCTGCCGGAACCCGACCGGCTTTGCGGCCTTGCTGCCGTCGCCGGCGCCTTTGCGCACCGGCCCGATTCCATTCTGCGCCTCTTCTACCTGGAGGCCCGCCGCGCCGAGGCCGGCGGCTTCTGTGCCCGGCTGGCGCGGGAAAAGAAGCCCTACCGCGAAGTGCCCGCCGACGAGTTGGCGAAGATCGCCGGCACCGCGCACCACGGGGGCATCGTCGCCATCGCCACGCCGCGCCGCGTGTCCCTGCTGCCCGACCCGCTGCCCGAAATCCTGCCGGAGCCGATGTTCCGCGCCGGGCTGCTGCCGGTGCTGGACGGCATCGGCAACCCGCACAATCTTGGCGCCATCGCCCGCTCGGCGGCGTTTTTCGGCTGCGGCGGGCTGATGCTCTCGGGCGATCCCCGCCAGGCCGGCCTGTCCGACGCCGCCTACCGCACTTCGGAAGGCGGGCTCGAGGCGCTGGGCCTGGTCCGCACGCCGGACCTGCCGGCCGCATTGGCCCGGCTGGCGCCGCACTGCCTCACCGTCGCGGCGGTGGCGCGTGGCGGGCTGGCGCCGGCCGGGATCCGGGCCGCGCTGCCCGCCGGCCGCCCGGTGGCCCTGGTGCTGGGCAATGAGGAGCAGGGTTTGCCGGGTGCCACGGTCGCCGCCTGCGCCGCGCGGGTGACGCTGCCCGGCTCGGGCGCGGTGGAAAGCCTGAACGTGTCCGTGGCCGCGGCGGTTCTGATCCACGCCCTGACCGGGCGGGGGTGACCGGCACGTCATGATTGCTTGAAGCGGAGAACCGGCTGCGTCAGAACCGACCCCCGGATCCCACCGGAGTTCCCAAGACCATGACGATTCGCCGCCGTGCCGTTCTGGGCGCCGCCGCCACCTTGCCCGCGCTTCTCGCGGCTCCCGCCATTTCGCGGGCGCAGGCCAGCTTTCCGTCCCGCCCTCTGCGGCTGATCGTGCCCTTCGCCGCCGGCGGGTCGGTGGACATGACGGGCCGGTTGATGGCCCAGGCGCTGCAGCCGGTGCTGGGCCAGACCGTGGTGGTGGACAACCGCGGCGGCGCCGGCGGCAATCTGGGCGCGGCGGAGGCCGCACGCTCCGAGCCTGACGGCCACACCATGCTGCTGGCTTCCGCCTCCATCCTGGCGGCCAACAAGTTCCTCTACACCAAGTCGATGCCGATCGACCCGATCACCGACCTGGCGCCCGTCACCCGCGTCACCACCGGCACGGTCTACCTCACGGTGAACGGCAACAGCCCCTACAAGAGCTTTGCCGAGGTGATCGCGGCCGCCAAGAAGGATCCGGGCAAGCTCACCATGGGCTCCTCCGGCACGGGCACCGTCAGCCACCTGACCCTGTCGCGGGTCTGCAAGGCGACAGGCGCCGACATCACCCATGTTCCCTACCGCGGCGGCGCCCCGGCGCTGCAGGACTTGCTGGCCGGCAACGTGGACATGATGTTCGACGTCATTCCGCTGTCCATGGTGCATGTGCGCGAAGGCCGCATCCGCGTGCTGGCCGCCGCCTCCGCCGACCGCACCACCTTCGCCCCCGAGCTGAAGGACGTGCCGGGCATGAAGGAACTGCTGCCGGGCACCGGCATCGACATGCAATCCTGGTACGGCATCAACGTTCCCGCCGCCACGCCGGCGGACCGCATCGCCCGCCTGCACCAGGCCATCCTCCAGGTGGTCGACACGGACGAGTTCCGCTCCAAGATGGAGCCCAACGGCTTCACCACGGTGGTGGACCGCAGCCCGGCCGAGTACGGCGCCTACCAGAAGGGCCAGGAGCAGGTCTGGAAGGCGTTGGTCGAGGAATCCGGCGCCAGCCTCGAATAGGTCCGAAAGGGCGGGGCGCCTGGCTTATCGCCGGTATGTCCCGGCAAGGCGTCCTTTCCCCCCGCCCCCAATGGCCCGATGATGCTTCGCCACGACCGAGAAAAGGGCGATTCTCCCATGCGCCGCGATCCGAAGACCCGCCCCTCCTCCACCTCCAGGCCCGCGGCGCTGGCCGCGCCGGCCCTCGCGCTCGGCGCGATGCTGCTGCCCGCCGCGCCAGCCGCCGCTGCGGCTCCGCCGCCGGAGCTGACCTGCCCCGACGATGCGGCAATGCAGGCCATGGCGGCCTCGCTCCTGGCGGGCGCCCCGGTCACGCCCTTCGGCCGCGCGCTGTCGATGCAGGACGCGCTCTGCGCCCAGGGCAAGCTGGTCGCGGCGCTGAAGCCGAAACTGGGCGAGACGGTGGGATGGAAGGTCGGGCTGACCAACGCGGCCGCTCAGAAGCGCTTCGGCACCGAGCATCCGGTGGCGGCGCCGATCTATGCCGAAACGGTGCGGGCGAAGTCCGGCGCCACGCTGCCGGCCAAGTTCGGCGCCAGCCCGGCGATCGAGGCCGACCTGATCGTGCGGATCAAGGACGCCGATATCGCCCAGGCGGGCAAGGACCCGGTGGAGATCCTGAAGCACATCGACCAGGTGATCCCCTTTATCGAGATGCCCGATCTGGCCTTCGACGACCTGTCGAAGATGAACGGGCCGAACCTCGTCGCAATCGGTGTCGGTGCCCGGCTCGGCGTGGTGGGTGAGCCCGTCGCGCCCGAGGCCACGGCCGAGTTTGCCCGGCGCCTTGGCGAGATGACGGTGCGGATGGAGGCGGATGGCAAGGAACTGGCTTCCGCGCCCGGCTCCGCGCTGCTCGGCCATCCGCTGAACGTCATTCCCTGGCTGGTGGGGGAGCTGGCCTCGCGCGGCACGGCCTTGCAGGCGGGCGATCTGGTTTCGCTCGGCGGCTTCTCCCCCGCCTTGCCGGCCGAGGGCGGGCGCCGCTACACCGTTACCTACACCGGGCTCCTGGCCGAGCCGCTGCATGTTTCCGTCGCTTTGCAGTAGGCGGCCGGACGTGACAGGAGTCCATGCTTGACCGGCGCGGCACGACGTTGCATCCGGCAGGCTCTGTTGACCTTGTGGCTGTGAAAGGGTCGCGATGCTGGCCTTGCGCGTGATCCCCTGCCTGGACGTCAAGGATGGCCGCGTGGTGAAGGGCGTCAATTTCGTTGCCCTCCGCGATGCCGGCGACCCGGTGGAGCAGGCCCGCGCCTACGATGCCGAAGGCGCGGACGAGATCACCTTCCTCGACATCGGCGCGACGCATGAGAATCGCGACACCATCTACGACGTGGTGTCGCGCACGGCGGCCGAGGTGTTCATTCCCCTCACCGTCGGCGGCGGCGTCCGCTCGGTGGAGGATGTGCGACGCCTGCTGCTGGCCGGTGCCGACAAAGCCAGCATCAACTCCGCGGCCGTGTCCGACCCCGACCTGGTGCGCCGCGCCGCCGAGGCCTTCGGCAGCCAGGCCATCGTGGTCGCCATCGACGCGCGAACGGTTGCGCCCGGTCGATGGGAGATCTTCACCCATGGCGGCCGGCGCGAAACCGGCATCGACGCCGTGGAATGGGCCGGGCGCATGGAAAGCCTGGGTGCGGGGGAATTGCTGGTGACGTCGATGGACCGCGACGGCACCAAGTCCGGCTTCGACCTGGAGTTGCTGCGGGCGCTGCGAGGGCGGGTGCGCCTGCCGCTGGTCGCCTCCGGCGGCGTGGGTGAGGCGCGGCACTTCGTGGAAGGCGCGGAGGCCGGGGCCACCGGCCTGCTCGCCGCGAGTGTGTTTCATTACGGGGAAATGCGGATCGGCGAGGCCAAGGCGGCCCTTGCCGCCGCCGGGCTGCCGGTGCGGCCCCTTCCGCTTGCGAGGGCTGGCTGATCAAATGGCGAAGGACACCAAGAAGAAGACGGTGAAGAGCAAGGCCGCCGCCGCGCCGCGCACCAAGAAGCGCACGGCCACGGTGCTGCCCATGCCGGACCAGATCCTGGCCGGCGGTGCGCCGCGCAAGGCGGTGCTGCGCGCCGCCGGCAAGCACCTGGCTCCGCTCGACGTGCCGGCGCCGGGCGACATCGAGGTGCTGCAACGGTTGTGGGACACCATCGAATCGCGCCGCACGGCGGGCGAGTCCGCCAACTCCCACTCCGCCCGCCTGATGGCGCGCGGCACCGCCAAGGTGGCGCAGAAGCTGGGCGAGGAAGCGGTGGAATGCGTCATCGAGGCGACGCAGGGCAACCGGCCGGAGCTGATCCTGGAAAGCGCCGACCTGCTCTACCACCTGATGGTGGTCTGGGTGGATGCCGGCATCCGCCCAGAGGAGGTGTGGTCCGAGCTGACGCGGCGGGAAGGGATCTCGGGCATTGCCGAGAAGGCCGCCCGTCCCAAGGGCATCCTGCGCGCCGCCGACACCACCAAGCTGCCCTGAAGCCAGCCGCCAAGAAGGAAGCCGCCCATGCCCGTCTCCGGATTGCCGCCCTATGACGAGGGCAACATCTTCGCCCGCATCCTGCGCGGCGAGATCCCGTCGCGGAAAGTGCATGAGGACGAGTACGCGCTGGCCTTCCACGATATCGCCCCGCAGGCGCCGGTGCATGTGCTGGTGATTCCCAAGGGCCGCTACGTCTCGGCCGCCGATTTCACTGCGCAGGCGGGGCCGGAGGAGATGGCCGGCTTCTGGCGCGCTGTGGGCCAGGTGGCGCGGCAACTCGGGCTGGAAGGGCAGGGCTACCGCATCCTGACCAACATGGGCGCCGATGCCGGGCAGGAAGTGCCGCATTTCCACGTGCACATCTTCGGCGGCAAGCCGCTGGGTCCGATGCTGGTGCGCGGCTGAGCCCGCCGCCGCCCTGACGCTTCCGCCCCTTGATCCAGGGCGCCGGCACAGCAACATGACGATGGTCATGGCCGACATCACCGCCGAAGCAGAGGCGCGCCACGCGCTCGACGCCGCAGGCCAGCTCCCGGATGAGGAGCTGGACCTCGCCAACATTGCCCTGCAGCTGGCGCGGATCGATGCGCCGGACGCGGATGCCGCCGCCGCCGCCGCGCACCTGTCCGAGGTGGCCCGCGCCGCGGTGGACGCCGCCACCGCCAACAAGGCGGCCGATGAAGGCGATGCCGAGCGGCGAGCCGCCGTGCTGCGCGCAGTGCTGGAGCAGCGCTTCTCCTACCGTGGCGACACCGAAACCTATGACGCGCCGGAAAACGCCAACCTGATCCGCGTCACCGAGCGCCGGCGCGGCCTGCCCGTGGCGCTGGGGCTGATCTGGCTGCACGCGGCCGAAGCCGCTGGGTGGAACGCGTGGGGCCTCGATTTCCCCGGCCACTTCCTGATCGCGCTGGAAGGGCATGACGGGCCCTGCATCGTTGATCCCTACCAGCCCGCGCAGCCGCTCGCCGCCCCTGCCCTGCGCGCCATCCTGAAGCGCATGCAGGGCCCGCAGGCCGAGCTGCGGCCGGAACAAACCGCCCCGGTGCCGCGCCGCGCCGTGCTGCTGCGGTTGCAGAACAATCTCAAGCTGCGGCGCCTGCAGGCGGGCGATGTGCGGGGAGCGCTCACGGCAACGGAGGACATGCTGCGCTTCGCCCCCGCCGCCGCTGCGTTGTGGCGCGAAGCCACGTTGATGAACCAGCGGCTCGACCGCATCGGCGCGGCGTTGACCTGCATCGACCGCTACCTGGCGCTGATCCCGGCCGAGGGCGAGGCCGCCCGGCGCGCCCGTGCCATGGCCGCCGAGTTGCGCCAAAGGCTGAACTGAAGCACCGTCGGAACGAAGGGGTGGCGCGCTGCTACTCCACCGCCTCGTCCGGCAGCAGCCCCCACAGATCGGCGCGGCGCAGGAAACCCTCGTGCCCGCTGACCTGAACCTGGCACCAAGTGCTGCCGGTCCGGCAAGCGCGTAGCCGCCCGACCACCCCCGGCTCCAGCTTGGCCACCACGGCACCGCTCTCCGCTTCCGCGCCGCGCAGGATCAGCTCGTGCTTGGCCGTCACCAGAAAGGTGCGGCGGCCGGCCAGGGTCGATTGATGCACCCAGCCCTCCGTTCCGTCCATGTCGCGGATGCGGCGCCACTGGTTGTATTCGCGGATGATGAGCACCGGCAGGTCGCGGCGCTGGTAGCTCCACTCGATCGGGAAGCGCGTGTCGGGACCGATGCGCAGATTCACGTCGCTGCTACGCAAGGACACGAAACGCGGCACGGGTAACCCGGTGGCGGTGCCGACGCCCGGCTGGTCCAGCTCCTGCCGGCTTGGCGCGGGTGAGGCTGGAACCTCGGCCGCTGCGCCCGCCGCCGCACCTGCGGCCGCTCCGGCCGCCGCCCCCGCCGCTGCCCCTGGCCGCTTCACCGGTGTGCGGGGCGATGCCTCGGTCGGCGTCGGCCGGGATTGGGATGCCGGCCGCTGCGTGGCATTGCGCGCAGGCGCATCGCCGCGGGGCGTCGCCGGCGCGGACCTCTGGCTTCCCTGCGCCGGCTGGGCCTGATTGCCTTGGGCCTGGCTGGCCGGGGCCTGGGGGCGGTTGCCCGGGCTGGGCGCCGTTTGGCTTCGGGCCTGCCCCTCCTGTGTCCGCGTGGCGGAAGGCTGCGCTGGCGCCGACGGGCGCTGCGGCACCGCGCCCGGCGGTGGCCGCAGCACCTGCGAGGGCTGCGGCGCCGGCGGCGCCGTGCCGCGCGGAACGGGCTGCGGCACGCCCGGCTGCGGGGCACCCAAGCTGGAGCCCCCCAGATTGGAGCCTCCAAGGCTGGATTGCGCCACCGCCGGCCAGGCCAGCAGCAGCGCCAGAACGGGGGAGATCAGAACAGGGGAGGTGAAACGAAGCCAAGCCATGGCGGGGATCATGGCGCGCAAGGCAAGGTTGCGGTCAAGCGGACAAACGCAACGAATCGACGACTTTCCTCACAGCGACAGCATTTGTCCCGCACCTGTCGCCGAAAGGAAGCTCACCACTCCCGCCAGCTCCACCCCGGGCACCAGAGCGGCAGGATCGATCCCCTCGGCGCGCAGCCCCGCCTCGCAGGCCATCATGCGGATGCCCAGTTCCTCAGCGGCTTCCCACAGCGTGCCGATGCCAGCCACGCCCCGCCCGGCCAGCAGCGCCTCGCGCGGGTCGGCGGCCAATGGCAGGCCCCGCAGCATCAGCCGGCACCCCCCATTGGTGCTGAACAGCACAACCGGTCGCCCCACCGCCGCCGCGCCCGTGGCCAGAACCAGTGCGTAGTGCGCCGCCTCATGCCCGCCCGAGCGCAACAGGATGCCCAGCGGAAGCGATTGGGCGCTCACCGCGCGGCGCAGGCCGGGCGGGAGGCTCCGCCATGCGCTTCCATCCCGTGGATGGTCGGCGCATCTCCGCACAGCGCGCAGGCCGGGTCGCGCGGCAGCCGGATGGTGCGGAACCGCGCCTCCAGCGCGTTCCAGATCAGCAGCCGCCCCGCCAGGCTTTCCCCGATGCCAAGGATCTCCTTCAGCACCTCGGTGACCTGCAGCGTGCCCATTACCCCCGTCACGGCGCCGAACACGCCTGCCTCAGAACAGCTCGGCACCAGCCCCGCGGGCGGTGGCTCCGGGTGGAGGCACCGCTGGCACGGATAGTTCCGCCCCAGATGGGATTTGTAGACCGAAAGCTGCCCCTCGAAGCGCAGCACCGCCGCCGAAACCAGGGTGCGCCCCAGCAGGTGGCAGGCATCGCCGAGCAGGAAGCGCGTGGCGAAATTATCCGTGCCGTCACACACCAGATCGTAGCGCGGGATCAGCTCTTCCGCGGCGGACGCGTCCAGCCGGCGTGGATGCACCTCCACCGCAACCTCGGGATTCAGGCGGAGGATCGTCTCGGCCGCGCTGTCGGCCTTGTTGCGGCCGATGCGCGGCGTGTCGTGCACCACCTGCCGCTGCAGGTTGGACAATTCCAGCCGGTCATCATCCACCAGCCCGATCGTGCCGATTCCCGCCCCTGCCAGGTACAGCGCCAGCGGCGATCCCAGCCCGCCCGCGCCCACCACCAGCACCCGCGCGGCCCGCAGCCGCGCCTGCCCTACGGCCCCCACCTCCTGCAGCAGGATGTGCCGGGAATACCGGTGCAGCTCGGCTTCGGTGAAATCGAGATCCATGCAGGCGACGATAAGGGCGGCGGCACGCCCAGCGCCAGGGGGCGCTCCCCTTCCGCACGTCTTCCATTGCCCGTGGGAGCGGGAATTCGCCTGAGCGGCCGGGAACCGGGCCAGCCGGGGACGGCGCCTTCCTTGGCCAAGGCCATGGCGTGGCGGTGCGCACCGTCGGTGTTCAGCAGGGCCGGGATGGTGGAACCGCCGCCCGGCCGTTCCTCAATGCCCCGTGCTGCCGAAGCCTCCGGCGCCGCGCGCTGTATCCGGCAGGAACTCCACCTCCGCCCAGTCGGCACGGGTCACGGGCGCCAGCACCCCCTGGGCGATGCGCATGCCGCGCTCGATGGTGAAGGCCGTGTCGCCGGCATTCATCACGATCACCTGCACCTCGCCGCGATAATCCTCGTCGATGGTGCCGGGGCTGTTGGGCAGCACGATGCCGTGCTTCAGCGCCAGGCCGGAGCGCGGGCGCAACTGCAGCTCATGCCCGGTCGGCAGGGCGACGCAGAGCCCGGTGGGCACCAGCGCGCGCGCCCCGGGGTTCAGGGTCAACGGCTCGGCCACCGCCGCCAGCAAATCGAAGCCGGCGGCGCCGGCGGTGGCGTAGGAGGGCAGCGGCAGCCCTTCGGCATGCGGCAGACGGCGAACGGCCACCGTGGCGCGGCTCATGCCTCGGCTCCGCCGGCCAGGGTTTCGGCCACGCGCGCCGCAAGCTTCGCCGCCACTTCCTCCTTGGGCAGGTCCGGCCAATCCTCCACCCCGCCCGCCGTCACCAGATGCACCGCGTTGCGGCTGCCCCCGAACACATCGCCCGACACGTCGTTCGCCACGATCCAGTCACATCCCTTGCGCTGCCGCTTCGCCACGGCATTGGCCACCACATTCTCGGTTTCCGCGGCAAAGCCGACCACAAGGCGTGGCCGCCGCGGATGGGCCGAGAGCGTCGCCAGGATATCCGGGTTCAGTGCCAGCTCCAGGGGCGGAAGCGGCTGCCCCGGCACCTTCTTCAGCTTCTGCGGGGCCATCCCGGCGCTGCGCCAGTCGGCCACGGCGGCCGCGCAAACGGCCGCGTCGGCGGGCAGCGCGGCCTCGCAGGCCGCCAGCATTTCCCTTGCCGTCCCGATCCGCGCCATGCCCACGCCCGGCGGGTCGGGCAGCGCAACGGGGCCGGAAACCAGGGTGACGCGCGCGCCCAGCGCGGCCAGGGCGGCGGCGATGGCATGTCCCTGCCGGCCGCTGCTGCGGTTGGTGATGTAGCGCACGGGGTCGATCGGCTCCTGTGTCGGGCCGGAGGTCACCAGCACATGCCGTCCCGCCAACGGAGCGGGAAGGGCAGGCGGCGCGGCACCCAGCAGGCGGGCAACGGCCTCCAGCATCTCCGCCGGCTCGGCCAGGCGCCCGGGGCCGCTTTCCGCCTCGGCCATGGCACCAGTGTTCGGGCCGATCACCCGAACCCCCCGGGCTTCCAGTGCCGCCATGTTGGCCCGCGTGGCCGGATGCGCCCACATCGCCCAGTTCATCGCAGGCGCCACCAGCACCGGCCGGTCGGTCGCCAGCAGCAGGGTGGTGGCCAGGTCGTCGGCCAGTCCATGCGCCATCCGCGCCAGCAGATCGGCCGAGGCCGGCGCCACCACCACCAGGTCCGGCAGCCGGGCCAGCCGGATATGGCCGATCTCGGCCTCGGCGGCGAGCGACCACAGATCCTGGTGCACCGCTTCCCCGGCAATGGCCTGGAGCGCGTGCGGAGTGACGAAGTGGGCCCCGCCCTGCGTCAGCACCGGCGTGACGGAGGCTCCTGCCTTGCGCAGCAGCCGCGTCAGTTCCAACGCCTTGTAGGCGGAAATACTGCCCGAAACGATGAGGAGGATGCGTTTTCCATCGAGCATTGCAGAAAGCTAAACCGGAGGGAGCCATGCGGGAAGCGGTTAGCTCGTGCTGAAACTTGGCTGCAGAGCCGCTAAATCCGCTTCCGCAAAGAGCTGATGTCGTCCAGGGCGAGAGGCTGCGAAGTAGCATCTCACCGAGAGGTTGAAGCAGCACAGAAATAGCGGAGTATTATTGGGACGCAGATCGAAAATGAGATTTCTTTTTAATACGGAATGACCTGGACGGCAGATGTTTGTCTTGCGCAGTGCACACGACTTCCTCATCCTGTAGGCCGATCTGCAGAATGTAAGGATAGCCGGGATGTCGGAGACCCGTGATCGCCTGGCAAGGCGTGACCTGGAAAGCGCTCTGTGCGAACGGGCCAGCACGGACCAGGGCAGGGTCTTCGTTGACTTCGACCACACGGTCTTTTCCTGCAACAGCACCGAGCTCTTCATCGCCTCCTGCAAGCCTGCCTTCATGGCGGCGGCGATCGACTTCATCGTGCGCGACTGCGTTCCCTGGCGGCTGACGGGCCTCCCGCGCTGGTTCCGCCTGCGCGATTATGTTTGCGTCGCCCTGATCGTGCTGCTGATGCCCTGGACGCTGCTGGCCTGGCGCCGCAATGCCCCGGCCCTGTTCGCCCGGCATGAGAGCCGCGTGGTGCTGGACGGGCTGTCCCGCCTTCCGGCGGACCGCATCGTGCTGGTGACCTTCGGCATGGAGTTCATCGTTCGAGACTTGTTGCGAGGAAGCCGGTGGGAAGCCGTGCCAAGGGTGGCCACGCCATGGCTGCCCGGCCTCGGCCATTTCCGCCAGGGCAAGCTCGGCCTGCTGACAACCCTGTTCGGACGCGAGGAGGTCGCCGCCTCCACGGCCATCTCCGACTCCCTGGATGACCGGGACCTGCTCTCGGCAGCGCGCCACGGCATCCTGATCGAGCCTCAGGGCGAAGAGTTCCGCGCCTCGGAGCGTCTGTACTTCCCCCTGCGCTACACGATCCGCGCCAAGTACAACCTGTCCTACGCGATCGACCAGATCCTGCTGGTGGATGTCCTGCTGCTGGTGCTGGCCGTGTCCACCTCGCTGCACGAAGTCGCCTGGGCATTGCTGATCATGCCCTTCTTCGTGATCTCGCTGATGGCCGTCTACGAGATGGGCTATTTCGAGAACGACATGGTGGCCTCCCGGTCCGAGGCCAAGCCGACGCTGAGCCCGGAGATGGAGCGGTTCCGCGACTACCCGATCTTTCCCTCCGCCTGGTTCTGGGCAGCCGGGCTCGGGGCGGCGGGCTGCGCCCTCGCCTCCTTCGCCGACCTCCTGCCCAGCCTGGACATGTTCGCCGCCATGGCCTCCTGGGCCATCTCGCTGCTGCTGCTCCGGGTCTTGTTCTTCATCTACAACAGGCAGGACGTGCAGAGCCGGGTCTTCATCTACCCGGTGCTTCAGCTGATGAAGTATCTGCCGGTCTTCTTTCTGCTGCGCCCGACCGAGGTGGGCGTGGTGCTGGCCCTGGCACAGGTCACCACCATGTGGGCCATCTACACGACCTACCGCCTGGGCGGCAGGCACAAGACCCTGAAGAAGGAGGCTTTCCGCACGACGCTCTGGGGTGTCGGCCTCTGCCTGCTGGCGACGACCGGTGTGTTCTCCTTCTCCGAGAACCTGCTGCCCGTGGGCCTCATGCTGGTCTGGTGCCTGGCACGTCTCAGTAAGTCGCGGGTGCTGGACATGGCGCGCCGCTATCGGCAGCGGGACCTGGGCTCGGCCGCCAGCTCGGCCTGAGGCCCCGTCCCGTTCTGTCGATCAAGACCCCGGCTCCCAGCGGAACCGGGGTTTTTTCGTGCTGAGGCGCCTGCCGTCATGGCCCTGTCATCAGGGGCGGCAATGCCCGCTATCACGGGGAAGGATTGGCGGCAGCCGCCTGGCGGGGGCATTTCCTGCGAACTCACCGGCCGCTGAGGCCGTGATCGCAAGGAAAAAAAGAACCATGAAGCTTCGTAATGCCATGCTCCCCGCCCTGCTCCTCATCGGCCTGGCAGGCGGCGCCGCCGCGGCGGAATCCGGCATCGAGGTGGTGCGGATGGGCGAGAACTTCGCTGTCGACTATTCCAATGACGGCGGCAATATCCTGGGCGGCGGCCCGGTCCAGGTGATCGGCCGGGGTGAGAACGCCCGCTATCTCTACGCCCCCGGCACCCCGGCGCAGCATGACGCGGTGGCCAGCTTCGCCGGCCAGGGCGAGAATGGCGACATCGTCTACACCCCGGTCCAGCCGCGCGGCTGAACCGGCGGAGGGTGAAGGCGGTCTACAGCTTCCAGCCCGTGTGGATGGCGCAGATCCCGCCCGACAGGTTGCTCCAGGATACGCGCTCGAACCCCGCCTTCTCCATCATCCCGGCCAGCGTCGGCTGGTCGGGAAACATGCGGATGCTTTCCGCCAGGTACTGGTAGCTCTCGGCGTCATTGGCGATGCGCCCGCCGATCGCGGGCAGCGCCTTGAACGACCAAGCATCGTAGAGCGGCCGAAGGGCCGCCACCTCCAGCCTGGAAAATTCCAGCACGCACATCCGCCCGCCGGGCCGCAACATGCGGAAGCCCTCCCGCAGCACCGCATCCTTGTCGGTGCAGTTGCGCAGGCCGAAGGCCATGGACACACGCTCCACGCTGGCCGACGGCAGGGCGATCCTCTCCGCATCGCAGCAAACGAAGCTGAGGCCGGTGGCCAGCCCCTTGTCCAGCGCGCGGCCCTGCGCCACGCCCAGCATGGCGGCGTTGATGTCGGCCAGGATCACCTTGCCCGCGCCACGGCGCTTGGCCAGGAAGGCCACGTCCCCGGTTCCGGAAGCGAGGTCCAGCAGCGTGTCGCGCGGCCCGGCGCCAATGGCGGCGACAAAGGCCTGCTTCCAGGCCCGGTGCAGGCCCAGCGACATCAGGTCGTTCATGATGTCGTATTTCGGCGCGACGCTGTCGAACACCTCGCGCACCATGGAGGCCTTGGCCTCACGGGGTACCTCGCGGAATCCGAAATCGGTGGTCTGGGTCATGCCGCGCAGGATAGCGCCTGCGGACGCGGCGGGAAGCCCCCGCTATTCCGTCCGCCTGTTCACCGCCGTCGGCGCAGGTCCTGCAGCCGCAGCGCGCCCAGCAGCTGAGTCATGCCGAAGTACACGGTCATGCCCAGCCCGACCAGCAGCGCCAGCCCCACCAGCTCCATCAGCCCATTCGCCGGGAACAGCCAGGGCATCACGGCCCACAAGGCCGCCGCCATGGCCCCGGTCGCCAGCATCAGCCGCCACAGGTTCCGCCGCAGCCGGCGGTCGGCATGGAAATGCCGCCGCCGCAGCAGCAGCCCGACCAGCAGCCCGGCATTGGCCCAGGCCGCCAGGGAGGTGGCGAGGGCAATGCCCACATGGCCCAGATACTGCGACAGGGTCAGGCTCAGCCCCAGGTTGACCGCAACCACGACAATGCCGATCTTGACCGGCGTCGCCGTGTCGCCGCGGGCAAAGAAGCCGGGCGCATAGGCCTTGATCAGCACGAAGGCCGGCAGGCCCAGCGCATAGGCCCGCAGCGCGGTGGCCACCAGGTCGGCCTGCTCGGGCCCCAGCGCGCCGCGCTGGAACAGCACGTGCACGATAGGCTGCGCCAGCACGATCAGCCCCGCCGCCGCCGGCAGGGTCAGCGCCAGCGACAGCTCCACCGCGCGGTTCATGGAGCGGTGCGCCGCCAGCGGCTTGCCGCCGCGAAGCTGGCGCGACAGCACCGGCAGCAGCGCGGTGCCCACCGCCGCGCCGACCACGCCGAGCGGCAGCTGCGCCACCCGGTCGGCATAGGTCAGGTAGCTGATGGCCCCCACCGGCAGCAGCGAGGCGATGAAGATGTCGATGGCCAGCGAGAGCTGGGTCACGCTGGCGCCCAGGATGCCGGGCAGCATGCGCCGCACCACCTGCCGCGATTCCGGCGTGATTCGCGGCCAGGAGACGATGGGAAAGCCCATCCCCACCTTGCGCGCCGCCAGCACCACCAGGATCAGCTGCGCCACGCCCGAAGCCATGGTGCCCCAGGCCAGGGCGTGCGCCGGTGTCGCGACGTACGGCGTCAGCGCGAACAGGGAAACAATGGCGAACAGGTTGAACATCAGCGGCGCGCCGGCCGCGAGGGCGAATTTGTCGATGGCGTTCAGCACGCCCGACACCAGCGCGACGAGGCAGATGAACAGCAGGTAGGGAAAGGTGATGCGCGACAGCTCCACCACCAGGCCGAAGCGCAACGCGTCATCCACCAGCCCGGGCGTCAGTACGCTCATGATCTGCGGCATGAAGATCATGCCCAGCACGGTGATGATGCCGAGCCACAGCGTCATCAGCGTGGACATGTGCCCGGCCAGTTCCCGCGCGCGCTTCGGCCCCTCCAGCGTCAGCATGCCGGTGAAGGCCGGCACGAAGGCGGCGTTGAAGGCGCCCTCGCCGAACAGGCGGCGGAACAGGTTGGGCAGGCGCAGCGCGATGAAGAAGGCATCCGCCAGCGGCCCGGCGCCCAGCGTCGCCGCGATCAGCATGTCGCGCGCGAAGCCCAGGATGCGGCTGGCAAACGTCCAGCCGCCGATGGTCAGGATGTTCTTCAGCATCCCGCTGGCGCCGTGCGGCGAGCCGGGGCGTCAGGCGTTGGCGACCGGCGTTCCGTTCTCGGCGGACTGCCCGCGGCGGGACTGCCACAGCGCCACGAAGTCGATGGGCGAGAGCAGCACCGGCGGGAAGCCGCCATCGCGCGTCACATCGGCCAGGATGTTGCGGGCGAAGGGAAACAGCAGGCGCGGGCACTCGACCAGCAGCAGCGGCTCCAGGTGCTCCTGCGGCACGTTCACCGTGAAGATGCCGCAATACACCAGCTCGGCGATGAAGGCGGTCTGGGTCTTGCCCTCGGCCAGCGTCGCCTGGGCGTCGGCGCGGATCTGCAGCGCCACCTCGAACACGTTGCCGCCCTGTTGCAGCGGCCGCGCCTGCACGTCCAGCGCCAGGTCGATGCGCGGCTGCTCGCGCAGCTGGGTGAAGATGTCGGGCGCCCCGGGAACCTCGAAGGACAGGTCCTTGGTGTACTGCAGGTTCAGCAGCAGCGGGCCCTGGGGCGCGGCGCCCTCGGGGATCTGGCCATTGGCGGGCGGGGTCTGCGTGTCGGACATGCTCTGGACCTGGTGCTGTTCCGGTTCAGCGGCGCGGGGTAGCACGCGCCGCGCCCGCTGTCACAGGGCGCCGCCCCGTGCATCGCAAGAATCCCGGTGGCGGTGTTCAGGGGGGAGAAGCTTGCCGCCTCGGATGAGCCATCCCGGAGCCTGCCGCTGCCAGGCAGCGTTGGCTTCCCGGGGATCCGGGCTTTCAAGACTGGCGAGCGGCGGCCCCGGAACTTCGCCAGGCCGGCCGCTCGCGACCCGTGACAGCGATGCGGGGAGGCCACGCAGCCACAAAGCCCGGTTGACGGTGATCGAGCCACGCCATCAGCGTCCGCCGCATGGGTGATCTACACCGCCCTGCCGGCGAGGCTGGCCGGGCCGGTGATCGGGGAATGGGGCCTGGTGGCGCTGCCGAAGCTTGACGTGCTGCCCGCCTCGCTGCCCATGGGTGCCTCAGCCGGGGCGCTGGCGCGCGTCCCGTGAGGCGTGAAGAGCGTCGCCGCCTGCCCGGAAACCACCGGACTGGACGGCGTTCCCGCCCACCCTGAGGCCCTTGGCGGCCCGCGTCGCTCGTCCGGGGCCGGACCGGCCGCAAAACCCGGGCAGGCCCGGCTTTCCCGTGCCAGCCTCAGCGATGGCGCCAATCCACAGAATCCGGCGCCAGCCCCGTCGGATCGCACCGCAGCCACTGCCCGTTCGCCACCGATTCGCCTGTCATGGACAGGATGAATCCCCAGTGCGACACCACCACCGTGCTGTTCCAATCCTCCAGCACCGCCATTTCGTCGCGAAACAGACGGGCGCGCGCCTCCACCTGGTCGGCCGGCTCTTCCACCGCCGGCCACCAGACTTCCTCCAGATGTGCCCAGTCCAACTCTGGCCATTGCAGCGACAACTCGGTGCGCGGCGAGCCGATGTCGCAGGTAAAGGCGTAGCGCTCGCGCACTTGCGGCTGCACCAGCACCGGAAGGTTGAGCAACCGTGCCAGCGGTGCCGCCGTTTGCAGGGCACGGGTATAGGGGCTGGCGATGATGCGCGTGATCCCCTCGGCGGCCAGCGCTTCGGCGGCGCGTTCCGCCTGGTACTGTCCCAGGGGCGTGAGCTTCGGGTCCTTGATGCCCGGATCGCGCCGCGTCGCGGTGAAGTGCAGGTTGAACTCGCTCTGGCCGTGGCGCAGCAGGATCATGGTGGAACTCCGGAATGACGGGGTGAAGGGGAGGCCACGGTGTCAGGGCCACGGTCCGGCGGCAGTATAGGCGTCGCCACGCTCCGGCAAATGGTCGCAACATCCACAATTGCGCCCCCGCCGACCGTTGCGGCCCGCCGCCACGCCCCTTACATGTCGTACATGAGGAGAATGCAATGTCCGGCGGCTTCCCGCTCGATCTGATCCTGTTCGGCATGATCGCCGCCTTTCTGGTGCTGCGGCTGCGCAGCGTGCTGGGCCGGCGTCAGGGCTACGAACGTCCGCCGCAGGAGCAACGTCCCGCCGCGCCCGGCCAGGTTCCGCCGCGCGACGCCGATCCCGCGCCGCCCCCGGCCGCGCTGGGCGGCAGTCGGCAGATCCTGCCTATGGGCAGCTCTCCCGCCGGTCGCGCGCTGGAGGAAATCCGTCGCGCCGACCCGTCCTTTGATCCACGCGGCTTCCTGGGCGGGGCCGAGGGCGCCTTCGGCATGGTGGTGTCCGCCTTCGCCGCCGGCGATCGGGATACCCTGCGCAATCTGCTCTCCGAAGATACCTATGCCGGGTTCGAGCAGGCGATCACCGCGCGCGAAAATGCCGGGGAGCGCCAGCGGACCGAGCTGCGCAGCATCCAGGAAATGGCCATCGAGAACGCGGCGCTGCGCGGCAACATCGCCGAGATCACGGTGCGCATCGTGTCCGACCAGGTGAACGTCACCACCAACGCGCAGGGCGAGGTCACCACCGGCACCGAAGCGGTGACCGAGCTGACCGACCTATGGACCTTCCAGCGCGAGATCGGCAGCGACGACCCGACCTGGAAGCTTGTCGGAACGCAGTCGGCCTGATCCGCCGCCCCGTGCCTGCCCGCTTTCCGGCGCTGCTGCTGGCCGCTCTGCTCGCCGCCTGCTCCGCCGTTCCGCAACGGGTGGCCGAGTTGCCCGGCTGGGGAGAGGACCGCCTTGCCGAGGCGGTGCCGGCTTTCGTGGCCGGCTGCCGCCCGGCTCGGTTCCCCGAGCCACTCTGCGCCGAGGCCGCTGCCCTGCCATCCGGCGACCACGCCGCCGCCCGCGCCTTCTTTGAACGCCGCTTTACCCTTCGCCTCGCGGGCGAAGGGCTGATGACCGGATATTACGAGCCCGAGCTGCGCGGCTCCGCCACTGTCTCCCCCGCCTTTCCCGCCGCCCTGCATGGCCGCCCGACCGATTTGGTGGAGGTGGATCTCGGACGCTTCGCCGACGACCTGAAGGGTCGCCGCATTGCCGGCAGGGTGGAGCAGGGCCGTCTGGCGCCCTACCCCGACCGCGCCGCCATCGAAGCCGGCGCCAGCCCCGCTCCCGTGCTGCTCTGGGTGGACGACCCGGCGGCCAAGTTCTTTCTGCAGATCCAGGGTTCGGGCCGGGTGGTACTGCCCGATGGCTCGATCCGGCGCATGGGCTACGCCGCGCAGAACGGCCACGCCTACGTGCCGATTGGCCGCCTGCTTGCAGACCGCGGCGAAATCCCGCGCGAGCAGGTCTCGATGCAGACCATCCTGGCCTGGCTGGAACGCGCCGGCCCGGACCGTGCCAGGGCGCTGATGGCTGAAAACCCCTCCTACGTCTTTTTCCGCGAGGCCCAGGCCGCACCGGAGCAGGGACCACGCGGCAGCCAGGGCGTGCCGCTGACGCCGCTGCGTTCCATCGCGGTGGATCGCACCCAGATCCCGCTCGGCCATCCGGTCTGGATCGAAACGCAACATCCCCTCACGGGCGCCGCCATCCGGCGGCTGGTGCTGGCGCAGGACACCGGCGGCGCCATCCGTGGCCCTGCGCGCGCCGATCTGTTCTGGGGATGGGGAGCGGACGCCGCCGAGGCCGCCGGCCGGATGAAGGCCCGCGCGACGCTCTACGTGCTGGAACCCGCCGCCGCCGAATAGGTATCGAGCACCCGCCGCAGCTCCGCCACCGCCTCGGGCGGCAGGGTGCGCAGCCGCAGCGCCAGCAGGTTCGCCAGCGCCGTCGCTTCCGGCAACAGCCCCGCGGTGTCCAGCGTCACGCGCGGATGCGACAGCCGCGCCAGCTCAGCCATGTTGTCCGCCTCGTCCCAGATCTCGAACAGATCGTTCACCTGGTGGATCAGCCCGGCGGAAGGCAGTCCACGCCGGCCATGCTCCAGCGCCGAGAGATAGGCCGCCGAGATCTGCAGTTCGGCCGCCATCTCCTTCAGCGTCATGCCGCGCGACGCGCGCAGCGCGCGAAGGCGGGCGCCGAAGGGCGTCATCCGCGCCGCCGCCGCAGCAGCAGGTGCACCACCCCGGAATTGGGCGCCGGATGCGCCGCCCCCAGCACCAGCGGCCGCAGTTCCGGCCCGTTCAGCCAATGCGGCAATTCGCGTCGCAGCACGCCTCCCTCCGGCGCCGGCCCCTTGCCGGTGACAATGGCGACGCAGCGCAACCCGTCCGACTGCGCGGCGATCAGGAAGCCGCGTACCGCCTGCCACGCTTCCTGAGCCCGCCTTCCATGCAGGTCCAGCGTGCGTTCGGGCCGGGTGCGGCCGCGCCGCAGGTCTTTCCAGCGATGGTGGTCCAGCCCGCCAGGCTGATGCCCGATCTGCACTGGCTGCGCTCGGCCGGGCTTGCGGGGCGTGGCAAGAAGCGGAGGTGGCGGCGCGGGGGATGGAACGGGAAGCGGCGCGGGCGCTTCCGGCAGGGGCGGCAATGCGTGCCCCGGCAGAGGCACCACGCCGGTGACCACATGCCGCCAAAGCGCCCGCTCCTGCTCCGTCAGATTTCGGCCACGGCGGGGCATGGGATCGGGCGAGCCTTTACAGGGAAGCAGGTGCGGGGAGGTGCCATCGTCGCACCTCCCTGTCCACTCCCCTCGGCGTCAGCCTTGAGGATGGCGCAACTCAGCGCCGCGGCGGCTGGCTGTCGATACCATCGATCGGATTGATGACGCCGGTGCCCGCCGTCGAAGAACCGCGACCAGGGCGCGGCGGCTGCGAGGACAGGCCTTCATTCGGAACGATCGTGCCGGTGCCGGCCGTCGGCGCACCTTGCCCCGGACGGGGTGGCTGCGAGGACAAGCCCTCATTGGGCACGAGCGTGCCCGTGCCCGCGCCGGGCGCGCCGCTCAGCGGCGGGGTCGGTGTCGGGGTGAATTCCGGGTTATTGCAGGCTGCGAGCAGCAACGCCGCACCGCCCAGAGCAAGAAATGGACGCATCGTTTCTTCTCCCTGTTTCAACGCAAAGCGCGCCAAACACGAAGACGCTAGCCCAGGCCGAGAAAGGTTGCACCACCGTTACGAAGGTGATGCAACCGGTTCAGCTCTCAGCGCGCGCCGGGGCCTTTATCGTCCTGGCCCTGGATCGGCGAGATGGTGCTGCTCTGGGCCGTGGGCGAACCCATGCCCGGGCGCGGCGGCTGCGAATCGTTGCCCTGCAGCGGGTTGATCCGGCCGGTACCGGCCGTGGGAACGCCGCCGGCGGCGCGGCCTGGCAGGTTGTCAGGCGTTGTGGCCCGGTCCTGGTTGCCTTGCAGGTTGCCCGTGCCGGCCGTGTTGCCCTGCGCTGCGCCCGAAGGCGAGACGGAGCCGGGCGGCAACGCCGCTCCGCGAGGGGTGGTGTCGCAGGCGGCGAGCATCAGAGCGAAGCCGCCGAGCAGCATCAAGGAAGGACGCATTGCGGGCATTCTCCATCAGGTTGGCGGAAGGTAAGACCCGGTTGCCCCCGAAGGTTGCGGAAGTTCTTCAGCTCCCGCTCGACCTTGCGTCCGGACGCCGCATCTGCGTTCCGCCCTATGCGCCACCGCCCAGCTCATCCTCCGCCGGCGGCGGCGTCAGCGCCGTCAGCAGCGCCGCGCGAAGCGTCGCGAGCTTGCGCTCATTCTCGATCTTCAGCCCGAACACGTCCTTCACATAGAAGACGTCCACCGCCCGCACGCCATAGGTGGTGATGTGCGCCGAGGCGATCTGCAGCCCCTGCGCCGAGATGGCGCCGGTCACGTCGTGCAGCAGGCCGGGGCGGTCGCGCCCGTTCAACTCGATCACGGTGTGGGTGTTGGAGGCGAAATTGTCGATCACCACGCGGCCCGGCACCTGCACGGCGCGCAACCGGGCGGGCTCGCGCCGAACCTTGGCGATCTCGCCCACCAGGTTCAGCCGCCCGCTCAGCGCCTGCTCGATGAGCACCGACAGCTTGGCCAGCTTGTGCGAGGCATCGAAGACGCCTCCCGCATTCGCCGCCTGGGCGTCCTGCACCCAGAAGGTGTCGAGCGCCATGCCGTTGGTCATGGTGTGGATGCGCGCATCGACGATGGTGGCACCGGCCACCGCGAGCGCCCCGGCGATGCGGGAGAACAGCCCGGGGTGGTCGGAGCAGTACACCGTCACCTCGGTCACCGCCCGCGCCTCCAGCACCCGCGTTGAGACGGAAAGGGGCGCGCCGCGCTCCTCCGCCTCACGGATCATGCCGGCATGGCGGGCATGGCTCTCAGGGTCGAAGGACAGCCAGTAGCCGGGGTAGCCGAGGCCCAGGAAGTGCTCCACCGCCTCCTTGGGCCAGGTGGCCAGCATGTCGGCCGCCGCCTGCTTGGCCCGCGCCACGCGCACGTCGCGCTCCGGCACCGACAGCCCGCCGGCCAGCACCTCTGCCACCCGCCAGTAGAGCTCGCGCAGCAGGGTCGCCTTCCAGCCGTTCCAGACCTTGGGGCCCACCGCGCGCATGTCGGCGACGGTCAGCACCAGCAGCAGGCGCAGCCGCTCGGGCGATTGCACGACCTCGGCGATGTCGAGGATGGTCTTGGGGTCGTCGATGTCGCGCTTGAAGGCGGTCTGGCTGACCAGCAGGTGGTTCAGCACCAGCCAGGACACGGTTTCCGTTTCCTCCGGCGTCAGCCCCAGCCGCGGGCAGATCTCCTGCGCCAGCCCGGCGCCGATCTCGGAATGGTCGCCGCCGCGGCCCTTGGCGATGTCGTGCAGCAGCATCGCGACATAGAGCGCGCGGTGTGAATGGATCTGCCCGATCAGCTCGGACGCCACCGGCACCGCCTCGGCCAGTTCGCCGCGCTGCAGCTGGTTCAGCACCGCGATCGCCTCGATCGTGTGCTCCTCGACCGTGAAGACGTGGTAGGTGTCGAACTGCATCAGCCCGACAATGCGCGCCCAGTCGGGAATAAAGCGGCTCAGAAAGCCGACCTCGTTCAGCACGCGGATCCAGCGGGCTGAATCCTTGCCCTGCAGCAGGTCCAGGAACAGGTCGCTGGCCGCCTTGTCGCCGCGCATGCCCACCGCCAGCGGCGCGTTGCGGATCAGCGCCCGGTGCGCCAGAGGATGCAGCTCCATGTTGCGGTCGCGCGCCGCGCGCACCAGCCGCAGCATCACCGCCGGCTCCTTCTCCACCGCCAGTCCGGGCACGATCAGGAGCTTGCCGTCGGCGATGGCGATGCCGGCCTCGGCCAGCGCCGCGTCGGCGGCGCGCTGCACGGCGGGCGGGCCCAGCGTCGCGCGCTCGATCGCCGGCTCCAGCAGGCGCGACAGCCGCACCACGTCGCGCGCCGTCAGGAACAGGTGCTTCATGAAGCGCTCCACCCCGTCCTGCTTGCCGTGCCGGGTATAGCCCATGCGGGCACCCACCACCGGCTGCAGGTCGAAGGTCAGGCGCTCCTCGGCGCGACCGGTGACGTAGTGGAGGTGGAAGCGCACCGTCCACAGGAAGTCCCAGGCGCGGCGGAAGGCGCGCGCTTCCCGCGCCGTCAGCAGCCCGCCGCCGGGGCTGTCCGGCCCCACCAGCTCCGGCATCTTGCGCACCCCGAAGGCGTAGCGCGCCAGCCAGTACATGGTCTGCACGTCGCGCAGTCCCCCGCGCCCTTCCTTCAGGTGCGGCTCCACCAGATAGGGGCTGTCGCCGTAGCGGCGGTGGCGTGCGGTGCGCTCCGCGCGCTTAGCGAGGAGGAACTGCCCCACGCCCCATTGCTCGCGCGCTTCGGCGAAGGCGTTCTGGAACCGTTCGAACACGGCGACGTCGCCGGCCAGGAACCGGGCATCCAGCAGCGCCGTCTGGATGGTGGCGTCCGCCCGCGCATCCTCCAGGCATTCGTGGATGGAGCGCGTGGCGTGCCCCACCTTCAGTCCCAGATCCCAGAGCAGGTAGAGCATGAACTCCACCGCCCGCCGCCCGCGCGGGCCGAGCGGACGATCGGAGAGGAACAGCAGGTCGATGTCGGAATACGGCCCCAGCACGCCGCGCCCATAGCCGCCGGTCGCCGCCAGCACGAAGGACGGCTCGTCGCCCGCCGCAGACCCCTTGGCCGCCTCGCCCGGCGGCTGCGCCAGGGTGTAGGCGTGGATGGCGAAGATCAGCCCGTCCGTCAGCTCGCCCAGCATCCGCGCGGCAGTCAGGCCGGACAGCGCATGCGCCTCGAAGGCTTCCTGCACGCGGCTCTGGATGCGGCCGAGCTGGCGACGCAGCAGGCCCAGCGCCGCGTCGCGCGCCACCGGCGAATCGGGGGAGGGGATCAGGTCGAGCACGACATCCGGCAGCGGCCGGAGCGGGGCGGGCCGGGCCGTTTCGGCGGCGGGGGCAAGGGCGTCGGGGAGATCGCCGGAGCTACTCATTCCACCGATGTTATCGTGCCGCGCGTCCGGGCAACAGCTTCGTGAGCGCCTTTTTCAAAATCCTTTTCGCGCCGCAGCATTTTGAGATGATACAGTGCCTCCAGCGCCTCGCGCGGGGAGAGTGCATCGGGGTCCAACGCATCCAGCGCCTCCAGGGCGGCGCTTTCTTCCACCGGGGGTTGCGTCATGGCGGATCGCTGCGGAACCGTGCCGCCGAAGAGCGGCATCTCCTCCGCCAGCGGCTCCAGCCCGGCGGCGCGCTCCTCCAACGCCGCCAGCACCGCGCCGGCCCGCGCCACCACGGCGCGCGGCACGCCGCCCAGCCTCGCCACATGCAGCCCCCAGGATTTCTCCGCCGCCCCCGGCGCCACCTGGTGCTGAAACACCACCTCGCCCCGGTGCTCCCGCACCTTCATGTGCGCCAGCTGCAATTCCGGCAGCTTGCCCGATAAGGCCGTCAGCTCGTGGAAATGCGTGGCGAAGACGGCGCGGGCCCGGATGCGGTCATGCAGCGCCTCCAGCACTGCCCAGGCGATGGCCAGCCCGTCCCAGGTGGCGGTGCCGCGCCCGACCTCGTCCAGCACCACGAGGCTGCGCGCCGTCGCCTGGTTCAGGATGGCCGCCGTTTCCGTCATCTCCACCATGAAGGTGGAGCGGCCCCCGGCGATGTCGTCCGCCGCGCCGACGCGGGAAAACAGCCGGTCCACCAGCCCGATCCGCGCCGAGGCCGCGGGCACGAACAGCCCGGCCTGGGCCAGCACCACCACCATGGCGTTCTGCCGCAGAAAGGTGGACTTGCCGGCCATGTTGGGCCCCGTCAGCAGGCACAACCGCTGCCCGGCCGAAAGGTCCGCGTCGTTGGGCACGAAGGCCGGGCCGCGGTTGCGCGCGAGCGCTGCCTCCACCACCGGATGACGCCCCTGGCGTATGGCGAAATCGGTACGGTCAGTGATCTCCGGGCGGCACCAGCCGCCGCCCGCGGCCAGTTCGGCGGCGGCCGCGTGCACGTCGATCTCGGCCATGGCGGCGGCGGCGGCATCGATGGCGCGGCCGGCCTCCAGGCACAGGCCGCGCAGGTGCTGCACGATGGCGGCTTCCCGCTTCTGCGCCTGCTCCCCCGCCGCCGCGAGCCGGCGATCCAGCTCGGCCAGGGCCGGGCAGGTGAAGCGGTGCGCATTGGCCATGGTCTGCCGGTGCATCGGCGCGCGGGGCGTGCCCGCCAGTGCGACGGGCGGCGCGCGCAGCAGCTTTTCCCCGGCGGCGGCGGGCAGCTCGACGAGGTAGCCGAATTGCTGGTGGTGGCGGATCTTGAGGCTGGCCACGCCCCAGTCGCGCGCCAGCTCCATCTGCATGGCCGCGATGGCGCCACGCGCGTCGTCGCGCAGCCGCTTCAGCGCGTCCAGCTCCCCGTCATAGCCGGCGGCGACCAGCCCGCCATCCTCCAGCCGCGCCGGCAATTCGGCGGACAGCGCCCGCAACAGCTCGCCGCGCGGCGAATCGCCGGGGCGCAGCGCCCGGCGCACCGCTTCCAGCCGGGCAGGCAGGGGGCCGGCCTCGGCCAGCGCCGCCTCCATCGCCTCGGCCCGGCCCAGGCTGTCGCGCAGCGCGGCGAAGTCGCGCGGGGCGAAGCGGTCCACCGCCAGCCGCGCCAGCGCCCGTGCCATGTCCGGCGCCGCCTTCAGGCAGCCGCGCAGCGTCGCGCGCAACGACGACGCATCGCGCAGCATCTCCACCGCATCGTGCCGCGCGGCGATCGCCGCCGCATCGGTCAGCGGGGCGCCCAGCCGCGCGGCCAGCTCCCGCGCCCCCGCGGCGGTGAGCGTCCGGTCCACCGCCGCGGCCAGGCAGTTGCGCGTGTCGCCGCGCTCGGAGCGCAGGATCTCCAGGCTGCGCCGCGTCGCCGCATCCATGCGCAGCGTCTCGCGCCCGCCCTGCGGCTCCGGCGGGCGCAGGCGCGGCGCGGCGCCGCTGCCGGCCTCCCAGCCCTGCGTGCGGCGCAGATAATCGGCCACCGCCGCACAGGCCGCCACCTCCGCATCGGCGAAGCTGCCGAAACCGTCCAGCGAGGCCACGCCAAAGAAATCCGCGATCCGCGCTGCCGGCTGGCGGGACGGCTCGGCGGGCGTCAAGCGCTCCGCCACGGGACTCAGCGCTTGATGGCCCAGAAGCTCTTCGGGCACCAGGATCTCGGCCGGGTCCAGCCGCGCGATCAGCGCCGGCAGATCGGCGATCCGCAGCGTCTCGCAGGCAAAGGCGCCGGTGGACAGATCCGCCCAGGCGGCCCCCAGCTCCCCCTCCGCGAAAGCCAGCGCCAGCAGCCAGGGTTGCCGGCCATTCTCCAGCAGCGCCTCTTCCGTCACCGTGCCGGGCGTGACAAGGCGCACGATCTCGCGCCGGATGGTCGGCGCCTTGCGTGCCTTGGCCTGTTCCGGCGTTTCGCGCTGCTCGCAGATGGCGACGCGGTGGCCCTGGCGGATCAGCCGCGCGAGGTAGCCTTCCAGCGCGTGCACCGGCACGCCGGCCATGGGGATGGGCTCGCCCCGGTGTTCGCCGCGATGCGCGACGGCCAGCCCCAGGATCGCGGCCGCTTCCTGCGCGTCCTCGAAGAACAGCTCGTAGAAATCGCCCATGCGGAAGAACACGAAGCCGTCCGGATGCTGCGCCTTGGCGGCGAACCATTGCGCCATGGCGGGGGTCGCGCCCTCGGCGGAGCGCATCGGGCGGGGAACATCGGTCTGCATCACGCCGCCCTTCCTAGAGCAGATCGCCCCGCCGCGCGACGGCATCGGCAGCCTCCGCCTTGCGATCCGCGCCCGGCTCCGCCAAGGCTGGCCCGCTTCGACGAAGGGAGGAACGGCCATGAGGATCATTCGCGACCTGACGGAACTGCGGGACGCGCGCATCGCCCGTCGCGCGGCGGGACGCAGCCTCGGCCTGGTGCCCACCATGGGCGCGCTGCATCGCGGCCACCTGGCGCTGGTGGCGGAAGCGCGCCGCCAGGCCGACGAGGTTGCGGTGTCCATCTTCGTCAACCCGCTGCAATTTGGTCCGAACGAGGACCTGTCCCGCTACCCGCGCGACGAGGCCGGAGATCTGGAGAAGCTGCGCGGTGCCGGATGTGACCTGGTCTGGCTGCCGCCGGTGGAGGCCATGTATCCGCCCGGTGCCGCCACGACGATCGAGGTGGGCGGCCCGTCCGAGGGCTTCGAGGGCGCCGCTCGTCCGGGCCATTTCAGGGGCGTCGCCACCGTCTGCACCAAGCTGTTCCATCAGACCGGCGCCGATCTGGCGGTGTTCGGCGAAAAGGACTGGCAGCAGCTTCAGGTGGTGCGCCGCGCCGTGGCGGATCTGGACATGCCGGTCCGCATTGTCGGCCACCCCACGGTCCGGGAAGAGGATGGGCTCGCCTTTTCGTCGCGCAACGCCCGCCTGTCCCCGCCCGAACGCGCCCTGGCGCCCGTTCTGGCGCAGGAAATGGGCGGCGTGATCGGCCGCATGGCCGAGGGTGCGGCACCCGGCGCCATCCTGGCGGCAACCGGCGCGCGGCTGGCCGCCGCCGGCCTCGTGCCGGACTACCTGGCGCTGGTGGAACCTGACACCATGCGGCCCTGGCCCGAGGGGCGGCGCGGCGAGGCCCGGCTGCTCGCCGCCGCCCGATTGGGCGATGTGCGCCTGCTGGACAACATGGCGGCCCGCCTGCCGGGCTGATGAACCTCCCCGCGGAGGGGGCTGGCCTGCGGGCGCCGGACGTGTCTCCATGGCATCGCCCGGATGCCGTGGTTCCGCCCTGCTCCGTGGTCCCTGTTCCGCCACGGAGGAAGCGCCGCCGATGTTCCGTCAACCCCGTCTCGCCCTGGCCGGCCTTGCCCTGGCCACCGGCATCGCCGCCGCGCCGTGCGCCTGGGCTGCGACCCCGCGCGACCAGCTCGTCGTCGCCTGGAACATCGACGCCATCTCCACCTTCGATCCCGCGCAGATCGCCGAGGTCGTCACCAGCGAAATCTTCGGCAACACCTGCGACAGCCTCGCCGCCTTCGACCCCGCCGACGAGTCCAAGGTCATCCCCGCCCTGGCCGAAAGCTGGGACGTGTCGGAAGACGGGCTACGCATCACCTTTCGCCTGCGCGACAAGCTGCGCTTCGCCGATGGCCGCGCGGCCAGCGCGGCCGACCTTGCCTGGTCCATGCAGCGCGTGGTGAAGCTGAACTTCGGCAACGCCGCGCAGCTCACCGATTACGGGTTCACGCGCGACACGGTGGACAGCCGCATCACCGCACCCGACGACCGCACCCTGGTGCTGGCGCTCGACAAGCCCTACCCGCCGGGCCTGATCCTGCAGGCCGTCGCCGCCAACCGCGTCTCGGCGCTGCTGGACCGCAAGACCCTGTCCGCCAACGAGAACAATGGCGACATGGGCAACCGCTACCTCACCAGCCGCACCGAATGCGTCGGCCCCTACCGGCTGCGCCAGTGGAACTCCGGCGAGGTGGTGGTGCTGGAAGCCAACAAGGACCATTGGGGCGAGGTGCCCAAGCTGCGCCGCATCATCATCCGCCACGTGGCCGAGGCCGGCACCCAGCGCCTGCTGCTCGAGAAGGGCGACATCGACGTGGCGCGCAACCTGACGCCCGAGGATCTGCGGGCGCTGGAAGGCGCGAAGGGCGTGCGGCTGGAGCGCACGCGCAAGCCGACGCTGTTCTACTGGGGCTTCAACAGCGCCGACCCGGTCTTCGCCGAGGAGAAGGTGCGCCTCGCGATGCGCTACCTCGTCGATTACGACGGGCTGGCGAAATCGGTCATGGCCTATGACGGCGTGCCGCGCGCCAGCTTCGTCCCCCTCGGCTCCTTCGGCGCACTGGACGAGAAGGAAGGCCAGCCCTTCAGCCTCGACATTGCCCGCGCCCGCGCGCTGCTGGCCGAGGCCGGGCGGCCGGAAGGGTTCGAGACGGTGATGATCCTGGGCAGCCACCCCTATGCCTCGGCCATCGCGCAGCACATCCAGGCCAACGCGGCGCAGGCCGGCGTGCGCATCCGGCTGGAGCAGATGGCCAACGCCCAGCTTTTCGCCCGCCATCGCGGCCGCGAGTTCCAGAGCGCCATGCTGGGCTGGGGCGCCGGCATGCCGGACGCACACGCCAATGCGTCCCGTCTGATCTTCAACCCCGACAACCGCGTCGAGGCCAAGCTGACCCAGTTCCCGTCCTGGCGCGCCGCTTTCCAGGATGCCGAGGCCAACAAGCAGGTCGAGGCCGCGCTGATGGAGCGTGACGAGGCGAAGCGCGCAGCGATCTACGCCGGGCTGCAGCGCGACATGATGCAGCGTGGCCCGGCGGCCTTTCTGTTCCAGACCGTCTATGTGGCCGGCGTGCGCGACAATGTGCGGAACTGGACCTGGAACGGCTTCGCCACCTATTTCGACCGCATGTCCAAGGAGTAAGGCCCGCGCGGCCTGTTTCGGCGGAGCCGGAGCGGGTCGTTCCGCCCCCGGTTCACGCCTTGCGAGGCGGCGGCAAAACCCTATCGTGCTGGGCTCCGGCCCTCCGGTACAGGCCGGCACGAACAGGGAGACTTCCGCATGACCCGCATCGACCGACGTTCCTTCTTCAAGGCGGCCGCCGGCGCCTCCCTGCTGCCCGCCCTGTCACCCCTGGCCCGTCCGGCCATCGCGCAGGGCGCCGCCGCGAACACGCTGCGCTTCGTTCCGCAGGCCAACCTCACCGCGCTGGACCCGATCTGGACCACCGCCACCGTCACCGGCAATCACGGCTACTACGTCTTCGACACGCTCTACTCGCTCGATGCCCGGGGCCGGCCACAGCCGCAGATGGCCGAGGGGCACGAGGTGTCGGACGATGGCAAGACCTGGCGCATCCGCCTGCGCGACGGCCTGCGCTTCCACGACAACGAGCCGGTGCGTGCCGCCGACTGCATCGCCAGCGTGCGGCGCTGGGCCTCCCGTGATCCCTTCGGCCAGCTTGTCGCGGCCATTGTCGATGAATGGCGCGCAGTCGACGACCGCACTTTCGAGATCCGCCTCAGCCGCCCCTTTCCACTGCTGCTGATGGCGCTCGGAAAGTCCGATTCCTCCATCCCCTTCATCATGCCCGAGCGGCTGGCGCAGACGGATTCCACCAAAGCCATCACCGAGATGGTCGGCTCCGGCCCCTACCGCTTTCTGGCCAGTGAGTTCAACTCCGGCAGCCGCGTGGCGTATGAGAAGTTCGACGGCTACGTGCCGCGGCAGGAACCGCCCGACCACGCCACCGGCGCCAAGGTCGCGCATTTCCGGCGCATCGAATGGAACATCATCACCGACGCGGCCACCGCCGCCGGCGCGCTGATGAATGGTGAGATCGACTGGTGGGAAAGGCCGCAGGTCGATCTTCAGGCCATGCTGGCGCGCAACAAGAACATCCGCCGCGAGGTGATGGACAAGGCCGGCCGCATGGCGCTCGCGCGCCTCAACTGCCTCCAGCCGCCCTTCAACGACGTGAAGATGCGCCGCGCCGTCCTGACCTCCGTGGTCCAGGAAAACTACATGCGCGCGGCGCAGGGCGACGATACCTCCTCCTGGACCGACACGCACTCCATCTGGCCAAAGCACACGCCCTACTACGCCGACAACAAGGACCTGATGCCGGGCGATCTCGACCGTGCCCGCGCCATGCTGAAGGAAGCCGGCTATGCCGGGCAGAAGGTTGCCATCATCAACCCCACCGACTTCCCCGATATTGGCCCGCTCGGGCAGGTGACGGCCGATGCGCTGATGCAGATCGGCGTGAATGTCGACCTGATGGAAAGCGACTGGGGCACGGTGATCCAGCGGCGCAACTCGCGCGAGCCGGTGGAGCGCGGCGGCTGGAGCATTTTCCACACCACCGGCAGCGCCACCAACTACGGCAGCCCGGCGACGTCCCCGCTTTGCCGCGGCCTGGGCGAGAAGGGCTGGTTCGGCTGGTACGGCAGCGAGCGGGCCGAAGCGCTGACGCAGGAATGGCTGTTCGCCCCGGATGAGGCAGGGCAGAAGAAGGCGGCGGCCGAGCTGGGCCGGCTGGCGCTGGAAGAGGTGGCCACCATTCCCCTCGGCCAGTTCACCATCCGGACGGCTTACCGCACCAACCTCACCGGCATGATCGAGGGCAGCGCGCCCTATCCCTGGGGTGTGCGGCGCGCCTAGGCCTTTGCCGCTCCGGCACCGCCGGCTCCCCGGAGCGGCGATGCCCGCCAGGGTGCGGAAGCCCTTTTCCCTCGGCTTCCGGCCGGGCGCCGCCGGCCAACTCCGCGGCGCCTATCTCGCACCCGCGAAGCTGCCGGGTTTCGCCTGCCTCCCGATGCCGACATAAAGGGCATGACGAACGCTCGGGAGCTCCACAGCATCATGGACGACACGAAGAACATGCCGGTGGCTGATACGCGCACCGCGCGCATCACCGCCGAGGAGGCGCTGGCGCTCCATTCCGAGGGCAAGCCGGGCAAGCTCGAGATCCGTCTCACCAAGCCGCTGACCACGGCGCGCGACCTGTCGCTCGCCTACTCCCCCGGCGTGGCCGAGCCCTGCCTGCACATCCACCGCGACAAGTCGCTGGCCTACGACTACACGGCCAAGGGCAACATGGTCGCCGTCATCTCCAACGGCACGGCGGTGCTCGGGCTCGGCAATCTCGGCGCGCTGGCCGGCAAGCCGGTGATGGAAGGCAAGGCCGCGCTGTTCAAGCGCTTCGCCGACGTCGATTCCATCGACCTCTGCATCGACACCGAGGATGTGGACGCCTTCGTCAATTCCGTGCGCTATCTCGGCCCCTCCTTCGGCGGCATCAACCTCGAGGACATCAAGGCCCCGGAATGCTTCGTCATCGAGCAGCGCCTGCGCGAGCTGATGGACATTCCCGTCTTCCATGACGACCAGCACGGCACGGCGATCGTCGCCGCCGCCGGCCTGATCAATGCCTGCCACCTGACGGGGCGCGAGCTGCGCGACACCAAGCTCGTCATCAACGGCGCCGGCTCCGCCGCCATCGCCTGCGCCGAGCTGGTGCGTGCCATGGGCATGCAGCCGCAGAACATCATCATGTGCGACACCAAGGGCGTGCTCTACCAGGGCCGTGCCGAAGGCATGAACCAGTGGAAGTCGGCCTACGCGGTGAAGACCGACCTGCGCACCCTGTCGCAGGCGCTGGAGGGTGCCGACGCCTTCTTCGGCCTTTCGGTGAAGGGCGCGGTCACCGCCGACATGGTCCGCTCCATGGCCGCGAACCCCATCATCTTCGCCATGGCCAACCCCGACCCCGAGATCACGCCGGACGATGCGCGCGCGGTGCGCCCCGACGTCATCATCGCGACGGGCCGCTCGGACTATCCGAACCAGGTCAACAACGTTCTGGGCTTCCCCTTCATCTTCCGCGGCGCGCTCGATGTGCGCGCCTCCACCATCAACGACCCGATGAAGGTGGCGGCGGCCGAGGCGCTGGCCATGCTGGCGCGGGAGGACGTGCCGGAGGAAGTGGCCGGCGCCGGCGGCGGCCTCGGCCTGCGCTTCGGTCCCGAATACATCATCCCGCACGCCTTCGACCCGCGCCTGATCGCCCGCGTTTCCCCCGCCGTGGCCAAGGCCGCGATGGAGAGCGGCGTGGCGCGCAAGCCGATCCCGGACCTCCACCGCTACGCGCGCGAGCTGGCCGGGCGCCTCGACATCGGCATTTCGGCGCTGGAAGCCATCACCGAGCGCCTGAAGGCCAGCCCGCAAAAGGTCGCCTTCGCCGAGGGCGAGGAAGAGAAGGTGATCCGCGCCGCCATCGCCTATGCCCAGGCGGGCTACGGCACGCCGGTGCTGGTGGGACGGGAGGACCGCATCAACGCCACCGTCGCGTCGCTCGGCATCCCGCTGCCCGACGGGATCGAGATCCACAACGCCCGGCTCTCGGACAGCAACCGCCGCTACGCGGACTACCTCTACAGCCGCAAGCAGCGCCAGGGCTTCCTGTTCCGCGACTGCCAGCGGCTGGTGAACCAGGACCGCAACGCCTTCGCCGCCTGCATGGTGGCCGCCGGCGACGCGGATGCCATGGTGTCCGGCGTCACCCGCTCCTCCAACGACACGCTGGAGAATGTGCGCCTCGCCATCGACACCGAGCCGGGCACGGTGATGTTCGGCCTCTCGCTGATGCTGTCGCGCCGCGCCGGCACGGTGCTGGTCGCCGACACCATGATCCATGAGCGCCCCTCGGCCGAGACGCTGGCCGGCATCGCCCGGCAGTCGGCGGCCGAGGCACGCAAGCTGGGCCTGACGCCGCGGGTCGCCTTCCTGTCCTTCTCCACCTTTGGCGATCCGGGCGGCACCATCACCGGTCCTGTGCGCGAAGCGGTGCGCCTGCTCGACGCGCAGGAAACGGATTTCGAGTATGACGGCGAAATGGCCGCGGACGTCGCGCTCAGCCCGCAGCTGCGCGCCCTTTACCCGTTCTGCCGCCTGACGGGGCCGGCGAACATCCTGGTCATGCCGGGCCTGCATGCGGCCCACATCCTGTCGAAGGCGGTGCCCTTCCTGACCGGCGGCACCACGATCGGACCGCTGTTGGTCGGCATGGAGAAGCCGGTGCAGATCGTGAACATGGGCAGCACGGTGAACCAGATCCTGGACATGGCCTGCTTCGCCGCCCACGCCGCCATCCAGCGCTGAACACGGCAGGGGGTTTTTTCCCCCCCCCGATGCTTCGCGACGGGCCTCAGTGCCCGCCGCTGAGCACCAGCGTCTTGAAGGGCAGCAGCAGCGCCTGGATGCGGAGCAGGATGGCGTGCACCAGCCCGACCGCGTCGATCGCGTGCAGCGCGAGCCATTCGCCGGTGCCGATCCCGGGCTCTGCCAGCCGGTCATGGTTGCTGGTGTAGGCGTTGGCGATGCAGCTGCTGCCCGGCATTATCCCGTCCATGCCGCCGGGATAAAGCGGCTCCAGCACCACCAGCACGGTGCCGGGCCGGCTGAATTGCTGCAGGTCCTGCAGCTGGTCCATGCTGCGCAACTGGCCGGAGGCGATGAAACCCTGCACGGTTGTCACCACCATGGGAATGATCGTCCAGGGTTGTGACACGCAACTCGCCTCCGCCAGCATGCCCGGCCGCAGAACCTGCGCCTCGATCTGGCCGAAGCCTGCCGCCAGCCCCGTGCGCCGCGTGCCGCCATGCTCGGGCACCAGCACGCCGGCGGGGCGGAGAAGCGGGTTCACCACATCGCCGACCTGCAGCAGGAACTGCTCCACCCGCCCGGTGACGCCGGCGCGCACCACCGTCTTGCCGAGCTCCACCTCCGCCTGCTCCAGCGCGGCGCGGGCGCTGTCGCGCTGCGCCGGAAGCTGCTGGTTCAGCCTGGCTTCCACCGCCTGACGCGCGGCGCGCGCAGCGTCGACCCCGGCCTCGCGCGTGCGCACATGCACCGCCAGCCGCTCGATCTCGCGCCGCGCGACAACGTCGGGGGCGCGGCGATTGAGCTCTGCGCGGGTGGCGTATTCGTCCCGCGCCTGTTGCAGCGCGCCCTCCGCCTCCAGGATGCGCGCCTCGGACGCCGCGAGGTCGGCCCGTGCCAGGGCGAAGGCGGCATCGACCTCGGCCACCGCCCGGCGCGCCGTTTCGGCCGCGGCGCGCTGCGTGCTGTCATCCAGGCGAAAGAGCGGCTGCCCGGCCTCGACCCGGTCGCTGCCCCGCACATGGATCTCGGCGATGCGGCCGCCGGTTTCCGGCAGGATCGGCACGCTGCGGAACACGGCGGTGACATAGGTGGTGGAAGGATGGAAGTAGAACACCGCCGTGATCAGGGCGACCGTCAGCAGCACGCAGGAAACGATGCCCCAGCGCAGCTCGAACCAGACGGAAAACAGGGTGATATCCCGCCCGATCCGCTTGTTTTGCGCGTAGCGCCGGAACAGGTAGTCGGGGAAGATGGTCAGCAGCGAACAGACGATCAGCTCCAGCATGGCTCAGGCCTCGCGCCCCTTGCGCATCGGTGCCGGCGCGGGGGGCATGTTTTGCGGCGCGGCGGGGGCGTGGCTCCGTGCTTCGGGCGCGGCGTGGGGTGCGGGCCGGATGGCGGGTGCCGTGTCGCCGCCGCCCGGCGGCAGGCCGGCCACCTTTTCGGCCGAGCCGGCGATGCGCCGCATCGGGCCGGTAAGGTCCGGCAGATCCACCAGTGCCAGCAGCAGCCCGGCCACCCAGAAAACATGCATGTGGGTGAACAGCGCCAGCAGCCCCAGCACGGCAACAATCTCGAACTGCAGCTTCTGCCCGCCATGGGCCAGGCGCTCGGGCAGGGTATGCAGCCGCAGAAACAGCAGGCCAAACGCCATCACCGCGACGATCAGGAAAATCCCTGTGCCCACCAGCACCGGGTCGGAGCCGTCAGCGTCCGGCAGGTAGAAGGGCAGGTGGTGCGAGGCGGCGGAATGCGGCGAGACATCCATCGGGAATCCCCTCCTCCAGGCGGCCGCGGCCGCGATGTCAGCTTCTCAAAGCGTGTCCATCAGTTCTGCAGGCAGTATCCTCACGGGGCTCCGCAATGTGTGGCGGGGCGCCGTGCAGCCGCTCGGCGCCAAGCCAAGGCCCGCGCCATTCCGTGAAGGGTCGTGGCGATCTGCCGCCGCGCCGCGCGCAAGGGGCGCCGATCGGATTTCGAAAGACCCTCGGGGCGGAGCCTATCTCCGTGCCGCCGAGGGGGTCAACGAAAAGCCCCTTGGGGACAGACAAGGCCGCAGGCCGGCCGGATCGGCGGGAGAGGGGGCGCGCACGCCGTGCCCCCGGCCCATCCCGGCCCAGTCCCCCGCCCGGCCCTACTCCGCGACGCCGAGCCGCTCCAGATACGCCGCCCCCTCGCGCAGCGTTCCCTTGTCGCGCAGCTCCAGGATCAGCCGGGGATTGGAATGGATCTTCGCCAGCGCGTCGAACAGCGAGGGCCACAGGATGGTGCCGCGCCCCGGCGCCCAGTGCCGGTCGGCATAGCCGTCCACATCCTGCAGGTGGATGTGGTGCAGCGCCTCGCCGGCGGCGCGGACGTGGTAGTCCACTGGCGGCGCGCCGGTGGAGACATGGGCATAGTGGGCATGGCCCGTATCCAGCGAAACGCGCACCGCCGCGCTGTTGAGGGAGGCCGCCAGCGCCACCCGGTCGCGCGGGTCGCGGTCCTCGATGTTCTCGATCACCAGGGTGCAGCCCTGGCTTTCCGCCCGCGCCACCACATCCTTCAGCGTCAGGTGAACGCGCTCGACGAGTTGCTCCCGCGCATTGTCCCAGGCGTCGAGGTTGTTGCCGTCCCAGGTGGAGAAGGGCGAATGGATCACCATCTGGTCGGCGCCCAGAAAGGCGCAGCATTCCAGCCCCTGCAACAGGCGGCGCCGCACCACGGCACGGATCTCCGGATCGTGGCTGTCGATCTTGAAGCCCCAGAACGGGCCGTGCAGCCCGCGCCGGCCGGTATGGCCGTCCAGCATGCGGCGGGTTTCCTCGGCCAGCGGCCGCCAGTCATCGTCCAGCGCCTGGGCGGTGTGGAAATCCTGCAACTCGACGTCGCGCTGCTTTTCCAGCACCCAGTCGCGATGCGCCATCAGGCCGTTCAGCCCCAGAGCGGCGCCAAGAATTGGCTTCGGGCGGTCGGTCATGTGTCATCCCCGTGTCAGGTTGATCCGCGGGGGGCCGATTACGCCTTCCGTGCTGCGGCGCTGTGACGCTTCGGGGTCGGGTGCGTGACGATCGGAAAGGGAGGCGCGTTCAGCCCGCCTCCCGCACGCCGCGCCGCGCAACCGCGGCCTCGACCGTGTTCTCGAGCAGGCAGGCGATGGTCATGGGCCCGACGCCACCCGGCACCGGCGTGATCGCCGCGGCGTGCTGCGAGGCGGCGGCGAAATCCACATCGCCGACCAGCCGCCCATCCGGCAGACGATTGATGCCCACATCGATCACCGTGGCGCCCTCGGCGATCCAGTCGCCCTTGACCATCTCCGCCCGTCCCACGGCCGCCACCAGGATCTCGGCCCGGCGGCATTCATGCGCCAGGTCGCGGGTGCGGGAATGCACCACCGTCACCGTCGCGTCGGCGGCCAGCAGCAGCGCGGCCATCGGCTTGCCGACGATGTTGGAGCGCCCCAGCACCACCGCCCGCGCCCCGGCGACCGGGATGCGCGCGGCCGCTAGAAGATGCATCACCCCCTTGGGCGTGCAGGGCACCAGGCCGCGTTGCCCGGTGGCCAGCATGCCCGCATTCATCGCGTGGAACCCGTCCACATCCTTGGCCGGGTCGATGGCGGCCAGCACCTTCACCGCCTCGATCTGGCGCGGCAGGGGAAGCTGCACCAGGATGCCGTCCACCGCCGGGTCGGCGTTGAGCTTCGCCACCAGATCCAGCAGCTCCGCCTCCCCTGTTGCCTCCGGCAGCTGGATGGTGGCGCTGTCCAATCCCGCCTTCAGCGCCGCGCGGTCCTTGTTGCGGACGTAGACGCCGCTGGCCGGGTCTTCTCCCACGCGCACCACGCGGAGCCCGGGCCGGAAGCCCAGGGCTGAGACGCGCTCCGCCAGCCGCCCGCGCAGCGCCTCGGCCACCGCCTTGCCGTCAATGATGCGTGCGCTCATGGCAAATTCTCCAGCCTGTCCCCAAGAAGTTCAGGGTCGCCCCCGATGCGGAGGGTCTTTTCGCGCGAGGCGGCGCCGCGCACCACGGCGATTGCGGAAGGGGCGACATGCAGCAGCCCGGCCAGCAGAGTGCAGATGGCCTTGTTGGCCCGTCCATCCTCCGGAGCCTCAGCCACGGCGAGCTTCAGCCGTGGTCCATCCACAGCCGCCACCCAGCCTTGCACGCCGGGGCGGCGGGATTTCGGCTGCGCTCGGACCCTCAGCTCCACCCCACCGGAAATGGCGCGCCAACCGGCAGCTTCTTCCCCGCTCAGCCCGCCACCAGCGGCCACAACGTGGTCCAGAGGAAGATGCGGAAGGCGTAGAGCAGCAGGATCAGGATCATCGGCGAGATGTCGATGCCGCCGAGATTGGGCAGGAAGTTGCGGATCGGCCGCAGTGCCGGCTCGGTGATCTTGTACAGGAAATCGCCAATCGCCCAGACGAAGCGGTTGCGCGTGTCGACAATGTTGAACGACACCAGGATGCTGAAGACGGCCGCGATGATCAGCGCCCAGACATAGAGTCCGATCGCCTGATCGATGAACCAGAACACAGCGTACATAGCCATCCCCACTTGGTGAGGCATCCATCTACGAAGCCGGGGGCGCTGCGGCAAGCACCGCTTGACTTGTTGTGTGCCGTCGGGGATAAGCCCGCCACCGCGCGTGTGGGGCTGTAGCTCAGATGGGAGAGCGCCTCGTTCGCAATGAGGAGGTCAGGGGTTCGATTCCCCTCAGCTCCACCACCCGCCGGTTTTTTCCCTGACAATCTGGAAGCCGCTGGGCCGCATGGCTTGCGTGTAGAAGCGATCCGCCGCGTCTCGCGATCTGTGTTGTTCGATCTGGCGGCATGAAGCCGCGGCTTCACCAAACCAGATCATGCCCGACATCCTGTTGTGCCAGGCTGCCGCAGGCCTGCAGGATGCGCGCCGCCTCCCTTGCCAGGTCCGCCGCGCGGAATGGTCCCGGACCGTGCCCTTCTGCGGCCTGATTTCGCGAAGGCGGGCTGCCGTCACCGGTCCACATGGGGCCACGCCCCGCACCCGGCAGCACCCACCGGGCTCCGGTTCCCCCCGCCTCGCAGCCAGTACCTGCCGTTGCCGTCGCAACCCTCAGCGCGGCAATAATTGTGACGGCTAAGCGGAGATTCAGATTCTCCACCTACCGTTCCCTGGCTGACGTCGCCCGCCATCGGGGCGGAATGACGGGCAGAGGATGGAACAAAAGGTGAACATCTAGCATGGGAAACATGGCCAGCATGAGGATCGGCGGCAAACTTGCGGCCTCCTCCGCCATCATGATCGCCACGGCGGTCGGACTGCTTTACTTCGCCCTGGCCGGCTTGTCCGAGGTCTCGGGCATGGCGCAGAACTTCGTTTCCAGCCGCACGCCCCGCATCGCCTATTCCCTGGAAGCCAGCCTGGCTCTGGCCCAGGCCGCTACGGAAGAGAAGAACGCGATGCTGGCAAATGACGTCGGCAAGATCCGTGAGCGGGCACGGCAGTTCCGGGAGAATATCCAGGACGCATCCGCCAAGATCGCCACCCTGCAGCCCATGGTGGCGCCGACGCGCCAGCCCTTGCTGACCGAGGCCGCCCGCCATATCCGCAGCTACGAAGAAGCCATCGCGCGAGCCATGGCCGCGGCCGAGGCGCACAACACCGCCGCCGCCATCACCATCTCCAACACTGAAGCCCGCGATGCACGACGCCAGGCACAGGACAACCTGTCCAAGCTGGTGGAGATCAACCGGCAGGAAATGGCAGCGCTGGCCGTGTCCTCCGTGGAAGACACCGCCAGCCTTCGCTTCAACCTGATCCTCGCCGGCATCCTCGGCCTGTCCCTCGCCAGCCTGCTGGTGTTCTGGATCGCCCGCTTCCAGATCAGCCGCCCCATCAGCGCTGTCACCGCCAGCATGGCCCGCGTCGCCGGCGGCGATCTCGACACGGCGGTGGAAGGCCGCGACCGCGCCGACGAGGTAGGCGACCTGGCGCGTGCGCTCGACGTGTTCAAGCAGAACGCCATGGAGGCTCGCCGACTGGCCGGCGAACAGGAAAGGGAGCGCGTCGCCAAGGAGCAGCGCGCCATCCGCCTTGCCGGGCTGGTGCAGAGCTTCGAGGGCACGGTGAACGGCCTGACCGGCCACCTGGCCGCCGCCGCGACCGAGCTGGAGGCCACGGCCGGCTCCATGTCCCAGATCGCGCAGGCGACCAACGGGCAGGCCGGCACCGTGTCCGACGCAGCGCAATCCACCAGCAGCGGCGTGCAGACCGTCGCCGCCGCGACCGAGGAGCTGACCGCCTCGATCGGCGAGATCAGCCGCCAGGTGTCGCAGGCCACCTCCGTCGCCAGCCGCGCCGTGCAGAACGCCCGCGATACCGACGCCACCGTCCGCGCCCTGGCCCAGTCGGCCAACAAGATCGGCGAAGTGGTGAGCCTGATCACCAACATCGCCGGCCAGACCAACCTGCTGGCGCTGAACGCGACCATCGAGGCAGCGCGCGCCGGCGAGGCGGGCAAGGGTTTCGCGGTGGTGGCGTCCGAGGTGAAGAACCTCGCCCAGGCCACCAGCAAGGCGACGGACGAGATCGGCGCGCAGATCACCGAGATCCAGCAGGCCACCGCGGCGGCGGTGGAGGCCATCCAGCAGATCGCCAGCACCATCGACGAGGTCAGCTCCATCACCGTGAACATCGCGGCGGCGGTGGAGGAGCAGAGCACCGCCACCGCCGAGATCGCCCGCACGGTGCAATCCACCGCCCGCGCGACCGAGGACGTGACCCGCAACATCGCCGATGTCAGCCGCAATGCGGGCGAAACCGGCGATGCGGCGGGGCAGGTGCTCACCGCCGCCGCCGAACTGTCGAAAAGCTCCGAGAAGCTCTCGGCCGAGGTCGGCAGCTTCCTTTCGGGCGTCCGCGCCGCGTGAGGATGATGCAGTGCGGGGTGGATTTTCCGCCCTGCACAGCAATACGCATGCTATGTGCGCGAAATTCTACCTGAGGTGGATGGCGAAGATGCGGGCCTGTGCGGTGATCCTGATGGCGGTGGCGCTGGCTGGCTGCGAAACCTCGCCCGAGATCAACATGGTGAACGGTGCGCCCTTCCTGATGGGAGACGCCGCCTGTGCACGATACAGGTCCGTCGCTCCCGGTCTGGTGCAATGCTTCACGGCCGATGATGCCCCCACCGAGCTGCGGCGCGCCATGAACCCGCAGGAGGTGCAGGTGTTCTTCATGCAGCGGCAGATGCAGGCGCAGCAGATGCAGGGGCTGAACCAGTCGATCCAGCAGCTGGGCCAGTCCTTCCAGCCGGTGCAGTCGCAGGGCCAGTTCGTCGCGCCGCAGGTCATGCCCGTCGCGCCGCCCGGCGGCAACCAGATCCGCTGCATTCGGGCGGGCATCTACACCAACTGCCGGTACTGAACCGGTGCGGCGCCTGCCGGCCTCACCCCGCCAGTGTCGGGATCGCTGAGGCCGGTTCCGGCCGTGTACTGAACACGCTTCCAGCGGTGCCCGCCGTCCCTCGCGGCCCGGCTTGCGCTGGGCCGACGACGCCATCTATGGTCACGTCAAGGCTGATGCTGCCTGCCGCTCGCCCCTGCGCAGGGATGGTGAAAGCGTCGCTTCCTCTCCGCTTCGCATCCTTCCCTGGTGGCGAAGACGTCAGCAATGCGAGCCCTGGCGATCATTGGCCCATCCGAGGAAAGCCATGCGTTCCCCTCCTGAACCCAAAGCCATGGCGAAAGCCCTGCGGGCGGCCTTGCAGGCGCGGCAGATCGCCATCACCCACGCGGCGGCACTCGAGATCGTGGCGGCCCAGCACGGTTGCGCGGATTGGAATGTTCTCGTCGCGGCAGGCGGCGCTTCTCCCGCGGGGGGCATCCACTTCAACCAGACCTGCCCGGTCATGCGCATCTTCGACGAAGCCCTGGCCAGGGAGTTCTACCTCGGCTTCCTGGGCTTCCGCCTGGATTGGGAGCATCGCTTCGGCGAGAACTTCCCGCTCTATGCGCAGGTCTCGCGCGCCGGGCTGACCCTGCATCTCAGCGGCCACCACGGGGACGCGACCCCGGGATCGACGGTGTTCGTGCGGATGCAGGGCGTTGGCGCCTTCCAGCAGGAGCTTGCACGCAAGGACTACAAGCACGGGAAGCCGGGCGTGGAAGACGAACCCTGGGGCCTTGTGATGAGCGTGACCGACCCGTTCGGGAATCGCATCCGCTTTTGTCAGGAAAAGCCGAACGCCTGAACCGGCTGCGGAACGGCCGGCCCGTGCATGACCGGCCGATAATGACCGGGGGGCAGCGCCCCCCCCGGTTGTCATCAGGCTGTGGCCGGCCGCGTCAACGGATCGTGGCCTGCAGCCGCGGCTCCGCCGCCACCGGATGCAGCGCCTGTCCCAGCGCGGCGGTGTAGGTTCCCGCCGCCGACCAGCGCAGGTGGATCGCGTCGAAGAAGGCGCCGCGCTCGACCACCCGCGCCGCATCGCCATCCCAGAACCGTGCCTGCGGGTCCTCGGCCAGCGCCTCCCGCATGCGGCCGTTGAACTCCGCCAGCAGCGGTGCCGCGCTGCCATCGGCCTTCCAGTCCGGATGCAGCGGCGTGGTGGCCACCAGCAGCCGCCGATCCTCCGCCTTCAGCCGCCGCGCCAGGGCGGCCACCGCGTCGAAGCACTTGCGATCCAGCGACTTCACCATTCCATAGAGCAGCGTGTCGCGGTTGCGCGTGGTGTCCAGCGGCCCGCTGCCATACGGGTCGAATACCAGCGGATCGACAAAATCCTGCCCGCTGCGCTGCGCCGCGATGCTGCCGGCGTTGCGCGCCAGCGAGATGGGATCGAAGTAGCGCATGTAGTAACGCCAGGGCGACGCCTCGCCCGACACATACTTCGCCGCGTCATCGCCATCGAAGATGGCGGCGCGGTTGGTGCTGCAATTCTCGAAATCCTGCGGCGAGGTGATCATCAGCACGTCGCGGATGCCCGGCGTCTGATCCAGGAACCAGTTCGCCGCATAGACGCTCTGATTGGCCGCCAGCCCGCAGAAGGCGCCGTTCAGCGGCTTCACCTGCGGCAGGTCATGCACCAGCCGCGCCCCGTCGAAATGCCGCCAGGCGACGGAGGAGCCGATCACCAGCAGGTTCGGCCGCGCCTCCGGATGCTCACGGTGGAAGGCCAGCTTCTCATCAACGCAGAGCGAGTTCGAAAAGGCCGGCGGCGGCAGATGGCCCGTGGCGCTCAAAGCCCCGAGCCCCACGTAGAACATCCCGAGTGCCGCGACGGCACTGCCCAGCAGCGCGGCGATATAGCGCGGCCGCACCGGCGGGGGTGGCGGAACCTCCGCCTTGTTGCGCTTCGGTCCCTCGGCCCCGGGGTTTCTAACCATGACCCACCGCCTCGCGCTTCGACGCGATCAGCGCGACGAAGTCGCCCACATTGTGCAGCGTTTCCAACTCGGCGGTGCGGAAGCGCACGCCGAAGCGGCTCTCGGCAGCGACGACGAGGTTCACATGCGCCTGGCTGTCCCACCCTTCGATGTCGTCGGCGGTGGTGTCCGGCGTCAGGGCAATGTCGTCGTCGTCGAACACCTCCTGAAAGACTTCGGTGAGGGCGGCGTAGATGTCGGCGTGGCTCATGCGGCTTCAACCTCGATGAAATGATCCGGCGCCTGCACGGCGCTGATGTCGTAGCGCCAGAAAGTCGCGCCCGTCTCGGCGCCTTCCGGCGGGTTCATGCGCTGGAAACCCAGCTTCTCGTAATGGCCGGCGACCATGCCGTTCTTGGCGGAGGGCCGGTATTCGCCCACCAGCGCGGTGGCGCCGCGCCGCGCCGCCTGTTCGGCCAGCACGCCCAGCGTCGCTTCCTCCACCTGCCGTCCCAGCACGCGGCAGCTCATCAGCCAGGTGTCGATCAGCATCTCGCCCGGCGCCAGCGCGGGATCCGGCCGCGCGATGATCACGCTGATCAGTCCATTGTCGCCGAAGCGATCGCGCAGCCGCAGCGACAGCATCACCGAATCCGGATCGCTGGCGAAGCGCTGCGTGTCCGCCTCGGTGTAGCGGCGCGTGGTCAGGTTGAACTGGTTGGTCTTGTTGATCAGCTGCGTCGCGCGCGGCAGATCGCCGGAATCCACCGGCTTGGCCACCATGGTCATCGCCAGGCTGCGCAGATAGCCGGCGAGGTCCGTCGCCTGCTCCAGCGCCGCCGCCCGCTCGGCATTCAGCGCGTAGGAACGACCGCGCGCCGCATCGTCGGCGGTAAAGGTCGCCGTCTCGAAATAGGCCGCCGCCGCGATGATCTCCGGGTAGTTGGCGACATCCTCCGGCAACTCCGGAACCGCGACTTCCGGCAGCTCGCGCCGGATGATCTCGCGCTCGGCCGGGTTGTCATCGACGAACACCAGGCTGTCGAGCCCGATGTTCAGAGTCTTCGCGATGTGCCGCAGATTGCCCGCCTTGTCGTTCCAGTTGGCGACGAAGCAGGCGATGTCGCCGCGCTTCAGCGCCATCTCGGGGTGGTTGGCGAAGGCGTCCTCGGCAACCGCCTCGGTGTTCTTGCTGCAAACGGCGAGGATGATGCCGCGTCGCCCCAGCGCCGCCGCGTAGCGCTGCATGGCGAGAAACGCCTCGCCCGTCGCATTCCCCTGGCCGAGCTTGATGCCGTCCAGCCCGTCATCGCCGATGACGCCGCCCCACAGCGTGTTGTCGAGGTCCAGCACCAGGCACTTCCGCGCCGTGCCGGCCACCGCGCCGCAGATCGCCGCCAGCGCCTCGCCATAGAAGGGCGCCAGCACCGGGCTCACCACCTGCTTGGCTTGGTGCCAGCGCACCGGGTCGGCGAAGCCCGCCGCCAATCCCGCCCGCGCCGCCTGCCAGGCGATGTCGAGCAGCAGCACGCCTTCCTCCCGCGCCGCGGCGCGGATGGCGGTGTTCAGCCGCTCCGTCACCGCATAGGGGGAGGCCGGCACCAGCGCCTCGAAGCTGCCGAAAAGCTGCGGCTCGGCCGCCACCAGCGTCTGCTGCACCACCTGCGCCCCGTAGCGCGCCTTGGCCCGCCGCCACAGAGCACGCAGCTCCTCGATCCTCGCGGCCACGGCGCCGGCCACATCGGCATCGCCCGCATCCAGCGGCAGCTCGATGCGCGAATCCATCGCGTCCAGCGCCAGCAGGATCAGCTGCGGGGCGAACTCGGCCAGCATCGGGTCCTCGCCCAGCAATGCTTGCCGGTACTGGCCGTAAGGCGCCACATGGACGTCCAGCGCCACGCGTCGGCCGAGTCCGCCCACACGCACCGCCGGCACCAGGTGGTCCACCGTGTGCGAGGCCAGGATGGCCAGCCGCAGCGGGGTCAGCCCACCTGCCGCTCCCTCCTGCCGCGCGGCCTGGGCCAGCTTGTCGATCCGCCCCGTGGCGGTGAAGTCGCGGCGGAATCCGGCGAGGCGCACCGCTTCCGCCAGCCGCGCCGGCGCTTCGGGCAGTTTGCGCGCCGCGGTGATGGCGGCGCCGAGTTCGGGATGCGTGGGCAACCAGGCAAGCTGTTCCATGATCGCGGCCTCAGAACTGGAAGTAGAGGAATTCGGTTGGCGCGGCGGACATCGCCTTCGCCATGGCGAAGAAACCGAGCAGCCCGACCACCACGGCGAAGCCGGCACTCGGCCGCCAAGTGGCGAAGGGCAGGGCGCGTTGCACCCAGGCGGTGGTGGGCCGCCACCCCAGGGCCGTGCGGTAGCGTCCCATGAATTGCTGCGTGTTCGGCAGGCTCCAGCAGAACACCAGCAGCAACACGATCTGCAGTCCCAGCACCGGCCGGAAGAACGGCCCGGGCTCGAAGGCAATGCCCAGCAGCCCGGCCACCGGCTCCAGGCCCGGGATGCGCGCGAAGGAGGTCGGCAGCAGCACGCCGTTCAGACCGGCCATGCCCGCCAGCATGTTCAGCGCGCCTTCCAGGCTCGGCGCGCGGAAGAACACGGCACCGATCACCACGCAGAAGAAGGTCAGCGCTACGGCCGGCACCTTGTGGATCAGCTTGTCGCTGTCGAGCTTCCAGCCCCACTGCGTCTTCAGTGCCCGCCACCCATGCGCGACCACGAGGTAGAAGCCGTGCAGCAGGCCGAAGGCGACGAACTGCCAGCCCGCGCCATGCCACACGCCGGAGATGAACATGGTCAGCAGCGTTGGATAGGCCACCAGTGCGAAGAACGTCCCCGCGCTCATCTTGCCACGCTTGGGCAGCGGCTTGCCCGCCGCCACGCGCCGCCGGGTCACCCCCAGCACGATCGGGTTGTACACATAGGCCGTCAGGAACCGCGTCAGCGTCATGTGCCAACGCGACCAGTAGTCGATGACGTTGTGCGCCTTGTACGGGCTGTTGAAGTTGGGCGGCAGGCTGATACCAAACAGCAGACCCAGCCCGATCGCCATGTCGGTGTAGCCCGAGAAGTCGAAATACAGCTGCAGCGCATAGGCCAGCGCGCCGCCCCAGGCATCCAGGAAGGGCAGCGCCGCCCCCGCCTGCGCCGCGGCGAAGACCGGTCCTGCCTCCGCGCCCATCGGATCGGCGAACACCACCTTCTTGAACAGCCCCAGCACGAACAGCGTGGTGCCGACCGAGATGTTGTCGAAGCGAGGCCGGAAATTCTCCGTGTTGCCGAACTGCGAGAGCATCTCGCGGTGATGCGTGATCGGCCCGGCGATCAGGTGCGGGAAGAAGGTGATGAACAGGCAGTAGTTGAGGAAGTCGTGCTCCACCACCGCCCCGTCATGCGCGTCCGACAGGTAGGCGATCTGCTGGAAGGTGAAGAACGAGATGGCCAGCGGCAGGATGATGCTCGGCGCTTCCCAGCCCAGCCCGAACGCGTCATCCGCCGCGCCAAGCAGGAAGCCGGTGTATTTGTAGAAGCCGAGCAGCGCCAGGTTGGCCGCGATGCCGAGACCCAGCACCAGGCGGGAAGGCCGCTTCAGCAGGTACCCGCCCAGCAGGTAGTTGAAGCCGATGCTGCCCACCAACAGCGGCAGGTATTGCGGGTCCCACCAGCCATAGAACACCAGCGAGGCGAGGGTGAGCCACAGACCCGCCAGCCTTTGCCGGCCGGTCCCGGCGAAGAGAAAGAAGCCGAGCAACACCACGGGCAGGAAGCCAGCAATGAAGATGGCCGAGTTGAAGAGCATGATGGGGCCTTCCGGGCAGCGCTCTCGCGAACCGGTTGAACGAGCCCAGGCGGAATCGCCTGAACCTCTTGGCCCAGACGATAATCAAAAATGAGGAGGGCTGAAGGGGCTGATGAATTGTCTCACGGCCATGTCAATTCCCCATGACGTGAGCAGATGGAGCTAATATTAACTTTCGGACACTTCCTGATCTTGTGTTGCCGCAAGTTGTGACAACTCAGCCGCAACTACAGTGCGGATCGCTCTACATGCGGCGCAGGCGAACTTCCTGCACCCGGTGATCAGCGCCCTTCCGCAGCACCAGCCTGGCCCTTTCGCGGGTCGGCAGAATATTTTCCCGCAGATTGGGCAGGTTGATGGCGTCCCAGATCTTGCTGGCCATGGCCCGCGCCTCGCCTTCCGGCAGGTCGCGGAAATGGTGGAAGTAGGATTCCGGCCGCTGGAATGCCGTGCGCTGCAACAACAGGAAGCGCTGCCGGTACCATTCGGCAATATCGTCTTCCTCGGCATCCACATACACCGAGAAGTCGAAGAAATCCGAGGCCAGCAGCGGGGCCCCGGCCGAAGGCTGCAGCACGTTCAGCCCTTCGAAGATCAGAATGTCCGGCCGCCGCACCACCTGCGCCCGGTCCGGCACGATGTCATAGGTCAGGTGCGAATAGACCGGCGCCGACACCTCCGCCTCGCCCGCCTTCACCGCCGAAAGAAAGGCGATCATCCGCCGCAGGTCATAGCTCTCGGGAAAGCCCTTGCGCTGCATCAGCCCGCGGCTTTCCAGCACGGTGGTCGGGTGCAGGAAGCCGTCGGTGGTGATCAGTTCCACGCGGGGATGATCCGGCCAGCGCGACAGGGCAGCGCGCAGCACGCGGGCGAAGGTGCTCTTGCCCACCGCCACGCTGCCGGCGATGCCGATGATGTAGGGCGGCGCCACCACCGGGCGCCCCAGAAAGGTGTCCTGCACCACGCCCAGGCCCCGGGCCGCGGCCACCTGCAGGTTCAGCAGGCGCGACAGCGGCAGCATGATGTCCGCCACCTCGGTCAGGGAGAATTGCTCGGCGACGCCCCGCAGGCCTTCGATGTCGTCGGCGGACAGCGACAGCGGCGTGCTGGCCCGCAGTGCCGCCCATTCAGAGCGGCTGAAGCGCCGATAGGCCGTCAGTTCCCCCGGATCAAGGGCTGCGGAAGTGTTCATGGGCAGCCTTTCCGGAGCAGCCTGGCGTTTCGCCGCATCCTGCCATGCTGCGGCGCGAAGGCAAAGACAGTGCGCGGCGAAGGAGCGCCTTCCCAGCCATCCAGGGCAGGACTGGCCGGCCGAAGGGGGCCGAGGATGGCAGGGATTCAGGAACCCGCCCTGCCGTGGTGGTCATCGACAACAGCTTCGGTTCGCCTTGCCCCTCGGCACGACGGAGGCATTCACCCGCCGGACCCTGGACACCGTTCCGGGCCTGTGCATCAACAAGGCGAGCCCGATGAAAACCGGATTTCCGTCCGGTGGCGCGCCGGCGTGCCATCGGTCAGGCGGAGGACGAGGCCATGCCGTCGCGGCGCTCCGGCAACATGGCGCAGAGATCCTCCCGTCATGCATCCCGCTCGGAGTCGCGCTTCATGGCTCCCGGCACAGCGGGGCACGGGGCGCCAGCATGGCCGTTGCGGAACAACAAATGGGCCGAGGGGCGGAGCGCTCCCTCAATTCTCCAGCATGCGCCGCAGCAATTCCACATCCTCGGCGAAGCTGCTGTCCCCCTGCATCAGCTCGGCGACCCGGGACACGGCGTGCATCACCGTGGTGTGGTCGCGATTGCCGAAGCGCCGGCCGATCTCCGGCAGCGAGCGCGAGGTGAGCTGCTTGGCCAGGTACATCGCCACCTGCCGGGGCCGCGCCACGTTGCGGGCGCGGCGGGCGGAGGACATGTCGGTCAGCCGGATGTTGTAGTGCTCGGCGACCTTGCGCTGGATTTCCTCGATCGTGACCCGGCGGTCATGTGCCCGCAGGATGTCGTGCAGCACCTCCTGCGCCGATTCCAGCGTCACCGGGCGCCCGAACAGATTCGCATGGGCGATCAGCCGGTTCAGCGCGCCTTCCAGCTCGCGGACGTTGGAGGTGATCTTGTGCGCCAGGAACTCCAGCACCCGTGCCGGCACGTCCACCTCCGCCCCTTGCGCCTTGGCCTGCAGGATGGAGATGCGCAGCTCGTAGGTGGTGGCATGGATATCGGCCACCATGCCGCAGCCGAGTCGCGTGCGCAGCCGGTCCTCCAGCCCCGACAGGTCGGAGGGCGACTTGTCGGCCGAGACGACGATCTGCTTTCCCGCATCCACCAGCGCGTTGAAGGTGTGGAAGAACTCTTCCTGCGTGTTGTCCTTGCCGATCAGGAATTGCAGGTCGTCGATCATCAGCACGTCGACCGAGCGGAGCGACTCCTTGAACTCCATCGTGCTCTGCGACCGCAGGGCCGCGATGAAGCGGTACATGAACTTCTCGGCCGACATGTAGGCGACGTTGCGCTGGCCGTTGAAGGAGATCGCCCACGCGATCGAGTGCATCAGGTGGGTCTTGCCCAGCCCGACTCCGCCATAGAGGAACAGCGGGTTGAACCCGGCGCTGGCCGGCTTCTCGGCCACCCGGCGGGCGCAGGCATGGGCGAACTCGTTCGGCTTGCCGACCACGAAGCTGTCAAAGGTGTAGCGGGGATCGAGCGGCGCGGCCCAATCATTGCGCGGCTCGGCGCCGCGCGGCCCGGAGGAAAGCGGCTCGGCCAGGGCCAGCGCCGCCTGCTGCGGCCGGGCACCCGGCGCGGTGGCGGGGGAGGCCCCCGATTCGCTCCGCGGGCCAGGCGCGGCCGCCGGACCGCGCGGCTGGGCCACGGCGCCGTCGGCAAGCGGCGCCTGGTCGGCGCGCAGTTCCGGCGCGACCCGGATCTCCACCCGCCGCACGCCCAGATTCTCGGCGGTCCACAGGGCGCGCAGCCGGTCGCCGTAATGTCCCCGCACCCAGTCGCGCAGAAAGCGGGTGGGCAGCAGGATCACCGCCTCCTCGCCCTCAATGGCGCCCAGCGTCATCTGGCGCAGCCAGCTCCGATATTCGACCTCGCCGACCTCGTCTCGCAAGCGGCCGCGAATCCGCGTCCAGGCTTCGGAGGCCTGATCGCTCGCGCCAGCGGAAGACGTGCCTAGCTCGTTCTCCATTCGAAGCACCTGCCACCCTTTCGGCCCAACGGCCAGACTGATGCGTCCCCTTGCGGGGGCGGGAGAGTTTTATTCCGGACGCGCGTATCCAACCCCGCCCGGCACCCCGGATCGAACTGGACAAGCGTAAGGCTTTTCGCGTCAGGCGCGAAGAACCGATCCTTCCGCGAATGGCCGGGTCAAAGTACAGACCCCGGTCACGAAAGACGACCGGCATTGCCGTGATGTATTGGGTTACTCTAGTCCAGCGGCTGTTCTTTGGAGGCTACCGCCCGTCGCGCCCGGGGCGCAACGGGATCATGGCGAGAACATGAAAGCCGCCGGTCACGCCGTTTGGCGTGGGCCGATCGGCGATCAGCCCTGCGCGGCAGCCAGAGCCTTGATGCGCGCGGACAAGCGGGACAGCTTCCGCGACACGGTGTTGAGGTGCATGACACCCTTGGTCACGGCACGCTGCAGCTCGGGCTGCGCGTCCTTGAAGGCAGCCTGGGCGGCGCTCTTGTCGCCGGCCGAGACGGCCTTCTCGACCTTGGTGAGGAAGGTGCTGACGCGCGAGCGACGGGCGCGATTGCGCTCGTTGCGAGTGGCCGTCTGCCGGATGCGCTTACGCGCTGAAGCCGTGTTCGCCATGGCGGTGTTTCGAACCAGTCGTCTGTGTTTACGGACGCGCGGACACCTCTGCCACCCAGGGGGGCAAGGGGGTCCACAGCGAGAGGCGGGGTTTAGCCGTCCCCCGCCGCGAGAGTCAATCGGGATGAGCCCTTCCCGGCGGCGGCCATGCGCCTCCGCCGGGTCAGCCTCCCATCCCGCGCCCTGCCATTGCCGCGCCGGGCACCCCCCCCTTCACCCGCGCGGCGGCGGCGTCCATGATCGTGCCTTCCAGCATCCGGACGGTTTTCATGAGCATCGAACGCATCACCCGCACCCCCATCATGCACCGCGTCGTCGTGTCCGGCGACGTGCTCTATCTGGGCGGCATCACCGCCGGGGACGGCAAGGGACTCGACATGCGGGCACAGACCGAGCAGGTGCTTGCGAAGGCGGCCGACATCCTGGCCAGTGCCGGCAGCAGCAAATCCAAGGTGCTGACCGCCACGGTGTATGTCACCGACATGGCGGCGAAGGCGGCGATGAACGAAGCCTGGGTGGCCTTCTTCGGCGAGGAGAACCTGCCTTCCCGCGCCACGGTCGGCGTCGCCAACCTGGGCTCGCCGGACACGCTGATCGAGGTGGTGATCACCGCGACTCGCTGATCCACCGGCGCTGATGGCTCCCAGGCGACACTTCCCGTTTGCCGGGAGCAAGGTCCAGGAGGCCGCAGGCCCTGAACGGAGGCGCGAAGCATCGCTTCGCGCCAGCAGGATCCTCAGCGCCGGAAGACCGGCTTCCGCTTTTCCAGGAACGCCGCCATGCCTTCCTGCTGTCCTTCCGTGCCGAACAAGGACAGAAACATCCGCCGCTCCAGCCGCACCCCTTCGCGGAGCGGCAACTCGAAGGCGGCGTTCACCGCTTCCTTGGCCATGGCCACGGCGGGAGCGGACAGTCCGCCGATGGTGTCCGCCATCTTCACGGCCTCCGCCAGCAGCGCGTCGGCGGGCACCACGCGGGCCACCAGCCCCGCCCGCTCGGCCTCCTCGGCGCCCATCATGCGGCCTGTCAGCACCATTTCCATGGCCTTGGCCTTGCCGATGGCCCGCGTCAGGCGCTGGCTGCCCCCCGCACCGGGGGTCATGCCGAGATTGATCTCCGGTTGCCCGAACTTCGCCGATTCGGCCGCCAGGATGATGTCGCACATCATCGCCATCTCGCAGCCGCCGCCGAGCGCGAAGCCCGCCACCGCCGCGATCACCGGCTTGCGGACGCCCAGCACTGCTTCCCAGGGGGCGACGAAATCATCCATATAAGTGGCGGGATACCGTCGTGCCTGCATCTCGCGGATGTCGGCCCCGGCGGCGAAGGCCTTCTCGCTTCCGGTGACGATGATGGCCGCCACGGCGGGGTCGGCATCCATCCTGGCCAGCGCATCCGCCAGCTCCGCCATCATGGCGTCGCACAGCGCGTTCAGCGCCTTGGGCCGGTTGAGGCGGATGATCCCCGCCGCGCCCTGCCGCTCGAACAGGATCATCTCATACGCTTCGGCCATGCCGGCTCCCCTATCGTTGTGTGCGGGCGCAGAAAAAGGTGCTGCGCCCGGATTGCACGATGCGCGACACGCCGAGGCAAGAGGGCGGCCCCGGGCAGAGCGGGCAGGGTGCCGCTTCCCGGTCGTAAACCTGGAAGCGGTCCTGGAAATGGCCCAGCTCCCCATCCGCCTGCACATAATCGCGCAGGGAAGACCCCCCGGCCTCGATCGCCTCTTCCAGCACCTGCCTGATTGCCGGCACCAGCCGCGCCGCGCGCGTGCCCGGAATGGTGTGCGCCAGCCGCCGGGGCGAGATGCCGGCCCGGAACAGCGCTTCCGCCACATAAATATTGCCGAGCCCCGCCACCACGCGCTGGTCCAGCAGCGCCGCCTTCACCGGCGTGCGCTTTCCCGCCAGCGACTCGGACAACACTCCCGGGGTGAAGGCATCCTCCAGCGGCTCCGGCCCCATCCCGGCCAGCAGCTTGTGGCTGTCTTCCGCACCGGTCGGCACCAGGTCCACGCTGCCGAATCGGCGCGGATCCACAAAGCCGACCCGTTGTCCGTCATCCGTCTGCAGCACCAGATGCTCATGTGCCGGCGGCGGCTGGTTGCTGCCCTGGGGGCGCGACACCATCCGCCCCGACATGCCGAGGTGGATCAGCACCGAATCCCCGTCCGAGATCCGCATCAGCATGTATTTGCCACGCCGCCGGAACCCTTCCACCCGCGCCCCCGTCAGCCGCTGCGCCAGGCCGGGCGGAAACGGCCAGCGCATGCCCTCACGGTGGGTGGCGGCAAAGGTGAGGGTGCGACCGGTGAGCAGGCCGGACAGGCCGCGCATCACCGTTTCGACTTCGGGAAGCTCAGGCATGGAACTCCAGGGGCAAAGGGCGAAGGATACGAGTTCCTCCCGAACCGCCCTGACTTCCTGTCAGTTTCAGCGCGCGCCCGCAGGAACCAATTCGCGCCATTGACCAGAAAGAGCGGCAGGGAAGAATGTCCTGCCCCCGTTCGGTGCTTTCAAGCCGCGACCACCTCGAACCCCGTGACCCCCATCGCCAGCACGTCGCGCAGCTCCCGCCCGTCCAGCGCGATGCATCCCTCGGTCGGCGGGTAATCCGGCCGCGCCAGGTGCAGAAAGATCGCGCTGCCGCGCCCGCGCACCACCGGCCGGTCGTTCCAGCCGAGCACGCCGATCACGTCATATACGTGGTCGCCGCGCCACAGCTCCTCGTGCCGCGCCTCATGCGGAAGGCGGATCATGGTGTTGTAGGCGGGGGAGGCGGGGTCGTCGCACCAGCCATCGTTTGGCGCGATCGGCTCCACCGGCACCGCACAGGCGGGCGCCGCGCCACGATCGGCCCGGTACAGCACCCGACGCAGCGGCAGCAGCCCCAGCGGCGTGGCGCCATCGCCTTCTTCCTTGTGCGGCGACACGCCGCCGCGCCCCAGGGCGCAGCGCCAGGTGCGGCCCTGCAGCCGCAGCCGGCCATCGGAAAGAACCGTTGCGATCATCAGTCCAACAGGTGCCCGAAGCGTTCGGCCTTGGTTTCCAGGTATTTGTCGTTCACGCCATTGGCCGCGAAGTGGTGTGCCGCACGCTCCGTCACCTCGATGCCGCAGGCGGACAGCCCGGCCATCTTGTCCGGGTTGTTGGTCAGCAGCCGCACCCGCGGAATGCCGAGCTGCCCCAGCATGGTCGCCGCCACCAGGAAGCCGCGCTCATCCGCGCCATAGCCCAGCGCCCGGTTGGCATCGAGCGTATCCAGTCCACCATCCTGCAGCGTATAAGCGCGCAGCTTGTTCACCAACCCGATGCCTCGCCCTTCCTGCGCCAGGTAGAGCAGCACGCCCGAACCCTCTTCCGCCATGCGGCGAATGGCGCCGCGCAGCTGCGGCCCGCAATCGCAGCGCAGGCTCCCTAGCAGATCTCCGGTGAAACATTCGGAATGCGCCCGCGCCAGGGGCGCGCCGCCGCGGGCGGCCAGGGCCTCCGGCTCGCCCACCAGGATCGCCAGATGCTCGATTCCGCCATCCGCAGCGCGGAAGGCGACAATGCGCGCATCCTGGGCATCCTCCAGCGGCACCCGTGCCTCGGCCACCCGCACCAGCGTGGTCGCCGCCGTCGCCGGATAGGACAGCACATCCGCCGCCGGCACCCGCAGAAGGCCAAGCCGTTCCGCCACGTCTTCCCGCACGGGCGCCGCCACCAGCGCCGGCAACAGCCGACCCAGCTTGGCCAGGGCAATGGCGGCCGGCCCCAGCGCCGGCGGTGCCACCAGTTCGGGCGCATCCGGCAGCAGCCGCTCGGCGACCGGGTCGGCCAGGCTGCGCAAGGCCGCCGGCTGCAGCAGCGCCGGCGGGAGCCGCAGGGCCGCGACGCCATCTTCCGCCCCCGGCTGCCCGGCCCCGGCCAGGCCGGCCTTCACCGGGCGCTGCAACACGGCTGCCGCCCGCACCGGCGCCAGCAACAGACAGGGAGGGCTCAGCGCGCCCTCGGCCAGTTCGGCCAGTCCCCGCGCCCCGACCGTCTCGGCCGCCGCCACCAGCAGCGTTCCGTGGGAGCTGCCTTGCGCCCCCCCTGGCACACCGGTGATCAGCACCGGCGTCCCCCGCTTCAACTCGCTGACGGCGCGGTGAACGCCGCGCATCGCGATCGCCAGCGCGTCCGGCAGGGCCGGCCCGATCTCGGGGTCATGCCGCAACTCGGGCGCGACATTGGCTGGGTTGGTCATACCATCGCTTTCCGTGAGTCTCATCCATCATGGGCCACCGCCAGCGGCCTGCCAAGGACAGGCTACCCCACGCCCGGCCAGGGCGAACGACGCACCCGACCTGATGTGGTCCGCCCGAAAGCGTTGCCATCCCCTCACACAGGGATAGAAAAATGAATTCGCCGCGCGCGCGGAGACAGGTTGGGCTTGCCCCACCGACGCGCTGCCGTCACCATGGCCGTGGTTGGCTGCCCGCGTCGCTGATGCAACCCTGACTCCAGGCAGCCTTTGTCTTTCCACTTGCCTCCACCACCCCACCCCGGGGCCGGCGGGCGGCACACTGGCATTGTCTGGAGAGCGCATGACCGGCCCGCGGCCGATCCTGATCGTGGACGATGATGACGCGCTTCGCGTCACCCTGTCCGAACAACTGGCGCTGGATGGAGAATTCGCGCCGGTCGAGGCCGCGACCGCCTCCGAGGCCGCCGACCAGCTCTTGGCGGCGGATAGCCGCTGCGACGCGGTGCTGCTCGACATCGGCCTGCCCGATGGCGACGGCCGCGAGCTCTGCGCCAAGCTGCGGCACGAAGGCGTCAAGATCCCCATCATCATGCTGACCGGCGCCGACGCCGAGCAGGATGTGGTGCGCGGCCTCGACGCCGGGGCGAACGACTACATCGCCAAGCCCTTCCGCATCGGCGAGCTCCTGGCCCGCCTGCGCGCCCAGCTCCGCGTCTTCGACAATTCGGAAGACGCCGTCTTTGTCATCGGGCCCTACACCTTCCGCCCCTCGGCCAAGATGCTCCTGGAGCCGGTGAAGAACCGCAAGATCCGCCTCACCGAGAAAGAGGCCGCGATCCTGAAGTTCCTTTACCGCGCCGGCGGCCGCCCCGTGGCCCGCCAGATCCTGCTGAACGAGGTATGGGGCTACAACGCCGCCGTCACCACGCACACGCTGGAAACCCACATCTACCGCCTGCGGCAGAAGATCGAGCCCGATCCGGCCAACGCCGCCCTGCTCCTGACTGAGGGCGGCGGCTACCGCCTCGACCCCCAGGCCGGCCGCGCCGCCGCCGCCTGATCCGGGGCCGTGAGAACAAAGGCCGGGTGCCCGAACAGGCACCCGGCCTTTTTCATGCCCGCAGCCCGCCTGGCAGATTTCCCGCGCCCCGGTGCGCCGCGCGCGGCACACTCCACCCGCGCCCGCCAGACCGGCGGCCCGATTCGCCACCGGCCGCTCCCAACCAGCCCGCCCCTGGGCACCCTGACGGAGAAGGAACGCCAACCCCCCATGGACGAAATCCCCGCCGGCCTCATCGTCGTGCTGATCCTCCTGGGCCTCGCCGTCCTCACCGCCTTCAAGGGCATCCGCACCGTCCCCCAGGGCGAGAACTGGACGGTTGAGCGCTTCGGCGCCTTCACCCGCGTCCTGCAACCGGGCCTGAACCTGCTCATCCCCTTCATCGACGCCGTCGGCCACAAGGTGAACGTCCAGGAAATCGTCCTCGACATCCCCGAACAGGCCGTCATCACCCGCGACAACGCCAATGTCTCGGTGGACGGCGTCGTCTACTACCGCGTCATGGACCCTGAGAAATCCGCCTACCAGGTGCAGAACCTCACCCAGGCCCTCTCGGCGCTGGCCATGACCAACATCCGCGCCATCATCGGCGAGATGGACCTCGACCAGGCCCTCTCCTCCCGCGACAAGATCAACTCCCACCTGCTCTCGGTGCTGGACGGGGCCACCGACCCCTGGGGCGTCAAGGTCACCCGCGTCGAGATCCGCAAGATCGAGCCCCCCGCCAACCTTGTCGCCGCCATGAACACCCAGATGATGGCCGAGCGCGAACGCCGCGCCGTCGTCATGCGCGCGCAAGGCGACCGCGAGGCCGCCGTGATGCGCGCCGAGGGCGCCAAGGCCGCCCAGATCCTCGAAGCCGAAGGCCGCCTCGAAGCCGCGCAACGCGACGCCGAGGCCCGCGAACGCCTGGCCGAGGCCGAGGCCCGCGCCACCCATGTGGTGGCCGAGGCTGCCCGCAACGGCGGCGAGGCCGCGCTCAACTACTTCATCGCCGAACGCTATATCGGCGCCTTCGGCCAGCTCGCCGGCAACCCCTCCTCCAAACTGGTGGTCGTGCCGGTCGAGGCCGCCTCCATCGCCGGCGGCATCACCGGGGCCATGGAACTCTTCCGCGCCAACGCCGCCACAACACCCGCCGCCCCCCGGCGCGGCGGCAGCGTCCCCGAAACCTGATGCTGTCCGGCATCCCCGCCTGGGCGATCTGGACCGGCCTCGGCCTGCTGCTGATGGCGGCGGAAACCCTGCTGCCCGGCGCCTTCCTGATCTGGGTCGGGGCCGCCGCCCTCGGCACCGGCCTGACGCTGGCCGTCCTCCCCCTGGGCTTCACCGCCACGGCGCTGCTCTTCATCGCCCTCCTGGCGGCGGGCGTGGCGCTGTCGCTGCGCGTCTTCCGCCCCCGCGCGAAAGCCGGCACCCTGAACACCCCGGGCTCCGGCCTGATCGGCCGCCACGGCACCCTGCTGGAGAACGGCCGGGTGCGCGTGGGCGATTCCGACTGGCCCGCGCGCGGGGCAGGGGAGGCCGCCCCCGGAACAACGGTGGAAGTGGTGGCGGTGGAGGGAACGACCCTGGTGGTGCGCGCGACCTGACGCGCCCGCTCAACCCGCCGCCCGCGCCTCCAGATACTCCAGCAACGCCGCCCGGAACGGCAACAGGCTCTTATACGCCGCCATCGCCTCCGGCATCGCCAGCACCGCCGCCCGCAACCGCGCGGCCTCCCCCTCCGCCGCGACCACCACTCCCAGCGGCCAGACATAACTCCGGATCCCGAACACCACCGCGCCCGAGCGCGGCAGCCGCACAAAGCTCTGCCGCTCCACCCGCAAAAACAGCCGCGCCCCCGCCTCCTCGGCCCGCAACGAACTGGCCTTGCGCCGCCCATGCCCCACCGGCTGATGCAGCGCCGGATCGTCCAACACCGACCAATTGGCCCGCACCGCGATCTTCCCGGGGGCCAGCAGCGCCAGGAACCGGTCCACCGGCCGCTGCAACCGCTCGGCATAGAGCGGCACCGGCCCATGCACGCCGCCCAGCGGCAACCCGATCTTCTCCGCCAGCCGCCACCGGTTGGGAAAGCACAACACCCCCGCCACCAGGCGCGGCACGCCCCCCTCCACCCGCATCAGGCAGAAATCCTCCTGCACCAGCCGGCCCAGCGTGGCGAGCGGCGCCTCGGCCCCCGCGATCTCGACGTCCTCCCCCAGCAGCCGGTTCGCCAGCCGTCCGCCCTCCCAGCCGAACCAGGCCGGATGATGCTCGGCCAGATTGGCCGCCACCGCCCCCAGCAACTCCGCCCCAGCCTCAGCCGCCTCCGGCAACCCGATCACGACCTCCCGCGCCCGCTCGGCGATCAACGCCCGCCGCTCCGCGACCTCTGGCCCATACAGCCGGTCGACCCGCAGCCACTCCCGCGTTGGCACCGTGCCCAGCCCCAACGCCATGCGAAACGCGCCATCCTCGTACGGGCGCAGGATCGGCGGCTCAGGCAGTTCAGGGGGCGGGATCATCCAGGGCGTCCTGCGGGGCGGGACGCCAACGCTACCGGAGGCACGCGGGGCGGGGGAAGGCGCTGCCTTCCCCCGGAACCCCCATCCGCCAGGAGGCTGAGCCTCCTGGACCTTCACTGAGAACTGCTTTGAATATGCAGCACCAACAAAAATTGACTTTTCGATAAATTTAGAGACTCATCTTCCACGTCTTGCGAACTGCGGAAGCTGGATAAATGGCTGCAGCACCCCGGAAGTTTTTGACAACCGCCAAGTTCGCGATGGAGGTCGATGGTGATCTCCGGGCTTTGCTGTCGGCGCGAGAGTGGAGTGATGGCACAATTTTCGTTGACTTAAAGCCGGGTGAGTTTATGCGCCCCACCTTGTATCACGATTGGGAAATCGAAAAACCGATTAAAGCGCAAAAATACTCGATCCATCCGACTAATAAAAGTAAAATCAAAATCAACGTGATCAAACTGACAACGACTCTGCAAGATGGTACTGAATTGACGCAGGCGAATTATACAAAAGGTATAAAATCTAATAGTTCATTTTCTGTTTTATACACCAAAAGAAGCCCAGACATTCGCGACAAACCGTACGATATCGATGATGCGCGTGATTATATAAGAATTGGAAAATACAACCCTCATAATTCGACTCTAATATACTCTGTCGTGGCCTCTAGAAAGGGAACAGAATTGAGGGCTAACCCGGCCCGAGATATATTTAATGTCTACAATCATACGATCGGTCATTTTAATATAGCCATCTGTTGGACCGTGGCATCCTTAAAATCAGACGTAACAGGTACGATTTTTCATACTATTACGTTCAAGGAGGGGCCTCACCCGATTACTGGAGAGATTGAGGCGCCTTTATTTTCCCCGGCCTTAGAAGCGAGGCCAACTATAAAATATTTGAAACAAATCCGACTACAAATTTTGGCTAAGCATTTTCATGATATGGTTATGAAGAAATTTCTCAATGAGAATGAGGCTAGTCAGATATTTCGAGAAGTGACATTCGATTTGGTTGGACTATGAAAAGCCTAAGGAACAGCTAGGCTAGCGCGAGCACTTGACAAAAGGACTAAATTCCTACATTCTCCGCTCCCCCCCCCGGAGCCGGCCCCCCATGTCCCGCCTCACCACCCCCACCCCCTGGACCCCGCTCTCCGACACCGCCTGGGCCGCCCTCCGCCCCCACCTCCCGCCGCTGGCCCCTCAGGGCCGCCGCACCCCTGATCCGCGCGCCCGGCTCGATGCCATCTTCCACCTCGCCCACGCCCCCGGCGCCGCCTGGAAAGACCTCGCCCCCCAACACGGCCGCCCCGACACCGTCGCGCGCTTCTTCCGCCGCCTCTTCCATGCCGGCTTCTGGCACCGCCTGCTCAAACTCCTGGCCAAAGCCCCGCCCGGCCACCCGCTCCGCGCCATCGAATACAGCATCTGCCGCGCCGCCCGCCGCGCCGCGCGCCTCGGCGGCCTACCGCTTCTCATGCTCATCCGCCGCCTCGGCCTGCGTTCGGCGCTCGATGCACCCCCCTGGCTGCTCCCCGATCCGCTTTTGTCCGAAACCTTGCGCCGCCACCCGCTCAACCACCGCACCCCCGCCGAAACGCTGCGCACCCTGGCCCGCCTCGCCCGCGACGCCGCCGGCCGTGCCCGAATCCCCCGTTCCGTCCGCCTCGGCTGGGCATGACTGCCTTGCCGGCGCCGCCCCTCTGCGGCAAACCCCTGGCCTTCGCTCGTTCGGAAAAAGGGACCCACGCAATGGCGGTCAAGGACGTGAAAAAGGTGGTGCTCGCCTATTCCGGCGGGCTGGACACTTCCGTCATCCTGAAATGGCTCCAGACCACCTACCAATGTGAGGTGGTGACCTTCACCGCCGATCTTGGCCAGGGTGAGGAGCTCGGCCCGGCCCGCGACAAGGCCCTGATGCTCGGCATCAAGGAACAGAACATCTTCATCGACGACCTGCGCGAGGAATTCACCCGCGACTTCGTCTTCCCCATGTTCCGCGCCAACGCCTTGTATGAGGGCTGCTACCTCCTCGGCACCTCCATCGCCCGCCCGCTCATCGCCAAGCGCCAGATCGAGATCGCCGAGCAGGTCGGCGCCGACGCCGTCAGCCACGGCGCGACGGGCAAGGGCAACGACCAGGTCCGGTTCGAGATCGGCTACTATTCCCTGAAGCCCGACGTGAAGGTCATCGCCCCCTGGCGCGAATGGGACCTGACCTCCCGCACCAAGCTGCTGGAATTCGCCGAGGCCAACCAGATCCCCATCGCCAAGGACAAGCGCGGCGAGGCCCCCTTCTCGGTGGACGCCAACCTCCTGCACAGCTCTTCCGAGGGCAAGATCCTCGAGGAGCCCTGGGACGCCCCGGACGAGATCGTCTGGCAGCGCACCGTCTCGCCCGAGGCCGCCCCCGACAAGGTCACCGAGATCACCATTGAGTTCGAGCGCGGCGACGCCGTCGGCATCAATGGCGAGCGCCTGTCCCCCGCCACGCTGCTGACGAAGCTGAACGCCCTGGGCCGCGAAAACGGCATCGGCCGCCTCGACCTGGTGGAAAACCGCTTCGTCGGCATGAAGTCCCGCGGCTGCTACGAGACCCCGGGCGGCACCATCCTCCACACCGCCCACCGCGCGATCGAGAGCATCACCCTCGACCGCGAGGCTGCCCACCTGAAGGACAGCCTGATGCCCCGCTACGCCGAGATCATCTACAACGGCTTCTGGTTCTCCCCCGAGCGCCGCATGATCCAGTCCCTGGTGGATGAGAGCCAGAACAGCGTCACCGGCACCGTCCGCCTGAAGCTGTACAAGGGCAACACCATCGTCACCGGCCGCCAGTCGCCCAACAGCCTGTATTCCATGAAGCACGTCACCTTTGAGGAAGACCAGGGCGCCTACGACCAGTTCGACGCCCAGGGCTTCATCAAGCTGAACGCCCTCCGGCTGCGCCTCGGCGCCATGGCCGGCCGCAAGGGCGGTGCCCTCTGACCTGATCCCTCCGGGGCGGCGCAACCCGCCCCGGACCCCCACGGGCAACCCCGATCCCGACCGGCTGTTTTTGTCCGAAACCCGCCGAAAGGATCAGGCCCATGCGTTTCGTCCGCCGTATCGCCCTGCTGTCCCTGGCCAGCCTCGCCGCCGCACCCGCGGTCCTGGCCCAAGGCGGGATGTCGCCCAGCGGCATGGCACCAGCATCCTCCGCTGGCACCTTGCCACCGCCCGTGCCGCGCGGTGCCCCATCGACGAACTTGTCGCCCATGGCCATGCCCGCCCCGGGCACCGAGCGGGCGGCACCCACCCCGGCGCAGCCCTTCTCCAATCTCAACCTGCCGAAGCAGGATGTGGGCAACGGCGCCTACAATGGCGGCGGCATCGTGCTGGAATACTCGCCCGACGGCACGTCGCGCCTGGCGCGCTGAGCTCCGCCGCAGACGAGGCGCGGAAACAGCGCCCGCACCTCGCTGTTCGCGCCCCGCAGTTCTCAGGCCGCGCGCACGGCCCGGCAGGCGCCCGGCAGGCGCAGCCTCACCGCGTGCGCCCCGGCACCCAGCCCGGCCTGCACCAGCATGGCCGCGATCCAGAACACCGGGAATTCCCAGCCGCCGCCGGCACGGCTGAAGACCCATCCATTGCCGCCGTGCTGCAGCGCGGCGCCGATCAGGATCGGCAATGTCAGCAGCGACACGGCGCGGGTCCAGATCCCCAGGATCAGCGCCACCCCCGCCGCGGTCTCCGCCAGCGCCACGATGGCGCCGAACACCGGCGGGTAGCCCAGGCTGCCGAAATATCCCATCGTTCCCGCCAGCCCGAAGGTCAGGACCTTCATCCACAGCCCGTGGGCCAGGAACAGGATGCCCAGGCTGACGCGCAGCAACAGGGCGGCATAGGGCGCGGTGCGTTCGGTGCTCATCATGGATCCGGTGTCCTTGCGGGATGCGGCCCCTCCGGCCGCCACGGCTCCGCTCCTACTCCGCCCCCCGGGCGCGCTTCCAAACGCCAACCGGAACGGTCATCATTGGCGCCATCAATGGCGGACCTCTCGACCCTCGACCTGAACCTGCTGCGGGTGTTCGACGCCGTGGCGCGCGAGCGGCACGTGACCCGCGCCGCCGCCCGCCTCAACCTGTCGCAGCCCGCCGTTTCCAACGCGCTGACACGGCTGCGCGGCGCCCTGGGTGACGAACTGTTCCTGCGCCGCCCCGGTGGCGTGGAGCCAACTGCCCTGGCGCTCTCCCTGATGCAGCCCGTGGCCGAGATGCTGGACCGCCTGCGGGATGCCCTGGCCGCGCACGCGCCCTTTGACCCCGCCACCGCCGAGCGCGTCTTCCCCCTCGGCTTGTCGGAATACGCCGAGGCGGTTCTGGCGCCACCGCTGCTGGAGCACCTGGCCGCCGAGGCACCGCGCTGTCTGCTGGCGATCCACCATGCCGACCGCACCAATGCGCAGGAGATGCTGGAGCGGGACGTGGTGCAGATGGCCGTCGGCATGCTGCCTGAGCCGCCGGCCCTCTACACCCGCCTGCGCCTGCTGCCGGAGGAATTTCTGACCCTGATGCGCCCAGGGCATCCCCTGGCCGAGGGGGAGGTGACGGTGGCGCGGCTGGCGGAATGGCCGCACCTGCTGCACTCACCCAACGGCTCGCGGGACGGCGCGCTGGACCAGCCGATGCGCGAGGCCGGGCATCCCCGTCGCCTCGGCGCCGTGGTGGCGCATCTGGCGGGCGTGCCCGGCATCCTGAAGCGCACCGACATGGTCATGGCACTGTCCGCACGCCTCGCCGTGCAAATGGCGGAGGCGCACGGGTTGGCGCTGCGGCCCTGTCCGGTGGTGCTGCACCACACTCGCCTGTCCCTGATCTTTCCTCGCCGCCTGGAGGCCGATGCTGGCCATGCCTGGCTGCGCCGCCTGATCCTGACCGTGGCAAGGGACGCGGCGCGGGACCCGGACTGCCAAGCCGTCAGGTCCATGACCGGATCGGCCGGCGCGCCGGCTCAGGGATGAGCCCGGCCCGGCTGTCAGCCCCAGGGGCCGCGGGGCCGACGCGACGGTGCCTGTCCGCCCCAGGGACTGGAACGCGGAGCGGATTGCGCCGGGCTCCAGCCGGGGGTCTGTCGGGCAGCGGGCATTCCCATGTGCTGCGCCAGTTCCATCAGCGCCGCGATCCGATTCTGGGTGCTGGGATGGGTGGAGAAGAGGTTGTCCATCCGCGCGCCCGAAAGCGGATTGATGATGAACATGTGGGCGGTGGCGGGATTGGCCTCGGCGCGCTGGTTGACAAAGGCGAGGCGACCCTGCTCCAGCCGCATCAAGGCATTGGCCAGGCCGGACGGATTGCCGCTGATCTCCGCCGCCGCCCGGTCCGCCTCGTACTCACGCGACCGGCTGATGGCCATCTGCACCACCATGGCGCCGAGGGGGGCCAGCACCATCATCAGCAATGTGGCGATCGGGCCCGGGCCCCGGTCATTGCCGCGCATGCCGCCGAACAGGAAGCCGAACTGCGCCAGCATGCCGATTGCGCCGGCCAGGCAAGCCGTCATGGTCATGATCAGCGTATCGCGGTTGCGAATATGCGCCAGTTCATGGGCGATAACGCCCTCCACCTCCTCGGGCGGCATGTGGGCGAGCAGTCCGGTGTTCACCGCCACGGCGGCGTTCTGCGGATTGCGCCCGGTCGCGAAGGCGTTGGGCTGATCCTCGTGAATGACATAGAGGGCGGGCATGGGCAGCCCGGCATGATGCGCCAGCCGTTCCGTCATGGCGTAGAGGTCGGGTGCCTCCTGTGGTCCCACCCGTTGCGCATTGTGCATCCGGAGCACCATGCGGTCGCTGTTCCACCAAGCAAACAGGTTGGTCAGGCAGGCAATCCCGAAGGCCACCACCATGCCCCCACGTCCGCCAATGGCGCCGCCGACCACAACAAACAGGGCGGTCATCGCCGCCAGCAGCAATGTCGTCCGGAAATACCCGTTCATTGCTTTCACCCCCTTCCGCTAAGCCTCCGTGCCACCCCACATGGGGAGCATGACAAGCTCCAAGCAAGAGGCCGCGAAGCCGGCCGATCCGCAGCCGACTCCGGCGAAGCCGCCGTCCTCGGTGACCGGCTCCGCACCGCCGGTGAAAACCGATCCCAAGGTGATGCCCAAGGAAGTGGATGGACCCACGGGACCCGAGCCGACCCGATACGGCGATTGGGAAAAGAAGGGCCGCGTCAGCGACTTCTGACGCTGTTACCGCATGTTCCGCGACTCGGGGAGCGACTCGGGCGCGGGTGGTGAACGGTTGCGAACGGCCTTGTGGCGCCGGCAGACCTTGTTCCACCACATCTAGGTGGTATCAGGGTCCGCTTCATCACCCTCCCTCTGCGCCGACTGCGCCAAGCACCTGATTCATCCCACCGGTTCATTGGCGAATCCGGCTTTGTTCTTGTTGGCTTCAGGCCGCCTTTGCACCTACGGACCAAAACGTAACGGCCACGCTCAGCTCGAACGTGGCGTACCCGGTGAATGGCTGAGCCAGAGGCTGATCAACAGGACGCCAAGTCCCCCGGCTGCCAGCGCGAACGCGGCGCCGAGAGGCGGCAACAGGGCGCCATACAGGGCCGGTCCGACCGCCTGGCCGAGGAAGTAGCAAAAGGCGTGCAGCGCGACGGCCGAGCCGCGCGCACCCGGCGCCACCTCGGTGACGCGGACCTGAATGGAATTGTGCAGCATGAAGAAGCCCAGCCCCACCAGCAGCCCGCCGGCGGCTGCGGGGTTCGGCGGCAAGGTGCCCACCGCCGCCATGCCCAGCAGCACCATCAGCCCGGCCAGCCGCATCATCCGGGCCTGCCCGATCCGCCGCAGCAGAAAGGGGGCCAGCAGCGTGTAGCCGAAGCCCCCCACGCCGAAACAGGCCACGGCAATGCCGGCGCGCAGAGTGCCGTGTCCGTCCGGCCCCAGGATCGCGGCCAGGAAGGGGAAGCACCCGAAAACGAACATGCCTTCCAGAAACACGCCTCCGTAAAGCGGGCGCGCCAGAGGACTGCGCAGGATGGTGCGATAGCGGCGCAGCACCTCGGCCAGCGAGGGCGGGCCGGCGAGGCGGGCGGTGGACGGGCGGCCACGCACGTCCCACAGCAGCACCAGGAAGGAGAAGCCGGCGGCCAGCGCGCAGAGCCACATCACGCCGCGCCAGCCGATCAGCGGCGCGACCGCCCCCGAAACGGCGCCGCCGGCGAGCTGGCCCATGATGGCGAAGGCCAGAAAGCGGCTCATCGCCACCTGGCGCTGGTCCATGGGCACCGTGTCGCCGAACAGCGCCAGGATCAGCGGAAAGATGCCGCCTGCCGCCAACCCGGCGGCGACCCGGGCGAAGAACAATTCGTCCAGCCCCGGCGCCAGGGCGCAGGCCACCAGCATCACCGCCAGCAGGCCAATGCACAGCGCCACCACGCGGCGCTTGCCGAACGCGTCGCCGACCGGTCCCAGGATGGGCTGCACCAAGGCGTAGGGCAGGGTGAAGGCGCTGGCCAGCAGCGCCACCTGCTCGACCGGAACGACGAACTCGGCGGAAAGCTCGCCCATCAGGGGATCAAGGGCCCGGCCGGCCAAGGCGCCGGCGAAACCCGAGAAGCCGAACACCGCCACCATCCGGCGGATGGCGGCAGGATCGGCCATCATGTTGCTCATGCCGCCACCCTGCGCCGGGCCAGGGCGGCCGCCAACCCTCAGCCGGGGCGTTTTGCCCTGAAGAAATCGCGCAGCAGGGTCGCGCATTCGCCTTCGCGCAGCCCGCCGATCACTTCCGGGGCATGATGGCAGGATGGCGCGGCAAAGATGCGGGCGCCATGCTCCACCCCGCCGCCCTTGGGATCGTAGGCGCCAAAGGCCACCCGCCTGACCCGGAAGAAGGAGGCCGCCTGAGCGCACATCGGGCAAGGCTCCAGCGTCACGGTCAGGGTGCAGTCCGGCAGGCGTGGCGAGCGGAGCTGCCCGGCCGCCTGGCGCAGGGCCAGGATCTCGGCATGGGCGGAAGGGTCGTGCAGCTCTTCCACCCGATTGCCGGCGCGACCCAGCACCGCGCCATCGGGGCCGGTGACAACGGCGCCCACCGGCACTTCGCCCCGCGCGGCGGCGAGCGCCGCTTCCTCCAGTGCGATCTCGATGGGCGTGGGCATGGGCGGAGCCTTAAGGCGGCGCGTGTGGAATGGGAAGGCTGCCGGGGGCAGGGAGGCATCAGGCGCCGCCGAGGCGTTCCAGGACCTGCCGCAGCAGGCGTACGCCCTGGCGGATGGCAGCTTCGCTCAGCCCGGCATAGCCCACCACCAGCCCCGCCGGTGCCTGGCCGGTGGCATAAAGCGGCGCCACGGGATGGAGGCCGAGGCCGGCCTCGCGGGCAAGGACAAGCAGGGCGGCTTGCCGATCCGGCGGCAGGCGGTTCAGCCAGAGCAGGATGTGCAGCCCCGCTTCGGCGCCGCTGGCCGTGACCGCGTCGCCCAGCATCGTAGTCAGCGCGTCCAGCAAAGCGGCCCGCCGCTCGCCGTTGCGGCGGCGCATCCGGCGGACATGGCGCTCATAAGCGCCGCTCTCGATCAGCCCGGCGAGCGCCTCCTGTTCCAGTGCCGGGGTGTGGCGGTCGGTCAGGCGCTTGGCCGCGGCGAAAGCGGGGGCGAGGGCTGCGGGCAGCACGAGGTAGCCCAGGCGCAGCGTCGGGGAAAGCGTCTTGGACAGCGTACCGAGATAGATGACGCGGCCGGCGGCGTCGCCCCGGACCTCCGCCATGGCCAGCAAAGGGGGCACGGGTGCGATGTCGTAGCGGTACTCGCCGTCGTAATCATCCTCGATGACGAAGGCGCCGGCCTGCCGCGCCCAGGCCAGCAACTCCCCGCGACGTCGCGCGGGCAGCACCCCGCCCAGCGGGAACTGGTGGGACGGGGTGACATAGGCCAGCCGGGCGGGGGGCAGTGCCTCCGTGCGCAGGCCTTCCGCATCGGCGGGCACCGGCAGCAGCGACGCTCCGGCGGCGGCGAAGATCTGGCGGGCGAGGTTGTAGCCCGGGTCTTCCATCACAGCGGCGTCGCCGGGGTCCAGCAGCAGTCGCGCGCACAGGTCGAGCCCCTGCTGCGAGCCGTTGACGACCACGATCTGCTCGGCGGCGCAGCGCAGGCCCCGCGCGCGCCACAGGTAGCCCTGCAGCGCCACCCGGAGGGAAATGGCGCCGCGCGGATCATCGTAGCGCAGGCGTGGCGGGCGGCGCAGCAGGGCGGCGGTAATGGCCTTCCGCCAGGCGGGCAGGGGGAAGTCGGCGCTGGCGAGGTCGCCGTAGCGGAAATCCACCGACAGGTCCGGCAGGTCGGCCGGCTGGAGGGGCGCGGCCTCCAGCCGGCGCGCGAAGGCGGAAAGCGGGATTGGAAACGGGGCAGGCGCACGCTGCTCCGTTGAAAGGGCGGGATGGCCGAAGCCCCGTGCCACCCTTGCCCGGCTGCCCCGGCGCGTTTCCACATACCCTTCGGCGATCAACTGCTCATAGGCTGCGGTGACGGTGGTGCGCGAAACCCCCCATTCCGCCGCCAGGGCACGGGTGGAGGGAAGCGGCGCACCGGCGCAGAGCTGGCCGGAGGCGATGCGGGCCTTGATCGACTCGCCGATGCTGCGGCTGATACGCGGCGGTGGCTGCGGCGTCATGGCGGGGATTGACCGTTGTTCGAACTGGCCCAGTGTTTTCGCGGGAAACTGGACGTTTCTTCTGGGCCAATCCGGCGGCAAGGTCCACCTCAGCCGTGGAGCCGAGCCGATGTATGTGCCGCCTGCCTTTCGCGAGGAAGACCTGCCGACCCTGCATGCGCTGATGCGGGAAGCGCGCCTCGCCAACCTGGTCACCGCCACGGCGGACGGGCTGATGGCGACGCCGCTGCCGTTGCTGCTGGCACCGGAGGAGGGGCCCTACGGAACGCTGTATGGGCATCTGGCACGGGCCAACCCGCAATGGAGCTTGCCCGCGGCGGGAGAGGCCATGGTGCTGTTCAGTGGGCCCGAGGCCTATGTCAGCCCATCCTGGTACCCGTCCAAGAAGGAGCACCGAAAGGTGGTGCCAACCTGGAACTACATGGCCGTGCACGCCTATGGCCCGGCGGAATTCTTTGAGGATGCCGGGCGCCTGCGGGATGTGGTGGTGCGGTTGACCGACCGGCACGAGGGGGTGCGCGCCCAGCCCTGGGCCGTGGCCGATGCGCCGGAGCCCTTTGTCCGCGGGCAGCTCAAGGGGATCGTCGGGCTGCGCCTGCCGATCACCCGGTTGGAGGGCAAGCGCAAGATGAGCCAGAACCGAACCGAGGCGGACCGGGCCGGGGTGGCCGCCGGGCTAGGCGCCAGCGATTCGGCTGCCGAGCGGGCTGTGGCGGCCCTGATCCCGAAATAGGCGTCCCCCCGCGCCGCCTCTTACCCTTTCTGTTCGAGATGGGGGCAATACCCTGAGGAGAGCATGCCGCGATGCCGGATTTCACCCAACTCGTCCTGTTTTCCGCCGCGGCCCTGCTGCTGGCGGTGACGCCGGGGCCAGGCCTCTTCTATGTCGCCGCGCGCAGCCTGGCTGGGGGACGAAGCGATGGCGTGGCCTCCAGCTTCGGTACCGCGCTGGGCGGCACGGTGCATGTGCTGGCCGGGGCATTGGGCGTGTCGGCCCTGGTGCTGGCCAGTGCCGAACTGTTCACCGCGCTGAAACTGGCGGGCTCCGCCTACTTGGTGTGGCTGGGATGGCGCATGATCCGGTCCGCCCGGCGGGATGCGGCCGCCGCTCTCCGCGGCGCGGCGGCCGCGCCGCCGGTGGGGGCGGCCCGTGCCTTCCGCGAGGGAGTGCTGGTGGAAGCACTCAACCCCAAGACGGCCGCCTTCTTCCTGGCCTTTATTCCCCAGTTCCTGGACCCGGCCCAAGGCGGGGTGGCGGGGCAGTTCGTGCTCCTGGGGCTGGTTTCGGTGGCGCTGAACACGCTGGCCGACCTTGTCGTGGCCTTTGCGGCCGGCGGCATCCGGCAAGGGGCGGTGGCCCGCCCGGCGCTGATCCGGCGGCTGCGGGAGGCCTCGGGCGCGGCCACGGTGGCGCTGGGCGTTGCGCTGGCCGCTGCGCGGCGTCCGGTCGGCTAGATCCGGATCACGCCCGGGCCGAACCGGCCGGCCGGGCAACGACGCTCGTGAAGACAAGGCCCCGGCGGGAGAACCGCCCGAGCCGGAGCGGATGGACGCTGCGCCTCCCGGTTCGGGCGAGGGGAAAGTCGCGCGCTGCCGGACCCGCCCTTCTCAGCTTCCGGGGCCGATGAGCTGCCCGCCATCGACCACGATGCTCTGCCCCGTAACCCAGCGGGCACGGCGGGAGGCGAGGAACAGCACCACATCGGCCACTTCCTCCGGCTCGCCCAGACGGCCTGCCGGGATCTGCTGCCGGATCTGCTCATAAAGCGGGGCACCTTCCAGCCGACGCTTTTCCCACGAGCCGCCGGGGAACTCGATGGAGCCGGGTGCCACGGCGTTCACCCGGATGCCCTGAGCCGCGTACATCTTGGCCTGGCTGGCGGTGTAGTGGTCGATCGCCGCCTTCATCGCGCCATAGGGGGCCGAGCGCGTGCTCGCCCGCAGCGCCGAAATGGAAGACACGTTGACGATGGCGGCGCCACGCCCCTCCGCACCCGATTTCTGCAGAAAGGGCAGGGCGGCGTGGGAGGCGCGCACCGTTGCCATGATGTCCACGCCGAAGGCGGCGGACCAGCCCGCCTCGTCATCGGTGGCGCCGAAGCCGGAAGCGTTGTTCACCAGCACGTCGATGCCGCCCAGCGCCTCGGCCGCGCGGGCGATAAAGGCCTGGATCTGCTCTGCTTCGGCGAGGTCGCAGGGGGCGGCGAAAACCGGGTGGCCGAGGGCAGCGATCTCCCCTCGCGTTTTTTCCAGCGATTCCGTGCCGCGCGCGCACAGGGCGACCGCCGCGCCTTCCTGCGCGAAGCCCAGCGCGATGCTGCGGCCGATGCCGCGGCTGCCACCCATCACCACCACGCGCTTGCCACCGAGCTGCATCGTCGCCTCCTGCATGAAATCCGAAATGCATTGTTCTCACCGCGAGGGGGGGCTAGCAACCGCACCCATGCGCAAGCTTCCTCTGGTCGGCCTGACCCTCGATGCGGAACAGCCCGGCGGCTATTCCAAGCTGCCCTGGTACGCCCTGCGGCAGAACTACTTTTCCAGCGTGGCGCGGGCCGGCGGGCTGCCCGTCGCCCTGCCGCACGAACCGGAACTGGCCGAGGCCTATCTCGATAAGATTGACGGGCTGCTGGTGACCGGCGGCGCCTTTGACGTGGACCCTTCGCTGTACGGCGGCGGGCCGGCGCACCCGACCGTGGCGCTGAAGCAGGGCCGCACGGCCTTTGAGCTGGCCATGGTGCGCGGTGCCCTGGCGCGGAACATGCCCGTGCTGGGGATCTGCGGCGGCGAGCAGCTGCTGGCGGTGGCGCTGGGCGGCACGCTGATCCAGCACATCCCGGATCGTGTGCCGGATGCGCTGGCTCATGAGCAGCCCAACCCGCGCAACGAGCCGGGGCACGAGGTGGAGATCACGCAAGGCACGCTGCTGGCCCGGGTGGTGGGTGGCACGCGCATGGCGGTGAATTCGGCGCATCACCAGGCGGTGGAGCGGCCGGGTGCGGGCGCGGTGGTCAACGCCGTTGCGCCGGATGGCGTGATCGAGGGGATCGAGAGCACGGCGCACCGCTTCGCCCTCGGCGTGCAGTGGCACCCTGAATACGCGGTCGACAAGGCCGATCAGCGTATCCTGGACGGGTTCGTGGAGGCCTGCCGTGGCTGAGGAAGCGGAGGACGCCGCACGCGGCGAGCGCATCGCGAAGTTCCTGGCGCGCGCCGGCATTGCCAGCCGCCGCGATGCCGAGAAGCTGGTGGCCGAGGGCCGGGTGACGCTGAACGGGCAGGTGGTGGACACGCCAGCCACCTTTGTCGGGCCGGAGGACCGCGTGGCGGTGGGCGGGCAGGTGGTGGGGACCCCGGAGCGGACACGGCTGTTCCGCTACCACAAGCCGGCCGGGCTGGTGACCACGCACAAGGACCCGGAAGGGCGCCGCACCGTGTTCGAGGAGTTGCCGGCCGGGCTGCCGCGCCTGGTCTCGGTGGGCCGGCTCGACTTGAACTCCGAAGGGCTGCTGCTGCTGACCAATGATGGCGCGCTGAGCCGCAAGCTGGAGCTGCCTTCCAATGGCTGGACACGGCGCTACCGCGCGCGGGTGCATGGCCGGGTGGATGAGCGGGCGTTGGCGTATCTGGCGAACGGCGTCACGGTGGAGGGCGTCGCCTACGGCCCCATCGAGGCAGGGCTGGATTCACGACAGGGCACCAATGCCTGGCTGACAGTTTCCTTGGCGGAAGGCAAGAACCGGGAGGTGCGGCGCGTGCTGCAGCATCTGGGCCTCACCGTGACCCGGCTGATCCGCGTGGCTTACGGCCCCTTCACCCTCGGGCCGCTGCCGCGCGGCGCGGTGGAGGAGGTGAACGCCAAGTTCATGCGTGAGGAGCTGGGCCTCGATGCGCCGCCGCGCATCCAGCGCGGAGTGGAGCGCACCGCCGAGGCCGGCCGCCGCGCTGCCGCCGAGGCTGCGGCGCAAGGGCTGCAGGAAGAGGCGCAAAAGCCGGAAGGGCTGCGGCGCTCACGTCCCGCCAAGCCGCCCGCGCCAGCCAGAACCCCCCGAGCGCGCAACGCCACGGAGAAGCTGCGCGACTCGCGCGGCGGCGTGGCGCAGGGCAGGGATGCCGACCAGCCCGAGGGACCGCCGCGACGCCGCGGTCCGCACCGTTGAGCGGCTTTGCCGGGCCGCTGCGTCCGCCCCGGTGAGGATCGTGGCGGGCCGGCATCGCGGCCGGAAGCTGGAAGCGCCGCCGGGCGGCACCACTCGCCCCACGGCGGACCGGGTGCGCCAGGCGCTGTTCGACATGCTGTGGCATGCGCCCTGGGCCGGCCGAGCCTGCATCGAGGATGCGGCCGTGCTGGACGCCTTCGCCGGAACCGGGGCGCTGGGGCTGGAAGCCTTGTCGCGAGGGGCAGCCTCTGCCGATTTCCTCGAGCGGGACCGGGTGGCGCTGGCGGTGCTGCGCGCCAACATCGCCGCCTGCCGTGAGGAAGCGCGGAGCCGGATCTGGCCCGGCGACGCCGTGCGGCCGGCACGGGCGCCCCGAGCCTGCGGGATGCTGTTCCTCGATCCTCCCTACGGGCAGGAGCTGGTGCCGAAGGCTCTGGCGGCGCTGGGCAAGGCGGGGTGGATCGCTCCGGCCGCGCTGGTTTGTGCTGAAATCGGCGTGGAGGAAGGGCTGGACCTGCCCGGCTACGCGGTGTTGGCGGAGCGGGCGCACGGCGCCGCGCGGCTGGTCTGTCTCCGCCTGGCGGACACGGCCTAGCGCGGCGGATCGCCGCCTTGGGTGGCGGGATGCCGGCGGCCGCGCTCCCGCTGCCTAGACCCGCGCCACGGAGCGAAGCTGGCGCCAAAGACTGGTGGGCCGTTCGGGGTCAACCAGATCCGTTTCCGCCAGTGCTTCCTCTTCCGGCCCGAGGGGGCGCGACTCCAGCGGAACGAGGCGGCGCGAACCGGTGTTCAGCGCCTCGATGGCGCGGATCAGCGATCCGTCCGCCCCATCCAGGGCGGTGGCCACATCCGCCGCCTCGCAGCCCAGATGTTCGGCCAGCAGGTCGTCGCGACGGGCGACGATGGCGCGGCGGATGGCCTCGGTGGTGCCCTCCACCGCCAGGTCGCATTCAGTGTCATAGCCGAGCGAGCGGTTGTTCATGTTGGCCGACCCGATCTTCAGCAGCCGGTCATCCACCACCATGATCTTGGCGTGCACGTAGATCGGCGTGCCGGCCGTGTTGACGGGATGGAAGATGCGGAAGCGCCCGTACCGGTCGGCCCGCCGGACCAGGTGCAGCAGGCGGACGCGGGCGGCATCCATGGTCTTCTGCTCCAGCCAGCCATCGGCGCTTTCGGGGTTGATCACCACGATCTCGGGCCCATCCGGCTCCGCAAGGCGGCGCACCATGGCCTCGGCCACGCGGCGGGAAGCGAAGTACTGGCTTTCGATGTAGAGGTGGCGGCGCGCGGCGGCGATGGCGCGAAAGGTGAGCGTCTCGATCTCGGCGACCTGCCGGTGGCCGTCATACTCGGCAATGGTGCGGGCGATGCCGATCTCCACATCCCGCAGATCCACCGGGAGGTCGTCGGGCCAGGGATCGCCGGCAGGCGTGACGGGCTCCAGGGTTTCGCTGGTGGCGCGGCGCCAGCGTTCGCGGGCCAGTTCGGCCAGCTTGGCGGCGGCGGCGCCATCCACGCAGGTGGTGGCATCGTGCCAGGGGTCGCAGGGGCTGCCGCCGGGGGTGCGGCGATGCTTGGCATCCGGCTCGTGGCCGCGCGTGTCCCAGCGGCCGACCGTCATGTCGATGCCGCCGCAGAAGGCCAGCGCGTCGTCGATCACCATCAGCTTCATATGGTGTGCCGCGGCGGCCGGGTGGGCGCCGTCCAGCTTCAGGCGGACGCGGCGGCCGGTCATCCAGTCCAGCAGAAAGAAGGGCGTTTCCCCGCGGGCCAGGGAGCCCAGCAGGCCCAGATCCCATTTCAGGATGCGGATGCGCAGCTCCGGCCGCTCCCGCGCCAGCCAGTTCAGGAAGCGGCCGAGCTTGGGCGGGCCGGGATGATCGGTGCCGCCGGGTTCCAGCTTGATGCGTGTGTCGAAATCCCAGCCGATCATCAGGATGCTGTGGCGGGCCTTGAGCATCGCCGATCGGGCCGCAGCGAAGTAATCCGCCGCATCCACCATCACCCTGAAACGTCCGGCACGGGCCGTGGCCCAGCAGGTTTCGCCTGGCGTGAGCAATGGCGCGGTGGGGGCTGCGACCTCTGCGGCCGGGGCAAGGTTAGGCATCGCATCCTCCTGTCGCCGGTCGCAACGCCGCGGCCAAGCGCGCGTTCCTGGAGCATGGCCGTTGTCACTCGAAGGTGAGGCCAAGTTCCACCAGGATGAGAATGTCCAGTTCCCGCCCAGCGATCCGCGCGGGTGGGTATGTCACGGGCTTCGCGCGGATGCCATGCCTTGCCAGGTTCCACACGCGGGCCGGGCGGTCCCGCATGTGGCGGTCATGGGCTATTCGGCGGCGAGCGCCGGGGCCGCTTCAGCAACCGGCGGGCGGGACAGGTCGACCCCGACCCGGGCATAAACTTCGGACAGCTTGCGCTCATACGCCTCGTTGTTGAACAGGGCGGCGCGCTTCGGTCCGGCGCCTTCCAGCCAGCCGCGCAGATCGGCGTCGCGGTCCAGCGCACGGATCGCCTCCACCATGGCCCTCACGTCGTAAGGATCGACGGTGATGGCGGCCTCGCCCACCACTTCCGGCAGTGAGGAGGTGTTGGAGGTCATCACCGGTGTGCCGAGCTTCATCGCTTCCAGCGCCGGCAGGCCAAAGCCTTCATAGAGGGAAGGGAACAGCGCCGCCTTGGCGCCGCGGATCAGCGAGATCAGCAGCCGGAAGGGCGCGTAGTCGAGCAGGATGATCTTGCGCTTCGTGCGCAGCACCGAACCTTCCTGCACCTGGTATCGGATGTGGTCGTCGAACAGGAGCTTCAGCTCCTCCTCGCTTTTCCAGGCCTGCTTGCCGACGATCACCAGCGGCAGGTCGGAGCCGGAGGCCAGGAACGCCTCGATCATGCGGCCGACATTCTTCTTCGGCTCGATGGCGCCGAAGAACAGGAAGTACTTCTTCCATTCGAGGCCGAAGGAGCCGGTGATCTCGTCCCGCGCCTCGTCCAGCGGCTTGTCGGTGAATTTCCGCGGCAGGTCGACCGCCTGATAGGTGTTGGTGACCTTGTCCGGGTCGGCACCGAGCAGGTTGATGATGTCGCGCCGCGAGGCTTCGGACACCGTGATGATGTGGTCCGCCTTCTGCGCGATCAGCTTGTTCAGCCGCAGGTAGCGCCGCTTGTGGTCCAGCGTGGTGTAGGGAAGGCGCAGCGGCACCAGGTCGTGCAGGGTGTAGATGTTCTTGATGCCCGGCATCAGCATGGGCAGCGGGTAGGTCCAGTGCATGACCTCCGGCGCGCGCGGCAGCCGCACCTTCAGCCGGTTTTTGAACCACTTGAAGTGGTTAGCGGCCTGGGTGAAGCCGTTCTCCAGGTTCCACAAATGGTCGAAATGCGGCATCCGGCTGTCAAAGGTCGTGGAGATGACATTGCCGGTGATCGGCACCTCCGTCGCGTATTCGCCGAAGCTGCCCAGGGTGGTGCGGCGCGTGTTGCGCAGCCAGCGCAGCAGGGTGGAGGGCTCGCCCACGCGGTTGTCGAAGAAGGCAATCTCACGGATCAGCTTGTTGCGGCTGGGACTGGCACGGGTGCCGTACAGCACGCCAACCTCCGCCCCCATGGCGCCCAGGCGGAAGCTCAGGTTGCGGGCATAGGTTGCCACCCCGGTTCCCTGGTCCAGGGCGAGGTTGTGTCCATCTATGGTGATTCTGGGGCGCATGGGCGCAACCTAACCGAGTGCAACCGCAGAACGAAGCGCAATCGATCACGGACCCTTGACCGCGTCAGGATCAGGTCCGAAGGGTGAAACGGAGAAGCTGGAGACGGCGATGGCGAGCGAGCCGGAGGGTGGCCCCGAACAGGAGGCCGAGGCGCTGCGGCGGGAAGCGGATGCCCTACGCGACCGCGGCCAGTGGCAGGCCGCCGCCGCCGCCTATGCCGCCTTTCTGCGGTTGCGCCCGGATGATGCCGGAATGCTGGTGCAGCAGGCGCACTGCCTGAAGGAAGCAGGGGATGCGCGCCAGGCGTTGACCCTGTACCGGGCAGCGGCACGGATGCAGCCGCGAGAGGCCGATATCCCGTTGCAGATCGGTCATGCCGAGAAGCTGCTCGGCCACCGGGACGAAGCCCGGGCGGCTTATGCCGCGGCCGTGGCGCTGGATCCGGGCGGCACGGTGCCCTGGGCCGAGTGGATCGCCCTGGTGGCCGACCGGCCCGACCGCGCAGCGCCGCGTGCCGCCGGCTCCGTTCTTGACCTCACGGACCTCACGCAGTGGATCCGCCACGGATACCGGGCGCCCAGCGGCATCCAGCGCGTGCAGATCGGCATTGCCGGCGGAGCACTGGCCGGGCCACGTCCGCCGCGGCTCTGCGCCATGCGGCAAGGGGGGCTGCGGGACTTTCCGGCGGCGCTGTTCCACCGCATCGCACATCTGATGCTGAGCGGCACCGATGCCGACGCCCCGGCCTGGCGCGAGGCCACGGGGCTGCTCGAAGCCTTGCTGGAGAAGCCGCCGCCGCTGCGCTTTGCCCCCGGCGCCGTGCTGGTGCCGCTGGGCGGCACATGGGGGGTGCCAGGGCATCTGGGCACGTTGCGGGCGGCGCGGGCCCGGGACGGGCTGCGCCACGTGCCGCTGCTGCACGACACGGTGCCGCTGCTGATGCCGGAATACTGCCAGGATTCAACCGTCAGCGGCTATTCGCGCTGGTTCGCCAACCTGGCTCTGCATGCGGATGGGGTGCTGACCGTATCCCGCTCCACCCGGGACGACCTGCGGCGCATGCATGAGGCATTGCTGCCCGAACTGCCCGTGCCGCGCAGCGCCGTGGTGCGGATGGATGCGGCGCCAGAGGCTCTGCCGGACCTGCCCGCCGAGCACCCGCTGCTGCGCGCGGGGCAGCCCTTCGTGCTGTTTGTCGCCACCATGGAGGGGCGCAAGGACCACCGGATGGTGTTCAGCGCCTGGCTGACCCTGTTGCGGCGGCTGGGTGCCCGCCGGGTGCCGCTGCTGGCCTGCGTGGGCAAGCCGGGATGGCGGGCCGAGCCGGCGCTGTCGCTGCTGGAGCATTCGCCGGAGCTGCGTGCCCGGGTACGGCTGCTGCAGGATGTTTCGGATCCGGTGCTGGCGGCGCTGTACCGGGGGAGCCAGTTCACCGTCTATAACAGCCTGCATGAGGGCTGGGGGCTGCCGGTCACCGAAAGCCTGGCCGCGGGGCGCGCGGTGGTCACGCCGGCGCATTCGGCGCTGGTGGAGTCCGGGCAGGGCGGTGCCACCTTCTTCAGCCCCGGCAACGAGCCGGAGCTGGTGGAAACCTTGGCGCGCATGATCACCGACGATGCCTTCCGCGAAGCGGAGCAGGCACGGGCCGCGGCGGTGAAGCTGCGCTCCTGGCCGGCGGTGGCGGCACAGCTTCTGGCCGAGGCCGAGCGGTTGGCGAAGCAGGCGGGCGACTTGCCGCACCTGCCCTTGGCTGCGGCACGGTGGCATGGGATGCGGCGCATGGCGGCGGGGCGGCCCAGCCTGGCCATGGCGGTGGCGGAGGCGGTTCGCGAAGGCGATGGGTGGCATCCGCTGGAGGATTGGGGCGTGTGGACGCGGCCGGGTGCCGCCACCCTGTCCCTGCCCCTGGACAGCGATCATGAGGGGCCGCTGCGGCTTGAGCTGGAGCTTTGCGGGGCGAAGCAGGACCAAGTGGTGGAGCTGCATGCTCAGCGGGCACCGGAGCCTGAGGCGCCTCCGGTGATTGTTGAGGTCGCGGCGGGGGAGAAGCGCCTTGTTGCGGTGGAGATCCCGGCAGGCGGGCCGCTGCTGCGGCTGGAAATCCTGTGCCGGGACCCACGCCCCGATTCGTCCGGCAGACCCGTCGGCATCGGCCTGGTCAGCTTCGCCTTTGCGGCCATGGCCCGCGAGGATGAGCGCCTGTCGCTGCTGGAAGCACGCCGTTTCGTTCATGTGCTGCCGCAGGGAGAAGGCTGAGGAGCCTCTGGCCATGCCGGCGTGCCTGGATGGCCACCGGCCCTATGACACGTGAGCGGAAGCAATGCTTCTGCATGACGCAAAAAGAAGGCCCGGCCAGGCGGCCGGGCCTTGAGTTGCAGATCAATCGTAAGAAGATTGCCGCGGGGAGGAGTTGTGCGGCGCAATGTATGAATTCCGCAGAACCGTTTCGGTTGCATTGTTGTTGCGGCATGCTTCTCCAACCCCTGCTCACGGCGGTTGAAGAGTTGCCTTTGGGCACACGCCTGGGGCGCTAGACGCCATCGGAGCGGGATCATAGACAACCCTCGGATTTGTTGATCGAGGCGTGATCATGGCTTACCGGGAACTGCGCTATTACCGATCGCATCCGTTGGAGGTGCGGGAATGCGGTGATAGCGGCTGGGCAGTGCATGTTTACTCCGCCAAGGGCCAGGACCGGCCGCACAAGATGGCCGTGGTGTCCAGCCCCAGCCCGGGCGGCCTGACCGACCTGATGCGCCGGGCACGCGCCGTGGTGGATGCGGAAGGCGAGGGGGGCGGTGCCATCAGCCACCCGGTGGAGCCGCGGGCACGGGCCTGACAAGGGCCACCCCCCCCCCCCCCCGCGCGGGCCAAGGCCGCTCAGCTCAGGCGGCCAGCCACTTCCCGCCCATCCTGCCAGACAGCGGCGATGCGTCCGATGTTGGCGATGTTCTCCAGCGGATCGGCTGCCAGCACGGCGAAATCGGCCCGCGCTCCGGGCCGCAGCACACCGCGATCCGTGTCGCCGAGCAGGGCGGCGGAGCCTTCCGTGGCGATGCGCAGAACATCCGCCGGCGAAAGCCCGGCCTCCACCATCAGTGCCAGCTCGCGGTGCTCGGCAAAGCCTTGCACCCGCAGCGGCGTCGCGCCGGAATCCGTGCCGAGGGCGACGGGTACACCGGCCCGGTGCAGGGTGAGCAGGTTGCGCTGGTTCATGCGCACCGCGTCACGGTGCTGCTCGCCCTTTCGGGACTGGGTTTCGCGCCAGCCGGAATCGGCCATGCGGGAGCGGAAGGCCGGGGTCGTCGCCGCCTGGAAGACGGCGTCGTCCGCGAGCTCGGGCCGATCGGTGTAGAGGTACTCGGCCTCGTCGATTTGGATGGTCGGGATGTAGCGCGTGCCGGCCTGCCGCATGGCGGCAACCAGCGCCTCGTCCACCGGTTCGTCGCGAATGCCGTGGCCCAGGATGTCGACGCCCGAGGACACGGCGAGGCGGGCATGCGACAGGTCGTGCACATGGGCGACCACGGGCAGGTTGTGGCGATGCGCCGCCTGCACCGCGGCGCGAACGATCTCGGGCGACATCATGGGCAGCTGGCCGTTCGCGTCCTCGATCCAGATCTTCACCTGGTCGATGCCGGCTGCGGCGAGGCGGTCCACCGCCGAGCGGACCTCGGCCTCGTCGCGAGGACGGAGCACCTGGTTGTCGGCGAGCCGCATGGGCCCGGCGGGGGGTGCGCCATCGGTGACGCCGAGGCCGGGGCCGGCACCGCGCAGCGTGGCGCCCCGCAGCCGCCCCGCCCGACTTTCCTCACGCAGGGCGTGGAACAGCGGTGGCCCCATGCCGAGTGCGGCGACCTGGGTGACGCCGAAGGCGGCATAGCGCTGCAGCTGCGCCTCCACCGTGTCCCGAGTGTAGAATTGCGGGCCGGATTCCAGTCCAACGGCATGGCCTACATGCACATGCGCGCTGGTCATCCCCGGCACGATGTAGTGCCCCGCCATGTCGATGCCGCGCACGCCCTCCGGCAGCCCGGACAAGCCGGCGGCAACCGCGCGCACGCGGCCATCGGAGATCAGCAGGGTCGAGGGCTCGGTGAAGCGGCCATCGGCGAAGATGCGGGCGTTGCGCAGGGCCACCCCGCCTTCGCGGGGCTGGGCCAGGCCGGTGCCGGGAACGACCGACAGGCTGGCCAGGGCGGCTGACAGGGCGGCGCGCCGGGTCAAGGGCATCGTCTTCTCCGTCGATGGATGGGTGTCCATCGTTAAAGCGACGTGCGGGGGGCTCGGTTGCGGAGGCACGCCGGGAAGCCGGCGCGCCGCGGCGTCTCAGAGGTCGAAGTAACGGACGGCCAATGCCGCCTGGTACACCATCTGCAAGAGGTCGGAGGCGATCTGCAGGCCCTTGAAGCCCAGCACCGGCAGCACGATCAGCTCGTCGCCCGGACGCGGTCCTTCGCGTGGGTCGAGGATGATGTGGCCGCTGGCGCGCCGGATCATGACGTTGCCGCTGTCGCCGCGCTGGGTATAGCCGCCGGCGACCTTGACGTAGTCGTCGATGGTCATGTTCGGGCGCCACAGGATGGCCTGAGGCGTGATCACCTCGCCGGCCACCAGCACCGTGTCGGAGCGCTCGGGGACCACGATGGTGTCGCCATCCTCCAGCCGCACCTGCGAGCAGCGCCCAGCATCGTCCACGGCCACGAGGCGCCCTTCCGGCTCGATCCGGCGGCCGCGCTGGATGTAGTTGGACACGAGCTGCGCCTCGGCCGAGCGGATCTGCGCGATGCCGGTGGTTGCGGAGGTGGCGGTGAAGAGCTGCCGTTCCAGCCGGTCCAGCGCCTCGTTGATGGCGCGGCGCTGCTGCGCGGCGATGCGCTTGCGAAGGATGTAGACGGAGCCGGTGTCGGCCAATGCCGGATCCACCGCGACGTGGTCCAGCAGCTGGCACAGCGCCATGTCGCGGTCAGCCACCAGCACGGAGGGACCGATGCGGCTGCCCTCGATGAAGACGCGCACGGTGGGGGCCGGGGCGTCGGTGATAAAGGTGACGGTGTCCTGATCGACCAAGGATTGCTGGCGAAGCTGGGCGACGTCGATGTAGCGCGACCAGGGCTGCCCGGCGCGGGTGCCGCGGATCACCACGTTGGTCGCCGAGGGCAACGCGCCGGCGAGGTTCAGCAGCTCCGGCCCGGCCATGGCGTTGCCCGCCACCTCGAACAGGTAGTTGTTGCGCACAGCGCCGTCGGCCGAGACCACTGCGCCCTGCTTGCCGACAACGATGGTGTCGCCTTCCTGCAGGGTCAGCTGCGGCAGCTTGCCCTGCAGCAGGAAGGGGTAGAGGTCGATGCGCACCAGCGCGCGGCCGCCGCGGTTGACGACGATGTCGCGGTAGGAGCCGCGCACCGGATCGACGCCGCCGGCACGCAGCATGTAGTCCAGCACCGTCTCGGAGCCGGAGCCCAGGTGGCGGCCCGGCGTGCGCACGAAGCCGGTGACGTAGACGCCGATCTGGCTGGCCGAGAGCAGCACGGCATAGACCTGCACCTGCTGGGTGTAGATCCGCCGCACTTCCGACTCGACCACCCGCTGCAGGTCGCCCGAGCGGACGCCGGCCAGGCGCAGCGGGCCGATGGAGGGCAGGAACAGGTTGCCGTCGGGGTCGATGGCACCCATCACCTCGGACTCCACCGGGCCCCAGACCCGGACGCTGACGCGGTCGCCGGCGGACAGGCGGTAGTTCGGGTTGGCGCTTTCGGAGCCCGTGGGGGCGCCGCGCATGAAGAGCTGGGCGCCGAACACGGTGCGGCTCGGACCCGGCGGGCGCCAGGGCTCTGCCAGCGGTCCCTGCGCGGAGGCGCCGGCCTCGGCTTCCGTGGTGCTGCCGGCGCGATTGACCAGATTGTCCTGCGGCAGGAGCTGCGGCACCTGCGTCGGATTGCCCTGGGCCTGCTGCGGCGGCATCTGGGGCATCTGCCCCTGGGCCTGCGCCTGTTGCTGGGCCTGCATCATGGCCTGGGCCTGCGCCTGCTGCTGCATCAGCGCGGGAACAGGGTTGTTCAGGTTCTGCGCCGCCGCCTGACCTCCCAGCAGGAAGGCCATGGCGGTGGCGAGAAGGGCATGGCTAGAGCGCATGTTCACGGATCCCAGCAACCAGCATCCAGCCGATGCCGTAGAGGATGGAAAGAACCGCGAACAGGCTGAGGATGATCAGCGCGGCGCGGGGATAGAGCGGGTAGTCGGCCAGGTTCGGCTCCACAACGCGAGCGAGGAAGAGCTGCTGGCGCTGGGCGTCCAGCCGCGCCGTTTCCAGCGACACGGTGGCCGAGGCCAGCTGCTTGTCGGCAAATTCGCGTTCCAGCAGCAGCCGCTCGTAACGGGCCACCTGGGTGGGCAGGCTTTCGCCACCCAGCGTCAGGCGGCGCCGCTGCTCGCCGATCTCGGATTGCAGCGAGGCGATGCGGTTGCGCAGCAGCACGATCTGCGGGTTGTCCGGCCGCATGAAGGCCGACTTCTCCTGCAGCTCGGCGCGGGCCGCGATCAGCGAGCCCTCCAGCGAGCCGATGCCCTCAATGCCGATGGCGGCGCTGCGGGTGGGGTCGAGGGCCTGTTCGCGCTGGCGCCATTCGGTGACGGCGACCTGGCTGTCGATCACGCGCTGCTCGGCGCGGCCCAGCTCCTCGTTCGCGACGCGCAGCGTCTCGGCGCGGGCGCTGGCGGAAAGGTGGTTCACGAACTCCTCGGACAGTCGCATCTGCTCGGCGGCGATGCGCTGGGCGTCCTCGGGGCGGAAGGCGCGGGAGCGGATGGTGGTGATGCCTGAGGTGGCGTCATTGACCACCGCGTTCATGCCGCCGTGGTAGAACTTCAGCAACTCCGCCGGCGGATCGGCCAGCCAGAGGCGGGCAAGGAGGTCGGCCTCGGGGCGGCGGTAGAGCTCGATCAGGCCGGTGTCGCGGACCAGCGCCTGCAGCGCGTCATGCGACTGCAGGTAATCGCGGACGGCCAGCGATTCCTCATTCGACTGCTTGAAGCCGGCGGCACCGATCATGGCGCCCAGCGCGTTGGCGCCGGAATTGTCCTGCTTGCTGCGCACGATGAAGCGTGCCTCGGACACGTACTGGCCGGCGGCGAAGCCGTAGAAGTAGAGCCCGGCGAGCAGCGTCGGCAGCACCACCAGCAGCAGGTAGAAGCGCCGCTTCCACAGGGCACGGGCCAGCGGCGAGGAGCGTGTGGCCGGCCGCGCGGGAACAGGGCGCGCGCTGCCGCTGAGGGCCGCGTCAGAGGCCCTGGTAGGAGGCGATAGCTTCATCGACGTCCTCGTAGAATTCCAGGATGCCGTTGCGCAGCACCGCGGCGGTCTGGCAGTAGCGCCGGACGTGGTTGAGGTTGTGGGAGATCATGATGACGGCCGCGTTTTGCCGCCGTTCCTCGAACACCTCGAGGCACTTGCTGGCAAAGCGGGCATCACCGGTGGAGAGCGCCTCATCCACCAGGTAGCACTCGAAATCGACCGCGAAGGACAGCGCCATCATCAGCCGCGAGCGCATGCCGGAAGAGTAGTTCTTCACCGGCTCGTTGAAGTATGCGCCCAGCTCGGAGAAATCCTCGACAAAGGCTTCCGTCTGGTCGAGCGGCATGCCGTAAAGGCGGGCGATGAAGCGGGCATTGTTGCGGCCGGTCAGCGTCGATTGGATGCCGTAGCCGCCACCCAGTGGCCAGGACATCAGCAGGTTGCGGCGGATCTGGCCGCGGGTCGGCGCCTCGACCCCGGCCAGCATGCGTACCAGGGTGGATTTGCCGGCGCCGTTGCGGCCCAGGATCCCCAGGTGGTCGCCCGGCTGCACCCGCGCATTGACGCCGCGCAGCACGGTTTTCTGCCCCTGGCGTCCCTCAAAGGTCTTCCAGACGTTCTTCAGCTCGATGGAGCCCGACATGGCCGCGTGCTCCTCCCTCAGTCGGAAAGGGAAAGGCGGGGGCGGGCGACGCGCAGCCCGGCCAAGCCGAGCAGGTTCAGCCCCAGGATCCAGGCGAGCAGGTAGGAGATGTCATAGTAGGCGACCAGACGGTCGCCGAAGATGGCCCAGCGGTTCAACTCGTGCACATGCACCAGCGGGTTCCACAGCAGCAACTCGCGCGTGCCGGGCGGCATGGAGTCGAGCATGTAGAAGGTCGCAGAAAAGGGCATCATCAGGTAGGTGAAGGGATGCACCAGGTGCTCGACCCACTCCAGGACGACCTGGAGAGAGGCGATCACCATGGACAGGCCATGCGCCAGCAGCGCGCTCATCAGCAGGCCCGCCACCAGCAGGCCGGGTTGTTCCGGCACTTCCCCGAAGAAGACGCTGGAAATGGTCAGGAAGACGGTCACCACCGCGCAGCAGATCACCACCTCCATCAGATTGCGCGCGAGCATGACGTCGAGCAGGGAAATGCGGCTGTGGAACAGCAGCGACATGTTGCCCTTGATGGCGTTGGAGCCGCGGGTGACCACGGAGCGGAACATCAGAAAGGGCGTGTAGCCCATGGCGTAGAACAGAAAGATGGGCAGGCCGTTCGGCAGCTCGTGGCCGCTGGCGTAGTGCATGGTGGAGATGGCGGTGGCCAGGATCATCGGCTCGGCCAGCAACCAGACATAGCCGGTGCGGCTGGTGCCGAAGCGGGTCAGCATCTCGCGCATGAACAGCGCGGCCATGACATTGATCTGCGACTGGAAGCCGCCCGCCGCAGCCCGGCGGGGGACCTCGACGGTCACGGCCGGCCCACGGCGCCGCCGCGCAGCAAGGCGCGGGCGGCTCCCCAGCCGGTAGCGGGATCATCGCAGTAGAGCGCGGGGCGGGCGGCGCGGTAGCCCACCGAAAGCTCGCGGCATTCACGGCCACTGGCAGCGTTGTAGGCGCGGACCAGCCGCACGGTGACGGGCGCAGCCCCGGGGCTGGGCGAAACGTCCTCCACTTGGCCAGGTTGGGCGCGGGCAGCGAAGGCCGCCAGCGGGTCGGCGGGGATCGGTCTGGGCATGGCCAGCACGGGACCGGGGGCCACGCCGGAAGCCGGAGGTGTCGCACAACCGGAAAGCATAGCGATGAAAATCATCGCCACCTTGGATTGTGATCGCCGCGTGATACCCCGGAGGTGGGGGTCGGGTTTTCCGAACACGCAAATTTGCATGCGCTCTTGCATGATCGGAACCTAACGCACGAAAACCGGACTTGTAAAACATCCGTTGCGGAGAAGTTGAATTATCACCGAACGCAATTCTCGCGTAAAAGGCGATATTGATCAGGGAATTATCTTCTTTCCCGGCGAAGCCTCAGTAAAGTCTGCGAGGTTGGCAGCTTTCTGGCCTGAATTTGGCATAAAGGAGGGCTGCAACCCCGGGGTGTGGGCTGCGCCAAAGGGCCGCATTCTTCCTGTCTTGCCACCGCGTGTAAGGCTTATCCGCTATGCAACCGGGCCCCTGCGCAGTCCTGGCTTCGCCGGGCGACTCGGGCCGGTGGCCTTACTGCCACTCGAGGATCTGCCCGAATGCCTGGCCACGGCGCCTCTCGCCATGGCGCCGGGTGCTGCCGCCACCGCGCTGGAGCGGGCTGCCGATCTGGCTGCGCGCTTGGCCGCCGAAAGGCTGGGCGGTGAACCCGGCCTGCCCGATCCCGGCCCCGCCGCGCTGAAGCTGCCGTACCGCGAGGCCGTTTTGCTGCTCGATCCCTGTCGGCCGGAAGCCGCGATGGCCGCGGCCACTGCCTTGTCGGCCGCGCGCGCCGCTGCCGCCGGGGGTCGGCTCCTGTTGCTGGCGCGCGATCCGGCCGCACCAGCCGGCAACCGGCCCCTGCTGCGCGTGGAGCCAGGAATGCAGCTGGTGCCGGGGCGGCTTTCCCCCTGGACCCTGTTGGACCTGGCCACGGATCTGCACGGCGCCTCGGCCGAGATGGCGCTGCTCGCCGCCGCCGCCGGGGTGCGGGTGGCAGGTTGCGTGCTGGACCCGGCGCCGCGCTGGGCCGCGCTGATCGCCGCCCTGCGCTGCGCCGATCCCTTTCTCGCCCGGCCGTGGCCGGTGGAGCGTGCGGTGGACCAGCTGGCGGAATGGCATGGGGCGCAGAAGGAGAACCGGCGTGTGGCGGTGTGCCTCGGGATGGCCTTCTGGAAGCGGCGGCGCATTGCCGCGCTGTTCGCCCATCGGGACGGCACGCCGGCCTTTGCGCGGCGGCCGGATCGGGCTGTGGCGCTGGCGAAGCGGCGGGGCGGCGCCGTCGCCGCCTGGGCCAGCCGCGCAACGCCGGAACTCCGCTCAGCCTGCGCCGCCGCCGGGGTCGCGCTGCTGACGGTGGAGGACGGCTTTGTACGATCGCGTGGGCTGGGTGCGCGGTTCCTGCCGGGGGCGGCCTATGCGGTGGATGATCGTGGCATCTACTACGACCCCACAGGGGAAAGCGCGCTGGAGCATTTGCTGGCCCATGCGGGCTTCCCCCCGCCGCTGCTGGAGCGCGCAGCCCTGCTGCGGCAGGCGATCGTCGCGCGCGGCGTGACCAAGTACAACCTGGTGGGGGAGGCGCCCATCATCGCCGCGCCGCCAGGCCGTGCGCGGCTGTTGGTGCCGGGGCAGGTGGAGGGGGATGCCTCGGTCCGGCTGGGCGGCGGGGCGATCCAGGACAATCTGGCGCTGCTCCGTGCCGTGCGGGCGGCGCATCCCGAAGCCTTCCTGATCTACAAGCCCCACCCGGACCTGGAGGCTGGATTCCGCCAGGGGCGGCTGGAGGCGGGCGAGCTCGCCGCGTTGGCCGACCAAGTCGTGACAGGGGCTCCGCTGACGGCACTGTTTCCGCAGGTGGACGCGCTGCACACCCTGACCTCCTTGTCGGGATTCGAGGCGCTGCTGCGGGAAATGCCGGTGGTTTGCTGGGGACAGCCCTTCTATGCCGGGTGGGGGCTGACGGAGGACCGGCATCCGCCGCCGCGACGGAAGCGGCGGCTGACCCTGGACGAGCTGGTGGCCGCTGCGCTGATCCTGTTTCCGCGCCAGGTGGACCCGGTGACCGAGCTGCCCTGCCCACCGGAGGTGATCCTGGAGCGGTTGAACGATCCGACGGCCTGGAAGCTTTCGCCCTTCACCCTGCACCGTGGCGCCGAGGGCTGGCTGCGCGGTGCCCTGGCCCGGCTGCGGGGGCTCCGATGAGGTTCCGCAGCATCGTTATCACGGGGGCGTCGCGGGGGTTGGGCGCGGCGCTGGCGCGGCGCTACGCGGCGCCGGGGGTGGTGTTGGGGCTGATCGGGCGGGATGCGGCGGCACTGGAAGCGGTGGCGCTGGATTGCGCGGCGCGGGGTGCCCTGCCCAGGCTGGCGGTGCAGGATGTGCGGGACGCGGCGGGCATGGACGCGCTGCTGCGGGAATGGGATGCCGCCGAGCCGGTGGATCTGGCCATCGCCAATGCGGGGATCGCCGCCGGCACGCGGCCCGACGGGGCGGCGGAGGGGCTGCGGGCTTTGACGGCGCAGGTCGAGGTGAACCTGCTGGGTGCTGCGCATCTGGTGGAGCCACTGTTGCCAGGCATGCGCGCACGGGGCCGTGGGGCGATCGGGCTGGTCACGTCGCTTGCGGCTCTGCGGGGCCTGCCGGACAGCCCGGGCTATTGCGCCAGCAAGGCCGGGCTCTGGGCCTGGGGCGAGGCGCTGCGGGGCAGGCTGCGGGCGGAAGGCGTGCAGGTGACGCTGCTGGCGCCCGGCTATTTCAACAGCGCCATGGGTGACCGATATGTTGGCGCGCGACCGTTTTCCATGAGCGCCGAGGTTGCCGCCGCGCGGGTGGCGCGGGCGCTGGATCGGGAAGCGGCGCAGGCGGTGTTTCCATGGCCGCTGGCATTGGCGCTGCGACTGGCGCCGTTCTTGCCGGCGCGCGTTGTGGATCGGGTGGTCGGGAAGATGGCATTCCGGGTGCGGGAGCAGGAGTGACCCGAGGAGGTGCTGGCGCGGCCGGCGGAGGCCGCGCCGCCGCCGTCAGGCGATGATCGCGTCGTCGCCAAGGCTGCGAATGGTGATTTCGCCCGCATAGTCCTGCAGCACGAGCGAGCCCCGCGCCGGATCGACGGGATTGTCCGCCGCGTTGTAGACGATGATCAGGTCATCGCCCCCCTCATCCACTACGAAGAGGCCGGGTTCCGTCATGTCGCCCTTCAGGATGGCGTGGGTGTGGGCGGCGAGGCGAATGGGGTCCTCCTCCGGGTTCGAGCCACCGACCGTGATATAGCTGGTGTGCCGGTTGTTGCCGGCCTGACCGATGTCGATGGTCTCGCCGGCTTCGTAATCGGTGATCACGGTGAACAGACCGCTGATGCTGCTGCCTTCAGCGATGGTCCGCTCGAAATGGTTCTCGACCAGCAGAGAGGAGTCGGTGTGGATGGTGAAGCTGTCCACGCCGCGGCCGCCTGACAGGGTCTGCGCCGTCCCGACCGGGTCGAGGGTGCCGCTCTGGCTCAGGATGTGGTCGGCACCGGCGCCGCCAAGCACATGGACTCCGACGCCGGAAGCGCTGATCCAGTCATCGCCGGAGCCGCCATCGATCGTGGTGTCGATCTTGTCGAGGTGGCCGCCCCAGCCCTGGGCAACGATCCGGTCATTGCCGCCCCCGCCGGCGATGACGTTGTCGCGGCCGAAGACGGTGATCTCGTCATGGCCGGCGCCGCCGAGAACGATGTTGTGGTTGCTTTCCTCGCGCATCAGGCTGCCCAGGTGGATGGTGTCGTGACCCGCATCGCCGGAAACGAGGTTGCGGTGGCCGAGCACGGTGACGGAGTCGGCGCCGCTGCCGCCGAAGACCGCGTTGCCGAGGCCCTGGTAAACCCCCTGAACAGTGATGATGTCGTCGCCACCCAGCCCAAGGATCAGGTGGTGACCCCCTGAATGGGACAAGGTGTCGGCCCGGCCGGTACCGAGCGTGACCCTGGCGTCCCACCAATCCGTGGCGGTGGACCAAGCCTGCCGGAGAGCGAGGATGTCGCGAAGGGAATAAGCCATTCTGGATTCCTTGGCGGAGCTGGGACGCGGGATGGAGGCCTCGCCGGGACGGATGGGATCGGGTGTTGATAGCGGTTGCCCGACCGTCGTCGCGCGGCAAGTTCGCGATAGTTCCTCAACCAGGGAAGGTGTTCATCTCTTAAATGCGTGATTTAGGTTGTGTGATGGCCTGTTTATGCAATTAGAAAATGCCGTTGCGATGAGGTGGATCGCCCGGTGGAACAAGGATGCGCCATCGGGCGGCAGGCGGGGATGAAAGGTCGGCTACAGCCGCCACTTTGCGCCAGGGCCTAGTTCTTCTCCAGGTTCCAGAACAGCATCACCGGCGCCTGGAGCATGCCCGTCACGTTGGAGCGGCGCGCATAGGGCTGGTCGTACTGGCCCAGCACCCGGTAGGGCTGCACCTCCGCCAGTCGCCGGTGCAGCGCATCGGTGGCCTGGGCACGGGCCGTGTCATCCGCCGCGTCCACCACGGCACCGCGCAGGCGCTCGGCCTCCTCGTCGCACGGCCAGCCGGCCCAGGATTTGCCACCGCAGGTCATGTTGGTGCCGATATTGGTCACCGGCGATTGCATGGTGGCGCCGGAGGCAGTGGTGACGAACAGGTTCCAGCCGCCCTCGGCCACCGTGCCGCGGTTCTGTTGCCGCGTGGTCACCGTGCCCCAATCGGCGAATTGCAGGTCGACGTTGAAGCCAACCTGCTTCAACTGGCCGGCCGCGACCTCGGCCATGCGGCCAATGGGAGCGATGTCGTAGGTGGAGTTCAGCACCAGCCGCTCGCCCTTGTAGCCGCTGGCGGCCAGGAGCTGCCGGGCCTTGTCCAGGTCGGGCTTGGCGTAGGGGGCGGAGCCGGCTTCGGTGCCGTTGGGGCTGCCGCAGACGAAATAGGATTCGCAGGTCCGCCACCACTGCTCATCACCGTAGCCGGCGGCCAGAAAATCCGATTGCTGCGTGGCATAGGCCAGGGCCAGCCGGGCGCGCGGGTCGTTGAAGGGCGGGTGGAGGTGGTTGGGCCGCAGCATGGCCTGGTTCGACAGGTTGGAGTAGCGCTCCACCTTCACGTCGCGCGAGCGGCCGATCACCGGAACCAGGTCCTGGCTGGGCTGTTCCCAGATGTCGATCTCGCCAGTCTGCAGGGCCGCCGCCGCCGTTGCGGCGTCTGGCATGATGATCCACTCGACCCGGTCCACCTTGACCACGCGGCCTCCGGCCAGTCCGTCCGCAGGTTCGGCGCGCGGCACATAGTCGGGATTGCGGTCGTAGACGACGCGGGCGCCACTGCGCCATTCGGCACGGTTGAAGCGGAAGGGACCGCTGCCAATGACCTCGGTCACCGGCTTCATCGGGTCGGAGGCGGCCTCGCTCTCGCGCATGATGACGGGGATCTGGCCGACCGCCGAGCCGAGGGCGAAGGGCAGCATGGCCATGGGCCGCTTCAGGCGGATGGTGAAGTTGTCTTCGTCCACCGCTTCCAGCGCATCGACGTACTCGGCGGTCTTGCCGCCCACCGTATCGCGCGCCATCCAGCGCTTCAGCGAGGCGATCACGTCCTGGCTGCGCACCTTCTGCCCGTCATGGAATTTCTGGCCGGGGCGCAGGCGGAAAGACCAGGACAGGCCGTCCGGCGCGGTGGAGAAGCTGTCCACCATCTGCGGCTGCGGCTGCAGCTTGGAATCCCAGGCGAACAACGTCTCGTAGATCATCAGCCCATGCATGCGCGTGATGACGATGGAGGCGAAGACGGGGTCCAGCGTCTTGAGATCGGCGTGGGGTGCGACGCGCAGCACCTTCTGGGGTGCGGGGGCCTGCGCGCGGCTTCCCGCCGGCATGGCGAGCAGGGCTGCGCCGAGCATGAGCCCGGCGACTCGAGCGGTTCTTTTGGTCATGGAACGTCCTCCTGGCGGCAGAATTGCAGTACGCGGGCCCGGTGGCTGGCAAGATGCAGCGTATCGCCTTCCCGCCTCAGGCAGGGGCGGTGGCGCCAGGGGCCATGCAAGAGCGAAGCCAGCGCCCGGCCGCCGGGCAGCGGCGTGAGCGGCGTTTCCACGCCCAGCCCCCCCAGGCCCGGAAAGCGTGCGGTGCCGTCGGACCGGACCAGGATGGTGGCGCCGGAGCGCGGCTCCCGCCACAGTCCGGGCAGGCCGGGATCGAGCGGCGTGTCCGGCGGCACCGGACGCAGGCACCGCAGGGCGCCGCCGACAAGCCCCTGCAGCGCCCCGTCCGGCGCGGGCTTCAGGCGGATATCGAGATAGGCGGGCAGAGAGCGGAAGCCCTCCGGCCCATCCTCCACCAGCGCCTCGTGCCCGCCCATGAAGGACATCGCACCGGGGGTGAACTCGGCCCAGAACGGACCTTCGGCGGCAGCGTAGAGGCCGGTGGGATTGGCGGCGGGGCGCGGCATTGGCTTGCCCAGCAGCGCGGCCATGACGCGCAGGGCGGGCCACAGCGCCTCCTCTTCCCGGTTGGTGAGCAGCACCACGCCCATGCCCTGCTCGGGCGCCATCAGCAGGTGGTTGCGGTAGCCAGGCAGGGAGCCGCCATGCGCCAGCAGCCGGGTGCCGGCCAGCGCGGTCTCGACCAGGCCGAGGCGGTAGGCACCGGGCGAGCCGTCGGCGAAGGCACGGGGTGCGGCCAGGCGGTCCAGCATCCCGGCCAGCGGGCCGTGCCCGGACAGCAGGGCGGAGGCCCATCCTGCCAGCGCCTCGGCGCTGCCGGCCAGCCCGCCCGAGGCGGAGAAGTGCATGCCGTAGCGCCCGCGACGCCAGTGCCTGCCATCGCGCCAGTAGCCGGTGGCGAGGCCAGCCACGGGCTCGGCCTCGTCGCGCGGAAAGGCGATGGGCAGGCCGAGGGGATCGAGCAGCCTTTGACGCAGCGTGGCGGCGTAGTCCGGCAGGGCGCGCTGGGCCAGCCGCCAGCCCGAGTTGGAATAGGCCATCTCGGTGCCAGGGGGCGCGTTGGTGGCGTCGCAGCCGGCGAGCAGGGCGAAGGCATCTTCCGGCGCCAGGCTGGCGGTGAAGGGCTGGCCACGCTGCCAGAACAGTTCCATGGCGTCCGGAAGGGCGCCGGTCATGTCCAGGGCGCGGCCGAGCGGCACAGCGCCGATCGCCGGCGACAGGCCGGGCACGAGGGCGCCGAGCGGCGCGCCGAGATCGAAGCCTTCCAGCAGCAAGGTGGCGGCCAGGAAGTGCTTGCTGATGGAGGCGTAGCGGCTGGGTGTCGCCGCGGTGAAGGGGATGCGGTGCTCGAGGCTGGCAAGGCCGCCCGCCGCGCCGCCGCGGATGCCGTCGCGGTCGAACAGCAGGAAGGCCCCCCCGGGTCCATCCTCCCAGGCCCCGGCAATGGCGTCGGCGGTGGCGGCGGCGGCGTTCCAGTCGGGCATGCGGCGGGTCCGGGCGGAGTTGCGAAGCGTGAGCTTACGCGCCTGGCCCGCCGGGTCGAGAGCGCCGTTCATGGTCGAGCAGCCAGCGCTTGCGTGCCAGACCGCCGCCATAGCCGGTGAGAGCGCCGTTGCCGCCCACCAGCCGGTGGCAGGGGATGGCGATGCTGATCGGGTTCAGCGCATTGGCCAGGCCCACCGCCCGCGCCGCGCCGGGGCGGCCGATGGCAGCGGCGACGGCGCCATAGGAGCGCGTCTCGCCAGGCCGAATGGCGCGCAGGGCGTTCCAGCAGCGGCGCTGGAAGGAGGTGCCGCCAGGGTCGAGGGGAAGAGCATCGAGGGCGGCGATGTTGCCTTTGAAGTAGGCGGCCAGGGGGGCGGCGAAGCCCGTCCGGCCTTCCATCGGCGCGGTGCCGGAGCCGAAGCGGGCGGCGAGCAGGCGGGCCAGCCGATTGGCCGGGCGCGGCGAGGCGTCGCCCCAGTCATCGCCGAATTCCAGAGCAGCCAGCCGCGCGTCGCGCGCCACCAGCAGGACTTCGCCGATCGGGGAGGCGAAGCGTTCGAGGATGAGGGTCATGGGGTTCGCCAGGAAGGGCTCTGCCCCTGCCGGGCCGTCCCGGCCAAGGGCCTGATGCCTGCGACAATCCAGTGGCCGAGCTGCCGGCTGGGGCGCCCGCCAGCATCGGGCATTGTCATGGAAGATTGCTGCGGCCGCAGGGGAGGATGCTCCCCTGCCGAAGGGGCGTGGAGGCCGGCTGCCCCTCACGCCTCCAGTTGCTTGAGCACGGCGTACAGCGCCGATTTCCGTTCAAAGCCGATGCCTGGGCTGTCGGGCAGGCGGATGCGGCTGTTCTGCACCGGCGTGTCGTCGGCGAAGCCGCCAAAGGGCGCGAACACCTCCGGATAGCTTTCATTGCCGCCGAGGCCGAGGCCCACCGCGATGTTCAGCGCGAACTGATGGCCGCCATGCGGCACGCAGCGGCGGGGCGACCAGCCATGCTGCGTCAGCATCTCCAGCGTGCGGAGGTATTCGACCAGGCCGTAGGACAAAGCGGGATCGAACTGCAGGACGTCGCGGTCGGGACGCAGCCCGCCATGGCGGATCAGGTTGCGGGCATCCTGCATGGAGAACAGGTTCTCGCCGGTGGCGATCGGGCCGTCGTAATGCTCGGCCAGCGCGGCATGGGTGCTGTAGTCCAGCGGGTCCAGCGGCTCCTCGTACCAGCGAAGCTTGTAGGGAGAGAGTGCCGCGGCGTAGCTCAGCGCCGCGTGCAGGCCGAAGCGGCCGTTCACGTCGACGCAAAGGCGGGAGCCGTCGCCGCCGAGCAGCGCCAGCACCGCCTCGATCCGCGCCACATCCTCCTTCAGCGCGTCGCGCAGCGCCGTGCCGGGTGCGCCGCCGATCTTCATCTTCACCACGGAATAGCCCATGCCGAGGTAGCGCTTCATCTCCTCGACCAGCGCGGACACGTCCTTGCCGGGATAGTAGTAACCGCCGGCGGCGTAGATCCAGGCGCTTTCATCGGCTTCCCCGCCACGGTAGCGGTCAGCGAGCAGGCGCCAGAGCGGCACCCCTTCCAGCTTGGCCGCCGCGTCCCACAGCGCCATGTCCAGCACGCCCACCGCCACGCTGCGCTCGCCATGTCCGCCGGGCTTTTCGTTGCGCATCATCGCCGCCCAGGCTCCGGCCGGGTTCAGCGTGCCCTCGGGGGTGGTGATCAGCGCCTCGGGCGCCTCGGCCAGGCGGGGGATGAAGCGTTCCTTCAGCAGCCCGGGCTGGGCGTAGCGGCCGTTGGAGTTGAAGCCGAAGCCGGTGGCGGAGCGGCCGTTTCCGTCTTCCACCGTGACGGCGACGATGCTCGCCGTCATCTTGGAGAAGTCGATATAGGCGTTGGCGATGTCGCTGCTGATGGGCGCGACGCCCTCGCGGATCTGCGTGATGCGCATGGTGTCAGATCGCCTTCTTGTCGCGCAGCCCGGCGATCTCCAGGGGGTCGAAGCCGAATTCCCGCAGCACCTCCTCGGTGTGCTGGCCACGGGCCGGGGTCGGGCGGGTAGACGGCTTCGCGCCGGCGAGCTGCATGGGCGGGCGCACGAGATCGATGCTGCCCAGCTCGGGGTGCTGGATCGGCCAGGCGAGGCCGAGGTGCTTCACCTGCTCATCGGCGAAGACCTGGTCCATGGAATAGACGGGGCCGCACGGCACGCCGGCCGCGTTGAACTTCGCGACCCACTTGGCGCCGTCATCGGTTTCCAGCTTCGCCTGGATCACCGCGTTCGTCTTGGCGCGGTTCTGCGAGCGCAGGGCGTCGGTGGCGAGGTCGGGGTCGGCGGCTTCCGCCTCGATGCCCAGCACCTCGACGATACGGCGCCACATCTCGCCACCGCCGCCGGCGATGTTGATGACGCCGTCGCGGGTCCGGAACAGGCCGGTGGGGATGGTGGTGGGGTGGTCGTTGCCGGCCTGCTTCGGCACCTCGCCCTTCATGGTCCAGCGGGTGGCCTGGAAATCCATCATCGCCACCATGGATTCCAGGAGCGAGGTGTGCACCCAGCGGCCACGCCCGCTCTGCTCGCGCTCCAGCAGTGCCACCAGGATGCCGATGGCGCAGTACAGCCCGGCGGTGAGGTCGGCGACCGGGATGCCGGCGCGCACCGGGCCCTGGCCCGGCAGTCCGGTGACGCTCATCAGCCCGCCCATGCCCTGGGCAATCTGGTCGAAGCCCGGGCGCTTCGCGTAGGGGCCGTCCTGGCCGAAGCCGGAGATGGAGCCGAGCACGATGCCGGGGTTGATGGCGGCCAGGCTGTCATAGTCGATGCCGAGGCGGGACTTCACGTCGGGGCGGTAATTTTCCACCACCACATCGGCCTGGGCCACCATGCGCTTGAAGGCGGCGAGCCCCTCGGGCGATTTCAGGTTCAGCGTCAGGCCGCGCTTGTTGCGGTGGACGTTCTGGTAGTCGGGGCCGAGCGTGTCGCCGCCCAGGCCCTTGCCGGTGTCGATCTCCTCCGGCGCCTCGATCTTGATGACGTTGGCGCCCCAGTCGGCCAGCTGCCGCACGCAGGTTGGGCCGGAGCGGACGCGCGTGAGGTCGAGCACGGTGAAGCGGGCGAGCGGCTGCATGGGGCGGGTTCCTCCTGGCGAATTGCGCAGGAGGTTAGCCGCCGCGCACCCAAAGGAACACCCGCGAGGCGCCGGGCGGAGGCCGGCCGGGTCGGCCTTCAGCCCAGCGGATCGTCGGAGAGCCGAGCGAAGGGGCCGTAAAGGTCACAAAGGTCGGTGGTCACGGTCAGCCGCGCATAGCGCAGCGGGGAGGCCGGCGCCTGGGTCTGCACGGCCAGGAGTTGCAGGCCATTGCGGTCGGTGAAGAGGCGATGGGGGAAGCTGTCGCCGTGGTGGATCACGAAGGTGTCACGCACCGCGTGGCCGCGGTCGCCGAGGTCGTGAATGGCCCAGCGACGCCACGCAATGGCCCAGCCTTCCTGGGTACGGGTCAGTACGCGCGGATCGGTCTTCTCATGCCGGGCGAAGAAGTCGCGATGGGTCTCCTGCAGCCGCTCCATCTCCTCGCGCAGACGGGCGATGAGCGGGTTGACCCTGGGCGGCGCGGCTGGCGGCGCCAGGTGGATGTCGCTGCCGCCGTAGCCGGTGAAGCGGTTGCGGCCGAAATCGGCGAGCGGCGAGGGTGCACGCCGCAATCCCGGCAACGGGCCCGGGCGGGGCGTGGCGGAATTCTTCCAAAGCTGGCTCATGGGCCTCTTGCCTCCTGATCGGACAGGCAGGGTGGCAGGGCCTGGTAAAGAATTCGTGGAAGGGTGCCTCGCCGCGGGCGAGTTCAGCCCTGGGCGACGCGGTAGCCCTCGGCCTCCACCAGGTCCGCGATGCGCTGGCGGGCCAGACTGGTGGTGGCCGTGACGGCGCCCGCCTTCAGGTCCACCGCCACGGTGGCCGAGGGGTCCTCCGCCCGGATCGCCTCGGTCACGGCGCGCACGCAGTGGTCGCAGCTCATGCCGTCTACCTTGAGGGTCACGGAGTCGTTCATGCCTGTCTCTCCAGTTCTTCGAGGATGGGGCAGTCGGGGCGGCCATCGCCATGGCAATGCGCCGCCAAGTGCCGCAGGGAATGGGCCATGCGCTGCATCGCCTCCGCTTTGGCTTCCAACGCCGCCACGTGGTCGAGCGCGATGCGTCGCACATCGGCGCTGGCCCGGTTGCGGTCCCGCCAAAGTGCCAGAAGGCGCCGCACATCCTCCAGCGGGAAGGCCAGGTCGCGCGCGTGGCGGATAAAGCGCAGCACGGCGATGTCGGGCGCCGCGTAGTCGCGATAGCCGTTCTCCAGCCGGCGAGACGCGACCAGCCCCTGGGTTTCGTAGTGCCGGATCATTTTGGCGCTGAGCCCCGAGAGCCGCGCCGCCTCGCCGATGTTCACGATCCCGCCCTCCAGCGTGTCAGAAGCAATGCATTGGCCAGCACCGCCACGGAGGAGAACGCCATGGCGGCGCCCGCGACGGCGGGGGACAACAGGCCAAGCGCCGCCAGCGGGATGCCCAGCGTGTTGAAGCCGAAGGCCCAGACCAGGTTCTGCCGGATGGCGCGCAGGGTGACGCGGGTGATCCCCAGCGTCGCCGGCACCAGCGCCGGGTCAGGCCGCAGCAGCGTAACATGCGCAGCGGCGATGGCGGCATCGGTGCCCGAGCCCATGGCGATGCCGAGATCGGCGGAGGCCAGCGCCGCCGCGTCGTTCACCCCATCGCCCACCATGGCGACACGCTCGCCGGATTGGCGCCATCGCCCGACCTGCTCCGCCTTGCCTTCGGGCAGAACGGCGGCGGCGATGCGGGCGATGCCAAGGGTGCGACCCACCGCCTCCGCGGCGGCCTCGCTGTCGCCGGTCAGCATGGCGGTGCGCACGCCCTGTTTTGCGAGGGCACGAATGGCGGCAGCGGCGGTGGGGCGTGGCGTGTCGGCGAATTCCAGCAGGGCGAGCGGGCGCTGCGCCGCCGGGTCGATCAGCCAGGAGAGGGTATGGCCGCGGCCCTCCGCGGCCTGGGCGGCGCCGCCCAGGACCCCCGGCTCGGCGCCGCTTTCGACCAGCAGGCGGGTGCTGCCGAGCAGCAGGCGGCGGCCATCCACCACGCCCTCGACGCCACGGCCGGGCAGTGCGCGAAAGGCGTCGGCGGGGCGGGCCTTGCCGGCTTCGTCCAGCACGGCGCGGGCGAGCGGGTGCTCGCTGCCGGCCTGCAGCCGGGCGGCGGCGGCCAGGGCATCCTCGCGCAGGGTTTCCGGCGCCGGGTGCAGGGCGGCGAGGTGCGGTCGCCCTTCCGTCAGGGTGCCGGTTTTGTCGAAGGCGACCAGGGTGATGCGGCCGGCCTGCTCCATCGCCGCCGCGTCACGGATCAGGATGCCGGCGCGGGCGGCGGCTCCGGTGCCGGCCATGATGGCGGCGGGCGTGGCGAGGCCGAGCGCGCAGGGACAGGCGATCACCAGCACGGCCACGGCGTGCAGGGTGGCGGCGGCGAGCCCGGCGCCGATCAGCAGCCAGCCACCGAAGGTGAGCAGAGCCGTGACGACGACGATGGGCACGAACACGGCGCTGACGCGGTCCACCAGCTTCTGCACCGGAGCACGGCTGGCCTGGGCCGCCTGCACCAGTGCCGCCACCTGGGCGAGCCGGGTTTCGCCACCGACGGCGGTGGCGCGCAGCACGATGCGGCCATCCAGTGCCACGGTGCCGGTGGCGACGGTGTCGCCCGGGTGCTTCTCGACGGCGCGGCTCTCACCGGTCAGGGCGCTTTCGTCCACGCCTGAGGCGCCTTCCTCAACCTCCCCATCGGCCGGGATGCGCTCGCCTGGACGGACAACGATGCGGTCGCCGATGCGCAGGGCGGCAGCGGGCACTTCGCTTTCGTTGCCCTCGGCATTCAGGCGGCGGGCGGTGCGGGGGCGCAGCGCCAGAAGGGCGGCGATGGCGGCGCCCGTGGCGCGCCGGGCGCGTGCCTCCAGGAAGCGACCCAGCAGCACGAAGGCGATGATGATGGCGCTGGCCTCGAAATACAGATGCGGCTCGCCAAGCCAGAGGTGCGCCAGAGACAGCAGGAAGGCGGCACTGGTGCCGGTGGCGACCAGCAGGTCCATGTTGCCGGTGCCGGCCCGCAGCGCGGCCCAGCCAGCACGGTAGAAGCGGGCGCCGAGCCAGAATTGCAGAGGCGCGGCCAACAATGCCTGAGCCCACCCCGGCGGCATCCAGTGCCGGCCAAAGGCCATGCCGGCCATGCCGATGATGAAGGGCGCTGCGAGGGCGAAGGCCAGCACCAGATCCATGGTGCGGCGGCGGTGGCCGTGGTCGGCTTGTGGTTCGCCGGCCTGGTCCGTCTTGGTGAGGCTGTAGCCGGCCCGGCTCAGCGCGGCGGCCAGCGCGGCGTCGTCCAGACCGGCCAGCACGCGCAGGTGCGCGCCTTCGGTCGCAAGGTTGACAGAAGCATCCAGCACGCCGGGCACGGCCTTGAGCGCGCGCTCCACACGTCCCTGGCAGGACGCGCAGCTCATGCCGCCGATCCCGATGTCCCGAACCTCCTCCACCAGCCCATAGCCGCTGCGGCGAACGGCCTCGGCCAGGGCAGGGAGGGGGGCGCTGCCTTCCACCGCGGCGGCGCCGCTGGCCAAGTTGATATGGGCGGCGGTGACGCCGTGGACCGCGCGCAGCCCGCGTTCCACCCGTCCGGCGCAGGCGGCGCAGCTCATGCCGGAGATCGGCAGGGAGAGCGATGCGGCGGGTGCGGTGACGTCGGGCATGGCGAGGAGATGGAGCTTCCCATAATGGGAAGGTCAAGGCCGCTCTCCCCGATTGACGGCGCCGCTCCGCGAGAACACATCCCTGCCATGACATTTCGCCGACCCTTGCTGCTCTCCCTTGCCATGCTGGGGGTGCTGGCCGCCCTGCCGGAATCGCGCCGTCCGGCGCTGGCTCAAGCCGCCGCGCCCGCGGAGGCGCCTGCCGAAGCGCGCGTGCAATTCGCCAACCGCACCGGGCAGGAAGGACGCAGCCTGTTCGTTGTGCGGTCCGGACGGGCCGACTGGGGCCGCAACCTGCTGCCGGGGCCGATGCCCAGCGGCAAGGTGTTCAACTTCCGGACCGAGGCCGAGGCAGGCTGCCGCTTCGACCTGCGCTTCGTGGCGGCCGATGGGCGTGAGGCGGTGCTGCGCGGCCGCGACATCTGCCAGGGGCCGCGCATTGCGCTGGAAGCGGAGGATCTGCGCGCCGTTTCCACCAGCCGGCCGGCGCCGGGCGAGCCCAATCCGCGCGCCCGTGTGTCCTCCGGCACTGGCTTCGTGGTGGCTCCGGACCGGGTGCTGACCAATCAGCACGTGGTGGGCGGGTGCGGCTCCATCTTCATCCGCACCGCCGACGGGCGAACCCTGCCGGCGGTGCCGCCGGCGCGTGTCGATGCCGGGCTGGACTTGGCGCTGCTGTCGGTGCCGGGCAATCCGGGCGAGGTGCTGTCGTTCCGCAACGCCCCTGAGGTGCGCCGGGGCGAGGGGGTCATCGCCTACGGGTTTCCCCTGCCGGGACTGCTTTCGTCCGATCCGAAGCTGACGCGGGGCGAGGTGAACGGGCTGAACGGGCTGGGCAACAATCCGGGCCACTACCAGATCAGCGCCGAGGTGCAGCCGGGCAATTCGGGCGGTCCGCTGCTGGACCTGCGCGGGCATGTGGTGGGAGTGGTGGTGAGCAAGCTGCATGCCCAGAACATCGCCAAGCGCACCGGCGACATTCCGCAGAACGTGAACTTCGCCGTGAAGGGCGGAGCGGCGCAGGACTTCATGCGACGGGCCGGGCTGACGCCGCGCGGCGCCGCCAGCACCGGTCCGGAGCTGGGTGGGGCCGACGTGGGCGACATCGCCAACCGGGGCACGGTGTTTATCCGCTGTGAACGCTAAGGAGGCTGCCATGGAGGAACCGACCCCCGCGCTGGAAGCGCTGCGCCACGCCGAGGCGGGTCGCTTCGATCCGGCGCACGCCATTGTGCAGGCGCATGAGGGGCAGGCGGACTGTGACTGGATCCATGCGCACCTGCATCGCTGGGAAGGTGACGCGGGCAATGCGGCATACTGGTACCGCCGGGCAGGCCGGCCGGTGGCCGGCGGTGACCTGGTGGCGGAGCGCGCGGCGATCCGGCAGGCGCTTGAGCGCGATCGCTGAAGGCGAAGCGGGAAGCGCGCGAGCGGGGCGGCAAGCCCGGGTCTTAAGCCATGTCCGCGATCAATGGACGGCGTGGCCGGATCGGCACGTGCCGCTGGCCGGCTCGGGTCCGATGGCTGGGGAAGAAGCGGGCTATGGCAGGCGGGCCAGCAACGCCTCGGCCTGAGCCAGCTCTCCCGGAGTGTTGGCGTTGAAGAACGGATCGGGGTCGGCTGTGAAGTCGGCGATGGCGCAGCCCAGGCTTTCGGCCCAACGCCCGACGCGCTCCTCCCCCCCGGCCAAGGCGTCGGCCAGTGCCGCCCGGCATGAGACCGGCCACAGTCCGGCCGGAGGATGCCGGCGACCCTTCGAGGCCGCCATTGCGGCGGTGGTTCCTGCGGCTTCCCGCTCGGAGTGGAGCGAGGCGACGAGGCCGGGAGGAAGGAACGGTGTGTCGCCCGGCACGGTGACGAGCCAGGCGCAGCCCGGGCAATGCGCCGCCGCCCAGTTCAGCCCGGCGAGGATGCCGCTGAGGGGGCCGCGCGAAGGCGGCTCATCCGCCACAACGGGCAGCCCGAAGGCGGCGAAGCGCGTGGGGTCGCCATTGGCGTTGAGTGCCAGCGCGTCCACCTGCGGTTCCAGCCTCGCCATGACGTGCCGCAGCAGCGGCTGGCCGCCCAGGAGGCGAAGCGGCTTGTCGCCGCCGCCCATGCGGCGGGCGGTTCCGCCGGCCAGGATGATGCCGGCTGTCCGATCCCGCATGGCATCGCCCCTTCAGGTTGCCGCAGAAGATGATGATGACGCTGGACCGGACCGTGGAGGGCTCCCGGTCTGCCTTGTCCGGCGGCGAGACGCCCAACGTCGCCGTCCGCGACGGCCGGGCCGCGACGGCCGGGCCGCGGCGGCCTAGGCCTCGCCCCGCGCCACCTCGTAGAGAGCGACCGCCGCGGCCACTGACACGTTGAGGCTCTCCATGACGGGGGAGATCGGGAGCCGTACCAGTTCGTCGCAGGTTTCGCGCTGCAAGCGGCGCAGCCCGGTATCCTCGGCGCCGAGCACCAGCGCCACGGGGCGGTCGCGCGGCCTGGCGCGGGCCAGCTCGGCCTCGGCCTCGGCCGCCAGCCCCATCACCCAGTAGCCACGCTTCTGCAGCAACTGGATGGTGCGGGCCAGGTTCACTTCCCGTGCCAGGGGAACGATGTCCAGCGCGCCGGCCGCGGCACGGGCCATGGCACCGGTTTCCGGCGGGGCGTTGCGGTCCTGCATCACCACCGCCGCCGCCCCGAAGGCCGCCGCCGAGCGCAGCACGGCGCCGACATTGCGCGGGTCGGTCACCTGGTCCAGCAGCAGCACCGTGCCGCGGGACGCGTCCAGCGCATCTTCCAGATCGGCTGGCGGCAAGAACTCGGCCAACAGGGCGACCCCCTGGTGCACGGCGTCCTCGGTGAGAAAGGTTTGGAAGCGGGCACGCTCCACACGCTCGGGCTGGAGACGCCCCTGGTTGGCGCCAAGTGCGGCCCAGGGCCTCGGGCACAATGCCTGCAGCGCCTGCTCGGCTTCGGCGGTCAGCAGCAAGCGGCGCGGGCGGCGTCGCGGGTTCCGCAGCGCGGCGGCCACGGCGTGCAGGCCGTAAAGCCAGAGGGTGTTGGCCTCCAGCTTCTCGCGCGGCTGCCGGGGATCGGCCGGAGCGGCGCGGAACGGCGCCTCGGCCCCGCCCTCACGGGCGGGACGCGAGCCGGGGCGGGCGCGATGCGGCGCCTCGGCAACGTCGTGGCGCCCGGATTGCGGACGGGAGCCGGCCGGCTTCGGTGCCGGGGCGTTGCCATGCGGGGCAGCCGGGGCGCCGCCATGGGGTGCGCCATGCGGCTTGCTGTCGGGGCGGGTGTTGCGGCGCGGGCCTTCCGGCCGGCGGGGAGGGCGAGACATGGGCGCATCCTGCGGATCGGCGCCGCCAGCGCAAGCGGTCTGTGGCGCGGAGGTGCCCGGCGTCTGGCGCGCGAAGGGTGTCCGGCCAGGGGAACGGGCTGCTTCGGGCGGCCGGGAGGCAAAATTCCTGGTCGGATCGCGGAATCTTGCGGGACGGCGGGGAGGGCGCGTTGACAGGAACGGCGAAAACCGGATAGAGCGCGGCGCTCCCGCCGGCCGGGGACAGTGCGGAGGGGTGCCCGAGTGGCTAAAGGGGACGGACTGTAAATCCGTTGGCTCACGCCTACGTTGGTTCGAATCCAACCCCCTCCATACCGGCCTGCTCACGATTTAGCGTCGTGGGGTGGCCGGACCACTTCATTCCCGGTTGGAGGCGCCACGGTGGGCGGCCTATGATGCGTGGGCCGGGCACGGTGCGGGTGTAGCTCAATGGTAGAGCCCCAGCCTTCCAAGCTGGTTGTGCGGGTTCGATTCCCGTCACCCGCTCCACGAACCGGCGGGCGGCGATGCCACGGAGCAGATGGTGCGCCGGCTATCGGCGCTTGACCGACAGGGTGACCGATACATGGCGAAAGCTAAGTTTGAGCGGAACAAGCCGCACTGCAACATTGGCACGATCGGGCATGTGGACCATGGCAAGACGTCGCTGACGGCGGCGATCACCAAGGT
>NZ_JBHRTN010000009.1:0-181229 GCF_042646265.1 Teichococcus globiformis
ACCAGCGCCCATTCGTCATCAGATACATCAGACGGGTACGGCTTGCGGGCACTCATGTCCAACAGCCTGATCGTTACCAACCCGCTGGTCCATAACAGCCTCTAAAGACATTCGCCCAAAATCATAAATCTGATCGATCTGTTACCGAACTGGGCTCCGTGCGTTAACGCCTGTGATGTTTTACACCTACCTCATCCTGGCGCGATGGAATGCTGAGCTTCTCGTTTTGGCGACGAGATCGGTAAGCGATACCTGGATGCTGCTCGTGCCAACTGCGTTCTGGTCCCGCAGGGCAGCTGCATCGATGAGCCTCGACCTAACAACTTTAGGCCTTGATCGAATGCCCTCTTCCGCGGCCGATCTACGCCTCGCTTATCGCCATGCTGCGAAGAGGGTGCACCCGGACGTTGGCGGAAGTGCAGACGCTTTTCAGGCTGTGTCAGAGGCTTTTCGACGTCTAGCACAGCAGAGTATCTGAGCTATGCGACAGGTTGTGCGCAACAATAGAGCCATCTCAAGTAAGCCAACGTCCATCGGGGCGCAGTGCGATCGGAAGTGCACAAAGGCGCGTTGCATACACCGCAGCCAAGGTCCGAAGGACACCGCTGACCGTCAGATCTGACCCGCAACTAGCGGAAGAAGGCGAGGCCAAGTTCTGCTACGCCGCTGGATACTTCAGAGGAGCTTTGATTAACTGACGTGCAGGCGCTGCCTGATTCACGACAGAAAGCGTGGCCAAGACGTCTCTGAAGAGTTGGCCCACGTCAGCATGGACGTGGTCCCTCACAGGTATGTGACCGATCCGCGGGTGTTTCCCAGCGAAACCTTCGCAGAAAACGCATCAGCCGACCGCGAGAACCTTCGAAGTGGCCAACGAATCCGAAGAGGGCGAGCAAGGGCCCGGTCAGGCTTGACTGGCACGGGCGTCTCGGAAGCTGACCAGTCTGCGTCTATCCTCGCACCACAGGGCGAGCTGAGCACAACGAAGGCTTTCTATGAGCCCAATGCTAGGTGCTTCCCTCAACTCAGGCACCTCCGCAAACACGCTGGCCAACCGATAGTTCGGGATCCGACTACTAAGATGATGGATGTGGTGGTATCCGATGTTACCGGTGAGCCAATGCATCCATCTTGGCAGGCGGTAATACGAGCAGCCGGATAATGCGGCATCTACGAACGACCATTCCATATGTCGCTCCCAGTAAGTTCCCTCAAACTGATGCTGAACATAGAACAGCCACACGCCAACCGTGCTGGCGGCCATGACGGCTGGAAGCCAGACCGTAGCGACAGCCACCGGTCCCAAGAACCAGGCCAACCCGCAGAAAAATGCCATAAGCGCTGCATTGTGCAGAAGGATGCTACCCACCATGCGGCCACGCTGGACTTTCCCTAGTCCTATAGGCAACCGGTAACGCAGCAGAAATTGCCACGCCGGTCCGAAACCGAGAAGGACGACAGGATGCCGATAAAGCCGGTATTGGAGCTTTGCTCGCCAGCCTGAGCCATTATACTCGCGCACCGTTAACGTATCGACGTCGCCGGAGCCTCGACGGTCGAGATCACCTGACGTGGCGTGGTGCTTGTTGTGGTCACGGCGCCAGTATCCATAAGGTGTTAGCGTGAACAGCGACAGCACACGCCCTGTCCAGTCACAGGCCGTCGTATTGCGAAAGAAGGACCGGTGTCCGCAGTCGTGTTGGATCACGAACAGGCGAACGATGAGCAAACCAGCCAGGAATGAGAATGGCAGACTCGCCATTCCGTAGAAGGCGTGGGCGACGTGGCCGGCGGTGACGCTGGCCACGAACAACGTCAAACTAAGGACGAGTTGCCCAATGCTGCGGCGGTGGTCTGCACCCATATAAGGTGCAAGCCGCTGGCTCCACTGCGCGGCGGTGGATTGCATAGGCGGGTTCCGACAGAGGTTCATGCTTTAACCACCAAGCCCATCTGTTGTTGCCCCTGAGCCCCGGAACAAGGTCAGATTCGATATAGCTGTTGTGATGACATGCCGAGAGGTGTCGCCAAAGCCATCTGCTCCGGAGCGCAAGGCGGAGATCCAGCAAACTCCGTTCTGTGCCTCACTCTTGCATGCTGCACCAGGAGCCGATGACGAGGTGTCAGCATTGGCGTTATCCGTGCAAGCCGCAGACGTCCAGCGCTGGTACAATGCTCCCATCGACAACGGTTCCTAGCATGTGCTCAACAACCATTTCAGTCACTACGGCTGTCTGGCGTGTTTACTGCATCCTCAAAGGTTCATCCGGGTCGCTGAGGCATCCAATCGGACCTGAATCTATGCTTCACGCCTGGTTTAGGTGAGACTGTCCAGAGATCATGCTGCGGACTGGAGGGTTGGAGGAGTGACCACACCGGCGCAGCGCTGATGCTCGACTCCTTGCCTTCCGGACGTGACCGGATCGGTGCTCGGCTATAACAGCAACGGCTTCATCCGGTCCCCCTTTGGCCGGCGGCATCAAGCCGTGGATCGCGTGACCTTCGATCCGGGAGCAGCACAAACTGCGGCACTGCATCGGAGATCCATTGAGCATATCCGGTGACGCATCCCGCTTCGCCATGCGTTACGACCGCCACATCCATGCCTTCTCCGCCTCTGCTTCGTAAAGGCAGTGCTTTTCTACATCAGCTGCCGCTGAATGTTGGTCAGCGGCGCCCCTCGGTCGACAGGCTCAGATCACCAGAAGAGTGCGGCACCGCCCGAGGTGCCGCAAGTTAAGGGAGGACATCATGAACCTATGCGGATGCCGGGGCCGACGCACCCGATGATGTTTAGCGTGCGTAGTGCAGATGGTCGTTAAACTGGATTTCGTTCCGAGCTAACCATCAGCCTTTATCCCTTGTACCACATACTTTGCCGCCAGAAGGTTCTTGTTGCTTACACAGCAAACTGCGCCCCGGCGATGCTTCACATCCGCGGCATACCGAAAGATTTCTTACGGCTAACGAACAAAGATTGATCTGGATTAGCGGCATCTCAGCCGAGGGTGAGCGAGGGTGTCGCCATGAACAGCGCCTTCCCCTCAGACGCGAGCTTCTTCTGCTGCCTGGACGGAGTCTGGCAACTGATCCCGCATCCATCCTCTCCAGGAGCAATCTCAACCGTGGCACCACGCGATGCCCATCAGGCAGAAGCCTACATCGCCACGCTCGAAGGCCTCAACCAGACCCTGCGGCTTGAAGCTCAGAGATCGGCGGATCAAGCGCAGTTCCGTCTGGCCGAGGTGGAACACCGGTTGAAGAACACCTTTTCTACTATCGCCGCGTTGGCGAAGCAGTCTGCTCGGCGTGGCGACACCGGAGAAGCATTTCGCGAGTGCTTTGAAGCCCGGTTGCTTGCCCTGGCCCGGTCGCATGAGCTTCTAGGTCCGCACCATCCCGACGGAGTGCCATTGACCGAGGTGGTAGGGCGATGTTTGCAGCCTTATGATGATGCCCTCGCGCGGACTTCTGTGATCGGGCCGACAGTACATCTGTCGCCGCGTCACGTGCCTGCGCTGGGTCTTGCCTTCCACGAACTGACCACCAATGCTGTCAAATACGGGGCGTTATCAATTCCTGAGGGACGGGTTGCTGTGGAATGGCAGTTCGAGCAACCGGCTAAGGATGAAGCACCCGCCGTCGCAATTATTTGGCAGGAGCGCAATGGGCCGACTGTTGAAGCACCAGAGCGCCGCGGCTTTGGCTCGCACCTTCTGGAGTTCGGATTGGCTTACGAGCTTGGCGGCACCGCGCAACTCGAGTTTGCGCCGCATGGGGTGAATTGTCGTATTCGGATGCCGCTCACCGCCGACAGATAGTCCGATCTGAAGTGGCCTGGTACGAACTGCCCGCAGGAACTTCCTAATGGTGGAAAGCATGAACGGTGTTCCGAAGCCATGCATAGGGTTCAGGAAAGCTTGCTGCTAGCATCGTCTCAGGCCTTATCTGGCGAAGAAGCGTTGGCGTGAAGGGCTGATGATCGAGCCTCTACTCCATGATCTTGGAAAGTCACGACCTTGGCTTGCCAGATGGCATCATAGAGGGTCTAGGGTTTAGGTGGCGCACCTCTACAACGATGAACGGCGTTGCACGCTCCTGATTTCACCCAATGCGCCTTGTTGGATGCGTCGCATCATCCAACAAGCGTATGCAGTGGTGCAGAGTTCCGCACATCCTCGAGGTGAAGAGGCTTCGTGTCCTCCTGGCTCAGCCCGCAGCGTCATTGGCCAAAGCGCTTGACGATCCTATGGCAGACGCTGATCAGCCCCTGCCTGACCACTGGGTGAGCATTACCATGGTGCTGCACACTCATGGTTTTGCTGATCGTCCCTCCAAAGCATTGAAGTAGCGGACGATCTCGGCCGATGCTCCGCCGAGATGAAGGTAACTGCTGTTGAAGCCCGCTATCGACTGAAGTCTGTCGACGTTCAGCAGGCTGAGCATCTTCTGACTGATCGAGATGAGGCCCTGCTCTCGAAAGCCCTTAAGGACTCGGTTGACGTGTACCGGCGTCAGCCCGAGCGTGTCACCCAGCTCTGTCTGCGTTAGTGGCAACTTGAACACGTCGCCGAAAGTCAGTCCCACCGCGGCGTGCCGCCACAACAACTCACAGAGCAGATACGCAACTCGGCCCCGTGCGTCGCGACGACCGAGTGAGACAATCCGCTCTCGCAGCATTGCTTCCTCCTGCAGGGAGCTCCACCACAAGGCGGCGGAAATCCTTGGATGGGTTCCGAACAATCCCATGATGCTCTCACGGGAAATAGGTGCCACTCGCACGGGCGTAATCGTGCCGATAGAGTGGTCCATCTCCTTGAGCAGAAAGACGTGCATGTCGCACAGATCGCCCGGAATCAGGAAGGTCATGATCTGCCGTCCGCCATCGGGTAGGTCGCGATAGCGCATTGCGATGCCTTCCTTGAGCAGAAAGACGGATCGCGGCACCGCGCCTTCGGCTGCGATGTCGACGTCGATGGCAAACTGTTCTTCCGGTTGGGCCAGATCATCCAAGATCTGCCGGTCGGAGACCGACAGCGGAACGAAGTTGGACAGCTTGCGGATCAAAGGATTGCTGCTGAGAGGACCATCGGCCTGATGCGAGTCGGAGTTCTGGGCAGCAGGCACCATACGCTGTTTCCTTTGGACGAAGATGCTTTGCGGACGGCGAGTGGGCTTACCGAAGTGCCGCAGGAGGTACCATGTTACACAATTTACAACAGCAGGTCACGCAAGGCATCGCACACTCAGAAGGAACACGGTCTCTTTTGCCAGCGTCACGCATCAGGCGCCGGTTCGCTGGCTGAGGCTGCAGCGATGCTCAGGGCGACGATCCGGAGTAGGCCGATCGATGCCACGCTGACCACAACATCTTCAGTCCGGCCCGCGACCTCCTGTTTGACTTCGACGATGCCAGCAAGCGCTTGCGTCAACTGTTCCTTGGCGATGATGCCGTTCTCGACCAGGAGAAGGGCAAGCGCCTCGCACAGCATGAAAGCAGCTTGGCCGTGAGGATCAGGGGTGAAGGTCATCCAGCAGCATAGCGCTGTGGCACCCTGAAAGGGGCGAACGTAGATCAGTATCCGCGAATCTCATGCAACAGAGCCAAGTATCTGAATCAGCGACATCGCCCGAGGTGCTGGGAATGCAGGGAGCAACCAATGGGGTTGCGGAGGCCATGGGAACGTCGCATCGCATGCTGGGCGGTCATCTAAGCCGATGCACCGCATCGTGTTGCTGAGCCTGAAGGTTCTTCAAGGAATGGAACAGCAAAAGTTCAACGGCAGTGGTTCTCCCACGGTGCAGCTACAACTTTCTATGAACTCAGAACAAACCCTAATATGGATTAGCGGCATCTCCTCCAATGGCAAGCGACATTGCCCTCATGAGCAGCGCCTTATCCTTGGATGCCAACCTCTTTCGCTACACGGACGGAAGAGGGCGCGAGATGCCCAGTCCTTCCTCGCCGGAGGTGATCTAGGATGCGCGGCATCGGCAGCAGTGGAGCCCGGAGCGCATAGCGGCTGGACCGCAGCCACTGGAGGAGGATGTGATCGATGCCCTAGTGGCCTACTCCGCGTGTTTTGATCATGGCTCTGGTGCCAACACCGTTCTGGACGGATGCAGGCGCTGCACGGGCTGGGCCCGAGGGCGAGCAGGCGGTGTTGGATCGAGTGGAGCGGACCATGAGCCAGCCTGACGGCAGCGCCTTTCCGCGAATGACGCCATTGATGCGGGCCTTGCAGGCTTACCGCGCTCGCTTCGGTGAAGCCGCCACACTCGTCAACGTCCCGAGGCAGCGCCAAGCCGAGTATGCGGAGCTACTATGCGCGAAGACGCGTGAGGGCCGTCCGCTGGCGGAAGAGGACGTTCTGCACTGGCTAAGGCAAAGCCCAGGTCCGGTGGGGGGCGGTGGTGATGCCGCACCAACCGGCCGGGACGGCCCTCGCAAACCCTTTGGTTCTCGGCCCTGGACCTTGCGGCTCGTGCAGGAGGCCGGCCCGCTCGTGCTGCGCTTGCGGCGGGAAGGCGCTACCTACGACGCCATTGCCGCCGAGTTGACCCGGCGGGGCGTGCCGTCCCCGGGCTGGCGACCCTGGGTCAAGCAGACGGCCACAAACCTGGTCCGCGCGGCTGAGCGGCATCTCGGGAGCTAGGCTGCGCGATCTGCAAGGATGGAGGTCGACCAGGACTAGGAGCAAGCCGGCATTCGTGCCTTGCTGCTGCACGAAACGGCCGCTCTCGTACAGCAGTCCGTATGAGGGGTGCGGTTTGACTGGTCCTGGCATCAGGTCTACCGACCCCTTGGAGGGAGCAGTCGCGCTCATGGCGAGCCTCGAAGGCTCTATCCGGCGCAGCGGCAAGACTGCTGCACGGCCTGGATGAGGAGAAACGACCGTGAGCTCGCACATTGACTACTTCGTCTCGCTGAACTCGCCCTGGACCCATTTGGGAGCTGCACGGCTGGAAGCGATGGTGACACGTCACGGTGCTACGTTGAGGATCTATCCCGTAGCATTCAGCACCATCTTTTCCGCCTCGGGCGGACTGCCGCTCCCCAAAAGATCACCCCAGCGCCAAGCCTACCGGCTGCAGGAGCTGGCCCGGTGGCGCGACCACCTGGGCATCTCCATCCACCTTCGGCCTCGCTTCTTTCCGTCCGATGAGGGGCTCGCCGCCCGGTGCGTCATTGCCGCACGCGAGACCATCGGAGATGGTCCGGCCGTCGCCCTGGCGCACCGCGTGCTGAGAGCCCTCTGGGAGGAGGAGCGCGACCCTGGCGAACGGGAGGTTCTCGCAACGCTCATTGGTGAGGTCGGTCTCAGCGCCACGTCCTTGCTGGCGCTGGCTGCACAGGAGCGATGGGCAGAGCAGCGAGTGCTCGACACACAGTCGGCGCTTGCCCGGGGCGTCTTCGGCGCACCAAGTTACGTTATTGGCGAAGACATCTTTTGGGGGCAGGACCGGCTGGAGTTCCTGGAGCGCCGATTGAGCGAAGTGGGTAAGGTCCGCACCAGAGCTGATGCAGAACCCCGGTAACGTTTTGCACTTCCCGCATGTGCCTGACCGTGCAGCATCTTCCACAGCGATGATCGTAAGAACGCGATGGTGAGGATGTAGTGGGTCGGGCTCTCCCTTGTCAGAATAGAGCGTCTCGGCATCGATGTGGCAGAGAAGGCCTGCGAACCAGCTCCCAGTCGCCGCGGTTGCCCATGTTGCCAGCGAGGTTTTTGCCAGCGGCGGTCCTACAGTTTCCGACACCCGGTCCGACGCGGATTATCTACGCTGCTACCATCCGCTGTGGATGACGCGCCTGGTCAGCCGATTGTGCAATCCGTAGCAATCCGATCCAGCACGGGCATGATCTCGTCCGGCAGTTGTAGATCAGCCGCCGCAAGATTCTCGCGAAGATGGGCAAGCGAAGAGGTGCCGGGGATCAGCAGGATGTTGGGTGAGCGACGCACCAGCCAGGCCAGCGCCACCTGCATCGGCGTGGCGCCCAGGTACTGTGCCGCGGCAGACAGCGCCGAGGATTGCAACGGATTGAAGCCGCCCAGCGGGAAGAAGGGCACATAGGCGATGCCCCGCCGCGCCAGTTCGTCGATCAGCGCGTCGTCGCCGCGATGCACCAGGTTGTACTGGTTCTGCACGCAGACAATGTCGCAGATACTCCGGCCCTGCGCGACCTGAGCGGCGGTGACGTTGCTGAGGCCGATATGGCGCAGCTTGCCTTGGCGCTGCAGTTCGGCGAGCGCAGTCAGTGGCGCCTCGATGGAGCCTTCGGCCGGGCCATGCACGTCGAACATGACACGAAGATTGACCACCTCCAGTATGTCCAGGCCAAGATTGCGCAGATTGCTCTCCACCGCCTGGGCCAGCTCCGCCGCGCCGATGGCCGGCAGCCAAGCGGCCTTGTCGTCCCGCATGGCGCCGATCTTGGTCACCAGGGCAAGGTTGTCAGGGTAGGGCGAGAGCGCCTCCCGGATCAGCTGGTTTGTGACGTGCGGGCCATAGAAATCGCTGGTGTCGATGTGGTTCACCCCCGGCTGCGACGGCCTCGTGCAGCACGGCCAACCCCGCGTGACGGTCGCGGGGCGGGCCGAAGACGCCGGGGCCGGCGAGTTGCATGGCGCCATATCCAAGGCGGTTCACCTCGCGGCTTCCCAGGCGGAAGGTACCGGCGCGATCGATGCGGGTCATGATGGTTCTCCTGTGGAACGAAGCCGATCTAGCGCTTGGGTCGTATCGCGATAATCGGGCACAATCTTCACGGGCTGTGCGGGATGGCGGACAGTGGTGGCGGATCTGAACGACCTGAACGCCTTTCTTGCCGTGGCAAGGACGGGCGGCTTCCGTGACGCGGCGCGGAGGCTGGGCGCCAGCCCCTCGGGCGTCAGCGATGCGGTGCGCCGGCTTGAGACGAGGCTCGGTGTCCGCCTGTTGAACCGGACCACCCGCAGTGCGGTGCCGACTGAGGCCGGGGCGCGGCTGCTTGAACGGATCGCACCTGCGCTGGGCGAGGTGGAGGCGGCCCTCGACGTAATGAACCTGTTCCGCGACCGGCCGGCGGGCACGCTGCGGCTGAACGTGCCGGTCAGTGCGGCGCGGCTGGTGCTGCCGCGCATCGTGCCGGCCTTCCTGGCTGCCTATCCAGAGATCCAGCTGGAGGTCACAGCCGAGGATAGCTTCGTCGACCTGGTGGGTGCCGGCTGCGATGCCGGCATCCGCTACGATGAGCGGCTGGAGCAGGACATGATCGCCGTGCCGATCGGACCCCGGGTGCAGCGCTACGCCCTGGCTGCTTCGCCGGCCTATTTGTGCCGCCATGGTCGACCAGAGCACCCGCGCGAGTTGCTCGGCCATGCCTGTCTGAAGGGTCGTTTCAGCAGCGGCGCGATGATGATCTGGGAGTTCGAGCACGACGGTGAAGCGGTGCGGGTGGAGCCCAGAGGGCCCCTGCTGGTAGGAATCGGAGCCGCCACCGACTTGGCGGTGGAGGCGGCCGTGGCAGGTACAGGGATCATCTACCTTTTTGAGGACTGGCTCCGGCCCTACCTCGACGAAGGCAAGCTGGAGCCGATCCTGGAACCGTGGTGGCAGGCCTTTTCCGGCCCCTTCCTCTATTATCCCGGGCGGCGGCTGGTGCCGGCGCCGCTCCGGGCCTTTATCGACTTCGTTCGGCAGACGAAAACTTAGCCGATACTGGCGACGTGCGGTGTTGTGGGCCCGCAGCGCGGCATGATCTGGCCTTTTCAGATCCCCGGTTACCAAGACGAAAAGCACGTTGTTCGACAGCCGCACGTCGCAGGGCCAATGATCCTGCCGAGCTGGCCCGCGATTGGCTCCGAAAGGGGTATCGTCAATGCAAGCATCAGGAAGTACAGGGTCCCGAGGCTGGGCATCCCGTGGCCGCAGAAGGGGGCGATCTTTAAGTGAAGTTCGTACAGCGACGGCGGTGACGTGTTTCTCTGCCGAACCATGCAGTGAAGGAAGCGATCTTCAACTGCCCTCCCTGATCCGCCACTACAAATTTGCCGTGCAGCCTGTGAAGTGCGGAGCGACATCGGCCGTCAATATGCTCACGGGCTGCAAACCCTCTCCCTTACGAAGGTGAGGATTATCTTCAGTGTCGTGCCGCGATCCAGCCTGTGACACGAGCACCGGCAAATTAGGCTGATTCCCTTGATAGCTCTTGTTGCTTTGACGATCTGAGCGCCTAGTGGCTGCGCAGTTCCAGATGAAGCAGACTGCGGTTCTCCTAAGGAGACAAAGTTTGACGAAGTGGCTCGCCATGGACATAGCTCCGCGGGATCGAACGGCCATTCTGGTTTGCCTGAATTCAGAAGGTAACGCGAGCTACGCCATTGCTCTTTGGTCTTATGATCGCTGGGTGGCGTGCGCTGATGGTGTCCTGTCTCTTGATCCCGCCAACCCAACTGAGATGCTGGAGCTTCATCCTGATTGCTGGATGATGCTACCGCCGCCGCCGGAGGACCTTGCGGAGGTGACAGGCGGGGCCAGCTCAAGACCCCCATAGCGCTTAGAGAACGGGGGCAATCTATCTGCACAAGAAACGGGGGCAATCTATCTGCACAAGAAGTGTGTGCCGCCGCAGGGCGAAGTCGAACGAGTGCAGCTAGGACGGGGAAGCAGTTCTGGCGCAGGTCGATCTCGGCAGGGGTAGCTGGTAGGGCGGGACGGGGGTGCGCACCTGCCCATCTGACTGCCGCCTGCATCAAATCGCCTGGCGCTTACCTCCGGCAGCATCCCTGTAACCGCGTCGTTGTCGCTGGTGCAGATGTTCCGCCCAAGCGGAAAGCCGCGCCCCCTGCGACCATCGTGAGCGGTTCTCCATCTGTGTGCGCACCTTGCCAATTTCACATGGTCGGCGGCTCGCCTTAGAGGGGGCATGTCAAAGCGCGATAGGCTTCAGCCAATATCGCCCTTCTTCATTTTCATTATCCTGGTTGAAGGAGGCAGAATAACCAGTCTCTATTTAGACATGCCGGTAACGTGGATATTATTCAGGGGTGAGATGGGATAATTACGATAATAGTAAATCAGGATTATGTCAGTGAATTTTAAAACGATGATGCAAAGCAGCCCTGCCAAAGCTATCGAATTGTTTGCCCGTCTGGCAGAAACATCGGATGGTGCGGTGAAAACCAGGGAAAAGCTGTTCTCTGAGCTCAAGGCTGAGCTCGAGGTCCATACCAGCCTCGAGGAACAGCACCTGTTCCCGCTTCTCCGGAAGAACGCTGAGACCAAGCACCTCGTCGCCGACGCCGTCCGTGACAACAAGGAGCTTCGCGCAAAGCTGGCCGAGCTCGAGGCCGCCCCCAAGAACGATCAGGCGTTCTCTGAGAAGCTGGCCGATCTGCAGAAGGCGTTTCGCCAGCATGCCCGCGACGAGAAGAAGGAAATGCTGCCCGCAGTGGAGAGGGCGCTGAGTGAAGAACAGGTGCAGGATGTGACCGAGAAGATGGAAGCTGGCCACGCGGAGGCCGAGCAAGCCAAGCAGGATGAAGCGGAGCAACGTCGTGCAAAGGCAAGGCAGGAGCGGGAAGAGGCTCAATTCCTGACTCGTCAGGCCGAGTTGAGGACCCAGCAGGCGGCCGCTGCGGAGCGAGAGCGGGAAGCTGCTGAACAACGCACCCGCGCCGACGCCGACCGGATCATTGACGCAGCCCTCAAGCCGGTTTCCGTTGCAACGAAGGCCGCTGAAGAGGTGGCGCGTCTACCGGCAGTCCCGCCAGGAGCCGACCTCCGCAAGCGCGCTCAGGCGCAGACCGCCACGCTCACCAACATGTTCATGTGGCCTTGGATGGGTGCCATGCAGGGCACGTCGCAGCCATCCATCTTGACCAATGCGTCACGCGGTCCTTCCGGCATGGAGGAGGTCATTCCGCTCGGCGAGGAGGTTCTGGAGGTCGGCAAGCGGACCGAGAACCGCGGCACCGTGCGGGTCCACCGCTTCGTGGTCGAGACACCTGTTGAGCGGCAGATCAGTCTGCAAAGCGAAAAGGTCGTCGTGGAACGGCGCCGTCCGGTCAGCGACGAGGTGACAGGAGAGATCCTGACGGAGGTGACCGTTGAAGTTGTTGAAACGGAGGAGGTGCCCACGATCGGCAAGCGGATGCGCCTGCGCGAAGAGGTCGTCGTCCGGACTGAGCGGACCCAGCGCGTTGAAACCGTGACAGAAACAGTTCGCCACGATGAGGTCGAGATCGAGCAGGCGGGGAGGAAGCGGACCGCTCGGGCGCCTCGCCCTGTCAGCGCCGCAAGGTAAAGTCCGGAACGTTGACCGCAGTGAGCATGCCTACGCAGGCGACACACGCTGCTGCACCGGTGGAAGAGGCTGGATCGGAACACCGGCCGCGGCGGCCGGCTCGGCAGATTTCCTCGCCTGCGTTGGAAGCAACACTTGCCAGCATCTCCGAGGAAGTGACGATCCAGGCGCAGGAGCGACGCGACCGCGACGCGAAGCTCCGCTAGCGGGGTTCCTCCGGCAGGTTACCGCACTCCGCGAAGCGTCTTGTCGGTGCTATCCTCGCCCTGAACACCAGCATAACTGCCGGGGCGCTCTGGTAGGAACGGCCCACCGGCTCCTCCGCAGGGCGCCCTTCGTTATCAGGTACGGTCCGCGTACGGAGGGACGTCGACCAGAGTTCCGATGAGCCGCAAAAGGGCCTGATGTTCCGGGCCTCTGGCTTCGGTGTTCAGAAATGCGCCAAGCTCGATGTGGGACAAACGCCCACCGGATGGCCCGTTCGGCTGATGAATAATGAATGCGTAGCCATTCTGCGGCTCACGTCCCAGGAACCAGGTGTCACCGTTGGGGCTGCGATAAAGTTCACGTCGTTCAGGCACAAGAACGCCCTCCGCTTTCCCAGAAGCATAGGAGAGAGCGGCCCTCAACGCTAGTCGGGGCAGGCATGAAGCCCTGCGGCAAGCTGTTGGATTGATCGGGCTCCAGCACAGCCGGATGACTTCACCGAAGGCTGTGCCATGGGTCTGTTGCCGGATTGCCTGTAGGCGGAACCGCAGGACAAGGTGCCCGGAATTGCTAGTGGTGAAAGCGTGTCTTCTCCCACCTTGTCACCTCGCGGGATTGGCGTTCCGTGCCGGAGGGCTGAGGACGTCCGTAGAGGCTGCCAAAGTTTGGGGCTGTGCCATGCGGGTTCTGCCTTGAAAGAGGGGCGGATGAACTCACGGATCGCGGCCCTCTCCTGCTGCCTCAGGTGGTCGGTCGAGGCGGTGATCTTCCATTCAATGCGCCATAATCGAGTATCGGCAGCGGCTTTCCTGGTCCTTGCTATGAAGGTCCTGGTTGTGGAACTCGGTGGGGTTTGGCCAAAGGCGGAACGATCACTGATGACATCTCCCTATGGAGAAGCGGACGTCGCACAGAAATTCAGCCCATGTGTGCCGCCCCGGAGCTGCTGCGCAATCAATCGAAAGCATCGCGGAAGTTGAATGATCCGCTAAGGACCAGCTTCCCCTTAGAAGTCATCGCTACCGCACGCGTTCCTTCAATCCGCCGCATCCAGCCTTGCTCGAAGCAGGCGGTGCAAAGCGCTGCACCAAGGGCTCCAGCGATGTGTAGCCGCCGCTCGCTCCAATCCCAGCAAGGACGGCAGAACACCCGACCGCCGCCGCGCCGGGCCGCGCGTGCCGAGATCGCGTCCAGGTCTAACCCCAGCCCCCGCAGAAAGCCCACGCCCTCCTCGGTGAGGACGCCGCCATCCGGCGACAACTCGATTTGGCTGCGTTCAATCATCCGGTCTGCCATGGCGACGGCGATCTGCCCCGCCAGGTGGTCGTAGCAGGTTCGTGCGCGGCGCAGCGCCAAGTCTCTGGGTCCCACCCTGGTCACCTTAGCTCGGCTAACAGCCACAAGGTCGCCAGTGGTCACCGACATGATGCTTTCCAGCATCTGCGCCACGGCGGGCGAGGCCAGCCGATGGTAGCGGTGTCGTCCCTGCCGCTCCATCGCCAGCAGCCCCGCCCCGGTAAGCTGCGCCAAGTGGCCGCTGGTCGTCTGCGCCGTCACTCCGGCAACCTCCGCCAGCTCCTTCGCCGTCAGCGCCCAACCGTTCATCAGCGCCGGCACGGGCAGCCCAGGCCATCCGCCCTCTTCATTGAGCCGAAACAGGGGGGGGGCACTGGGCCCGTGGTTTCGCCTACTCGCCAACCGCCGACACCTGCGGGAGATGGATCCCCACCTTCTGCGGAAGGCCGGCTGAGACCCTCGGGCATACGGCATAAGGCCCGGTTCCGCTGCGGCGTGTCGGTCCGCCCCATGCATGGGGCAGCGGATGCGCGAATGCTTCGGTCCCGCTCGAAGCAAAAGGACGGCCTTCTCGCCTATGGCTGGACGTACTCGACCAGAGGCCAGAACCGATGATCACCTGCTTCATTCGCTACCAGATCGATCCTTTCCGTTCGGACGCATTTGCCGGATACGCGCAGAGATGGGGGCAGGCCATTCCGTGCAGCGGGGCCGATCTTGTCGGCCATTTCGGTCGATATGAAGGGTCGGCCACAACCGCATACGGGGTTTACCATGTCGAGAGTCTGGCGGCTTACGAAGCCTATCGGGCTCGGCTACGCGAAGATCCGCTGGGTCGTGAGAACTACGCCTTTGCCAGGCGCGAGCACTTCATCCGGAAGGAGGACAGGGCTTTCCTGCGCCTCATGTCTGATCCGCACGGTCCACTCGTCGCAGGTGAGCCAGAGCAATGATCGCAGTCATCTTCGAGGTTTGGCCCGCCGAGGATCAGACGCAGGACTATCTCGACCTCGCCGCAGCCTTAAGAGAGGATCTCTCTACCATTGACGGATTCCTCTGCCGGTAGAGCGCTTTCGCAGCCTCGGCGAGCCCGCGAAGCTCCTGCCGTTGTCGTTCTGGAGGGATGAGAAGGCCGTGCGGACGTGGTGAGAGCGCACTGTCCGCCGCGCGATTTAAGCAAAGGGACGTAGTGACATTTTTCGCGACTATCGCCTGCGCGTCGTGGCCGTGAAACGCGATTACGGCTTGAACGATCGGGATCAGGCGGCGGCGGCCAGTCGGGTTGCGCACCTCTGAAACCCGGGTACGAAGGCGGGCGGGAGACCGAAAAACTTCAGCTTGGACATGCGGCATCGGCATGATTCGGATGGCAGTTACCGCGGGGTTAGGAACCTCTGGCTGCGTCCATCATAACCGCGCGCCAAATCTGGGCCGGCAAACCACCACCTGACACGCCCAACATGGGTTTGTTGTCGCTGTTACCAAGCCAGATACCAGCCACGTAATGCTCGGTGAAGCCGATGAACCAAGCATCGCGGTTGCCAGTGGTTGTACCAGTTTTGCCTGCTGCCCAGAATCCAGGATCTGCCGCCTTGCCGGTCCCTCGCTGAACAACACCTGAGAGCATCTGTCGCATGGCATCAGCGTCTCGCGACGCAACGACTTGCTTGATCTCTGAAGTTGGCGGCCGTACGCGCGTCAGTGACTCGGCGCCTGTTGAATCTTGGACCCGCTGCACCGAATAGGGAATGACCATCCTGCCGCGGTTGGCAATGCTGGCAAAAGCCGCCGTCAGATCCACCAGCGTGGCCTCGTATGTACCCAGTGCCAGATCGCCAGCCTCGCCGTCCGCATGATCTCCGATGTTCATTGCCTTGATCAGTTCACGAGTTCGATCACCATGCTGCACGGCCAATCGAACCGCCGCAGTGTTGGATGACTTCTCCAATGCGGCAGCAAGAGGAATCTCATCGAGATATCGATCATCGAAGTTCCTGACGGGGCGACCGCCCAGTGTCAACTCGGCGTCGCTGATCCTCGTGTCAGAGTTGCTGCCTTCCTGAAGCGCGGCCAGATAAACGAACAGCTTGGCGACGGATCCTGGCTGCCTCCTGGCCTGCGTGGCATGATCCCACTCCTTCTCCTTGTAATCATGCCCACCGACAAGCGCCATCACAGCGCCATCGTACCGCATGACGACCGCCGCTCCCTCTTCGATGCGGTTTGTTCGTGCATAGCGGCGCAAAGCTTGCTGTAGGTGCCTCTCAACCACGGCCTGGATGCGCAGATCCAGAGTCGTGGTTATGGTTCTCGTGCCTTGCCATGCAGGGGCGACAGAGTTGGCATTGGCTTCCTTCTCGGCCCAGCGCGCAAACCACCCAATTTGGGTTCCGCGAGGGTAAACACCTCCCCAGGCGGATCGCGAGGGAGCCACATTGAGATCCTCCCGTTTGGCACGATCAGCGGCCTTCCGAGAAAGATAGCCGGCGTCCACCATCTGCTCGATGACTCGGAGGCCCCGATCTCGCGAAACCTCGAGATTGCGATGCGGGTTGTACCGATTTGGCGCAGGGAGTAGCCCGACCATCATGGCGGACTCCAGTATACTCAGATTACGCGCATACTTGTTGAAGTAGACGCGCGCAGCAGCCTCGATGCCGTATGCGTTGCCGCCAAAGAACACCCTGTTGAGGTACACGAACAGGATCTCGTCCTTGCTCAGGTTCAGTTCCAGGATCGGTGCGAGCACTGGCTCTTCCAGCAGCTTCCGCACAATGGGACTGTGTTCCTTGAGGTAGATCTCTTTGATGGCCTGTTGGGTGAGCGTGCTGCCACCTTGGGTGCGGCCGGTCAGCGTTGACCAGACAGCACGGGCCATCGCTCTGGGATCCAGCCCCCAGTGCTCATAGAATCTGCGGTCCTCACTGGCGACCAACGCGCTGATCAGATGCCCGGGAAGTTGGGCAAATGGCACCGGCGGGCCATAGTATGCCCCGCGTGCACCTATAAATTCCCCTCTTGCACTGAGCAGCCGCACACCGTCTTCGCGATTATCAGTGATCAGCCGATCTGCATCGGCAAGCTCCAGTGCTTCAGAGCTGCGAGGAGCTCCGGCCGCCAAGCCGAGCAGGGCAAGGAAACTTCGGCGATCAAGAACGGAGTCAATGGACATGGGTTGGCCGGTGCATCCCTTCTGGTACACCAGGGCCGTTCCAGCAACAGCTAACAAAATGCGGCGCTACGCAAGGGCGAGCATATGATCGGTGGCTGAATGCTTCTTGACGCCCGCTAACAGCCATACTTCAGCCGAGTGAGCCTGTCAGCTGGTTCGACGGGATTGACGCCGTTGAGCGGCCCTACTTGGCACGCCGTGACGGTAAGCGGGCGGTCGCGCATCATGATCCAGACGGCCCTCTGCCTGTCATCGCTCTGGCCACAATCCGCGATGCTGCCCGTCCTGACGTTGATGTCCGGCGCCCAGCGGTGTTGCTCGTGAGCCGTGACCTCTTCGCTAACAGGTGAGTCCACCGGGCCAGATGGACGGGCGGAGATCGCCCTATGCGCTCTCTATCCTTCTTGATCGTTGCTGAGCGCAACTGACCTTGCACATCAAGGATCAGCCCGCAGGCCACCGGATGGTATCAACGCCCACAAGCCCTTCGAAGAGCGGCCTGGCAAAATAGAAGCCCTGCATAAAGCGAACACCCACTGCCCGCAGTGCGTCGACCTCCTCACTCCGCTCGATCCCTTCGGCAACGACCTTGATCCCGACGTCTGTCCCCAAGGCAACCATGCTGGTGATGATCGACAGCCGCATCTTATCGGTGTCGCAATCCTTAACCAGTGCACGGTCTAGCTTGATGATGTCCGGTCGCAGATCGGCAAGCCTCGCAAGGCCGGAATAGCCCGTTGCGAAGTCGTCCAGGGCGATCTTGAAGCCATGACGGCGATACTCTTCAATGATGGAGAGGAGATGCCGTTCATCAGAAATCTGCTCGCCCTCGGTGAACTCGAAGGTCAGACGATCTAAAGGGAATCCGGTTCGCGCAGCCGCGCTTAGGGTTTGACGGATGCAAGCCTTCGGCTGATAGACGGCGTTCGGCAGGAAGTTAATGTTAAGCCGATTGTCCATCTTCAGGCGAGCCGCCAGTTCGATAGCTTTTACCCGACAGGCCTGGTCGAAGGCATAAAGGTTCTGCGCGTCAAGCTGCGCCAGCACTGCCGCCGCGCTTTCGCCGGCCGGTCCCCGCACCAAGGCTTCGTGGGCATCGATCCGATTTTCCCGCAGATCAACGATCGGCTGGAACGCCATTGTAAAAGGGTAAGCAAACTGTTCTTGCTGGCACCCCGGGCAGGCGTTTGGTCGGTTCGACATGACGTACCTGTGCCCGTTCGCGATCTCAGTTCCAGAGGTACATTATGCCTCGTTCCAAAGAGGTCGTGCAACGCCGTGCATGATTATCTGTGCCTTAATCCAACGCTTGCCTGACGTCAGGTGAAGCACATCGGCAGGAGTAAGAAGACCCGTTGCCATAGAAGGCACCCTGCGGCGCACAGAACAGGTGGACCATTCTTGCCCCTGCGCGCTCAGTTGAAGACTCGCAACTGCGGCAAGGATGACGCTCGTCAACACCTTTGCGAGGCGTCTCGACCGCGCAACCGCTCTATTTTCTGAATTTCGATTTCATGGTGCAGAGGAGCGGCAGACCGAACCCAGGAGCGCCGTTCCAATTCGGTAACTGCCTCGTGGCGTTGGAACATGATCGTGCGAATGCGCAGTTTAGTGGCCGGTCAGGCGAAGTGCTGGCATCCTTCCCAGGGATCGGCCGTTTCTCCACCGATCCCATCATGAAAGCTAGCATGGCCGTTTGGCCGGCACAGACGGGCTTGGGTTGCTTCGACCCCAGATGCGTATGGGTAGGAATCTGTTTGCCAATGTTTGGACGACGACCAGCTGCCATCCTCGTCCTGTTGCTGCAGGGACCGGTCATGATGCCACTGCTGCCGACGACCCTGGCGACGTCGGCCATCGTCCTTGCTGGCACCACTTCCGCGGAGGCGCGGCCGCGATCGAGCGGTGGGTATTCCCGTCCAGGCGGTTCCTACCGCACGCCTTCGGTCGGAGGCGCCAGTCGGTCTTACCGGCCACGCACACCATCGTCCGGCGGTTACGCCCTGCCGAGGTCCAGTGGCCCCGCAACACCCTATAGCAGCGGAGCCTCGGCTGGTGACCGCGGCTACAGCCGCTCTCAGGCCGCGGATGCGCTGCGCCGGATGCGTGAAAGCCAGCTTCCTACCCCGGTTCCCTCCGCGCAGCAGCGACTGCCTGCACCCGGGCCCCAGCGTCCGCTTCCGCCCGCGGGTGGTGGATACAGATACCCCGGCGGCATGGCTCCAACCGGCAGCTCCGGCGGCTGGTACCGGGACCGGGGCTGGTCCGTGCCAGGCTCTGTTCTGAGCGGACCTCGCTCCTTCGGAATGTGGGACGCGGCCTTCTTGTGGTTCATGCTCAGCTCCTTGAACCAACCAGGCCACTCAGACTTCTTCCGCAATCATCGCGACGACCCGGGTTATCGCGAATGGCGCCAAGAAGCTGAGCGGCAAGCCACGGGCGATGCCGAGATCCGCCGCCAGCTGGATGAACTGGATCGTCGCGTCGCCGAGGGCGCGAACCAGCCTCGTGATCCAAATTACCTGCCCCCTGGTGTCCCGGCCGAAGTGGCAACAGGCCGCGAAATCCCGTCGCCGGCCGACCGCCGTACACCCAGCACGACCCCAGAGGAGGGGGGCGGCAGTCCTGCTTCGGTGTTCGGCGTTGTCCTGCTGGGTGGTGCGGCAATAACCGTATTGGCTTGGCGTCGCTCAAGATCAAACGGACAGCCGGCAAGTGGAGGCGGAGGAAGGCGTGTGGGATCACGAACGGCAATCGAAAGCGCCGCGGGAATGCTTCGCCACAAGATGTCGGGCAAAGAGTATGCTCCATCGCGCTTTCGGGTCGGCATGACTATGACGCTGGACCCGACGCCCTTCCTCCTGGCGGCCGGTGCCACGCACGTTACTCAGCCAGCAGGCATTGGCGGGCGGGTGAGCGTGGAGGAGGTCGGCCGGATCGGGGGGGATGCCGCTGGCGGATTGGTGCGCCTTTACTTGCCAGGCGACCGCGCGATGCTCCAGCTCCACCTCGGTCCAGGGAACGAGCCGGATGAGTGCCGCTACTTCGCACCGCTCGACGAGGTGACCCCTGCCGATGAGGCGGAATGGGGCGTATGGCTCGATCCCGTGGAAGGAATGATAGGTTGGTCAGAATTTCAGACCCGTGACGGAAAGGTCTATGCCCGAATCTGGTCCCCTGGCCCGGCACGGGTTCAGCCGAGGGCTCTGCAGGAGGAGGTGGAGGGCGCCGGCGGAGGCCGCACTGTCCACCACCAGGCCATGCTTTACGGCGCTCCGACCAACCTCGATGTTCCGGCGCCCCAGACCGAGTACATCCTCGTCTCGGCGGTGGAAGATGCGGGGCAGGCCTGGGTCGAGATCCGTGCCGGCCTTGACGTGAATCCTGCCTCGCTGTCGCTGGCCTGACCGTTCATGGTCGGCGGCGCCGGACCCTACAACGAAGGACGAAGCGACAGCCATGGACGTGATCCTCGAAGCACTTCAGGCCGGGCTGCCCGTGCTGGCCATCCAATTCGCGCTTACGCTCGCGCTTCTGGCTCTGGGGGTTGCGGTTTACATGCTCCTCACGCCGTTCCATGAGGTACGCTTGATCCGTGAAGGCAATGCCGCGGCGGGGATCGTGTTGGCGGGTACGCTGATCGCCCTGGCCCTACCGCTGGCGGCGACATTGGCGACCAGTCGGCTGACTCTGGACATACTGATCTGGGGACTGGTGGCGCTTGTCCTGCAACTTCTCGCATTTTTTGCTGCTACGGCGGTGATCCGTGGCCTGCGCGACATGATCGAGGGCGGCAACGTCGCCGCGGCATGGATGCTTGCGGGTATCCAGATCGCCGTGGCTTTGCTCAATGCCGGCGCCATGGCCGGCTGACTTCAGGCTACCGAACAGGAGAATGCCATGCTCGCTTTTATTCGCAACATGGTCGGTGTGAAGACCGATCAGGCCATCAACAATGCCGTCGAGGCTATTGTCCGCTGGGATCCGCAATCCGCCACGGAAGCCGAGCTTCGGACCATGGAGCAGCATCTCGACGGGCTCGGCCTTCAGGTGGCCGAGGCCCGTCAGTCTTTCGAACGCGAGAAGCGCGAGGCTGATACGATCCAGGCCCTGTCGCAGCAGCGCCTCGCCGCTGCCGAGCAGTTGCAGGGCCGTGCAGAAACAGAAACTGATCCGGCAAAGAAGGCCGAGCTGGAACGCTCCCTCGGCACGCTCCTGACCATGCTGGAGGAGATGGCGACTGAAGTCGAGCGTGAGAAGCAGGACGCCGCCGATGCGCAGGATTTCCTGAACACGCTACAGCAGACCTATGAGCAGGCCGGCACCAAGCTGAAGACGGCCCGGGCCGAACTGTCGCGCGCGCAGCGGGATATGGGCCGTGCCGACATGCAGCGCGAGGCGGCGGAGCGGCGTGCAGAGGCCGCACGGCAGGCGGCCGGCCTTTCGAGTGCCACCACCGGGTTGAGCGTGGCACTAAAAGCCATGCAGGATGCCGCTGCGCGAGACCTGGCACAAGCGGAGGCTGCCAACGCGAAGGCCAAGCTGCTCACGCCCACACAGCCAGAGCAGGAAGACCCGAACATCGCTGCGGCCTTGCATGCCGCCGCAGGTCGGGCACCAGTGCCGACGGCGCTCAAGGACCGCTTGGCGGCGATACGGCAGAAGCAGAGCTGATGGATGGTTCAGCGTCATGTCCCACATCCCTTCCTGATGTTCTGCAGGCGGGCTGCGTTGCTGCTCGTCTTTCGGGCCGAAGCAGGCCCAGCGCCGTTGACGGTGATGCATCACTAGCCACCTGGGGCAGTGAGGCTGGCGCCTCGTAGTTGGCGCTCCAGCCCAGCGCCGATGCATAGTGCTGCAGGTCGCGGAGCATAGCATCGGCCGCAGCTGCAGGGGGCGGCTCCCGAGCGATATGATGCTGTGGCAGGCTACGACGGCACAATCCAGCCAATAAGGCCGAAACTGACAAGGTGCAGTGATCCTGTGCCCGGCATGAGGAGCTTGCTCTGCAGGCCTTGGGATTCAGCATTCAGGGCATAGCCGCATCCGACCCTCTGTGATCTCAACCTGTGGGAGAACACATCCCTGGATCGAAGTCGGTGATACCACGGTGCTCCGCTGGAGGCTGGCCGTTGAGACTGCCAATTTTAGCCTCGACGTGGAGGAGCCCACCATTGCGACAAGCAAGCAATTCGATACGTCATGATTGGCGTTACGGACAACGGACTGGGCATGTGGACCGGGGTAGAAGCGCGTGACTGAGACCAAGCCTTCATAATCCAGCTTGCGCGCGAGGGAGCCGGCTTCGCTTCTCCACCACCTACGGGGTTCGACGCCTGCTGTGGAGGAGCCCACGGATCGCTGGTGAAGGGATACATCGCTACATTTCTCCGGCTCCTTAAGGTGCTCGTTTCTGGCTGTCGTCCATCTTGCCGCCGCCGTCAGCGAGCAGTTACGAGGCCCGCTTTAAGATCCCTGGAGCCTCATTCGTCTTCGAGATGCGGCTATTTCCGTGATCGAACGGCGTGTTAAGACCCGAGAGGACCGAATACTGACCAGCCGGTCCGCATCGATAGCATCTCCAATGCGCGCACACCGAGAATGGAGTTGCCATGACTGTCAAGGTTCGGTGACCAGACTGCAATCGATGCCTGTTCCGGGGCGATGGCCAGGATGCCGCCGCCGACACCGCTCTTGGCAGGCAGGCCGACGCGGACGGCGAAGTCCCCGGACCCGTCATAGTGGCCACATGTCATCATCAGCGCGAGAACGCTCCTTATACGCTGCGCCCGCTTCATCTCGCTGTCGACGTCTGGGTCCAGACGTGTCCGGGTCAAGAACCGTCCGGCAAGCGCCAGACCGGCGCAGTCGACCGAAATCGCACACTGTTTGCTGTATGCATCCATGACGTGTTTGATGGATGAATGAAGATTGCCATGATGCTTCATGAAGCTGAGCATCGCCTGATTGAGGTGGCCATCCTCATTAAGCACCGCATCGTCAAGCGACGTGGCTCGCCCGGCCAGTTGCTCACGGACGAAATCAACGACCAAGTTGCCGTCCGGATGCGCCGCTACCAGCATGTCGACAACAACCAGCGCACCCGCATTGATGAACGGATTGCGCGGTACACCGAGCGTCCTTTCGAGATCGATTACCGAATTGAAGGGATCTCCCGATGGCTCACGGCCAACCCGCTCGAACACCCGGTCTCCAAGTTGCCGAAGTGCAAGATCGAGAGCCAGGACCTTCGAGATGCTTTGGATCGGGAAGGCGATATCGGCGGCACCGGTCGTTAGGATGGCATCAGCGGTGGCCACGGCCATACCAAATGGGCCCGGCTCTGACGTTTCTTCCTTGGCTTTTGCTGCTGCCTCGATCTCGGCCGCACTGGCCTCGATCTCGTCGCTGATGTCGCTGATGATATGCTGCAGGTCCATTGCGTTGGAACAGGCGGCTCGGCCGTCGGGTTTCTGCTGCACCACTGGTTCCTAGACAGCCATCTGCTCGCATGGATGAGGAAGGGCGGCTGAACCAGCGGGACCACGGAGCAGCAGCCCCACTGTTCAGTTCCAGAACCCTGCCAGGAGCCTGCGGAGCTACCGACTTGGCGCCCCAGTTGCACCCTGACCTTCAGGCGTGGCACGCAGGCGGGCCACTTCAGCTTCCAGCGAAGAGAGCGCCTGGCGTCGCTCATTGACTTGCTGCTCCAATCCAGCCGCTTCGGCACGAAGCCGCTCCAGCCCACCGCCTGCCGTTGCAACATCTGCCTCCAGCGTCGTGGCACGACCTTCCAGGGCCCGGACACGGGCGGTCGCTTCCTCGACACTGCGGACCGCCTCGGCGCTGCGGGCCGCTGCAGCTTCGGCTTCCGCACGGCGGGCAGCCAGCGCGGTCTCAGCGGCACTTCCCGCGTCGCGCAACGATGTTAACCGCTGCTCCGCCTCGCCCAGCGCCTGCTGTCGGCCGGCCAGTGCCGCTTCGGCCTCACTGACCTGCGTGCGCAGCACAGTCGCGCGCTCCTCAGCCTCTGTGGTACGGCGCGCTGCCTCAGCGACGCCCTGCTCCGCTGCGGCCAAGCGAGTGTTCACCTCGTCCAGGCGTGCCTCCGCTTGGGCTATGGCGTTTTGGCGCGCCACAAGATCGGCCTCGGCGGCCAGGATCGTTTGACGAAGTGACTGCGTCCGGTTCTCGGCGCCCGCCATGGCCGCCTGCTGCGCCGTCAGGGCTTCCTGTGTCCGGCCGGTGTCCGCGATGAGATCCGCAAGCCGCCGCTGCGCAGCCTCTGCTCCGGCTGAAAGGTCAGCCACGCGGCTCTCGGCCTGCTGCGCCGCGTTCGCGGCCGTCTCCTGCTGCGCAGCGAGCTGCGCCAGAGCCGCCTGGCGTTGCGTTGTCGCAGCCTCGGCCGCCGTTGCTTCCTGGCGCAACTGCGCGACGCTGGCTTGCGCGGCACCTGCCGCACCTGTGAGGTCAGCCAACTGCTTCTCGGCGGCGGTGATCTGCGGACCAAGCTCGGCAAAGCGGGCCTCCAGCCGTGAGATGCCCTCTGCGAGTTCGCGGTTCCGCGTCTCGGCCGCCGCGGCTGCCGTACGGCTTGCCTCGACCTGTTTGTTTAATGCGGCAAGATCACCGGCGACCTGCCGCTCCTGCGCCAGGCTGCTTTCCAACGCTGCCACCCGGGTAGTCTGGACGCGATTAATCTCCTCGGCGGTTTCCAGGCTCCCGCCGCGCGACAAGGCGAGCCACCAGCCCAGTATCAGCAGGATCAGCAGCGCCCCGACAGCGCCAATGACCGGCCAGGATAGTCCGAAAAGGCCCGGTGGGCTTCCGGCGGTGGGCGAGCTGCCGCTTCCGCCGCGCTGCACGTTTGCCATCATCATGTCCCCCGAAGACGCTGTGTGCGGTACATAGGCTCTTGTGGAGATTGGCACAGGGAAGGTTCGGCTACGAAAAGGGCTGGTTGATCACTCTTCTGTTCGCGCGAACGCTGCAGCTTCCACCGGCGCGGCGGTCAACAAAGTTCAGCCCAGGACCTCCAGGATAAATCGCCGCGTACCTGTGAAGCTCTTCAAAGGCGGCAAGAGCCTCATTCGGCGTGACGGGGGAGGCGCAGAGGCGCGGAGTTCCAGGCGGCACCTATGGGCATTGGTGGCTGGGTCGGCCGAGTTGGTAGGGGAGGGGGGGGGCAAGCTGAGCCCGAAAGGCCAATGCTCTGACTGCTGCCCAGCAACTATTTTAGTCACCCAAACGGGCCGGCAATTGCCTGTAAGGCGAACAGCGTGGCCCTTTTGTATGCTTGATCTCACACGGCCTCCTTCAGCAGGCGGGGCAGGGCGCGCAGCAGGATGTCTCGCGCCATCTGCACTCGGGGCAATGCTGCGGCCTGCTCGTGGATCAGCAGCCAAAGGTCGGGCGCGAGTTGTTGTGCGTCGAGCGAGGCGGCTTGGAGCCCGACGGGTTTGGCTGCGAAGGTCGGAAGAACGGCCCAGCCTAATCCTTGCTGCGCCGCCACGAGCTGCGCGCCAAGGGATGAGAGGCGCAGTGCCGGTTGCAACCGGGGACACAGCTTGTCCAGCCAAGTGGCCATGAGAAGACCGCGCAGATCATCGGTCCATCCGAGGATCCGATGCTGATGCAGCTCCGTAACGCGGCTGGGTGTGCCATGCCGCATGATGTGCGCTTGCGAGGCGTAAAGACCGAAGCTCACTTGGCCCACTCGGCGTTGGCGATAGCGCCCTCGCTCCGGGCGTATTAAACGCAGGACGATGTCGGCTTCCTCGCCTGTCAGCCGCACCGATCGCACGCCGGATCGCAATTCGACCCGGATCTCCGGATGATTTTCGATGAACCCGGCCAGTGCGGGCAGCACCATGTCTTGTCCTAGTAGTTCCGGCGCCTCAATGCGGACGGGTCCGACCAATTCGCCCTCCTTTTCCCGCGCGCAACGCTCGAAGAGGCGCATCTGTGCTTCCGCGCGTTCCGCGGCGGGCAACAGCTTCAGTCCAGCCTCGGTCAGGCGGTAACCATCCGGGCGATGGCGGAACAGGCGGACCTGCAGCCCCGCCTCCAACACCCCGATCCGACGCGAGACGGTGGAGGGGCTGACACCGAGTTGCTCGGAGGCCCCGGAAAGGGAGCCCGTACCGGCAACAGCCAGGAAAAAGCGCAGATCATTCCAATCCATGGTGCTTTTCATTTCTGCAAAGCGCATTGCGAAAGCAGAGATCGATACGGCACACCATAAGCGGGAGAGTAGCCGCAACCGAGAGGAAATCACCATCATGCCGACCAGAGCCAGTGCCTTCCAGCTTTCTGAATTCGGCAAGCCGGATGTCCTACGGTTCCAGGAGATCGAACTTCCGGCTCCGGCCGCGGGGGAAATTCAGATCCGTCATCTGGCTATCGGTGTGAACTTCATCGACGTGTATCACCGACAGGGCATCTTTGCGGCACCCCTTCGCCTGCCCGGCGGCCTGGGTGTGGAAGGCGTCGGTGAAATCATCGGCCGCGGCAAGGGTGTGGCGGCGTTCAAGGTCGGTGACCGTGTGGCCTATGTCGGTGGTCCACCCGGAGCTTATGCCACGCACCGCAACCTGCCCGCCGCCCGCGCCCTGCTTGTTCCGGCGTCGCTGGAGAGCGAAACCGTGGCTGCCCTCATCTTCAAAGGGCTCACTGCGGAGTACCTCATTCATCGCTGCGTGCCGGTGCAGTCGGGCGACGCAGTGCTATTCCACGCAGCGGCAGGCGGCGTGGGATCCATCGCCTGTCAATGGCTGAAGCACCTAGGCGCGACAGTGATCGGCACGGTTGGCACGGAAGAGAAAGCGGAACGCGCACGCGTGAACGGCTGCGACTACGCAATTGTTTATACGACGGAAGACTTTCAGGCCCAGGTGATGAACATCACCGGCGGCAAGGGAGTGCGCGTGGCCTTTGACTCAGTCGGTGCCGAGACCTTCGCCAAGTCGCTGGACTGTTTGCAGCCGCGTGGCACGCTTGTCAGCTTCGGTGAGGCTTCCGGCCCAGTGCCGGGAGTGTCTATGGGGTCGCTGGGCGCCAAGGGCTCCCTCTTCGTCACCCGGCCTTCCATCGCGCACTACACGGCGGACCGAGGCGAATACGAGGCGGCTGCGGACAGGCTGTTCGAGGCTGTCCTCAGCGACGCCGTCCGGCGGCCTGCCATGACGACCTATCCCCTGCATGATGCGTCTCAAGCCCATGAGGATCTGGAAGCGCGCCGCACCTCCGGCTCAATCGTGCTGCTGCCCTGAAGCCACCGCAGCGGGCACCACAAACATGCCTGGTACGATCGCCCAGCCTCGACCGCCGCAAAGCCGTTCACTCGCACTGCTCCGCCGAAGGGTCCGCCAAACGCCATGAACTGGCAGGCCTCCTTCTCGGCAGGGATGTTCGCCATGGTGGTCGCCTTACCTAAGCTGCGGCCACTTCAGGCCAGACATTCCCCTGTTCAATGGTTACGGGCTTTCCGACTCGAACCGGAAAGCGCCCTCTATCCGGCCCCAGCATAGATCCATCGAGCCTATTAAGCCCTGATCAAGCTTGTAGCCTCATTCGAGCCACCATTGACCGCGCAGATCCAGGCAGAAGACCCGCCGCCCACACGAACCCGTTTGGCGCACGATGAAGAAGTCCCGCCGCCAAACCTGCCCAGCGCATCGGCCGCCGCCACGCCCGCGCGAGATCCGCATGGAAATCCGGCGCCGGAACCGCAGCGGAGATTGCCGCCGCAGCCGCGATCCCGCTCGCGAGGGCCATGTCCATCCCCTCTCCGGCCAGCGAAGGGATCACCGCGAACTGATCGCCAACGCGGAAGAGCGCCGGATCCGCTCTCCCGACGTCGCGATGCAGGAACCCGTAGGGCAGCCCGCCTACGGCGAGCGGCCGCTTCCACAGTGGCACTGCGTCTGCCAGAAGCGCGGCGGCGAGATCGGAGCCCGCAGCCACCTTGGCGAGCAAGTTGTAGGGCTCTCCCACCCTCCCGTCGGCTGCTCGCAAGGCAAGACAAAGGTTGGCCCGGCCATCCGCGCTGGGTTGAAGCCCGGCATAGCCACCGCGAAGGGGCAGCAGGAGCACCTCCGCCAAGGGTCCCGAGAGGCGTAGCGGCAGCTTCAATCCGACATGGTGCCCTCGCCAAGCCCTCGGCTGTCCTCTCAACTCGTGCTTACCGGTGGCCAGCACGAGAACAGGGGCGGTTAGCACCACACTGTCCGAGAGGTGCACGCGCCACCCCCCGACGACCCGCTCGGCACGGCGTGCGGCATGGCCGCGCAGGATGCAGGCCCCCGCATCCCGCGCGGCCGTGAGCAACGCCTCGTCCAGCTTGGCGCGCGGCAGGCCCCAAGCAGCGAAGGGCAGGCCGATGGCCGCCATGCGCGCGCCCACTGCGAGGCGTGCTCCTCCGATAGGTACGGCACCGAGAGCGGACAGGTCGATACCGAGAGTTCGCAACCTCCGAGCAGCGTTGGCTCCCAGGAACTCGCCACACACCTTCTCGCGCGGTGCCGCCTCGCGCTCGACCAAGGTGACGGGCAGACCGGCGCGCGCGAGGCAGAGTGCTGCCGCCGCACCGGCAGGGCCGCCACCCAGCACCAGCGCCGCGGTCACGCGGCGGCATCGCCCGAAACGGCCCAGCGGAACGGGAATGCCCAGGCAATGTTTGTTGCGACACCGGCACGGACCGATAGGTGCTGCCAATCGGCACGCGAGAAACCCCGCGCGATCGACACGGTGCTGTCGTGCACCACCATCGGGTTCATGTGCAGCAGCCGCACTCCCGCCCAGACCGCCGCCCAAGGGAGAGGATGGCGGTGCAGGTCGTTGATCAGCCAACCAAGGCGGCAGCGTGCACTGAGCCAGCCGAGGAAGCGAACCAATGCCTCGTCCTCCAGATGGTGGGCGAAAAGGGAGCACAGCACCACGTCGAAACGCTCGGCGGAGCCGAGGGCGAAAAGGTCGGCAGTGATCCAGCGCACCTTGAGGTCGGGGTGCCGTGCGCGCGCGTGCCCGGCCGCATGCGCCGACCGGTCGAGCGCAGTGAGATCCAGCGCCACATTGCGCCGGGAACCCCAGACCGCGATCCGGGCCAGCATGTCACCCCCGCCGGCGCCGACGTCGAGCACGCTGAGCTGGCTCGTGCCATGCCGCTGCGCCACCTTGTCGAGCCAACGTAGGGTCGGCCGGTATGCCAGTGTGAGCCGGTTGATCCTTTCAAGATCGGTGAGCGCAGCGGAGAAGGCGGCGAAGTCCTGTTCGGCATTGTCCATGATCTCGGGAGCTAAAATGCGCCTGCGCAGCATTGACACGCTTCCTCCCGGATCGATCCGGATCAAGCCACAGTGAAGCGCAGGGTTTCTGCCGAGAGGCCAGGCCCAAAGGCCATTGCCACCCCCCGCTGCCCCGGAGAGGCCGTTCGCAGCATCTCTTCCAGCACAAAAACAACAGTGGGAGATGACATGTTGCCGCAGGTCGCCAGCACGGTGCGGGAGGCGACCAGGGCTCCATCCGGCGGTTGGCAGGCCGTCTCCACTGCGTCCAGCACGGATCGTCCACCCGGGTGCACCGCCCAGAGCGGAAAGCAGGAAGCCTCCTCGCCGCCCAGGATGGCGGGAAGGTGCTTTGGCAGGGCGTCGCCGAGACTCTTGGGGACCTCGCCTGAAAGAACAATGTCGAAGCCGTCGTCGCCGACGTGCCAGGCGATCTGCTCCCTCGCCTCCGGCAGCAGGACGTTGCGGAAGGCGTCGAGGCGCAGTCCTTCAGGCTCGGCAGACACCAGTGCGGCGGAACACCCATCTCCGAAGAGCAGGAAGCAGAGCAGCTGCTCTAGGTCCGCCTTCTCTTGAAGGTGGAGCGTGCAAAGCTCGAGGTTGACTACAAGGACCCGTGCCGCCGGATCGGCCCGAACGGCGTCGCGTGCCAGCCGCAATGCCACGATTGCGGCTTGGCACCCCATGAAACCGATGTTTGCCCGTGCCACTCCATCGCCCAGCCCAAGATGAGCGCAGATGGCATGATCCAGCCCAGGGGCAGCAAATCCTGTACAGGACGCTGTGAAGAGGTGGGTGATGCCTGCGACTGGCCCCAGATGCTCCAGTGCCTGGAAGGCGAGCGGCACCGCATCCTGCTCCCACCGCTGCATACGTTTTCCCGTAGTAGGGAAGCTGCCCGGCACGTAGAAGCCCTCAGAATCTACAAGACCAGGCCGTCCGTCTGGGCGCAGCACCGACCAGCGTCGCTCGATCCCTGCGCGCTCGGCCATGCGGCGGAATACGCGTCGGCCACGAGGATCAGCAATCAACTGCTCCGCAAAGGCCCTGAAGGTCCCGTGGACCTCGTGCGAGGGCGTCGCGGCGCCAATGCGGTTCAGGAAGACGTCGGTTCGATTCATCATCGCATCATGTTGGATCGATGGCTGACTCCGCCAGTCCAAAGCGCTTCATTAAACTGAAGAGGGTGACATCCTGGATCCCCACAACCAATCCTCTTCATTGTCGAGGGCGCCGCGAATGGAAGATGTCCGGCATCATCCGGGTGGGGCATGCGCCCCACCCGGAGCAGTGTAGTGTCAGCGCTTGTTCGGGTTTGTGCCGCTGATGTCGGTGCCAAGTGCTTTGTCGGTGGTGCGGCTAGCGACGGTCCCGGGCGGGTTGCTTTTCGTGGAAGTAGCGGTACCTGTCGCGGCGTTGCGCGTGGCTCCAGTGGTGTCGTCGATGTCGACCTCCGTATGTCGTACCGTGTCGTGCACCGTCTCCACCCTCTCGGAGGTACCCTTCTGGATCACCAACTCCTCCGTCACACGTGCTTCCTTGGCCACAACGGCTTCCTCATCCGTCTCTATCGCCTCGATGGTGCGCTCCTGGAACATCTGCGCGGCATCGGTGATGGGGCGGTCAACCGTGCGCCGGTGGACATCCACATGCTCGTCTCGCAGCGTCACCTGCTCGGCGACTGGCGTCTCGACAACGTAGGACCGGACGCGCACCCGGCCGCGTTCTACATCCCGCTTGCCAACGCGGAGTTGCTCCTCCACCACGGGGATGACTTCCTCCGTGCTGGACTGCGCGACGCCTGTGCCGGGCGTCTTTGCGGCGCCGGCTGTAGCACTCATGCCGCTCGCCGCATATGCTCCGTCGGTCTGCGCCATGCCAATCCCGATCTCGTCGGAGTAGCCGGCAGCAACAACTCCGGGAGTGGTGCCATCCGCCATGCTGGAGGCCATGACCGGTTGATAACCTGACCAACCGGACTTGCGCCACTCGGCTTCCTGGGCATCGAGATCGACAGCACCCTGCTCTTCCAGGATGTCCATGGCCGTATCATGCATGGCGTCATCGACCTGCACGGACACCACGGACCCGCCACGCCGCATACCCTCAGCGTAGGTATGGCGATCTTCATCCGAGACGAACAGGTTCTTGAGTGAGGCCCAGAAGCCTTCGTCAGAGCTTGCTGTCTCCGTTGTGCCTGAGGCGCCTGCTTCGGCGGCATGCACGCTAACCTGGTCGCGATTGATGGAGAGCCTGCTCACAAGCTCGATGAGAGCTGCGTCGGCTGTACTGCGATCTGGGAACATCGCGGTGATGGTATGGGTCATTCTTCAGTTCCTTGTATTGGCTTCGCCGGTTCAGGAGCCGCTGAGGAGGCGTCCTGAGGCGGCAGTCGTTCGATGTTGGCGCGTTGGGTCCGGCGGGAAATGAGTTGCTCAACGGCTGTTTCGCTATCGATGAAGTGCAGCCGGATCTCTTCCTTGAGCACCAAGCGCTTCTCGATAACGAGGATCTCTTCCACCACGGGGATGATCAGCACATCGCCTTCCTGGCGGGGCTGCGGGACTTCCGTCACCTCACGGTCGAGCGATACGCGCTCGACCTCAGCGTGGCGGGTTTGAAGCGTTTCCCGGACAACGTCTTCTGCAGTCTCGTTGGTGACCGAGATCCGCACTCGACCCGTTTCGACCACACGCTTCCTGCTGATCAGCCGCTCCTCGATGAGAGGAACAGCGGTGTGACCCGCTGCTTCTTCCCCGGCTTCGCTTGACTGAACTTCTGGGTCAGAGGCCACGGGCCGCCTGAACAGCCAGCACATGGCGGGTCCCGCGACGGGCCCCCAAGATGGCTGCAATGGCCCCTAGCAGCATGATGCCGAACACTGCGAAGCCGGCTGTGGCGGCGCCTGTGGCAGCGGCGTCAGCGGCGTTTCGAGCGGTTTCCTCCGCTTGGCGCGCGGCCTCGGTCGCCTGCTGTTCGGCCTGCTGCACCCGCTGCTGCGCTTCCTGGGCGTTCAGATCATACTCCGCAGCCACTAGGCGGTTCAGACGCTCGCGGTCCTGCTGCGACAACTGTCCGTCAGTAACACGCCGGGTTACAAGCGATGTCATCTCGGCGTGGCGTTGATCGCTGTTCATGGCCGCCGGATCACGGCCAGTACCTTCGAGGGCACCCTGGACCCGATTGATCAGTCCTTGCGCCGCTGACTGCAAAGTTCCGGTGTCGGTGCGGTTCGCCGCCTGCTCGCCAACCGCCGAAACGGCTGAGCCCGCGCCCTGAGCCACACCTCCGATCAGGCTCGAAGCACCGGACACAGCGAAGGAGGTCATTCCAGCTACTAGGTTGCCGAGCAACACCGCGGAGATCAGGAAGGTCGTTCCCCAAACGGCGAGACCGTGCAGTGTTCCATCGGTGTTGTCCGCCGTGCCGGACAGCCGCGCGGCCACGTAGCCGCCAAGTGCCAGACCGATCAGGTTGGAGATCAGCATCCAGACGGCGGCGCCAATGCCAAAGCTCGAGGCGGCCGGCGTTTCACGCGCCGCAGTGTCGATCGTGGTGGCGCCGATGCCTGCGCCAAGCGCGTTCAGCATCAACCCAGTGGTCACGGCAACAACGGCACCGGCGATGATGGCGCCCCAGGAAATCCGAGAGCGGAGTGATGGCGCCCCTTCGGGAAGAACAGCGGTTCCGACGGGCGAAGCACCGTGACGGCTCATGGAGGAGGGTGTGTTTGCCATGCTGGTCCTTGACCGTGGTTGTAGAACATCCAGTCGAGCGGACATCGCTGCGACAAATCTTGCGGCGAAAGTCAATCGCCCCTCGTTAGCGGCAGCAGAGCCGGCGGTGCTGACCGCGGCTCAAACATTCCTGGCTGCCACAGGCCAACTCGGTGATGAATTCGGGAGCAATGGGCCACTTCAACGTTCATGGTTGGAGCGGCAAATTGGGCGCTTCAGGCGCTAGCCTTGCTTTTGCTCTTTGGCGTCTTGCTGGAAGTTCCGTCGTCTCCGGGAGTGGCATCCTCATCCACCGCCATTTCAGCGGCTGGACCTTCGGCAATCTGGGTCAGCAATGCGTCGGTCTTTTTCTCCTCCTCAAGGGTCTCGGCAAGCAAAGCTTCCGCTTCGCTATAGCCCAGCTTGGAGGCCCAGCTTTTCAGCAGACCATAGCGGGCGATCTCGTAATGCTCGATCGCCTGGGCGCACCCGATCAGCACGTCGTCGCCGGCTTCGGTGCCGCCAAAATCACCGAGATCTTCCTCCATCTCGGCCGTCAGGCCCGCCATGGCTTCGCAGGTCTTGGCGCGAGGAGATTTGTTGATGGCCTCGAACACTTGGACCAGCCGCTCAACCTGAACAGCACTTTCTTCGGCGTGTTTGGTGAACGCCTGCTTCAGTTCCGGCGCTTGCGCGGCCTTAGCAGACTTCTTCAGCGCTTTCACCGACTGCTTCTCGGCGTAATAGACGTCCTTCAGGGTTTCATAGAAGGCATCAGTCAAGGTCTTCTCAGACATGCATGGGGTCCTTTGCTTCCATGACGGAAGCCATTGGGGATGGAGCGGGGTGGAGAAAAGCCGTTCAGGAAGCAGGTTAGAGCCCACTTCCCAACCTCTCGGCCGCTGAACAAACGCTCGCCGCCGTCAATCGCTCTATGAGGCGCTATACTAGGAACAATGGGACAGGCATTTAGTTCCTCCACAGGTTACAAATACCTTGAAAGTCATTCCTGGCAGGCCGCGGTATGGAAGCGGCTGTGCAGTATTTCTGCAATCTTCACACATCTTGGTGCTTACCAAGCCGCAACCACTTTCCTGCATGCCGGCCGATAGGCTTCATGGTTGGTGCATTCGGCGCAGCCTGCATCAAGGAAGAGGTCTTTGCCTGATCGACAGCCGGCCCTTCGCTTTCGCGGCTTCGGGTTCCGCCAGAGAAGTCGTCGCAGGTGCTAGGAACCGCGCGAGAAATCCCCTGTCCCCTTGTAATTCCACCGAGGGGTCGCGCGGCCGCCTGGGATCTAAGGGAAGGGGTTGCCTGAGAGGCCGCCGTGCCTCCTGCTGCGCATTCTGGATACAGAAATTTTCTTTTTTTGCTGGCTAACTTTTTCTCAACAACACGCACAGTGGCGCCTCGTAGCAGGGACCTCTGATGAAAGGTGTTTGAAATGCTGGCCAGCTGTTGAAGCTGCCCGCACCCCATCGATCAGCTTGTTCGAAGGGGTTTTGGGCAGGCAGTTCGCAGAGGCCCCTCGGATGAGGGCACAGGGGGCCTCTGGTGCTTTCAGGCAGCGCTCTTACGCCCGCTGGTTACCTTTCCTTGTCGCTCAGAACCGGATGGTGAGCGCTGGGATGTAGCTGACAAGGGCGAGCAGCCCGATCGCCACCCAGAAAAAGGGCCAGAGTGCCTTCACCGTCTCTCCCATGGAGCTCCCTGCTATGGTGGACGATATAAACAGCGTCGTTCCCACAGGCGGTGTGTAAAGGCCAACCCCGAGGTTCATCACCATCATCAGTCCGAGTTGCAGCGGGTCCAGCCCAATCTGCGCCGCCAGCGGCACGAAGATGGGTGCCAGCAGCAGAATGGCGGGAGCAAGATCCAAGGGGCCACCAATAGCGAGCATAATGAGGTTCATCGCCAGGATGACCAGCCAGGGTGACTGCAGGGTGGCGGAGACCCACTCTGCAAAACGCTGTGGCACCTGGTCGTAGGTCAGGATCCAGCTCGCGACCGCGCTTCCCATGATCACCATCATGACGATACCCGTGGCGATGCCGGCGTCGATCATCGCCTTGCGGAAACGGGACCATGACAGGTCACGATAGAGCAGGAGGCTGGTCAGCAATGCGTAGATCACCGCCATCACCGCGATCTCGGTTGGTGTGGCGAAGCCGAAGCGCAGGGCAAGGAGGATCAGCACCGGCAGGATCAGGGCAGGCAGCGCATAGAAGCCGAGCCGCGCCAATCGGCGGACGTTTAAGGGCGGGGCTTCAGCTTCAATCTCCAATCCACGCGCCTTCCACCAACACACGGCAATGAAACCCGCCGCCATCAGGATGCCTGGCAGCACGCCAGCCATGAACAGATCGCCGATGCTGACACCGCTGACCACGGCATAGAGGATCATCGGAATGGATGGCGGGATCAGGATGTCGATCACCGCCGAAGTCGCGTTGTTCGCGGCGCAGAGCCCGGCCGGGTAGCCCTGCCGCTTCTGCCAGGGGATGAGAACCGAGCCAAGCGCGCTGGCGTTGGCCACCGCGCTGCCAGAGACACCGCCGAAGACCACGGAGCCAACCACGGTCGTCGACAATGCACCACCGCGGATCCGCTGCATGACCTCGCCGGAGAAGCGGAGCAGCTCCTCACCCAGCTTCCCCTCCATGATCAGGGTGCCAGCGAGGATGAAGAAGGGAAGGGCCAGCATGGGAAAAGACTGGGTCTGCTGAAAGACCTGCTGAGCAATGAGCATCAGCGGCATCCCGCCGTCCCAGATCAGGGCGGCACCGGACGCGATGACCAGGGCATGCGCAACCGGGATCACCGCGACCATCAACGCCACGAAAGCAATGATCAGGGCGAGGCTCATGTTGGCATCTCCTCCGGCCTGGGCGTCGGCAAGGCTTCAGGTCCGATCAGCGCGATGCGGATCGCGATAGCGACAGTGCCGATTGCGATCAGGACGCAGCCGGCCGCGATGGCCCAGTAGCCATAGCTGCCGGGCAGGCCGAGGGCAGGGCTGCGCTCGATGGCCACGATCTCGGCCACCTCCAGCGCCTGCCAGCAGAGGATCAGGTAAGCGATCGCGACCAGGGCGTGCCCCAGAAGAAGGAGGACACGCCGCCCATTCCGCCCAAGGAAGCCCATCAGCCACTCCACTGCGATGTGCCCACCGCGCTGCACAGCCAGTGCCACTCCTGCCATGATGAACCATGGGAAGAGCTGCTGCGGCACCTCCTCTGCCCAGTCGAAGCCGCCGGATGCCAGGATGTACCGCGCCACGACGTTGGCGGTCATCACCACCATGAGGCCGGTGCCGGCGACGAGAAGAACACCCTGGCAGAGAACTGCAATGCCGCGCTCCACCGTTGCGGTTACCGTGATCAGGGCGCCATGCGGCGTTCTCCGCTCTGGAGAAGGCGCTCCACCACCGGACGATGCAAGCGGCCTGGGAGAGCGTCCCATCTCAAGCGACCGCCGCCCGCAGGCGCTTGACGAAATCTCCGAAGGGGCGGGCTTCCCAACGATTGGCCACGGCCGCCGTTGCGGCGCGGAACGGTGCTTGATCCACGGCATTCACCGCCATGTTGGGATTGGCCCGGAACTCGCCCAGCAGCTTCGCGTCGATCTCCTGGGACAGCGTGCGCTGCTCCGCCGCCGCTTCCTTCACCGCGTCCCGGAGAAGGTTACGATCCTCAGCACGCAGCCGGCCCCAGGCGACCCGTGAGATCAGCACGGGGTTGCACTCCCATTTGTGACCGGTCAGCGAGATGAAGCGGTTTACCTCGTACAGTTTGGAGGACTGGATGTTGGTCAGGGGGTTCTCCTGCCCGTCCACGACCCCTTGCTGCAAAGCCACGTAGAGCTCGTTGAAGTTGATCTGCTGGGTTGCAGCACCAAGGGACTGGAAGATGTCGATCGTCATCGGGTCGGGCGGCGTACGGATCTTCAGGCCGCGCAGGTCCTCGGGGCGGGTGATCGGGCGCTTGCTGTTGCTGGTGTGGCGGATGCCATTGTCCCAAAAGCCGAGAGAGATGACGCCAACGCCCTCGAAACGCTTCGCCAGCTCCTCTCCCACAGCACCATCGACCACATGATAGGCTGCCGCAGGATTGGGGAAGAGAAAGGGCAAGCCGAGAGCTGCGAGTTCCGGCAGCACTGCCGAGGATGCGCCCTGGCTGTTCACCGAAAGATCCAGTGTGCCGGTCCGCAGCGCCGTCAGCATCGCCGCATCGTCGCCGAGCTGGGCGGAGCCGGCCACGCGCATTTCGATCCGGCCAGCGCTTTGTTCCCGCAACCGGGACGCCATGCGCTCGGCCGCTAGACTGCGCGGGTTACCCGGTGCAGCCCCATGGCCCAGCGTGAGCCGCACTTGGCCCTGCGCGCGGAGAACGGCGGGGGCGGCTAGGAGGCCGGCGGTGCCGAGCAGCACCGCCCGGCGGGTGATCCTGATTGTCATTCTTTTGTTTCCCCACTGTGAACGGCTGGGTCAGAGCCAGCTCTTGATGCTTTTCACCATGGCTTCCGCCGAGATCCCGTACCTGTCATGCAGGGTTGGAAGTGCGCCGGCATCAAGGAAGGCGTCGGGCAGGGCGACCTGCCGGAATCGAGGTGGGACGACACCGGAGCGCAGCAGGAGGCCTGCCACGGCCTCACCCAGGCCACCGATCACGGTATGGTTCTCCGCCACCACCGTCAGACGGGCGGTCCGTCCGACCTCCCGTAGAATGGTTTCCTCGTCCAAAGGCTTGATCGTCGGAACGTGCAGCACAGCGACCTGAACCCGATCTGCCTCCAGCAGCTTCGCCGTTTCAAGGGCCCGCATGGTCATGAAGCCGGAGGACACGATCAGAGCGTCAGGACCATCCCGCAGCAACTTCGCGCGGCCGAGTTCGAAGCGGTAGCCGTACTCATCCAGAACGAGGGGCACCTTGCCGCGCAACAGGCGCATGTAGACCGGTCCGTCATGCGCTGCGATGGCGGGCACCGCTTGCTCGATATCGAGAGCATCGCAGGGGTCGACGATGACGAGATCGGGCATACCGCGGAAGATCGCGATGTCCTCCGTCGCCTGGTGGCTCGGGCCGTAGCCCGTCGTCAGACCCGGAAGGGCGCAGCAGATCTTAACGTTCAGCCCCTCCTCGGCAATGCCCTGGCTGACGAAGTCAAAGGTGCGGCGGGAAGCGAAGGCGGCGTAGGTGGTCACGAAGGGCACGAAACCCTCATGGGCCAGTCCCGCCGCAGCCAGCATCAGCAGCTGCTCCGCCATGCCCATCTGATAGAAACGGTCGGGATGCGCCTGGGCGAAGACGTGCAGATCGGTGTACTTCGCGAGGTCCGCGGTAAGCCCGAGGATCTCGGGGCGGCTTCGTGCCAGTTCTGCAAGGGCGTGGCCGAAGGGAGCCGGGCTTGTTCGCTGTCCCTCCGCAGCGAGGGAAGCAATCATGGCCGAAGTCGTCAGGCGCGGCCTGTCCGACAACTGGTTCTGTGGCGCGACGCCCCGCCAGGGGGCACGTTTGACGCGACTCATGCGGCCCTCCCGGCGTCCAGCGCCTCCAGGGCAAGGGCCCATTCATGGCTTTCCACGCGCAGGAAATGCGATTTCTCTCGCGCTTCCAGGAATGGCACGCCTTTGGCCATCTTCGTGTCGCAGATAATCACGCGCGGCTTCGGCTCATCGAGTTCCCGAGCAGCGTCGAAGGCCGCGACGAGGGCGGGGATGTTGTTGCCGTCGACACGTTGGACATGCCAGCCGAAAGCCGCCCACTTCTCCGGGAGGGGCTCAAAGTTCAGCACCCCGACGGATGGACCGTCCGCCTGCATGCGGTTCACATCCACCAGACAGATGAGATTGGATAGCTTCCAGTGCCCGGCAGACATGGCCGCCTCCCAGGTCGGTCCCTCGTCCAACTCACCATCAGACATCAGATTATAGACGAAGCGGTCCGATCCCTTGCGTCGCAGGGCCAGCGCCATGCCGACGGCAATGCCGAGCCCGATGCCGAGCGAGCCGCCGCTGATTTCCATGCCTGGCGTGTAGCTCGCCATGCCCGACATCGGCAGGCGGCTGTCATCGGTACCATAGGTCTCCAGCTCTTCCGCCGGGATGATCCCCGCCTCGAGGAGCGCGGCATAAAGGGCGATGGCGTAATGGCCGATTGAGAGCAGGAAGCGGTCTCTCCCTTCCCAGGCGGGTTCCTCTGGCCGGTAGCGGGTCGCGTGGAAGTAGGATACGGCGAGCACGTCGGCGATGCCGAGGGCCTGCGCAATGTAGCCCTGGCCTTGCACCTCTCCCATCCGCAATGCGTTGCGGCGGATGCGCCAAGCACGCTCCTCCAGGCTGGGCACGTTCGAGAGCACCCCTTCGCGCATGTTCATGCGCGTCTCCTTCCCTGCTTATGGCGTAAGATCGGCTCGGGCCGGACCTTTCAATGGATCAGCATGCCGCCGTTGACGTCGATCACTGCGCCAGTGACGTAGGAGGACAGGTCGGAGGCGAGGAAGAGGTAGATCCGCGCCACATCGACAGCCTCTCCAAGGCGGCCGAGCGGGATACCCTTGATGATGTCCGCCCTCATCTCGTCGGTCAGCTTGCCACCGGTGATGTCGGTCTGGATCAGGCCGGGCGTGACGCTGTTCACCCTGATATTGTCCGGCCCCAACTCTCGCGCCATGGCTTTGGCCAGCCCCAGCACTCCGGCCTTGGCCGCCGAGTAATGCGGCCCCCCGAAGATGCCGCCGCCACGCTGTGCCGAAACGGAAGACATGCAGGCGATCGATCCCCGCCGACGTTCCCGCATATGCGGGATGAAGGCTTGGCTAAGATAGAGCACGCCGCTCATGTTGACGTCGACGATGCGTGCCCAATCTTCCGGCGCGATCTCCATCGTCTTCACCGGCTGGGAGATGCCGGCATTGTTGATCAGGATGTCCACCTGCCCGAGGGCCGCGATCGCCTGCGCGGCGGCCTTTCGGCAATGAGCAACGTTGGTGACGTTGCAGCCGATGCCGAGGTGACGCTCGCCCAGCTCAGCGGCCGCCTGCATGGCACCCTGTTCATCCAGATCGAGAATGGCGACCCGTGCACCATGCTCCGCGAAAAGCCGCGCCGTCGCCCGGCCGATTCCTCTGGCGCTGGCTGCACCCGAGATCACCGCGGCTTTGCCTGCAAGCAGCATCCGACGTCCTCCGTTCCATTGTTGAAACGGATGTTTGTTGCTTACACCTTTCTGAACAAGCGAGAAATTCGCGCCTTATGGTGAAATGGATTCACCTGTCAGTCCGGCATCTCTCTTGTGATGGCGAGATCGACGTCAACGCCCAGCTCCTTCCCGAGCCAGTCCAGGAACAGCACCATGGACCGTGCGTAGCGGCGGCTGCTTGGAAAGACGAGCCAGTGCCCGGTATAGACCACATCCTCGCAGATGCCCTGCAATGGCCGCACGAGCCGACCGGCGGCTAGCTCCCGCTCCGCCAACATGGTCGATTCGAGCGCCACCCCGAGCCCGTCCGCCGCCGCGCTGATGGAGATAAAACTGCGGTCGAAGCGGGGTCCGCGGGGCGGCGGCGCAGGGAGTCCATTTGCCGCGAACCACGCGGGCCATCGCACACGCTTGTTGTCGCTCTCGATGAGGGTTTGGTCGAACAAGTCGCGCGCGTCGCGGATCCGCTTTGCGAGAGAAGGCGCGCAGAGTGGCGTGACGACTTCGGTTCCAAGGGGAAGCATGACCATGCCTTGCGAGCTGGCATGTCCGAGGAAATCCGAGGATGGAGCACCGTACACAACGTCGGCATCGAACTCGTCGGCGAGGAAGCGCGTGTAATCCGTGCCGGCCGCGATCCGCAGTTCCAGCCCTTCGCACTCCGTCAGCAGCCGTCCCAGACGCGGCACCAGCCATTGAGCTGCGAAGCTGGGCGCGCTATGCAATTTGAGAAGTTGCGGCCGGCGTGCGGCGACACTGCTGATTCCAAGTTGCAGCTCTCCGAAGCCGCGTTCCACATGCCGCATCAGGGTGTCACCCTCGGGTGTCAGGCGGACTGACCGGCCTTCCCGCTCAAAAAGCACTGTTCCGAGGTCACGTTCCAAGGTGCGGATTGCATGGCTGACCGCGCTCGGCGTCAGGCCAAGGTCTTCAGCCGCACGTCGAAAGGTGCCGGTGCGTGCAGCAGCCTCGAAAGCTCGGAGTGAACTCAGGGGAAGGTGGTGGAACATAGGTGAGCATAGGCAGTGGTGCGCCTATTCAGGTGATCAGGGGCATGCTTTGCAAGGGAAAGGAAGAAGCGTTGGAACGCCAAACAGCGCTTGCCGTCTCTCATTGCGGCAGATTCCCGGACCATGGCTCTGCCGGCCAGTTGCTTTGCGAACTCAAGAAAGTTCTCGTCGCCATAGGCTTCACGATCTGAGGCATGGCCATCTAGCACTGGCTTTCATCGGCCAGACTTGCTGCGGAGGACGACTTCGACCATGCCTCGCCTTCCATCGCAAGACTATCACTGTTTCGCACCGCCCAATTCTATTCGCTGTCGCCGCCCGGGCTGGATCCCATCTTCGAAGGCCCTCGAGAAAGCTGATCACCGCTGATCCCGCGTGGTGGCGCTGAGCAGCCTCTCCATGAGAGCCAGGATGGCTCTTTGCATCGCCGGCGCAGCGTACTGGCTGTGTAGCGTGTCGAGGTCCGAAGCAGAGGGCTTCAGAATACTGCTCCTGGACGCGCCATCTTCCGTTCCCGTCGAGTTTGGCCGAAAGTAGCCTGGACCATCCGAGGAGAGAAACCCTGATAGGGAAACTCGGCCAACTTACGCCCGGCGCAGGGGGCAACCAGCCAGCGCCCCTCAATGCAGGGTGACGCAGGCGCCTGCGATGCTGACCTTGCCCGTAGCGTTCACTCTGACCACGATACGCTTATCACACCCGACGCAGCGGCCCTGAGCAGCAAGGTCTTCGACCCCGCCAGCGCGCAGCAGGCCGCGGGTGCGTCGGAGGCTGGCTACGCTGCTGCTACGGCACAAACGGCGTCCACATTCACAAAGGACGGCACTGCCCCCCCGGCCTCGCGATGCTAACAATTGAAATGATCATCGTCCGAAAGGGCCCGCCCAAGTCGGGAGTGCAGCCATGCCGGGGAAGAGTTCCTGCTGGTGATCGAGGGGCTCGTCCCGATAGACCTGGGTCACAGGAGCCGGTGCATCGGAAGGGCGGCAACAGCATCTACATGGATAATCACGTTCCGCCCGGTTGAGGGAAGGCGGCTGGCGTCCCGTGAGCCACGATCCAAACCGGACGTCCAGCCGAGCTCCAAATGACGCGGAAGATGGTACCTGAGGCTGTTAGGAGGTTCAAACAGGCGCCAACCAGCTTCTGGCATCCGTAGTCTGACGCTCCTGACGCAGCGTTGGACGAAGTCTGCGACCACCCAACTCCACGCCACCACGATTCTTCTAGAGCCGTTTCTGATATGTGTTATATCACTTTAATGCAGCGAAATCAGGGTGTGGTCCTTGATGAGGCTTTTTCTTCCATCCAGCGCGTCGAAACGCTGGCGGACCAGGCTCGTAATGCCTTGTGCGCTGGCCTGCGCCAAGGTCTGCTTGCTCCAGGTGAGCGGATAACGACCCGACGTGTCGCCACAATGCTCAATATCAGTCTGACCCCGGCCCGTGAGGCGTTGAACCGCCTCTTGGCCGAACGCGTACTCGACCAGGGACCCAACCGCACTGTCGCTGTGCCAGTTCTTACCCGCACTCGCTATGCAGAACTGTGCCTTATCCGACTGGAACTGGAGGCGCTGGCGGCTCGACACGCCTCTCCCCTGATCTCAGCTGCCGACATCGATCGACTGGAAACCTTGTTCGACGCGCACGGCCATGCCTTCGCGACCAAGGATTCCAAGCGTTCCTTGCAACTGAACGAGGCGTTCCATTTCACCATCTACGCTGCCTCCGGGCTGTCTGTCTTGGTTGAGATGCTAGATGCCCTGTGGCTTCAAGTCGGTCCATCGATGAACCTGCTTTTTCCTGCAGCGTTCGAAGGAAGGTGGACTGGCGGGCGCAATCATCGCGTCATGCTCGACGCGTTGCGTGCCCGCGATGCCGAGGCGCTGGTCGCCGCCGTCCGCAAAGACTTGATCGAGGGACGGGCTCGCCTGAACACCGTGCTTCCCGCCGAGGCTGCCCACTGATCCGCTTCTCGCATCATGAGGTGCTCCCATATGAGGACCGTCCTGCTTGCCTCCATCCTGCACGAAGCGAATAGCTTCGCCAGACGTGCCGCACCGTTGGCGCATTATGAGCGGCAGGGCATCTTCCGCGGTGCCGAAGTATCAGAGCGATTCCGTGAAACCCACACAGAGATGGGAGGCTTCCTGGAAGCCGCGGATCGAGAGGGCTGGCAAGTCGTTACGCCCATCGCGGTACCTTGCGCCCCCGCGGGGCCGATGGGGGCGGAGGCGTTTGCAGTTTTTCGTGACACACTGCTGCAGGGCCTGCGGGAGGCGGGTCAGGTCGATGGCGTGCTTCTGGCGCTGCATGGCGCCAATGTCGCTGAAGGGGAAGACGATCCCGATGGCGCCATTGCTCAGGCAGTGCGCGAAACGGTAGGGCCTGACGTGCCAATCATGCTGACGCTGGACCCGCATGCCAATGTCTCCGAGCGCCTGGCGATGGCGGTGAACGGCCTGACGGCCTACCGCACGCATCCGCATACTGATCACAAGGAAACAGGGCTGCGGGCCGCCGCGATGCTGACCCGTGTCATGGAGCGCGGGATCCTGCCAAGCGTGCATCTGGCGAGGGGATACCAGATGCGCGGCTTCGACAGCTGCCGCACCGCACCTCCCGATGGTCCAATGCAGCGCGCTTTGACATTGGCGCGCGGTCTGGAAGGCCAGGAGCCCGGCATCCTGGAGGTTAGCATCCAATCCGGCTTTGTGCTGGCTGACGTTTGGCATGTGGGCCCAAGCGTTGCCGTCACCGCCGAGGGCACCGACCCACGCTTCCGGCAGATGGCCGAAGGCTTGCTGCGCTTTGCCTGGGATGAGCGGCGTAATGACACGGTGCCGATGATCAGCGTCGGTGAGGCGCTAGCCCAGGCCAGGGCGGTGCCACCTGGGACCGGCCCAATCGTCATAGCCGATTTTGGCGATGCGCCGGGCGGCGGAGGATACGGGGATGCCACAGCCCTGCTACGCGGCCTGCTCGACGCACCTTTCGAGAAGGATATCGTCTTCCTGCCGCTACTCGATCCAGAAGCGGTGCGGGCGGCGCGTATGGCCGGTCCGGGTGCACGCCTGCGTCTCGCTCTGGGGGGACATACGGCGCCGCAACATGGTGGTGGTCCGATCGAGGAAGAGTACGAGGTGCTGCGCTTCTCTGATGGCCGCTTTGTGCATGAAGGTCCTTATACCGCCGGCATGATCGGCAATTTCGGCGATTCCGTGCTGCTTTCCTGTCGCGGAGTGCGCATCGTTGTGACGACCTTCCAGCGCAATATCGTCGACCTTTCACAGCTGCGCATCTTCGGCATCGTGCCCGAGCAATGCGGGCTGATCGCCTTGAAATGCATGGACGCTTTCCGTGCGGCCTTTGCACCGATTGCGCGCAGCATGATCGCCTGCGAGTCTGGCGGCGTGTCCAGCCGCGTACAGACCACCCTGACCTGGGAGAAGGTTCGCCGACCGATATGGCCCCTGGATCCGGAGGAAGTGGTTGCTCAGGCCGCGGGGTACACAACATGAGACGCGCGGCCCTCACAGCTTTTCTAGCCCTGACGCTGCTCGGCTCGCCTATCGCTGATGGGGTAGCTCAGACGCCCGCACGCACCACACTTCGGTATGTTCCGGTTGGCGATCTGCGTGTGCTGGATCCGATCTGGACCAGTGCGGCCATCACCTTGATCCATGCTCAGCTTGTCTACGACGTGCTGGTCACGATGGACAGCAAGATGCAGCCGCAGCTCCAGATGGCGGAAAGCTACACCAAGAGTTCAGACGGGCTGCGTTGGAGCTTCACGCTGCGGCCTGGCCTGGTATTTCACGACGGCTCCCCGGTCCGTGCCCGTGACGTTGCGGCCTCCATCCGTCGCTGGGGAGAAAGGGTGACTGCGGGACAGGCGCTCATGTCCCATGTGGCGTCCATATCGCCTGTGAATGATCGCACGCTGGAGATCCTCTTTAGCCGCCCGTTCGGGCCAGTGCTGGAGGCGTTGGCTTCACCGATTCTCGCACCTTTTGTCATGCGGGAGCAGGAGGCGAACACGGATGCGTTCACGCAGATCCGCACCGTCATCGGCTCTGGCCCTTTCATGTTTGTTCCTGAGGCCTTTCGCGCCGGTGACCGTGCGCTCTATCGCCGCTTTCCCGGCTATGTGCCGCGCAGCGAGCCAGCGGATGGCTATGCTGGCGGCAAGGTTGCCAAGATAGACGAGGTTGAGTGGAAGTACCTGCCGGATAGTTCCACCGCTACCCAGGCGCTCCAAACGGGAGAGGTCGATCTTCTCGAAAGCTTCCCTGCCGACCTGCAGCCGCTGCTGGAGGGCAGGCAGGACATCAAACTCCAGGTGCTGAACAGTGCCGGGTTGATCGGCACGATTCGGCCCAATACAGCCCACCCCCCCTTCAACGACGCCCGCGCTCGGCAGGCGCTGCTGCTGATCGTTGATCAGGCAGAGTTTGCCGGTGCCATCGCTGCAAAGCCGGAACTGGCAAGGGCCTGCCTGGCTGTCTTTGTTTGCGGCACGCCCTATGCCACCGAGGTCGCAAGCGCCCCCTGGGCGCGCACTGACTTTGCACGCGCCCGCCAGCTCCTGGCGGAGGCCGGCTACAAGGGAGAACCAGTAGTGCTGCTGGACCCGGTCGATCAGCCCGACATCCACATGATCGCCCAGCTTACCGCAGATGCCCTGCGCCGCGCCGGCGTCACCGTAGATGTGCAGGCAATGGATTGGAGCACGTTGATCACCCGTCGCAACACGCGGGAAGCGCCGTCGCTTAATCCCGCGGGTTGGCACCTTGCGTTTACCTTTTGGGGCGGCTTTAGCCTTTCAAGCCCGCTACACAACACGCCACTGGTCTCGAGCTGCGACGGCAAGAACCTTTATGGTTGGCCTTGTGACGCGGAGATTGAGCGTCTGCGTGCTGCGTTCTTCAGCGAGGCGACGCAGGAAGGGCGGATGCGGATCATCGAGGCCCTGCAAGCTCGTTACTACGAGACTGTGCCCTACGTGAGCACCGGCATTTATCAGAGGTCCGTGGCCTATCGCTCCAATCTGCATGGGGTTCTAACCACTCCTTATCCCGTCATGTGGAACATCGAGAAGCGCTGAGCACAACGAGGCCTCACGGCACGATCGCGCGGAGGAGTAGGCAACGATGATTCTCGCTGACGAAGCGGCCTATCTTGGACGTGGAAGGCCATGAGGCGCAGTTTCCCGCAGGCGGGCATGGAGCGGAAGGAGATCGACGCCGCTTTCACCGCGATGGCCGGTGAAGACGCAGACTGGCGCCATGGCCGCGTGCCACTCTACGTCTTCGGCGCTACGCCGGAAGTCGCCGAGGTTGGACGCAGTGCCTTCATGCAGTTCTTCACGGAGAATGCTCTCGGATCGAAGCGGGCCTTTGCCAGTCTCCGCCGCATGGAGGAGGAGGTCATTGGCATGACGCTCGACCTCTTTCATGGCCCAGAAGAAGCCACCGGCACCATGACGTCCGGTGGAACCGAAAGCATTCTCCTCGCAGTCAAGGCCTGCCGTGATGCAGCCCGCGCCCATCGCGGTGACGCCATGCACCGGGGCAACCTGGTGCTGCCTTCCACGGCGCACCCTGCCTTCGACAAGGCGGCCTTGCTGATGGATCTGCCTGTGCGGCGCATCTCGGTTGGCGTTGACCTGCGGGCCGACGTTGCAGCAATGGGGGCAGCCGTCGACGCAGATACGATTATGCTTGTTGGCTCAGTGCCTTGCTTCCCCTACGGGGTGGTTGATCCACTACCGGCACTTTCCGAATTGGCCCTGTCGTGCGAGGTTTGGCTGCACGTCGATGCTTGCGTTGGTGGATATTTTGCGCCTTTCGCGCGGGAGGTGGGGCGCCCCATCCCCAGCTTCGACTTTGACCTGCCGGGAGTGATGTCGCTTTCGGCCGATCTGCACAAGTTCGGCTTCTGCCCCAAGCCCGCCTCCACGGTGTTCTTCCGCACAGCAGGACCGGTAGCGGAACGTGGGTTCGATCTGGATGTCTGGCCCAGCGGCCGCTTCACCACCGCAACTTTCGTTGGAACCCGCCCGGGCGGCGGCGTTGCAGGCGCCTGGGCTGTCCTGAATCATCTGGGCCGAGAGGGTTATCGCGCACTTGCCACAAGGCTACTAACCATGCGCGACGCCTATGTGGCCGGGATCGAAGCTATTCCCGGCCTGCAGATACATGGCGTTCCAGATCTTTCCATCCTCGCTTTCGGTGGGCCCAAGCTGGATATGGGTCAAGTCGCGGCTGGCATGAGCGCGCGCGGATGGGTGCCGGGGATGGTGCGTGAGCCACCAGGTCTCCATGCGATGATGTCGCTGCTACACGAACCATCGCGCGAGGCTTACCTCTCTGACCTTCAAGCCTCGGTAGCAGAGGCGTCAACGCGAAGTGGTCAGTCGATCCGAGCAGTCTATTGAAGGGTAGGCATCTTGCCGCAATCCGCGTCGATATTGAGGAAGGCGACCGAATCAGCTGGCAATGTCGCATCACCTGCCGCGCAGTGCCTTCCACCGCATTGCTTTGTAGCGCCACATCAGGGTAGCGGCCTGCGCTTCATACCAGGACGTCGGCCGAGTATCACCGCCACTGCCAGACGCTGCCAAGCCAGCGATAGCATCGCCTTACCGATGGAGTTCTCGCGACACTGCCATCCCGATCTCCGTCTAGCCGGCTCAATCCGGAATGTTGCAGGGCAACCACGCCTCGGCGCGGCTGCTCATCCCACAGCCTGGCCAATCACCTTAAAGCGGAAGGTGCGCAAGGCTGGGGTGCCCTCGGCCGTTTCCGGGTAGGCACGGCAACTGGCCGCTTCGCCGCGCCACGTCTGCCAGAACGGCGTCACAAGCCGCCATCGATGACCTCCCGCTCAATCTAAAAGCATGGCGCCCAGGCGATACCAAGGTCGATCACAAAGGTCTCGGCCACCATAGCGATGTGCTGCATCAGCAGCCCGCAGAGCCGATCCACACCTTCCACGCCGGCCTGGTCCAGCCATTTTACCCAGCCGCATGGTCTGCTGGATCAGCACTCCCCGGGCCAGACCGGACGGTATGCACAGCTGGGCACGATGGTGGCGGCGCAGACGGGCATGCGGGCATCAGCGATCAGCCGATGGCGCGCAATCCCAAGCACCCCTTCGCTGCGAAGTCGAGCAGCATGCGATGCGTAGCGTAGTTCAAGTTCAGCGACACCCCAAGATAGGCAGCACAGAAGGTCCGTACGCGAGGTGTGGGCCAACGCGTGCCGAAGGTAGGGGGACACAAGCAAGGTTCAACGTGACGCCGACGCCGCGATACGCCAGCAATTCCTGCGTCGCCTTTTCGAGCCGGGCGAGGCTGACGCGCACGCGCGGCGCACAGGCGCTGCCTGCGGGAGTCGGCACAAGGCCTTGCCAGATGCAATTGAACAGCCGTAGGCCAGTTCCCGCAGGCATACGCAAGGCAGGCCTCCGCCTTCGCGGCAGCTACCTCCCGGCGGCAAAGGCTCCGCACGGGATGCCATACCCGCTCTCTCGGCCAGGTTCGCCTGTGGCACAGGCCCAGCACGCAGGTCTAGCTGGCGCGCGACATCCTGCCATGTCCAGAAGGGTGGGCGAGCCTTCACGACCGATACCAGGTCAGTGTCTGGAGGGCCTTTGCAAGGCGTGGACCCGCGTTTTCGAGCCTGTCGGAGCGGAGCAACAGCAAAGCCGAAGCGCCCCCGAGCTTAGTGGCAGCCGAGCGGTGCAGCAGGCTGACCCGCGGATGATGGCCGTGGCCGGAAAATGACCGCTCCATCTGGAACGCACCGGTCGGCCTCTTCACGCCTGGCATGCCAATGGCCAGTACGGAGGGCATGGCTGCCTTTAACGCCATGCCCAACTATGCCGAGGTGAGACAGGAACTCAAGGCGCCCGGCTACAAGGGTGAGAGGGTGGTCCTGCTGGGCGTGACCGATCCTGCCTTCATCCACGGGCTGAGTGAGGTGGCCGCCCACATGCTGCGGAAATGTGGCATGAACGTCGATCACCAGCGTCCGACTGGGGCGCGTTGACGGCACGCAGGTCGGGCCGCGAAGCGGTGGAGAAGGGTGGTTGAAGTTGCTACATGACCGCCATGACGGGGATCGATCTCGCCAATACTGTGTTGTATGCGGCATTGCGTGGTAACGGTTCCAGCGCCATCGCCGGCTGGCCTGATCTGCCAGCGATCGAGGCGCTGGTGGCTGAGTGGTTCGCAGCGCCCGGTGGCGAAATCCGTATAATCAGATTTATGTAAAAGTGATAGAGTTAGGTATACCTCACTTGAGGTCAGCAATGGAACACTGGGACCTTTCAGGCCGATCGACGCATCCCAGCATCAATGCAGCCCTCGTCATCGCCACAGGTACTTCGAACCACCGCCCGACTAGGCCTTTTTGCGACGTGTTCGGGAGACCTCCTTGAACGCCAACACGTCGAGTACTCTTTTGATGCGGTTGCTGACGCTGGCGTAGGCCCGGCAGGGCAGTCACGTCCAGGAGGTTCAGTTCGGAGAACCCCGCTACTGGCGAGATTGCTCACGATGCCGATCTCAGCATTGCCGGACCTTATGTGATTCGTCGCGCAGAGCCGGTCAGGCTTGTTCCTGGCTCAAACGCCGTTGATGGTCAGGTCATCCCAAAGGCGCCTGACAACAGGGTCCACTGCTGACCATAAGCGCGACGGGCTGGAGTTCAGTAGGGCTGCTTCCGACGTTGCGGCCTAGTTTCAGGACGCCGATCCGGGCGGGGACCCGCTGGACGCATTGCAACCCGCGGTAATAACCAGGTCGGTCAGCCCAGATTTGTGCTCCGGTTGCTCCAGCAGATCGATGATCCGAAGCTGCACTGAGACATCGAGGGCCGCTACTGCGAATTGGGCGGGCGGTGTCGCGGGTTGACGGCCTGATACGTCGCGCATCGAGGCACTCCGCAATGCCTTGGCTACAGGCGCCGGACGACGCCACCCAAGAAAGTTTTACCACGGATCTGCAACGCCGTGCCTTCGATCCGCCCGATGTACAAACTGGCCAAGCGCTACCGCCTATAGCCTGTCGCACCACGATCAGCGGCGTGCTCCCCGGCCTCTACCCCTTGTTCTGGAACCAACACAAGGGCTGACAGCCGAGGCAACAAATGGCGATATCCGCCCTATGGCCAACGCGGCGAAGCCTGCCGCTCCCTGGCGTCAAAGCAGAGAATATCTTGCACCTGACCCTCGACCACAGCGAGATTTTCCCACGGCTCCATATAACCATTTCATATCGTGCTATATTTCGCCGTCACCTTCTATCAGAACTGTTGATCTAGTCGCCAAAAAATTTACGCCGTCGCCCTAAGGTCAGTCCGGCCTAATTTTTGAATTAAATCCGATCGTTATGCAGATTGCAGCCTTCAGCGAATATTTCTCTCTTACCACGGTGGAAATTAAATTCATTGACGACGTTTTGTCGTTGAATAAGGCTGAGGCGGTCAGCTTTCGTGTCAGGTGCCCAGATGAGCCTCTCCCGCCGCCACTTCATGACGATCAGCCTGGGCCTTGCCATGGTCCCCGCTAGTCAATGCCTGAACGGGATGCAGGCGGCGGCTCAGCCTGCACGTGGGGGCACGCTGATCTATCTGGAGCAGCAGACCTACACCAACCTGTACCCTCCAGCCGGCGGCTTCTACCCAAATGGGGGCGTGCTCAATCAGATCACCGACAAACTGACCTACCAGGATCCGAGTACGCTGGAGATCGAGCCCTGGATCGCCGAAAGTTGGACGGTCAGCCCCGATGCCACGGAGTACGTGTTCCGTCTGCGTCCAAACGTCACCTTCTCAGACGGCACGGCACTGGATGCGGCGGCGGTTGCCCTGAACTTTGACACTTATGGCCTGGGCAACAAGGAGTTGCGCTATCCGGTCTCCGAGGTCATCACCAACTACCTGCGCAGCGAGGTCGTCGATCCACTGACCGTGCGCTTCCTGTTCCGCGCACCGTCGCCGGGCTTCCTGCAAGGCACCTCGGTGATCGGATCGGGGCTGGTGTCGCCGCGCACCCTGGCCTTGCCCTTCGACCAGCTTGGCGACGCGACCAAGATCATCGGCTCCGGCCCCTTCACAGTCAGCCGGCAAGTGTTAGGCCGCGAACTCGCCCTTCTCGCCCGGCCCGATTATAACTGGGGACCGGGGAAACATCCGCACCAGGGCCGTGCACTGCTCGACGGCATCCGCATCCTTGTCACCGGCGAGGACAGCGTGCGCATCGGCGCTCTGCTGTCCGGGCAGGCGCATGCCATCCGCCAAGTGCAGGCCTATGACGAGGAACGCGTGAAGTCGCGCGGATTCCAGATCTTCGCGCCCTCCACGCGCGGCGTGAACAACACCATCGCCTTCCGCCCCGACAACCCGCTGGTTGCCGATCTGCGCGTGCGGCAGGCGTTGCGCTACGCCACCAACACGCGCGAAGTGGTGGACACGCTGTTCTCGCCCAACTATCCGCGCGCTACCTCGGTGATCGCCTCCACCGCGCAGGGCTATGTCGATCTGTCCGATCGCCTAGGCTTTGATGCAGCCCGCGCCATGGCGCTGCTGGACGAGGCCGGCTGGACGCCTGGGCCTGGGGGCATCCGTCAGAAGGATGGGCGCGAGCTGGTACTGACCGCCTACGAATCGCCGCCGCAGCCCCGCAACAAGGACACGTTGCAACTCGTGGCGCAGCAATGGAACCGCGTCGGCGTGCGGCTCACCGTGCTGGCCGGCGATTCCGGCAGCCGCGTGGCCGACAACCTCGACCCGACGCGCACCCCGGTCTCGCCCTCCATGGTCGGGCGCGCCGATCCCGACGTGATACGCTCCAACTACCATCCGCTGACCCGCAACGCGCTGCTGCAACAGGGCGGCGTCAGCCAGAAGGTGCAATCCTTCAAGGATGAGCGGCTGAACGCCCTGCTCGACGGCATCGCCTCGGAGCCGGACCGCGCCAAGCGCCTCGCCCTTGTCGAAGACGTCCAGCGCCACCTCCTGGACCAAGCCTATGTGATTCCGATCTTCGAGGAGCCGCAGGTCTTCGCCGCCGTGCCGCGCCTGCAAGGGCTCGGCTTCGAGGCGGTAGGGCGGCCCAGCTTCTACGGCGCATGGCTCGCCCCGCGATGAGCACGCAGCTTCTGCGCAGGCTCGGGCAGGCGTTGCTGGTGCTGGTTGCCGCCTTCACTTTAGCCTTCATTCTGTTGCAGGCCCTGCCGGGCGACGCGGTGCTGATCAAGTTCCTGGGTTCTGATATGGGGCTGACGGCCGATCAAATCGCTGAGCTGCGGATCGCCTATGGCGCCGATGCGCCCGTCTGGGAGCAATATCTGCGCACGCTGGGCAACTTCCTGACGGGCGATTTCGGCTATTCCATGCGTGCCGGTGTTCCCGTGGCGACGCTGATCGCCGAGAACTTGCCATCGACCTTGCTGCTATCAGCGCTGGCCTTCGCCCTGGCCTCGCTGATTGCGCTGGTGCTGGCGCTGCTCAGCCAGTCCGGCTTCGGCCCGGCCCGCGACCTGGTGCGGATCATGCCGCCCTTCTTCGTCGCCGTGCCGGTGTTCTGGCTCGGCATCATGCTGATCCAGACCTTTTCCTTCCAGCTCGGCCTCGTCTCCGTCATCGCGCCCGGCCCCTGGGAGGAGCTGGTGCTGCCGGTGATCACCCTGGCGGTGCCGATCTCGGCGCCTCTGGCACAGCTCATGATCCGCAACATCGATCGCGTGCTGGCCGAGCCCTTCATCGCCGTCGCTCGCGCCAAGGGCGCCTCGCATGGCTGGGTGCTGCGCTGGCATGTGGCACGCAACGCCCTGCCGCCGACCCTGACCATGGCCGGCGTGCTGTTCGGCGAACTGCTCGGCGGCGCCGTGGTCACGGAATCAGTGTTCGGCCTCGGCGGCCTTGGCGGACTGACGCAACAGGCCGTCGCCAACCAGGATGTCGCCGTGCTGCAGGCCATCGTCGTGCTGTCCGCCGCCGCCTTCGTCAGCATCAGCCTGGCGGTCGATCTGCTGCTGCCGCGCATCGACCCGCGTCTGGCGCAGCGCGCCGGCGGTGCTGCATGAGCGGCGCGAACCCGGCGGCTACCGCCCTGCCCTTCCGCCTGCCGCCATTCTCCCTGCTGCTGGCCTGGGCGGTGCTGGGCCTCCTGGTCCTTTGCGCGGTGGCGCCCGGCCTGTTCACCAGCCAGGACCCGCTCCAGGGCGTCGCCGGCCGGCAGCTCGAGGCGCCGGGCGCCGAGCACCTGCTAGGCACGGACGGGCTCGGGCGCGACATGCTGGCGCGCGTGGTGCATGGCGCGAGGCAATCGCTCTCTGGCGCCTTCCTGGCCGTCGGGCTGGGCCTTGCCGCCGGCACCGCCCTCGGCCTGCTGGCCGGCGCGCGGGGCGGCTTCATCGATGCTGCCGTGATGCGGCTGGTGGACACGCTTCTTGCCGTCCCCTCGCTCCTGCTCTCGCTGTCGGTCATCATTCTGCTTGGCTTCGGCTCGATCAACGCGGCTGTCGCGGTAGGCTGCGTGTCGATCGCGCATTTCGCACGGCTGTCGCGGGCCGAGGTGCTCCGCGTGCGTCGTGCCGACTTTGTCGAGGCCGCCTTCGGCAGCGGCGGTCGTTTCCTGCCCGTGCTATGGCGGCATGTGCTGCCCAATGCGCTGACCTCGGTGCTGGCCCTCGCTGCGCTGCAATTCGGCTCGGCTATCCTGGCGCTGGCGACCCTCGGCTTCTTGGGCTACGGCGCGCCGCCACCAACGCCCGAATGGGGGCTGCTGATCGCCGAGGGGCGCGACTTCATGGCCACCGCCTGGTGGCTGACTGCTGCCCCCGGCATCGTCACCGTGCTCGCCGTACTATCGGCCGAACGCATCAGCCGCGGCCTAGGGGACCGCCGGTGATGAACCTCATCCTGGCCGAACGTGCGCTACCCGCGAGCCGTGCCCCCGCGCCATTGCTGCAGGTCGAGGATCTCGCTATCGGCTACGCCGGCAGCCGGACTTCGCGGCGCGTGGTGGATGGCGTTACCTTTACCATCGCCCCAGGCGAGGTGCTGGCGCTTGTGGGCGAATCCGGCTCCGGCAAGACCACCACCGCTCAGGCGGTGCTGGGGTTGCTGCCGCCCAATGGCCGCATCGAGCGCGGTGCCATCCGCCTCGGTGACGAGGACATCGCCCACTGGCCGGAACGGCGCCTGGCCGCGCTGCGCGGCACGCGCATCAGCCTGATCCCGCAGGATCCGACAACCTCGCTCAACCCGGTGCGCACAGTGGGCGCGCAGATTGCGGAGATCCTGCGCATCCATGGCGAGCATGACCCGGCCCTGCTGCGCGCCCGTGTCCTCGACCTACTCGGCCGCGTCGGGCTGGAGCCTGCTGCGACACGGGCCGGCCAGTATCCGCACCAGCTCTCCGGCGGCATGCGGCAGCGCGTACTGATCGCCATCGCCGTTGCACTGCGGCCCGAGCTGATCGTCGCGGACGAGCCAACCAGCGCGCTCGACGTCACCGTGCAACGCCGCATCCTCGACCTGCTGGACGAGCTGCGGCAACAGGACGGCACGGCGGTCCTGCTGGTGACGCATGATCTGGGCGTCGCCGCCGACCGCGCGGACCGTGCCGTGGTGCTGCGGCACGGCCAAGTGCAGGAGGCAGGGTCGGTGCGCCAGGTGCTGGCCGCCCCGCGCAGCGCTTATGCACGGCAATTGCTGGCCGACGCCCCCTCCCTCGCCACACCGCGCCTGCGCCCGCCTGTACCGGAGAATGCGCCGCAGCTGGTAACGGTTGAAAGGCTGGTGCAGGACTACCCCAGCAGCGCCGGAACGCCATTCCGGGCGGTGGACGGAGTGGGCTTCTCGGTCGCCGCCGGCACCACCCACGCGCTGGTAGGTGAATCCGGCTCCGGCAAGACCACTACGGCGCGCATCATCGCAGGCTTCCTGCGGCCCACCGCCGGCTACGTCGCGGTGGACGGCACCGATGTCGCGCGCCTCTCGGGCGAGGCGCTGCGGCAATACCGCCGCACCGCACAGCTGGTGTTCCAGAACCCCTTCGCCTCACTCGACCCTCGGCAGCCGATCGGCGCCATCATCGGGGAGCCACTGCGCAATTTCGGCGGCGCCTCGCGTGCCACGCGGGAGGGGCAGGTACGCGCCATGGCGGCCCGCGTCGGTTTGCCCGAGGATGCGCTGGACCGCCTGCCCACCGCGCTCTCAGGTGGGCAACGGCAGCGTGTCGCGATCGCTCGCGCCCTGGTTCTGCAACCGCGCCTGGTGGTGCTGGATGAGGCAGTGTCCGCCCTCGACGTAACGGTGCAGGCACGCATCCTCGACCTGCTCCGCGAACTGCAAAGGGATCTCGGACTGACCTACATCTTCGTCTCGCACGATCTTTCGGTGGTGCGGCTGATCGCTGACACCGTCTCGGTGATGCGCGCCGGCCGAGTGGTGGAAACCGGCCCGGTGGAGGCGGTGTTCCGCAACCCGGCCGATCCCTATACGCGCGATCTGATCGCCGCCATCCCGGGCGGCGCGGCAGGGGCCAGGGAGGTAGTGCCATGACGGCGCGGCGCGGACTCAGGCTCGGCTTCTTCACGCGGTTGCTGGACGAGGGCAGCGCCGCGGAGCGCTACCGCTTGGCGCTGGAGCAGATCCGCCATGCCGAGGCGCAAGGCTTCGACAGTGCCTGGGTGGCGCAGCATCATTTCCATGCCGATGAAGGTGGGCTGCCCTCCCCCTTCGTCTTCCTCGCGCAGGTGGCGGCGCTGACCCGCCGCATTCGCATTGGCACCGGCATCGTTACCTTGCCGATGGAGCTGCCGATCCGCGTGGCCGAGGATGCAGCGGTGCTCGACCTGATCTCGGGCGGTCGGCTGGAACTGGGCGTGGGCTCGGGCGGCAATCCGGAAGCTTTCGCCGCCTTCGGCCTGCAGGACGCCGACCGCCGGCGGATCTTCTCCGGCAAGCTGGACGAGTTGGTTTCGGCCCTGGAAGGCGCGTCGCTGCGCGGCGGAGACAGCGTCTACCCGGCGCATCCCGGCCTGCGGCAACGGTTGTGGTACGCCACCTTTTCCGTCGACGGGGCCCGCGCGGCAGGCCAGCTGGGCGCCGGGCTGCTGCTTTCCCGCACCCAGCCTCGCCCGAAGGATGCGCCGGAGGCGAGCCTCGCTGACATCCAGGATCCGATGGTGGATGCCTATCTGGCCGCGTTGCCACGCGGCATCGCGCCTCGCATCCTGGCTTCCCGCTCGGTCTTCGTGGCCGATCGGCGCGATGACGCGCTGCGTCTGGCCGAAGCCGGGCTGCGCCGCTTCGATGCGCGCCTGGTGGCGCTGGGCCGCGTTGCCGAGGCGCCGCGTACACTGGAGGAGATCATCCGTCGCCAGGACTCCCACATCGGCACGGTGGAGGAGGTCGCCGCCTCGCTGCAGGCTGACCGGGTTCTCGACCGCGCCACCGAGCTGGCGGTGCAGGTGCATTCCATCGACCCGCCGCACGCCTTCACCCTGCGCTCCATCGAACTGGTCGCCACCGGCGTCGCGCCGGCCCTGGGCTGGGAAGCCGGTGGCCTCCAGCCCGCCACCATCGCAGCCGAGGAGATCCCGGCCCAATGAGCACCACGCAACCCGGCGACCTGATCGACAGCCTGGCCGGCATCGCCCCCGGCTCGGCGCTGGATGCCATCCGCGCCGGCCGCCCTGCGGCCCGCACCCATGCCGAGGCCAGCCACCGCGCCCTGCTTCTGCCCGAGGCACCCGGCCCGGTGAGCCATGCCGAGCGCTTCGCCATCGCCGCCTATGTGGCCGGGCTGCACCGCGCGCCGGAAGCCAAGGCGCATTACGCCGCCGGGCTCGCCGGGCATGGCGGCGCCACCCTGGCCGACGCCGTGGCCCGCGCCACCGGGGAGACGCTGGCCCAGGGCCCACGCGGCCATTACCCGTCTGGCCCGCTCACCGCCGAGGACACCGCGCCCCCTTCCTTCGGCCTCTCCCCCGACGTGACGGAGGCGCTGGGCGCCCGGCTTGCCGCCGCCTTCGCCTACGCCCATTTCCTGGTCTTCCACCCGCGCGACGCGGCGCCGGACCGCTTTCCACCGCTGGAGGCGGCCGGTTGGAGCACGGATGGCATCGTCACCCTGTCGCAGGTCGTGGCGTTCCTGGCCTTCCAGATCCGCGTCGCCGCCGGGCTGCGCGTGCTCGCCGCCACGCCCTGATCCCGGAGACATCGCAATGCCCGACAGCAACCCGGCAGTCGCACCCAACGTCTTCACCCGCGACCAGCTCGGCTGGTCGTCCTGGCTCCCGCCTTTGGAGGAGCACGAGCTCACCGAACGTCACCTCAAGGCGCTGATCGACGCGGCGCGCGCAAAGAACCCGTATTTCCGCCTGCTGGCGCGTGACCCGGATGCGCTCGAGCACCGCACGCTGACCGACAAGGACATCTTCTACAATCCCGAGGGCGGGGCGCCCCGCGCCGATCGCGAGCTGGCGGCGGCCTCCGCCTCCCGCTTCAATGGCTGCATCTACTGCGCCTCAGTGCATGCCCGCTTCGCCGCCACCTATGCGAAGCGCGAGGCGGATGTGGACCGGCTGCTGGAAGAGGGCATCGGCGCCGATCTCGGAGAGCGCTGGAACGCCATTGTTGCAGCGAGCGTGGCACTGACGGAAACACCGCTGCGGTTCGGCCCTGAGCATGTGCTGCGATTGCGCGCAGCCGGGCTGGAGGATCGCGCCATCGCTGACATCATCCAGGCCGCGGCTTTCTTCAACTGGGCCAACCGCCTGATGCTGGCGCTTGGAAGCGCTGTTTCTGCCAGAGCCTGACGATCCATGCCACGCTGATCTCTGCAGCCGCCAGAAGCTCACCATCGAAGGCCGTCATCCGGGAAGATAGCACGCCTCAGGGGTGGTCCCGTGCCAAGCGAACGCAAAGGACCAAAGGCACGGTGGGCCCTCAGGCGCGGGGGCGGATTAAGCTTGAACAAGGCAAACTGCGCGAAGCTACCCAGATTGCAGTGCCAATCTTCGGCTGCAAGAGCCACATTGCGATCGAGCATGTCTTCGCTGCGCAGAAGCATAGCATGGCGCTGGTTGCGCGCACCTTCGCCATCGCGTGAACAGGAATGGAGATCGTCCTGTCCAAGCTGCTCGACAACTTCACCAGCCTTGCCTGATTCGGCGCTCAAACTTCGCTTACAGCGGCGCAAATTGCTCTGAGAGCAGCACCGGTTCCTCCGAGCAGATCATGCGGCCCGTCCACGATGCACACCGGAGACATTTTGGCCGGCCATCAACAGGCGGTGCATCGGCAACGCTTGCAGGACACCAAACCCGTGGCACGATGATCTGGCCAATGACAGGTGACTCAGCGCCTGGTCCGCAGCATCTGCAGCTAGGCTGCCAGTCATCAAGCGTGTCGGCCCACCAGGTGATTCCTGATCATATTGCACCTTCTAGCGGGAGATGAATTTTGAGCCTGACCCTCTCCAGTCTTGAAGCCCACTTTCCTGATGGCGGCGAGTTCCTGCTGTTGCCACCGACCGCGCAGGCAACTGCCTATGCGAACGTAGATCGAATGTTTGCCACGCGGATCATCCGGCGCGGCACGGCGGCATCGCCCTTGCCGCGTGGCCCGGCTATCGCCCCGCGTTATGTCTCAGATGGGCGGGAACGCGGAGTGTCGGACTATTTCGACCGCGCTTGCGTGGCCGGACTGCTGGTGATCAAGTCCGGTCAGGTAGTGCTAGAGCGATACGGACTTGGCCTGACCGAGGCGACGCGCTGGTCCTCCATGTCGATGGTGAAGTCGCTGACATCCACACTGGTGGGCGCCGCACTGCGTGATGGCGCGATCCACTGCCTGGATGACGCAGTGTCCAAGTACCTACCTGTTATGCGAGGCTCGGCCTATGACCGCGTTTCGGTGCGGCACCTGATCACCATGTCCTCCGGTGTTGCCTGGAGCGAGGATTACGTCGACCGCGCTTCACATGTGAACCGCTACAGCCGGTCGCTCGGCGCCAAGGTGCCCGGTGGCGTGCTTGCGCTGCTGCGCGAACTGTCGCCAGAACATGAGCCAGGCACAGTGTTCCGATACAACACCGGTGACACCTACCTGCTCGGTTGCCTGCTCTCGGCGGCCACCGGCGAAACCCTGGCGGATTACATGAGCCGCAAGATCTGGGTGCCCTGTGGCATGGAGCAGGACGCCTTCTACACGCTGGAGTCCGATGGCGGGCAGGAGATCGGCGGCAGCCGCGCCGGCATGGTGCTGCGCGATTTCGGGCGTTTCGGCCTGTTCATCCTGGAGGGTGGTGTTTGCCCGGCCGACGCGGTTCTTCCGGATGGCTGGGTGGAGGAAGCCGGGCGCCCGGCCTTCCGGTTCGCGCCCAACAGCAACTCCTACGGTGCGACCGGCTATGGCTACAGCTGGTGGCTCGATCCCGATGGCGCGATGGTGGCGGTCGGGTTCGCGGGCCAGTCGCTCTACATCAATCGGGCGGAGGACCTTGTGGTCGTCACCCTTTCCTGCCAGCCGCAGCCGCCCTACGCCGCCGCCTACGGCATTGACTTCCGGGCCGAGCGGCAGGCCTTCACGCGTTCGGTTCTGGCCGCAGCCCGCTGAGGCGGGCCTAGTACAGATTGTCCCGCATGGCCTGGTCGTAGCGCGCGTCGATACCCGCCGCCTTCTCCGGTTCCAGCCCGCTCATCCAGGCCACGGCCTGCCCGATGCTGGGCAGGGCGCGCTTGTCGAGGTGTGATTCCGGTTCCCAGAGCCGGGCGCGGTTCACCGCCTTGCCGCAGTGGAACAGCACCTCATCGATGTCGACCAGAATGGCGGATTTCGGATGGTGGCCGTTCTCCTCCATGGCCTGCAACAGTTCGGGCGCCGTGGATATCCGCCCGTGCCCGTTGATGCGGAGGAACACCTCGAGGCCCGGAAAAATGAACAGCATGCCCAGGCGGTCATCCTCCGCCAGGTTGCGCATGGATTCGATGCGGTTGTTGCCGCGCCAGTCCGCGAAGGCCACGGTCCGGTTGTCCAGGATCCGCACAAAGCCGGGCGGGCCGCCGCGCGGCGACGCGTCCAGCCCGCTCTGCCGTCCCGTGGCCAGCACAAAGAAAGTGGCGGCCTCCACATAGGCCGCGTGGAATGGTGTCAATTCCGGACGCACACCCTTGAGGATCCGTTCCTCCGGAGGCGCGTAGAGTTGGTCGAGATCCGCCTGCCGCGTCATGGTCGTCTCCCCTTGGATCCGGCGCGCCGGATGGGTGGCTAGGCCGTCCGCATGCCCCAGAAGACGAGGATGAGATCGGAAACAACATCCTTCAACGCCTCGGTATGGGCCATCATGACCGTGTAGGAGCCGAGCGGGATGGCAAACACCTCCTCATAGGCCAGGCGCTGCATCTGCTCGACCAGCTGCATCTGCCGGGCCTTGTCCGTTTCGGTCGCAAAGGCGTCACGCAGCCGCTCCATCTCCGCGCTCTCCGCCCAGCCGACATAGCCGCGCCGCCCGCGCCCATCGGCGTTGAGGTTGACAACGGGGCTGCCGAGATCGAGGTCGCTCCAGATGCCCCAGGCAATGCTCCAGCCGCCTTCGGCAATGGGGACAGGCCGGCTGCGCCGCGCCAGAAGGCTGTTCCAGTCCATGCTGTCCACCCGCACCTTCATGCCGATGCTTTTCAGCACCTGCTCGGTGACGGGCGCCAGGGCGCTGCCGCTCGGCAGGTCTGCCGGGTGCAGGATCACCACTTCCTCGCCGGCATAATTGCCCTCCTTCAGCAGGGCGCGGGCGCGGTCGAGATCCGGGCCCGCCGGCGCCCCGACTTCGGTGGCATAGGGCGAGGTGCAGGTGAAGAAGGCCTTGCACACCGTCTCGAGGCTGTCGTCACCCACCTGAGCGGCCAGGTAGTCAGGCTGGCTCACGGCATGCAGCACCGCCTGGCGGATGGGCTTGCGGTCGAAGGGCGGGTTGAGCCAGTTCAGGCGCATCAGCTGCGTGTTGCCGACGCCGCGCGGGGCGAGGCGGATGCCGCGCTGGCGACGCAGCAGCTGCACCATCTCCGGCGAGACGCCCTCCATGATCTGGATCTCACCCGTCTGCAACGCGCTGGTGGCGGTCTGCATGTCGGTGATCTCGAGCCATTCGATGCGGTCGAAATGCGCGACCTTGCCACCGGCCAGGCCGCTGGGCGGTTCCTGACGGGGCACGTAGTCGGCGAAGCGCTCATAGACCACCCGTGCGCCGGAGCGATGTTCGGCGGCGACGAACCGGAAGGGGCCGGAACCGATCACCTCGTTGATGCGCTCGGTGTCCGGGATCTGCACGAGGCGCGCCGGCAGGATGAAGGGCACCGGTCCGCCGGGCTTGGCCAGCGTCTCCAGCACCAGACCATAGGGTTGCTTGAGCGCGAGGCGGAAGCTGCGGGCGTCCACTTCCTCCAGCGAGGCCGTGGCGTTCATCAGCCGCGTGCCCATCAGGTCGCGCTTCCACCACCGCTGGAGCGAGGCGACACAATCCGCGGCGGTGACAGGGGCGCCGTCGTGGAAACGCAAGCCGTCGCGCAGGCGGAAGGTGTAGGTCAGCTTGTCATCGGAGATCTGCCAGTCCTGCACCATCTGCGGCCGCGGCTGCATCCGGGCATCCATGGCGAACAGCGTGTCGTACACCATGTAGCCATGGTTGCGGGTGATGTAGGCCGTGGTGGCGAAGGGATCGAGCACGCCGAGAGTGGCGTGCATCACCGCCTTCAGGGTTCGGCCGCCCGCCCCCTGCGCCGAAGCGGAAATGGCGGGAAGCGAGGCGCCGGCCATCCCGGCCAGGGCGGCATGCATGAGGCCGCGGCGGGTGCTGGGCAAGGTCATGGTGCGGGTCTCCGGAATGGGGGGGATCAGGTGGCACGCTGCCGGCGCGGGTCGGGCCAGAAGGAGGTTCCTTCCCGCGCCAGGCCGCCGCCCATGCCCATGGGAACACCATCGGCCCGCCAGCAGGCCGCGCCGGTCATCCGCCCATCAGCGAAGCCGATGGCGCCCATGCCGCCGGCCACATGGTCCACCGGCGTGACGACGTGGCCGCGTGCGGCGAGGGCGGCGCGCACCGCCTCGGGGAAGCCGCGCTCCACCTCGGCATCCTGGCCCTGGGTGAAGACGCGTGGCGCCTCCACCGCTTCCTGCAGGCTCATGCCGTGATCCACGATGTTCATGATGAACTGGAACACGGCGGAGGGGATGCGGTGCGCGCCCGGCAGCCCGACGGCGAAGAGCGGCTGGCCGTCACGGAAGCCGATGGTGGCCGAAATGCCGCTGGTGATGCGCTTGCCGGGTTGCAGCGACAGCGCGTGCCCCGGATGCGGATCGAACAGGTACATGTAGTTATTGGGGATGATGCCCGTGCCAGGAATCATGACCCGCGCGCCGAACAGGCTGTTGATGGTCTGGGTCGAGGTGACGATGTTGCCAGCCGCATCGGCGACCGTGACATGGGTGGTGTTGGCGGATTCGACGCCGCGAACCCCGGGGGCGAAACGCCCCGTCCGCGCCGGGTCAATCTCCAGGCGGCGCTCCTCCGCATAGGCCTTGGAGATCAACCGCTTCACCGGAACCTGTACAAAGGCCGGGTCGGCCGTGGCCGCGCGGCGGTCGGCGGCAGCAATCTTCAGCGCCTCTAGCACCAGGTGCAGGGTTTCCGGCGTGCCGAAGCCGCTGGCGCGGATGTCGAAGCCTTCCATGAGGTTGAGCATCTGCAGCACATGCACGCCGCCCGAGCATGGCGGCGGCGGGCCAAGCAGCTCCACGCCGCGATAGCTGCCGCGCACGGGTGCGCGCTCCACGGTGCGATAGGCCGCGAGGTCGCTGAGGCGCATCGTCGATCCCTGCTCGGCAAGCCAGCCCGCGATCTGATCGCCGAGCGCGCCGCCGTAGAGCCAGTCCGGGCCGTGAGCGGCCAGGCCCTGCAGCGTTGCGGCGTAGTCAGCCATGCGCAGCAGGGCTCCGGCGCGCACCGGCTCCCCGCCCGGCAGGAACAGCGCCGCCATGCCCTCGTCCATCGCCAGATCGATGGCGGCCTCGGCGGTGCAGGCAGCAAGGTAGGGGGTGGCGCGGAAGCCGCGCCCGGCATGGCGGATGGCCGGCTCCAGCACCGCCTCCAGCGGCATTGTGCCGAAGCGATCCAGCGCCTCGCACCAGCCCTTCAGCGTGCCGGGCACGGCGATGGCACCGACGCCACGTCGGTTCGCCCGGCCCTCGGTCTCCATGTAGTCGGGCCACTCGTCCGAGACGGGGGTGTACATGTCCGCGCGTGCAGCAGCCGGGGCCGTGGCCAGGCTGTCGATCACCACCTCCGGCCCGTCGGCCAGGCGAAGCACCGCGACGCCGCCGCCGAAGAGACCCACCATCATCGGCTCCACCACCGTCAGAGTGAAAAGCGCCGACACGGTGGCATCGACGGCGTTGCCGCCCATGGCCATGATCTCCATAGCCGCCGCGGAGGCGAGGGGATGATTGGTGACCGCCATGCCGCGCTCCGACGCAACTGTCGTCTTCTCCGTCGCGAACGGTGCAGCACTGCGGCAGCGCCAGTTCCACGCGGCGGCGGGTTCGGTCATGGCTATTTCCTCTTCTCCGTGCATCGACACTATTCAACTGTTCGACGCGGACCGTCCACCATGCGCATGAATAGTCCTGAAAAGCGCCACCCTCCATGGCCGCCATAATGAAGGATGAGAGCGGCGGGCCTGATTTCCAACGCGCCAGCTGGGCGCTCCCCTGGATTCATCTCAATCCTGTGGCGGCGGTGATGGAAACGGTGCTGGATCGGCAAAGCGCCGGACGATGTTGACGATCAACCGTGCCGCGACATTCGCGTACCCATCAATTGGTAAAGCGCCGATAAAGTTCATCGAGCCTACGGAAAACACAGCTCCACCTCGTGGGGTCTCGAAGAACGTCAGGTCTGATCGGATGATGTCTTCGCGCTTGCCTGGCCAGGTGTGATCGCGGCGTTCCTCGTTCACCGGCTGATAGGTTGGGTCTTCCAGCACCGCGCGGCCGATGATGATGGCGTGGTACGGGGTACCCAGCCGGATATCAGCACGGTCCAGTTCGTGTCCTGCTGCACCACCCCCCATCAAGCCGCGCTCGCCCAGCACACCTCCGGGAATCGCTTTCTCCGTGATGCCCTCCCGCATAAAGGCGGTTCGTGGATCCAGGATGCCGTCAAGGAACCGGTAAGGATACCCGATGTACTCGCCCTGAGTGCTGAACCCGATGCCGACAAGCTGCTGCGGTGGACGCCCAAGCCTGCGCCAAAGCCCCCCATAGCTGCCATCATGCGCATGGTAGCTCTCGCCTGGCATTGTTTCCCAGAGCCGGATCCCGCCTTCGGCACGACGAAGTTCGAAACTCCAAGGGCCGGTGCCGTGCGGCACAACCTTCCAGTAGAACCCGTTCCCGCCAAGATACATGAAGCGTCCACCCTGATCGAGGTAGGCCGCCAGCGCGTCCAGCGTTTCGGTGGTGTGGTACTCTGGGTGCTGCCCGGTGAGGACGACGTGATAGTTCCGAAGGAGGTCCACGCCCTCCGCATGAACATCATGGTCGGTGATGACCTCGAACTCGATGTCATGACGCGTCAGCAGGTCTGTGATGTAGCTATCGGCCGCGATCCAATACAGGCCGGAGCCGCCTTCGCTCGGATCCACCAGATGAATCTGGTTGACGCGCTTGTCGATGAGGGGCCGCCGCATGCTGGACATCACCACGCCGCTGCCATCGGAGTGGAAGTTGTACGGCGAGACGCCGTATTCCGGGTGGCCATCCGGCGCCTGAGGCAACGCGCCCCATTCCAGCGAACGCGGCGTGATCAGCGCCTGGCGACCTGCCTTCTGATACTGGCCGTACACGGTATAGCTGAAGGTGGGGGCCAGGAAAGCCACCCTGGCCTGGCTGCCAGGGACCTTTGCCCGCAGATGGAAAACAACATTGTCGCGATGCCGTGTGCCATCGCGATCCATCTCCAGGTGCAGCGCATACACGCCGCTCTTCCACTCGTCCGGTACCACGAAGCTGAGGGAGGGCTGCCAGCCCGCATCCCCCATGTCATCATCGTGGAAGTGGATGGCGCCGTACTGCGCTGGATCCTCCGTCCAGCGATGAACATCACCGCGCCAGTTTGACCCGGTCATGGCGCGCGTCGGAAGGTTGTGCAGAACGCCGTGTGCCGCAGTCGGTCCGGTATCCTCCACCCGATCTGTCTGCATAGCGCGGGCCAGATCCCAGGCGGCGACGATCCGGCCATCACCAGCAAGAATCCGAGGCGCCTCGACCTTGCCGTTGAAGTGCCACTGGGGCACCGAGCCTGATCCGTCAGCGGCGATGGAAACGCCTCCGGGCCCAGATGGCGCCCGGCCTTGGGTCGGCGTAGTTCGCTCAGCAGCCTCCGCTCGATCCAGCCGTGCCTTGTGGGGTTTCTGCCAAAGATGCAGGGTTCCATCGGAGGCGATACGGCAGCCGATATCGTGCCAAGCCCTCTCAGTCACCGGCATGTCGGTTCGCAGCACCGTGGTGCCGCCGCTATTCACTAGACGACACCAGGCCCCATGCGGGCCCACGCCGAGCATGATGGCGCCCATATCGCCGCTCCAGCACAGCACCGCCTGATCACCGGTGGCCAAGCGGGTCGGCCAGATCGTCGCTTCGAGCGTCACTTCGCCATCTGGCAAGCTCAGTGCCGGAACTTGCGCCCAGGAGCCGAGATGAATGCTTTGCTGCTGTCCCTCGTGCTCGCCCTCCAAAGCCCAGGAAACCGGGACTTCGCGGTAACCTGGACCTTCGGGATTCGGATCGCCGCACAGGATCTGCGCTATGCGGGCACGGTAGGAACCGCCACCCTGTACCGAGATCATGAAGCGGAGCGTTTCGCCAGGGCGAACGCTCCAGCGATCGACGTAGCCAGTGATGGGAAGCATGGTTCAAGGCCTCAGGCGCGGTGCAGGTTCCAGAACAGCGGCAGGCCTTTCAGCATGCCTTGCAAGCTCTTCCTGTAAGCAGTCGGCTGGTAGAACAGGCCGAGTGGAACGTAGGGTGCATCAATGAAGGCCTGGCGCTGAGCCTTGACGCCGATCTCACGCTGCGTCTCGACATCCGGCGCGGCGAACCAGGCACCGCGCAGCGCCTCCAACTCCTCACTGCGGGCCCAGCCAAAGGTCGCCTTGTCGCCGCTGCCCCGCAGGAAGTTGTGCGCCGAGGGGTTGAGCTGCGTGACACCGGCGGAATAGGTGCAGAAGCAGCTATAGCCTCCTTTGTCGATGGTGTTGCGATTGGCCATGCGCGTCAGCATGGTGCCCCAATCCATCACCTGGTAATCGACCCGTAGGCCGAGGCGCTGGAAGAGATCGGCGGTGACGTCGCTCATCGCCTTGATGGCGGGGAAGTCAGAAGGCGCCATCAGCAGCACCGGCTCACCCTTGTAGCCTGCTTCCTTCAAGGCTTGTTGCGATTGGGCAATGCTGCGGCTGCCATCCAGGGCAGCCATGCCTTCGTTGTTCGCCATCACCCCACCGGGCGCAAAGAAGCCGATGCCGTCCTTCCAGAGCGCGCGGTCCTCGCCGGCTACGGCCACCATATAGTCGCTCTGGCGAATAGCACCGAGGACAGCCCGCCGAATGGCCGGAGTGTTGAAGGGCGGATGAAGCTGATTGAAGCGCAGCACGCCGATGGCACCGTAAGGGTCGATGACCTCGACGATGAGGTTGCGGTCGCGCTTCAACACAGGCAGCAGATCGTAGATCGGCTGATCCCACCAGTCGATCTCGCCCTGCTGCAACGCGCCCGCCGCCGTGCTGGCATCCGGCATGACCTGCCATTCCACCCGATCGAAGCGCGCAATCTTGGGCCCGGCCAGCAGGCTGGTGTTGCCGGCCGGCCTTGGCACATAGCCGTCGAAGCGCTCATACACCAGACGCGAGCCGGAGACATGCTGGTCGGCGCGAAACCTGAATGGCCCGCTGCCCACGAGCTCCTTGACCGGCGGCACCGGATCGTTGGCTGAAGCTAGGCGCTCCGGCATGATGAAGGCAACGATGGCGCCGACCTTACCGAGCGCTTCCGGCAACATTGGGAAAGGCGCCTTCAGCCGCCAGAGCACGGTCCGGTCATCCGGCGCCGACAACTCGTCTACCGCCGCCATCAACGAACTACCAAAGGCGTCGCGATAGGCCCAGCGGCGCAGGCTGGCCACCACGTCGCGCCCACGCACCGGCTCGCCATCGTGGAAGCGCAGGCCCTCCCGCAAGCGCATGGTCACGCGCTTGCCGTCGTCCTCGACGCTGTGGTCTTCGACCATCTGCGGCTGGGTAACGCCCTGTTCGTCAATGCCGTAGAGCGTGTCGAAGACCAGGAAGCCGTGATTGCGGTTGACCAAGCCGGTTGTAATGGTCGGATCCAGGATGGCCGCGTCTGCTTGCGGAACAAAGCGGAGGGTTCCTCCCGCCGGCTGCGCCAGCGACAGGTGCGGTGCACCGAGCGCGGCACCGGCGCCAAGCGCCAGGCTGGTGCGAAGCAGATCACGGCGAAGCATGGCAGAACCTCCTGTTGCGGATGATCAGTGCTGGCTGTTCCACGAGTGGAGGCCCTGGCTGTGCATCTCGGTGCCGGCGGCCCCCTGGATGATTGCCTTCCCGGCGGCCCTATTCAGCGGCGAGCAAGTTTGCCTCGACTTCCTGCTCCACCGTACTCAAGGTTCTGCGGAACAGCTCGATGATCTCATCCACACCCGCTTCATCGATGATCAGCGGCGGGCAGATCGCGATCGTGTCGCCCATGGGACGGATGATCAGTCCATTGCGAAGAGCTTCTGCGTCGAAGCGCGCGCCAATCTTGAGGCCAATGTCGAAGGCGGCCCTGGTGGCAGGATTTGCGACCAACTCCACGCCAAACATCAGCCCTGCCCCACGCACCTGCCCCACGATCCTGGACTTCCCGGCGACCGCGTCGAGCCCGGACCGCAGCCGCGCGCCCATGGCGCGCACATGAGGCACCACATCCATTTCCTCGTAGATACGGATGGCTTCCAGCGCGACGGCGACACCAACCGGATGGCCAGAGTTGGTGAAGCCGTGGCCGAAGATCTCGCCGCCCTTGTTCATCTCGGCCAGAGCATCCTGGACGGGCTTACCCAGAACAACGGCGGAGATAGGGAAGTAGGAGGAGGAAATTCCCTTGGCCAGTGCCATCATGTCGGGTGTCATGCCCACGGTTTGGCTGCCCCACATGTTGCCAGTGCGCCCAAAGCCGCACACCACCTCATCGGCGAGCACCAGGATATTGTGCCGGCGCAGGACGGCCTCCACGGCTGCAAAATAGCCTTCCGGAGGCACGATGACGCCGCCGCCGGCGTTGATGGGCTCAGCGATGAAGGCGGCGATGGTGTCGGCGCCTTCCTGCCGGATCATGTCCTCCAGCGAGCCGGCGAGTCGGGCCACAAAGTCGTCCATCCCCTCGCGCGGCAAGGTGCCGCGGTAGGGGTCGGGACAGAGCGTGTGCAGAAAGCCGGGCAACGGCAGGCCGAACTCGCGGTGCATGCGCGGCATGCCACACATCGAGGCGGCCACAATGGTGGAGCCATGGAAGCCGCGGTCGCGCGAGATGATCTTTCGCTTGCCAGGCTTGCCGTGCACGGCGTGATAGATCCAGGCCAGCTTCACCATGGTTTCCGTCGCCTCGGACCCGGATGTGGCGAAATAGGCCTGAGCATTGGGGATCGGGGCGAGGCTGCAGAGTTTCTCTGCAAGGTCGATCGTCGCGGCCGGAGTCTTGTGGTTGAAGGTGTGGTAGAAGCCGAACCTGTCATAGGCTTCCGCTGCTGCCCGCTTTAGCCGTGCCTCCGAGAAGCCGAGCGAAGTACACCAGAGCCCGGCCATGGCCTCCACGTAGCGCTTACCCTGATTGTCGAAGACGTGGATGCCTTCGCCGCGGTCCATGATCAGCGGGCCACGCTCGGCATGGGCCTGAGAATTGGTCTGCGAATGCAGATGAAACAGGACGTCGCGAGCCTCGGCGGAGTTGGGAGCAGGCTGTGACATGGGGGCTCCGATGCTGCTGAAGCAGAATTGGCCTGACCAGTTTGGTCAAGCCACTGTCTCGCTGGCGCCGCGCATTGTCAAACCCTCAACGCGCTTGCCAAATGCCGAGGCGCGTTGTTGAAGCGGGGCATGTCGACCGCCAAGCCTACCTTCGAGTCGGCCACGCCTGCGCTGCGAAGCTTTGAGACCGTCGCTCGGCGGATTTCTGCCTTGATCCGGCAGGATCACCCCGTCGGACAGCGCCTGCCGGCCGAACGCGAACTGGCAAAGCGTTTTGGCGTCTCCCGTCCCACCATCCGCGAAGCCATCCTTTCACTACAGATGGCCGGCCTGGTGGAGGTGAGGAAGAACAGTGGGGCCTATGTCATCAGCCGGCAGGAAGTGCCGGAGATGAAGGCCCTTTCCGGCTATGGTCCTTTCGAGAATCTGCACGCACGACGCATGATCGAGCCGCAGATCGCCGCAATGGCGGCCCAAAATGCCACGGCGCAGCAACTCGCGGCCATGGCCCGCACATTGGCCGATATGCGCAGCCACCACGCTCGCGGAATGGAAGCCGACGCGGCCGATCTTCACTTCCATATCTTGCTGGCCGAAGCCACAGGAAATGGTGTGCTGGTGTCAATCGCCGACCAGCTCTGGCGAGGCCAGATCGAGAGCGGGATCTGGCAGGACATTCATCGCTACATGCCGATGGAATGTTATCGACCCACCTGGTTACGCGATCATGAAGCGATTTTCCGCGCGGTGGAGGAGCACAAGCCTCGTACCGCCTCGCTGGCGATGACCCGGCATCTCGGCAATATTCAGGCCGCCCTGATGAAGACCACCGGTGGAGCCGGAAAGCAGGACAAGAAGAGTTAGAGGCGCGGGGTGACAGTTGTCTGCCCGGCGGCATCAAAGACCAGTGACGGCTTTCAGATCGAAGGGTGAGCGCCTGAGAGACGTCCTGTCGCTCACCTGAGGCCTCGATCCGCATATGACCGTCTGGCAACGGCGTTGCAGTTCCTGCCCCCCCCAACGGGCCTTCATCCAGACCTCCCCTCCTCCGGCGTGGTCAGCAGCACTGGCATGGCCTTGGGGTGGATTGGCCTCACCACGCTACTCGCCGCGGTGTAAGGAAGCTGAAAAGCTGATGCTTGCCCTCTACCAGGCTTGCCTTCGTCCGCGCGGGCCGCTTCCGCGGGACCGGCTCCTTGCAAAGGGCGGCAGCGGCCGCTGCTCATGTAGCCTTTGTCCCCTTCGAAGACGAGCACGAGCAGCTGTATTTGGAGACCTTCGCCAACATCCTCGATCGCGACCGGACGGCGCAGAGCGACGCGGGGCTGTTCCGGTGCACGGCATGGTCGAATGGAAAGAAAATGAACGGCTGCGGGGGTTGAGTGCCGCGAACCGGCAGAGTGGGGTGCGGCGGCTCCGTCCGGCCAATGGATGGACCGGTATCTTCCCGTCCGGTAGAGCACCTGATGTGGACCGTTGGTGCGCCCCCCGCGAACAACGACCGAAACCTCCAGGAGCGTCATGCCAGCCGATGGCGAGTTGATCGCGCTGAACCGGAGAGTGCTGCTCCCCTCACAGCGCCAAAGGGAGCATCCGGAAAAAGGATCGGCACCGAGTGCGCCAGGCAGACCGGGCGAACGCGAGCATCCTCCTCCGTAACGCTGGCGAAGGCGCGTCGTATCGTGCTGCCGATACAGGCTCTATCTCCTGCATCGAGCCAAATCGGCATATAGAACCCCGACTGATGTTCGATGCTGCCTGAGATGACGAAGGTATAGTCCTTCCTTTATGGCCGGCCCAGCTTTCGCGCGGCAACACTTCATGGGTCCGACTGGCCGTGATTGGGGCACCATGGCCTTCCGGGTCGGCTCGTTGCGAGGCACCACGTCGTCGTAGCTGTTGAATCCGACCGGACGCCCTCCTCCCCGCGCAAGATGATGCGCTGCCCGATCGCAAAGCGCTGGCTGACCGGGCTCAGAAGTTCGTCGATCCTCAGTCCCAGCGCACGTACCACCCTCGCCAGCGTACCGAAGGAGGCACCACTTCCCGTTCCGGACCTTGGAGAGTGTGGCCACGGCGACACCGCCCTCCGCCGATAGCCAAGCAAGGGTCCATTGCTCGGCTTGGCGCCCGTCCGCCAGCTTGCGTCCGACCTCCGATTAGCCAGTTAGGACAGGTGCACTAGGTCGCCCCACTTCCTCAAGGGCCTGACGCAAGGTGCCTGGGCGGGATTCGCTGCCGGCTGAGGACATCGACAAGGAAAGCATTGTTGTGCTCATTGAAGCCTGTCGCGCCAAATGCAAAACGGGAGAAACATCATCAGTGATCAGCGCGAGAGGCAAGGTCGCCGCCGCCGCCATTTTTGAGTTCAAGGGCAACACCCTTCCGAGCCTCCTCCACCGGCAGGAGAATCTCGCGCGGATGGTGCTGGTTGCAGGCACCAGCGTCTGACTGCCGGTGGAAGGCCACGCTCTTGCCCTGACCACGGGCCTCCAAGTGCTGAAAGCTGCAGGTAGCGTTACCCATCTGATCCTGGTCGTGCATGGCGGGTGCGGCGATCAGGTCGATGTCGGCTTCTGCGGCGACACACGGGATCCTATTCTGTCCGACATTGCCAGGCTGATGCCGCTCAATGCGTCTTCCTCACCCGGCATGGTGCGGTGATCGCCAAGGGTGACAACGGGTGCCCGTGGAACGATCCACGCGCCAAGCATTCGCCGGCTAAGGTCACCGCATTGCGTGCTCAACTCGGATCTGCTTGCCAATCCAATCTACGCTAGCCTAACGCGTCCGTTGCTGGGCCAGTCCCTCATGACGACGCAAGTAGCTGTCCCAGATCTCCGGGTTCACCAAAGTCAGCGGTCTTTCACCGCGTAAGATGCGAAGAGTTTCTTCCACTGCCTCCACGCTCATTCGACGCCCACTCTCCTCGCTCCCGCCAGCAATGTGTGGCGTAAGGAACAATGCGGGATGTTGATGAAGCGGATGGTCCGCAGGTAACGGTTCCGGCTCGAAGACATCCAACGCAGCGGCACGCAGTCTGCCGTTATCGAGGGCGTCCAGCAGTGCGGCATCATCGATCAAGTCACCGCGTGCCGCATTAATGAGTATCGCACCTGGCTTGATCCCAGCCAGTCGACGCGCATCCACAATACGACGGGTTTGCGCGGTAGAAGGAGCGTGCAGGGTGATGACATCCGCTTCTGCAAAGAGGCGATCAAGTGCGACGGGCTGGATAATGCCAGAGGGGTCGAAAAAATCGGGGTCATGCCCAAGGACGCGCATGCCGAAGGCGGCTTGCATTGCAGCCGCCACGGCCCGCCCGATGCCGCCGCACCCCACCACGCCCAAGGTACGGCCGCGGAGTTCGAAGCCGGGAAACCTCGTACGGGACGACCAGCCTTCAGTGCGGAACGCCTGCGCTACCCTATGCAGGTCGCGCGCCAGGAGTCCGGCCACAGCTACGATATACTCAACCACCGCCTGCCTATTAGCTGCCGGCAGGTTCGCGACAGGGATGCCGGCCCGTGTTGCAGCCTCGACAGGAATGAAATCCAGTCCTACCCCATGCCGCACGCAGGCGCGCAGCTTCGGCGCGTGATCAAAGATGTCGTCCGGCAGCTTGGCTCGGACGATCAACGCGTCTGCGTCTCCCACCGACCGGCGCAGGTTCTCCGCGCTGGAATCTGCGGGAAGCACCAGCTCGCAGGATGTCTTGAGAAGCGCTTCGGCATCCGGGTGCAGAGCGCTGGTGGCCAGCACGCGAGGTCGCGAGGGGGAGGGTTGAGGCATCAGTCGCTCCGTCGGCGTGTAGGGTCAAGCGCGGCACGCAGGGATTCACCCAGGGCGTTGAAAGCCAGGGCGGTGAAAAGAATGGCGAGGCCGGGCGCATACATTTGCTCGGGCGAAATCTCCATGTAGCCGTAGGAGCGCGCCAGCATTTGCCCCCAGCTCGGCTGCGGCGGCTGCACGCCAAGGCCCAGGAAGCTGAGACTCGCCTCTGCTAGCAAAGCTGTCGCCAGCAACAAGGTCACCTGAACGATGAAGGGCTGGATGGCATTGGGCAGGATGTGCCGGAGTACGATACGGACTGGCGACATACCGAAGGTGCGCGCCGCGTCCACGTACAGATCATTCTTCACCACGATCGTCTGAACGCGGATTAATCGTGCCAAACCTGGCGAGAAAACAATGCCGACTGCGATCATGCTGTTAGTTAGCCCGATGCCGAGTGCACCGGTCACGGCAATTGCGAGAACGATCGAGGGGAAGGACAGCAAGGCGTCGATGATGCGACCAGTCAGCCCATCCACCCAGCCGCCAAGATAACCCGCCATGACCCCAACCGGCAGCCCGATCAGCGTGCCCACTCCCACGGCCAGGAAGCTTGCATAGAGCGTCATTGGTGCGCCGTGGATCAAGCGGCTGAAGACGTCACGCCCCAGATCGTCGGTTCCAAGCCAGTGAATCGCACTCGGCGGGGCAAGCATGTCCATGCTCTGCGTAACCGGCGAATGCGATGCCACCACATTCGCAAAAAGCGAGAGGGAGAACAGCACCAGCAGATAGGTCAGGCTGACCGCTGCACGAAGGTCGGAGCGCAGCCAGGAAAATAGGCGCCGGAGTGCGGATGGAGAGCCGCCGGAGCGCAGGCTTTGCACGGTGACGCCCATCACCGGTTCACCCTGGGGTCGAGCAGCGAATAGAGGAGATCGATCAGCAAGTTCAGTCCTATGACAATCAGCACCAGTACGAAGACCACGCCCTGAACCACGGGAAAGTCCTTGTTAGTGGCGGCGGCCACAACTAGCGATCCAGTGCCCGGGATGGCGAAGACAGCCTCGATCGCCACCGTGGCGCCAAGCGCCCGGTTGAACACCAATCCAACGACGGTCAGCAGCGTCAGCGCCACGTTCTTCAAGCCGTGCTGCCACAGGATACGACCTTGGGAGAGGCCCTTGGCATGCAGCGTGCGCACATACTGCGACGAAAGCACTTCGATCAGCGCGCTGCGTAGCTGTCGGGTGATCTCGGCTATGCCACCAGTAGCCAAGGCTAGAGCCGGCAAGGCCGCGTGCGAAAGCGCACGCATCGGATCCTCCGTCAGCGGCGCTGCACCAGTGGTCGGGAACCATCCCAGTCCGAGAGCGAAGAAGCCTACCAGGATCATGCCCAGCCAGAAGTTCGGCACAGCCACACCCAGCGACGCGACGGTGGTAACAATGCGGTCCGTTATTCCATCCACCCGGGTGGCGGCGAGAATGCCGAGTGGAACACCGATAAGCACTGCCAGCACCAGTGCAAGCACGGCAATGAGCAAGGTATTAGGAAGCCGCCGCAACACTTCGTCCAGCACTGGCTGAGCAGTAATCAAGGAAGTGGAAAGGTCACCCTGGACCGCATGACTAAGCCAGATCAGGTATTGTTCCCAGACTGGCCGGTCCAGGCCGAGCATCCGGCGGATATCGGCTATTCGCTCCGCGGTCGCGTATTCTCCGGCAATCACCGCTGCGGGATCACCCGGAACAAGTTGCAGAAGGCCGAAGATCGCGACCGTGGCGAGGACGACAACCGGAACCACCTGCAGCAGACGGGAGCCGATGGTAAGCGCCTGACGCCTGGTCATGAAAGCGCCTCGGCCATGCGGTGCTTCACCGGAGCCGCCGGCAACGTGCCGGCGAAGTGGCAGGCGGCCCATTGCCCCGGCCGCACCTCCTGCCAATCCGGCTCTTCTTCCGCGCAACGTTCCTGAGCAAATCGGCAGCGCGTTCGGAAGCGGCAGCCAGAGGGGGGCGAGATAGGGCTGGGCAGTTCCCCGGTTAGCACCACCCGCCGTTCCGTCCGCATGTGAGAGGGCAGCGCCACCGGCTCGGCGGAAAGGAGCGCCTCGGTATAGGGATGCAGCGGCTTCCCGAGCACGGCTTCTGTTTCGCCCATCTCCACCAGACGGCCCAGATACATCACCGCGACACGGTCACTGATGTGGCCGACGACGCCAAGATTGTGGGTGATGAAGATGTAGGTCAGGCCAAACTCACGCTGTAGATCAGCGAGAAGGTTCAGGATATCGGCCTGGATCGAAACGTCGAGTGCCGCGACGGCCTCGTCGCAGACAATGACAGCGGGGCGTAGTGTCAAGACACGTGCGATGCACACCCGCTGCTTCTGCCCACCCGACAGTTCATGCGGGTAGCGCGCGGCGAACTCCCCTCCGAGTCCGACCCTTTCCATAGCTTGTAGCGCAATCCTTTCGCGTTCAGCCCGCGGTAGGGTGCCGGCGACGTCCAGAGGCTCCCGGATTGAGCGCAGAATGGTCATGCGGGGATCGAGTGCCGCGTTTGGGTCCTGAAATACCACCTGATAGTCACGGCGATGCCTTCGCAGCTGGCGGGACGACAAGGTCTGCGGATCCAGGCCGCGATGCAAAACTTGGCCCGCGGACGGCGTCTCCAGGCAAACCAGGCTGCGTCCAAGCGTCGTCTTGCCGGAGCCTGACTCGCCGATGATGCCAAACGTTTCGCCGGGCCAGACTTCGAGGCTCACGCCATCCACCGCTTTCAGCACAGTCTTGCGGGACAGGCGAAAATGGATGCCCAGGTCCCGCGCGGCCACCAGAGGTTCGGGTTCTGTCATGCCGCGTCCTCCGTCGCCAACACGCCGGGCAGGACGATGTCCTCCGCACGGCAGCAGCGCACCTCTGCCTGCACGGCTACAGGCCGTAAAGGCTGCGGCGCCGAGCATCCAGCCCGCGCATGCGTGCAGCGCGGTTCAAACCGACAACCTGACGGCATCTGCCCGCGCACCGGCACACGGCCCGGTATGGCGGGCAAGCGCCCCTTGCGCTGCGCAAGGGCTGGCAGTGAACGTAGCAGCCCGGAGCTGTAAGGGTGGCGCGGACGCAGCAGGATGTCATCCACCCGACCCTGCTCGACCACCTCGCCAGCATACATCGTCACCAGTCGTGAGCAGGTCTGCGATACCAAGCCCAGATCGTGAGTGATGAACAGCATCGCCATGCCCATGCGAGCGCAAAGCTCGCCAAGCACATCGACGATCTGCGCCTGCACGGTGACATCGAGCGCGGTGGTTGGCTCGTCGGCGATCAGCAACTGCGGCTCGCAGATCAGGGCAATGGCGATCATTGCACGTTGCCGCATGCCGCCGGAGAGCTGGTGAGGATAAGCATCGTAGCGCAGCGTCGGCTCTGGGATGCCGACGCGGCCCAACGCCTCGATGGCGCGGTTGCGGGCCTCAGCCCAGCTGACATCCTGGTGCGCTCGCAAGGTTTCGCTGATCTGGTGGCCGATGGTGAAGACCGGGTCCAGTGCGCTCATTGGCTCCTGGAAGATCATGCTGATGCGGCGCCCACGCAGGCGGCGCTTGGCGGCTGACGGCATGGTTACGAGATCCTGCCCCTGCAGCATGATCTGACCATCCAGCCGGCTGCTGCCGGGCGGCAGAAGGCCCATCAGCGCCAGCCCGGTGACGGTCTTGCCGCAGCCGCTCTCGCCCACCAGCCCGACCATCTCGCCCGGCGCCATGGCGAACGACACGTCACGAGTGACCTGCACCTCTCCGCGCCCGGTGCGGAAGAAGGCGCTCAACCCACGCACCTCCAGCAGAGGCTGTGCGATACCCTGATCCACTTCGCGCTCCTGGCCTTATTGGTTGGGAGGCCTGCGGCGGACCGCGGCCTCATCGACGTCGGTGCCCCAGCCGGGACGGTCCGGCACCACAAACTCGCCATTCTCAATGACCGGCTGGTGAGTGACGAACTCGCCCTTCCAGGGCACATCATCGATGTCCATTTCCATGATGCGGAGATTAGGCGTCGCAGCGGCGAAATGGGCGCTGATGTGATCCGCCAAGTGACCGTAGAAATTGTGTGGCGCGACGTTCACCTCGTAGGCTTCCGCCATCGAGGCCACCTTCATGGATTCCAGAAAGCCGTTCCAGATGATATCGATGATGGCAACATCCATCGCATAAGCATCCAGGAAGGGCCGGTAGCTACGGCGGCTATAGAGTGACTCGCCGCTGGCAATGGGAAAGCCTGCTTCTCTTCTCAGGAGAGCCAAGGCGGCAGGATCATAGGTATCCAGCTCCAGCCAGGCGAGGCGGTGCGGTTCCACCGTCCGCACCAACTGCAGATAGCCCTCCGTGCGAAAGTGGAAGTTGGCGTCGAGCATGATCTCGACATCGGGCCCCGTGCCGGCGCGCAGCGCCTCCAATTGGCGGTCGAGATCGCGCATCACCTGTGGTTGGGGATTCAGCGCGGGGAAGCCTGGCATTGTGCCGAAGCCGGGGCGGAAATTGGCGAGTTTGCCATCCTCCATCATCATGATGTTGGTCTTGAGTGCGCGGAAGCCGCGGCGTCGCACCTCCTCGCCTAGCCGGTGCATGTCCTCATAGTCTCGGAGCGGCGCCACGCCGATCATGTCCGGAAAGCGAACACGATAGCTGCCACAATGCGACCAGTAGACCGGCAGCCGGCTTCGCACCGCACCACCAAACAATGCATGCACCGGGACGCCCAGCGCCTTGCCCTTGATGTCGAGCAGGGCGTTGCAGATGGCTCCCATGGCATGCTGATTGATGCCGGACCAGGCCGGAACAGCGTGGGTGTAGAGCACCGCCATGATCCATTCGATGCGGAGCGGATCCATGCCGATCAGCCGCTCCGAGAGGCCGCGGATGGTTGCCGTCAGACCAAGATTACCGACATCCTCGCTATATTCTGACCATCCGATGATGCCGTCGCTGGTGGTGATCTTCAGGAAGGATGTGGTGCGCCAGCCAGCAGCGGCGTGCAGGTCTTCGATCTTCGCGATTTTCATGCTGCTCAGTCCGCCAGATGGATTTCGTTGAACTTGGGCTTGCCCAGCAAGTTGGGAACGTAGCCCCGCACATTGGGCGTGAAGACCTCGATTCCCGGCACAAAGGCCAGCTCGGCTGAGAGCGCGTGTTCGAGCGCGGCGCGTTCCAGCTTGGCAAAAGCGCGTTTGCGCCCCTCCTGGCTGCTCTCTGACTGCGACTCCACCTGGGCCTGCATCATCTCGGGCGGCGGAGGCACCTTGCCTGCGTTGTTGAAGCCATTCTCACCGTAGACGAGCAGGAAAGGCTGGCTGGGATCCGGTCGTCCGGTCCAGAGCGCCAGCAGCATGTCGCCTTCCCCCTGCACCATAAAGCGCTGATACATGTCGGCGCTTGAGCCCACCGTCATGTGGGCGCGGATGCCGGATTGCCGCAGTTGCTCGATGATGATCTCGTGCCGCTGCTGCGAGGCTTGGTCGGAATACCCGAAGAACCGAAGGTCCACGCCGTCGGGAAACCCAGCTTCCGACAGCAATATCCGTGCACGCGCAGGGTCGTGCTTATAGAATTCGTTGAGCGATTCGTCATGCGCCCAGTAGCCGGGTGGCAGCATGGTCTGCGCCGGCACACCGAGGCCCAGCAATGCGGCCTTGTTGAAGCCGTCACGATCCAGCGCATAATTAATCGCCTGTCGCACCCGCACATCGTTGAGCGGTGCGCGACGATAATTGAACAGCAGGTGGTAGTCGGCGATCGTCGGTGTGCTGCTGACGCGCACACGGCTAGCCATCCTGTCCGCCACGACCTTCTGCTGGGGGTTGAGGCGGTAGGCGAAGTTGGTTTCGCCGGCAAGCACGGCACGCAATCCCGTGTTCAGGTCGGTGATGATGCGGAAGTGGATGCCGTCGAGATGGGGCAGGCCTTCATTCCAGTATGCCTCATTGCGGGTCAGCACGACAGCGTCGTTGTCGTTCCAGCGCTCGAAGCGGAACGGGCCAGTGCCGACTGGGTTACGGTCATGCTGCCGCCCTTTTTCGACGATCGCCTTGGGCGAGCACATCATGCCGGCCCGATCGGCCAGGATCAGGGGAAGAGCCGTATCTGGCCGGTTCAGCCGCAGCGCCACCCGCGACGGGTCCAGCACCTCGACCGATTGGAGAGATTGCAGGTCCCCCTTCACCGCGGAGCGCTCATCCGTTCGCGCCCGGTCAAGGTTCACCTTCACGGCGGCGGCATCCATCCGGGTGCCGTCATGGAACAGCACTCCGGACCGCAGGGTAAGCACCAGGGTCGTGGGATTGCTGAATTCCCATGATGTGGCCAGGCCGGGGCGGGGTGCCAGCGTTCTCGGCTCAAAATCTACGAGCGTGTCGAATATGGGGTAGAGGACCATGTGGTCCGAGCCCAGCCCGCCGGTAACGGGATCGAGGGTGGAAGGATTGAACGGAGCCGACACCTTCAGCACTCCCCCTCTCCGTGGCTGGGCCTGGACTACGCGGGGTGCCGCCAGGAACGGGGCGGCAGTCAGGGCGCCGATGGTGGCGAGGGCTTGGCGTCGCTGCATGCGATCCTCCGGGTCCGGGGGTGTGCGTCAGGCGGCAAGGAAGACGTCGTTGAACTTCGGCTTGCCCAGCAGGTTCGGCGTGTAGTTGCGGACATCGGGCGAGAAGACTTCGATGCCGGGAACAAAGGCGAGTTCGCAGGACAAAGCATGTTCGAGCGCCGCCCGCTCCAGCTTCGCAAAGGCACGTTTGCGGCCTTCCTGGCTGCTCTCCGACTGAGCCTCTGCCTGCGCAGCCACCATCTCGGCCGGCGGCGGCACCTTGCCTGCGTTGTTGAAACCATTTTCGCCGTAGACGAGCAGGAAGGGCAGCGCCGGGTCGGGGCGCCCGGTCCACAGCGTCATGATCATGTCGCCTTCCTGTTGGATCATGAAGCGCTGATACATGTCGGCGTTCGAGCCCGCGGTCAGGCGCGCTCTGATCCCAACAGGACGCAGCTGCTCAATGATGATCTCGTGCCGCTGCTGCGAAGCCTGATCGGAATTACCGAAGAACTGGACATCTACGCCATTCGGCAGCCCCGCTTCCCGCAGCAGCGCCCGCGCACGGTCCGGATCATGGGTGTAGAAGTCGTTCAGCGATTCATCATGGGCCCAGTATCCGGGCGGCAGCATGGTCTGCGCCGGAACGCCCAAGCCGAGCAGCGCCGCGCGGTTGAAGGCTGCGCGGTCCACCGCATAATTGATGGCCCGTCGGACCCGCACGTCGTTGAGGGGCGCGCGGCGGTAGTTGAACACCAGGTGGTAGTCCGCAATGGTGGGCGTACTGGTAACCACGACCTTCGCACCCATGCGATCCGCCACGACCTTCTGCTGAGGGTTTAGCCGGTAGGCGCCGTGATTCTCGCCCGCGATGACCGATCGCAATCCGGTGTTGAGGTCGGTGATGACACGAAAGACAATGCCGTCGAGGTGCGGCAGGTCAGGGTTCCAGTAATCCTCATTCCTGCTGAGTTCCACGACATCGTTGTCCGCCCAGCGCCTGAACTTGAATGGGCCGGTGCCAACCGGCTCGCGATCATAGGGCCTGCCACGGGCGAAAGCCTGCGGAGAGGACATCATGCCGGCGCGATCAGCCAGGATCAGTGGTAGCGCGGTGTCTGGCCGGTGGAGATGCAAGGCCACACGGTCAGGCGCCAACACCTCCACCGAAGCAAGGGATTGAACATCGCCCCTCACGGAGGACCGCTCATCGCTGCGGGCGCGGTCAAGATTAGCCTTCACGGCGGCGGCGTCCATGGGCGTGCCGTCATGGAACCGGACGCCGGCACGCAGCGTCATGACCAGCGTCTTGGCGTCCGGATACTCCCAGGCGGTCGCGAGGCCTGGCTTCGGCGCCAGGGTCCCCGGCTCGAAATCGATCAGCGTGTCGAAGATGGGATAAAGGATCATGTGATCCGACCCTGCGCCGCCCGTGATCGGATCGAGGCTGGACGGATTAAAGGGGGCAGCCAGCCGGAGCGTACCGCCTTTACGGGGCTGCGGCTGTGCCGCGGCGTCTTGCTGATTCCCCGCCAGCAGCAAGCCTCCCGCGCCTGCAAGCAGTTGCCGACGACTTGGAAAGATGGCCGGCATGGTCAGTAGACCGCACCTTCCTGGATCGCTGTCCATCTTCGTTTCCCCCGGCCGTTCAATGAGGCCTAGCGCACTGCCAGGTTCATCCCGGTCTGGCGCCCAATCTTGATATTTGATATCATATATGATAGCAAATCATCTGGCGCAATACGATGCGACTATGGCCTCCTCGTGCGGCTAAGGTCACGCCTCGATGGCCGATGAAGGGTTTTTGCTTATGGAGTCCGCGGTGTCCGGCGATGTTGCAAGCACGATGTCGGCGCGCATCGAGCGCGCGATCCGCAAAGACATCCTGAGTGGCGCAATCGCGCCAGGAGACCGCCTCCGGGTGGCCGAGCTGAGCACCCGCTACGGTGTCAGCCATATGCCAGTCCGTGATGCCCTCAGGCAGTTGGAGGGCGACCGCCTCGTCATCATCGAGTCCCATAAGGGTGCCGTGCTGCGTGGTGTGAACCGCAAATTCGTTGAGGACATGCACGATACGCGGCAGGCGATCGAGACGCTGCTGGTTCGCAATGCGACCGTCAAAGCTGCACTCAGCGACCTCGTCCGGCTGGAGCACTTGGCACGAGAATATGAACTGGCGGCGAAGCTGGAAGATCAGCCTGCGATGGTCGAGGCGAATCTGCGGTTACACCGCTTTATCGCTGTGCTGGGTGATAATCCCGAAGCAGCCAACATCCTGGATAGGGGTTGGGAACTGGTTATTGCGATCCGCAATCGCTTCGGCTTCGGTGAAAATCGTATCGCTGATATTGTTAGCCAACATCGGGCGCTTGTGTCTGCCATGAAGGCTCGGGACGTGCCCGGAGCTTTGGAGGCTGCCCGACTTCATTGTGAATCTGCGAAGAACGATCTTCTTTCTCGTATGGCAGAAGACAGCGCGGCGTAAGTCACCGCTCGCGATCGGTTGCGCTGGCCGATCAGGCTTTTCGTAAGTATATCGAGGAGGGTATCGCTTAGACAAGGTCGCGGCGCGGGCGATCCGCGCGTCGCGACACGTTGGACCATCCTCCGGGCGCGGCCGGCTTTCACCTGTGCGGGCATCGACTCGTTCCAGCATGGTGCCACGATCCCTGCACCGGGCCATCCTGACGATGGTGTCATTCGGAAGTAGCCTCCCCTCTGAGACCATTGTTCAAGATGGAGGATCCGCGTTGACCACCGATGCCGCACCGGGCTCGCCGAGCCCGATGACCCGGTGCATGGTGGCCATCATTCCCTGAGCAGGCGCGCCGGACACCATGGGATCGAGCCCTCCAACCTTCGGGCTCTCTCCGTTATCCCTATCGCGCCGAGGCCGTTCTGATCAGCGTCTGATCAGCGAAGCACGAGGCGATGGCCAATCTGCGCTCTGAATGGTCAAGTCCGCTCCCCTACGGAACAGAAGCGGCTCCCTCGGGTGATCGCTGACTGCAGGTCAACCCTGAAGGCCGATCTCCGAGAAGTCGGTCCTGTGACAAGTCACTCTCGCGGAGTTTATTCCTTAAGCGCTCGTTGTCCGCCCGCAGGGCAGCCAGCTCGTGGCGTACGGGCGAGAGTATCTCCTCCAGTTCAGCCTGGGTGAAGCGCGGCGTGATGTGCTGCGGGCAGTTCCAGTCGAAAGCTTCCACCGTGATCAGCACGGCCCGCTCCACCCGAGCTGGATAGCCTGACACCGCGAGGCGCTCCGCAAGGGCCGGATCGTCTTGGGCGCTGACGACATGCATCCTGCCGAAGAGCTTCAGGCGCCGCCGATGCGCGTAGTCCATCAGGAACAGCGAGACCCGCTCGTTGGCCTGGACGTTGCCGACCGTGAGGTACTGCCGGTTGCCCCGGAGATCGGCATAACCCAGTGTCCGGTCGTCAACGACCTTCAGGAACCCTGCCGGCCCGCCGCGAAACTGGACGTAGGGCCAGCCGGTCTCGGACACGCTGGCCAGATAGAAGCCGTCACGCTCAGCGATGAACTGCCGTTCCGCGCGACCAAGGCGCTCGTTAAGAGCCGTTTCATCGGGAAAGCCATCGCCCACGCCTGACCACTGGGCCGCGCCGCCGTACTGGCTGCGCGCCGCCCTGACCGATGGCGTCGAGGCGATCTCAAGGTACTTGTGGCGCATCTCGTCCTCCTTCGATGGTCCGGGCGCCGCGATGACAGGCACCCGGCACCATGTCACACCTGGAAGGCCCAGTCGGCCGGCTGCCAGCGGAGACTTCCCCGGTCGGACACGATGCGGCCCAGTCCCGGAAAGGGCATGTGGGTCGCGGCGATCAGGGCACCTTGCTCCGCGGCGCGCGGGAAGAACCTGGCCCGCATCGCCTGCGCCGCCGCGTGGTCCTGCTCGAGCAGGAAGTTCGCGTCGATCGCAGACGGATGCACCACCGGGAACAGCATGTCGGACACCATGATAAGGCTTTGCCCGGCATCCTCGATCCGCACCCCGATATGCCCGGGTGTGTGGCCGGTGAGGTCCACGACCGACACGCCGCGGCTGATCTGGCGCTGGCCGTCGATCGCCTGCAACCGCGGATAAAGGCGCACCACCTCCCGGGAAAGCCGGAAGCTGGGCTGGAGATAGTCCGGGGCGGCGCCCTGTTTGGCCGCGTCGGTCCAGTGGCCGACGTCGCGCCGGTCGATATAGAGTTCGGCGTTCGGGAAGTTGTTCCGGCCATCCGTCACCAGCCCGCCGATATGGTCCTGGTGCATGTGGGTGACGATGACCGCATCGATCTGGTCACGGCGGAGGCCGAGGGCGGCGAGTGCCTGCGGCAGCATCCCCGATTGGCCGAGCGTTCCGGCAGGGCCGGCATCGACCAGGATGCGGCGGTCGCCATCCTCGATCAGGTACTGGTTGAACAAGAAGCGGACCCCGCTGGGCCGCGCCATGAACTGGGCCTGCGCGGCTTGTTCGACCTGCTCGACGCTGCGGCCCGGGAAGAAGCTGTAGGGCATGTCCGCATAGCCATCCGGAAGGGCGGTAACCGTGAAGCGGCCAATCTTGACCTGTGCCAATGGCGGAGCAGAGCTGGCCACTGACGCCGCACTCGTGTTTGAAGTGAGGAACGACAAGGCGCCGGCGCCGAGGGCGCCGAGCGCGAGGGCGCGGCGGGACAGATCAATCATGGTGTCCTCCTTTCGAGCATGCCTGGGGCCGAAGCGGCTCTGCGGCAGGGGCCCTCTGTCTGATCGAAGAAGTATTCCTCTCGCTATTGAACTGGTATCCCGTGATTTCGGAAGCATACCTCCCGATTTCTGAGAGGCTGGATGGACCGGTTCGAAGCGATGCAGGTGCTCTTGGCGGTGGTTGAAGAGGGCACCCTCTCGGCTGCCTCGCGGCGCCTGCGAACGCCGCTCGCGACGGTCAGCCGAAAGGTGGCCGATCTGGAACGGCACCTCGGAACCCAGCTGCTGGTCCGCACCAGCCGCCGGGCAGAGCTAACGGATGCCGGGCGGGCTTACGCCGCCTCGGCCAGGCGCATCCTGGATCAGCTGCAGGAAGCGGAGCGAGATGCTGCTGGCGAGTACAAGACACCCCGCGGCGAATTGCACATGACAGCGCCGACCATGTTCGGCCAGCGGCACCTCCTGCCCGTCGCGCTGGGCTTCCTCGCAGAGCAGCCGGAGATCACGTTGCGGCTGGGGCTGATGGACCGACAGATCAGCCTGGTGGACGAGCATGTCGACCTTGCCCTGCGCATCGGACACCTCGAGGACAGCAGCCTCGTTGCCACGCGTGTGGGAACCGTGCAGCGGGTCATCTGCGCCTCGCCGGGCTATCTCGCGCGACGAGGCGTACCACGAATGCCCAAGGATCTGGCGCAGCATGACGGCATCAGCTTCCAGGGCTTCTCCGCATCTCCGGAATGGCGTTACCGCCGCGACAATGCCGCCCTGGCGGTCGAGCCATCCCCCAGGCTTGCGGTGAACACGACAGAGGCGGCGATCAGGGCGGCCGCGGCCGATTTCGGGATCATCCGCGTGCTGTCCTACCAGGTCGCAGACGAGCTCCGGAGCGGACAGCTTCAGGCGCTCCTGGTGGAGTTCACACCCGAACCGATGCCGGTAAACCTCGTTTATCCGGCCGCTGAACTCCTGCCGCTGAAGGTCCGCAGCTTCCTGGACTGGAGTGTGCCGCGCCTGCGGACTCGGATGGCCGAACTCTAGCAAACACATCGTTGATGGTCTGGACCACAAGGTTTGGGAGGTGGTGCGGTAACGAAACTAACGGTTTCAATGCCCCTCTTATCCAGCCGGTCGGGGTCTTCGGATGCCTCCTTTTGTCCGCAATCTGCAACACTCAGGGCCGCTGCTTTCCTCGGCAAGCATGAAGCATTTCCTTGCCTGACCTCCTGCCTTCAGCCTTTCTGATTCAGTAATCCGGGCGCCTCGGGCAACTTCGAGGAGATGTCGCGATGCTCCTCCAATCGATCCACTACACTGCGGTTTTGCCGACCAGGAGGCTTGATGAGAGCCTAAATGCCCGCAGCGGCCGGCACCGTGCATCAGCCGTCTGCCCGGCGCGGGATATTGCCACCGGACGGATCCTGAGCCATCGCCGTCCTATTGATGGCCTGCAGTCGCGGAAGACCGCCGCCGTCTCGATCGGGGCCGCTGCCCCAGTCGGTCCAGCGCATCGGCATGGGTTCGCCCCCAATTGTAGAGCATCTCGATCGGCTCGATGAACTCGCGGCCGAGCGCCGTTAGGCTGTACTCCACTCGCGGCGGCACGACGTCGAACACGCGCCGTGACAGCAGCCCGTCCCGCTCCATCTCGCGAAGCGTCTGGGTCAGCATCTTCTTGCTGATGCCGGGAATGCTGCGTTGCAGTTCCCCGGTGCGGCAGCAACCGGCATGCAAGGCGTGCAGCGCGTGCAACACCATGCTCGTCCACTTGCTGCTGAATAGCTCCAGCACCCGCCGTGGGGCGCAGTCTTCCTCGTGGATGGCAAGGTCCGGCTCTCGCATCTATGGGCACCTCAAGGTGACTATGTCCCTCAAAGGTGCCTTCTAGCCCCACCCGCCCGGGCTGCCTAACTCTCTCCTGAGACGGACAGGAGGCTCGGAATGGTGGGTTCAGCACTGATCGCAGGGGTAAGCGGCATCGTAGGTAACAACCTGGCCCGACACCTGATCGGCCATGGCTGGGAGGTAAGCGGCCTCGCCCGGCGCCCGCCGGGCGATATCGAGGGGCTGCGCCCCGTCGCGGCGGACCTGCTCGACCCTGCGGGGCTCCAGGCCGCGCTTGCCGAGCACCGCCCATCCCATGTCTTCATCACCACCTGGATGCGGCAGGCAACGGAGGCGGAGAACATTCGGGTGAATGCCGCCATGGTCCGCAACTTGTTGGGTGCGCTGCGGCCCGGCCGTAGCGTCCGGCATGTCGCGCTTGTTACCGGGCTGAAGCACTATCTCGGACCATTCGAGAGCTACGGAAAAGGCAGCCTGCCCGCGACGCCCTTCCGGGAGGAGCAGCCGCGTCTCGACATTGAGAACTTCTACTACGCCCAGGAGGATGAGGTCTTCGCGGCCGCCGCACAGGACGGCTTCGGCTGGAGCGTGCACCGGCCGCACACCATCATCGGCTATGCACTTGGCAATGCCATGAACATGGGGGTCACCCTGGCCACCTATGCCACGCTTTGCCGTGAGACTGGCCGCCCCTTCCTCTTCCCAGGCTCTGCCGCGCAGTGGAACGGGCTGACGGATATGACCGATGCACGGCTGCTGGCGCGCCACCTGGAATGGGCCGCGACCACCGAAGCCGCGCGGGACCAGGCCTTCAATGTGGTGAACGGTGATGTCTTCCGATGGAACTGGATGTGGAGCCGTATTGCTGACTGGTTCGGCCTGCCGTCCGCTCCCTTTCCTGGCGAGGGCATCCCCCTTGAGCAGCAATTGGCGGACGCGGTTCCGGTTTGGCGCCAAATCGCCGAACGGCACCGTCTCGCCGAGCCTGATCTGGGCTGCTTGGCTTCGGCCTGGCACACAGATGCCGACCTGGGCCGCCCGATCGAGGTTGTCACCGATATGAGCAAGAGCCGCAGGTTGGGGTTCCTTGACTATCAAGCGACGGATGCCGCTTTCTTCGACCTGTTCGACAGGCTGCGGCAGGCCCGGATCATTCCCTGATCCGTGTTGGCGCATCGGCGTGATCCCGGCTACCGCCAGCGGAAGCTAAACTCGATTGGCGATTGCCGCGAAGCGTCAGTCGGGCAAGCTGTCCTATAGGTGTCCCTGACCTTCACGATGAGCCAGAAGGCAGCGGAACTAATGCCGGGCGTCCTGTATCCAGCGGGCAGCCAGATCGCCGCAGTTCCTTCAGGCTGAACTTGCCGGCCGGCGGCGGCCCGCCCCATTGGCCGCAGGACGTGGCCCGGCGCTGGCCCTGATGGGGGAAGACGATCCCGCTGTGAAGGCATCCAGACCCCCTGTCTCCAGCACCTGGGCCACACAGCCGTCGATGTGGCGGCGCAGGAGCTCGCAAGCCGTAGGAGCGTCACGAGCCAGTGCGGCATCAAGCAGATTACGGTGCTCGTCGGCGGCCACCTCCCCTCGGAACACCACGGCAACCATCTGGTACCGTAGGTAGCGGTCATAGGCCGCGGTGTGCGCTTTCAGCAGGGTACTGGACCCGCAGGCGTCGATCAGGGCGTGATGGAACTCCCAATCGTAGCGCTTCCAGAGGGCAGCGTCGGCGGGCTTGCCTGCCAGCAGGTTTCGCTCCAGCGCGGCGAGCTTATGGTGCGCCGACACGACGCCGCCTTCCCAATCCAGACCGCCAGCCGCGAAGGATTGTTCCAGCGCGTGCGTTTCCAGTAACAAGCGCAGCGCGGCGACCTCCTGCAGTTCCGCAGCCGAGACGGCGGCCACCTCGAAGCCGCGCTGACCTTCCGCCATCACCAGATCCTCCGAAGCCAAGCGACTCAGCAATTCCCGCAAGGTGCTGATGCTGGCGCCATAAGTTTCGCGCATCCGGTCCAGGCCGAGCCGCTGCCCTGGTGCCAGACGGCCAAAGATGATGTCCGAACGGATACGGCGATAGGCGGCTTCGCCGACCGAACTGTCGTCCATGGTGTCTCCGGAGCAGGGGTCGCTTGCAGGTGCATAGCGTTCCATGTGCGAGAACCGCGGTCAAACATCATGTGAATGCGCGATCGTCAGATGATTTTGCGTATAGCCGTTGACTCGGCTTCGTTCCTAGGTCGAGATGAGGCCGGACAGAGGGGAACCGACATCGTGCATCCTTCGAGCCGAGCCGGGGCCAAGCCCCGGTGAGCCGCATTATCCACGTCCTGAACGGCCCTAATCTGAACCGCCTCGGGAAGCGCGAGCCGGAGATCTATGGACACACCACGCTGGCGGAGGTGGAGGCGCTTTGCCACGAGGTCGCGGGCGCTGACACCGTCTTCTTCCGACAAACCAACTGGGAAGGTCAGCTGGTGGACTGGATCCACGAGGCAACGGATGGCGATGCCGCGGGGATCGTCATCAACCCCGCCGGGCTGACCTTCACGTCCATCCCGGTACTCGACGCGCTGAAGATGTTCGGCCGCCCCATCATCGAGCTGCACATCTCGAACATTCACCGGCGGGAAGCGATCTACCATCGCTCGCTTGTGTCGACCGTGGCTACGGCCGTCATCGCCGGGCTGGGGTCCCGTGGCTACGCGACCGCCATCCGCTCCATGCAAGACCTTCTCGGCTGAGAATCTCTCCAAGACGGGTCCGCACTGCACTCCAGCCACATCAAGAACAACAAGCATCAATCGGGGAGAACGCGATGCAAGAGGATGCAAATGAGGCGGTGCTTCTGCACCGACGCACACTGCTGACAGGTCTGGCCGGGATCGGCACCCTGCCAATCATCGGCAGCGACGTCGCCCAAGCCCAGGGTCAGAGCTATCCGGACCGGGTAGTCACGGTCATCGTGCCGTTCGCGCCGGGTGGCTCGACCGACTTCGTGGCGCGCCTGCTCGCGCAGCATCTTTCAAACAGGCTGAGCGGCAATTTCGTTGTGGAGAATCGCGCAGGCGGCAGTGGGACGCTTGGCCATGGTGCGGTGGCTCGCGCACGCCCGGACGGCTACACCCTTGGCGTCTCGCCAACCGGTACCTTCGCCTTGGCACCATTCCTGTTCGACAAGCTGCCCTATGACAGCGACAAGGGCTTTGCTCCGATCAGTTTGCTGGCAGGCAACGCAATGTTCGTCTGCGTGCACTCATCCAGTGCCATCAAGACGTATGCCGACTTGATTGCGGCCGCCAAAGCGCAGCCGGGCAAGCTCACCTACGCGTCGGCCGGTGCGGGTACGATCGCGCATCTTGCGCCCGAGCTGATGCTGGACATGTCCGGCGCGGAGATGCTGCATGTTGCGTATCGCTCCGGAGGGCTCCAGGTGCAGGCGGTGATCGGGCAGGAGGCAAGCCTAGGATTCATCGATACCGTGACGGCCATTCCCCACATCCAGTCCGGCGTGTTGCGCGCGCTTGCCGTAACCAGTGTCGGACGCAGTCCGCAAATCCCGCAAGTGCCGACGCTCGCCGAATGTGGACTGGCGGGCTACCGCGCCACCAATGATTTCGGCTTCTTCGCACCCGCCGGCACACCGCCGGAGATTGTACGGCAGCTCTCCACCGCAGCCCGTGAGATCCTGATGATGCCCGAGGTGAAGGCACGCCTCGACGTTGCCTCCATCGACATCTACGCGGGTACGTCGGAGGCTTTCCCGCCCTACCAGGCGGAAGAGGCGCGGCGTTGGGGCGACTTGATCCGTCGCCGCAACATCAAGATGGAATAGGTGATCGGGACAGGAGGAACGCATCATGAGCGCGGCGATGCTTGCCATCTGGAGTGACGTGACACATGCGCAGGAAACAGATTATCTGCACTGGCTGACACGCGAGCACACGGCAGAGCGGGTAGGCATCCCCGGCTTCGAGGCGGTGCGCGTGTTCCGCGCGAACCTGCCAGAAGTCTGCCGCTATCTGATCCTCTACGACCTAGCGGCACCTTCGGTGCTCACCAGCCCAGACTACCTGGCCCGGTTAAACGCTCCAACGCCCTGGTCGCAACGTATCATGCCGATGCTGCGGAACTTTGCCCGTGGCGGAGGATTGGTGCGAACCGTCCGCGGCTCTGGCTGCGGCGCTCACCTGCTGCCACTCCGCCTCGGGAAAGCATTTGGCGACGCCGAACCTTTGCTGGAGAAGCTGGGGGCCGAGGACCGGGTCTGCGCCATCCGCCTGCTAGAAGTTGACCAGGAGGGCTCCGGGGTGCCGACCAACGAGAAGGCCCTGCGTGGCGGCGATGCGAGCTTCCCCGCTCTCCTTCTGATCGAGGCAACGGATGATGCCGCACTTCGTCACGTCATGTCACGACATCGGCGGTCTCTCGCCCGCCTCGGCGCCGACAATGAGAACCCTGCCCTCTACGCTTCGGCATTCTCGCTTCGGCAGGTGGAACTGCGGGCGGAAGAACCGCATGCTTCAATGTCGGACACCTGTCTCCCTCGCCTATCATGATGTGCTCAGGACGCAGCCCCAACTGCTTCGGCACCCCCTCTCCGCAGTTCGGGACGCAAGCGCCACGAGGCCATTCCTGACGCCATCGGCGAGTGTCATCCGCCGCATTTGACACGGCTTGGTTCAGGCGCTTCCTGCGTCGGCTCGGGCCTGGCCGCCTTCTAGAAGCGGTCTGGCGCCTACGGCCGAGCCTTGCCGGGTTCCATGGCCAGCGCCTCTCGGCAAGGGATCTGACTTGCGGTGTCGCGGCTTCACGGTCGACCTCTGGGCAGATGCCGCGCTGACATCCCCAGCCCGCACGAGGCTTGCCTATAACCTCATCCGCCTGAATCAGATCCGCAGGTTCTGCCAAGTGCCTTGAGCAGGCCCTTTGCGGGCAGACCCACTTCTGGCAGCTTCATGAGTACAGCGGCAGGATCCTTCCAAGGCCGGCGAGAGGAGCTTGATGTTGGTGGATCGCTTCCAGACGATGTCGCACCATCCGGACGGCAGCACGGCACCGGCGTTGCCGGAGACAGGGTTTGTCGAGCTGAACGCAGCCACGCTTGGCCTGGAGCATGGCCGGATTTCCTTCATGGAAGCAGGTGAAGGGCCTGAGACCGTGGTGCTTCTGCATGGGATCGGTGCCAATAGTACAGGATGGCGCTTTGTCCTGCCCGCACTGGCCAGCCGGGCGCGCGTGATCGCCTGGAACGCGCCAGGCTACTGGCTTTCCGCCGACTTCGCGGCCGACGCCCCCGTCGCGACGGACTACGCGCGGGTGCTCGTGGCGATGCTGGATAGGCTGGGCATCGCACGCACGCACCTTGTCGGTTCCTCCTTTGGATCGCTGGTGGCCATGGTGGCGGCGGCGGAGCATTCCGAGCGTGTGGGGCGACTGGCGCTGATCGGCACGTCCCGGGGACAGCGCTGGAAACCGCAGGCGGAGCGCGCCCGGATGCTGGCGATGCGACAGGCCAGCATGGCGGCGGGCGGCATGGCTCTGGCACGCGAGCGATGGCAGAACCTCGTCGCCTCCGGTACATCGGAGATCGTGGCGGAATGGGTGCGGAAAACATTGGCCGCGACCCACGCCAAGGGAATGCTGCACGCAGCCCGCGCGAGCGACACGGCGGACACGATCGACTTCGCCCCTCGGATCACATCGCCGAGCCTGATCCTGGTGGGCAGCGAGGACCGGGTCAATCCCCCCGAGGTCAGCCGCATTCTGGCCGGCGCTATCCCCGGCGCCACCATGGTCGTGCAAGAGGGCGTGGGACACTTGCCGGAACTGGAAGCGCCGGCGGCCACGCTGGCAGTGCTGGAAAGGCATCTGTTCTGATGCGGCGCGACCCCGAAACTGCAAAGGGCCCTGCCCTGGCGCTTACGCGACGCGCCACCCTGGCATTGCCGTTCCTGGCATCGCCCGCCCGCGCACAGACGGCTTGGCCTTTGAAGCCGGTAAGGATTGTGGTGCCCTATCCGCCAGGTGGTGGCCTGGACACCCTGGCAAGGGTGTTGGCGGAGAGGCTGACACCGCGTTGGGGGCAGACGGTCACTGTGGAGAACCGGCCGGGCGGAGCGACCATCCCCGGCACGGATGCTGTGGCGAAGGCGGTACCGGACGGGTCCGTGCTGCTGATGACCTCGGATGCCTCGATCACGGCCAATCCGCACCTTCACGCGCAGCTGCCCTTCGACCCCATGAAGGATTTGGTGGCGGTGTCCTACCTGCTGGATGTGCACCAGATGGTGCTGATCCATCCTTCGGTACCGGCACACGACATGGCAGGGCTGGCTGTGGCAGCGCGGGCGCGGCCAGGGGCGCTGAACTACGGCTCCTACGGCCCCGGCAGCCAGCCCCACCTCCTCTTCGAGGCGCTGAAGGCACGCGAGGGATTGGAGATCGCGCAGGTGGTGTATCGCGGCCTGACGCCGGCCGTGCTGGCGACGGTGACAGGCGAGGTGCAGGGCACCTTGGCCGGCGTGGCCTCGGCGCGCGAGTTCCTGACGACGGGCGCGCTGCGGGCACTCGCCGTCGGCCGTCATACGCGCCTGCCGCAACTTCCGGAGGTGCCAACCCTGGCCGAGGCAGGATACCCTGAGATCGACCCTCGCACATGGTTCGGGCTTTTCGCCCCGAAGGGCACACCCGAGGCGCTGCTGTCACGCATCCAGGGGGATGTGGCCGCGGCGTTGGAGGAACCGATGATCCGGGACCGGCACCTGATTCCGAATGGCTACACCGTTCAGGCAGCCACCCCAGAGCAGTCGGCACGGATGGTGGCGGCGGACTTCGCAGCGAAGGCGGAGCTTGTCCGCATCTCGGGTGCAAGGTTGGATTAAACGGTGCCTCCGGCACGGCCGGTCGTCCGGCAACCGCCAGTACCGGCGGTTCAGCGGAACCTGCCTCTACTCATCATGCAGGACTACCGCACCTCGTGAACTTCCGATCCTGCCTGGGCCTGACCTCTCTCCAAGACATTCACTCGAATGCTGCACCTATCCGGGTCACAAGCCTGAGCATGGTTGCGAGATCCAGTCTCACCGGTTCCTCGCATCCGGGAGGCAGGGCGTGCTCGGCACGCTTTGCTGATGCCTTGGCCTGATCCAGCCTGGAGCCTGCTCGGTCCTGGCGCCATGTTCGTCTCGGCTGAGTGTCGCCGCACCGTCAGCGCGTGAGGCCAGGACGTGTCGCATCGCCGGCCAGGCCTGTCCGTGAACCCGGCAGCCTGCAGGGCCGCCAAGAGGGCGGGCCCGGAGGCTTCCGGTGCTGATGCCTTGGGCATCCCCAGGATCATGGCCTGCTCCTTCTCCGTGTCAGGGAGTGGGCAGCCGGTGCGCCGACAGCCCGCCGGGCACCACGACCGCGCCTTCCAGCCTCGGCAGGCGGCCCGCCAGTACCGCGATGATGCTTTCCGCCGCTCCGCAGGCCATGCCGGTCGCGCCGCGCGGTGTGTTGGCGGCCAGATGCGGCGTCGGCACCACGCGGGGGTGAGTGCGGAAGCGGCTGTCCGCCTCCAACGGTTCCTTGGCGAAGACATCCACCCCCGCCCAGCTGACTTGGCCGGAATCCAGCGCGGTCAGCAGTGCCTCCTGGTCCACGATGCCGCCACGGGCCGTGTGCACCAGGATGGCGCCCCTGGGCAGCATGGCCAGCTCGGCCGCGCCGATGAGGCCGCGGGTTTCAGCCTCCAGAGGGCAGTGCAGCGACAGCACCTCGGCGCGTCGCAGCAGGTCTGGCAGCAACGCGAAGCGCTCGCCAGGACCGGGCAGGGTGTCGCCGCGCAGGTAGGGGTCATAGGCCAGGACGCGCATGCCGAAGGCGTCGGCGTAACGCGCCACCTTGGAACCGATGGCGCCATAGCCGACGAGGCCCAGCGTCATGCCGTGAATGTCGCGCGTCATGCGGGAGGTCTTCTCCCACAGGCCTTCCCGCATGCCGCTGACCACGGACGGCATATCCTTCAGCATGAACAGCATGAGCGCCATGGCGTGCTCAGCCACGGAGCGGGCATTCGCCCCGGCGGCCCGCGTTACGGTCAAGCCGCGCGTCTTGGCCGCGGGGATGTCGATGCCGTCAATGCCGGCCCCATGCCGTGCGACGAGGCGCAGTTCCGGGGCCGCGGCGTCCATGACGGTGCCGTTGATGATGCCCTGGCGGTGCAGAATCGCCACGGGGTGCAACATGCCGATGGCAGCGAGGAGTTCCTCTTCGCTCGGGTAGCCGGTCGTGCAATGCACGGCGTAACCAGCTTCCTCCAGCATAGCGACGGCTTCCGGAGCCAGTCTGGCTGCGGAAACAAGGACGTTGGGCCGTGTTGTGGCAATGGGCATGGGACGATCTTCCAGGGCAGTTGGAATGAGTGTTGCTGGTAAGCGGTTCAGTCATTCCGTGGGTGACGCCCCCAGAGCGTCTTCAGCGAGGTCTCCACCCCCAGCATCATGGGACGGAACCCCCCCCCCAGCGAGCGAGTGAAGAGGCAGCGCCTGGCGTTCCGCGGCAGGTGAAGCCGTCGCGGCATCAGTCCATTCCTTTGTTGTCTGGCCGGGCTTTGTCTTCCTGGACGCAGGCGTGACTTCGTGGCGGCTAGCTAATCGAGGCCTTCGCAGCCTAGACGCCGCAAAGAGGCGTCCACCCAGGAGGCGTCATGCGTCCCGGCCTCAATGTTAGCGGCTTGTTTCTCCTCCGCCGCATGCTTCGCGCTGGCCGCAGCATGAATCACTTCCACCTCATCGAAGGGTACGCAAAGCAGGCCATCGTCATCGCCGAGAACGAGGTCGCCCGGCGCGATCACCATGCCGTCGATGGCGACAGGAACGTTGATCTCGCCGGGGCCGTCCTTGTAGGGGCCGCGGTGCGTCACGCCCGCCGCGAAGACGGGGAAGTTCTGCGCACGAATGGCGGCACTGTCGCGGATCGCGCCATTGATGACGATGCCGCCGAGCTTGCGCTTCGACATCTGCGCAAGCATCAACTCTCCGATCAGCGCGTTTGTAAGGTCCCCGCCTGCATCGACCACGATCACGTCGCCGGGCTCGGCCAACGCGATGGCCTTGTGGATCATCAGGTTGTCGCCGGGACGGGTCTTCACGGTCAGCGCCGCGCCGCTCATCACGGTGCCGCCGGGCGCCTGCATCGGGCGCAAACGGGCGCCGCCCGCCGTCATGCGCGCCATGACATCGCTCACGTTTGCAACAGGCAGGGTGCGGAACTGCTCGACCACCCTGGGCTCCACCTGTCGGCTGCGCCGGAAAACACGAAAACCATTGGCCAAGGCCGTCTTCCTTCCGGAACGGGCGCTGTTGGTGCGCCGCTTTGATTGACAGCGCCGCATTCCCGATGTCAGAACACATCGAAAAATGCAACGCCGTTTCGAAATACATGGTTCAGGAGAGGAAAAGCAAGTGTCAGGCACTTACACCTATTCGCTTTCCCGCCGCGCCCTGCTGGGTACTGGCCGGGCTGACGCTGGCGCGCCCGGCCTTCGCGCAGGACAGCTACCCTTCGCGCGCAGTGCGAGTGGTTGTGCCCTAGGCGCCCGGCGTAGCGGTGGACACACTGGCGCGGCGTCTGTCACAGAAGTTGTCGGAGCAGATGGACCAGGCCTTTGTGGTCGAGAACAAATCGGGCGCCACCGGCACCATTGGCGCCGCCGAGGCGGCCCGCGCGACGGGGGACGGCTACACGCTGCTCGCCATGGACAACACCTACGCCATGCTGCCCTACCTTTTCAGCCGCCTGCCCTTCGACTACGGGGCTGCCTTCCGTCCCGTGACGGTCACGGCCTTCTCCCCAATCCTGCTGGCGGTGAGCGAGAGGTCGCCCTACCCCGACCTCGCTTCTCTGATCGCGGCGGCGAAGAAGGAGCCGGAGAAGCTGACCTACGGAACCGGCGGAACAGGCAGCACGCCGCATCTCGCGATGCTCGCATTCGAGCGTGCGGCGGGCGTAAAGCTCTACCATGTCCCCTTCTGGGGCGCGGGCGAGGCGGTAATCGGTGTCCTCTCAGGCAACGTGGACCTGGTGATGATCTCGCCCGGGTCGGCGCTGGGCAACATCCGCGGCGGCCAGTTGCGGCCACTGGCTATCAGCGGAGCGCACCGCGTCGCGGCGCTGCCTGACCTGCCGACCTTCGCCGAGGCAGGATTGCCGGACTACAGCGTCATCAACTGGTCCGGCCTGGCTGCGCCGAAAGTTACGCCAGACGCCGTCGTCCAGCGCCTGCACCAGGAAGCCACCCGCGCCCTGGCTGCGCCGGACATGAAAGCCTTCATCGCCGAGTTGGGCTCGGAACCGGGGGGGATCGCCCCCGCCGAGTTCAGCCGGCTGATCCAGGAGGAAACGGCGCGCTGGCGCAAGGTCGCCGCCGCGGGCGGCGTCGAGAAGCAGTGAGGAACGGCCCATGAGCTTCTTTGCCCCGCCCCCTCGTCTGGAGACCGAGGTCTTCACCCGCTTGCCCGATCGCTTCCGGCAGGCCCGGCGCACGGCCTGGAGCGATGCCAACCGCGCTGGACGTCCCGTTGACAGTTTCCTGGAAGGTCCGTCCTTCGACCGGCAGGGCAGGCTCTACGTCACCGACATCCCCTTCGGCCGGATCTTCCGCATCTCGCCGGAAGGAGAATGGGAGCAGGTCGCCCAATACGACGGCTGGCCGAACGGGCTGAAGATCCACCGGGACGGGCGGATCTTCATCACAGACTACAAGCACGGGATCATGCTGCTGGATCCAAGCAGCGGCAGAGTCACGCCGTTCCTCGACACCGTACGGTCCGAGAGCTTCAAGGGCGTCAACGATCTGGTTTTCGGCCCAAGGGGCGAGCTCTACTTCACGGACCAAGGCCAGACGGGCCTGCAGGACCCGTCCGGCCGCGTGTACCGCCTCGGCACGGACGACCGGCTGGACTGCCTGATTGACACGGTGCCAAGCCCCAACGGCATCGTGGTGGCGCCGGATGGATCCTTCCTGCTTGTCGCGGTGACGCGGGCCAACCAGATCTGGCGCCTGCCGCTGCACAGCGATGGCAGCGTGACCAAGGCCAGCATCTTCTGTCACCTTCATGGCGGACCGAGCGGCCCCGATGGCTTGGCATTGGACGCCGAAGGCTGCCTGCTGGTCGCCCATACGGGCTTTAGCACGGTCTGGCGCCTGTCGCCTCGGGCGGAACCCCTAGCGCGCATCGCATCCTGCGCCGGATGGTCCACCACCAACCTGGCCTTTGGTGGCGCAGGGGGGCTTACCCTCTTCGTCACGGAGTCCGAAACCGGGTCGATCCTGCGGATCGTCCTGCCGCACCAGGACAGCCTCTCTACTCCCATGCCGGGTAAGGGGCACCTCATCGGCCGACTTGCTGGCGGCCCGCCTGGGCCGTAACGGTGCTGCATGACCACCCTGACCCGTCCCAAGGCATCCCTGGAGGGCGTCGCCTCTGCGGGCCGTGCCCTGACCCTGCTTTCCGCCTTCCGCAAGGGCGACGACGCCGTGTCCCTTGCTGAGCTCACAGCCCGAACGGGTCTTGTGAAGACCACGATCATGCGTCTGGCCATCTCGATGGAGGAGCACGGCTACCTCATCCGCCTGCCCGACGGCTCGTACCGGCTTGGCGCCGAGCTGTTCAGGCTCGGCTCAGTGTATCAGCAATCCTTCCGGGTCGAGGCGCATGTCATGCCGGCGCTCGAGAAGCTGGTAGCGGCAACGGGTGAGAGCGCCTCTTTCTACGTCCGCAGCGGGCAGCAGCGCCTCTGCCTCTACCGCGTCGACTCTCCGCATCCGCTGCGCCTGCATGTCCGGCAGGGTGACATGCGGCCCATGGATGACTCTGCCATCGCCCAGGTCCTCCGATTTTTCGAGACCATTCCCTTGTCCGCCGCAGCGGCCGCAACCCAGCTTCCCCTCTACACGGGCGGAGCCAGCGATCCTCACATTGCAGGCATGGCAACCCCGGTCTTTGGTCCCGGCGAGAGCTTTGCGGGAGCGCTTTGCCTGACAGGTCCGGTAACCCGCTTCGATCGGAAAGCCGCACAGGATGCCGCCGATATTCTGCTGCGTGTGGCCGCCGACCTGACACGTTCGCTCGGCGGTAGGCCTCAAGGGCCTCGTTAGCCGATCCCGAAGAGGGCACCCCAACGTCTCCTCAACACCGACTTCGCGGTGACTGCCATTCGTCCATCTTCTGCTCCGACGCCCATGCTGCGATGTCAGAGGCGATGGCGAGCCGTGGAAGTCCTCTTCCGATGGTGTCTTCCTCACCGAACCGCAGCAGAGCGCGTGACCTGAAGCCCACCAGGCGCCAGCGATCCAGAACAGTTCGACCCGGCGTCGGGGCAGCCAGTGGGAGGCAGGGGGCGGCGAGGCCGCAGAGCACCCAGCGGATGCGATGCTTCGGCGACAGCGGGGCGGCTCCGAAATCGGCGTCGCGTGTCAGCATCTCACCGATCGCCGCGTCCAGTTCGGCCGAGTCAAACGCCCGCCACCAGTCGGTTTTTACAGGCGAACCCGGTGCGGAGCGCTGCGCGCTGCCGCCGCACCCGAAGGAGGAGGGCGCGGCCGGGCACTGGACGCCGGGTCCGACAGCCCGCGAGCAGCACGAGGGCCACGCCGGGGCTGAGGCTGCGACGATAGGTCGAAGTCAGATCACCTTCCCAGGCGCTGCCGAGGGACCTTGGTCGGCCATCTCGGCTTCCACCTCGGCATTGCCGGCGAACCACTTGTAGAAAAGCGGGATCAGGAACACGGCAAGAAAGGTCGCTGCCAGCATGCCGCCTACCACGGCGGTGCCGATGGAAACGCGGCTGCCCGATCCCGCGCCGGTGCTGACGGCCAGCGGAACGCAGCCCAGAATAAAGGCGAGCGAGGTCATAATGATGGGCCGGAAGCGCAGGCGAGCCGCCTCCAGCGCGGCCTCGAAGGGTGACTTCCCCGCCTGCCGTTGGAGCACCGCGAACTCCACGATCAGGATGGCATTCTTGGCCGCGAGGCCCACCAGGGTAATGAGTCCAACCTGGAAGTAGACGTCGTTGTTCAACCCGCGCAGCCAGACCGCCAGCAGCGCGCCGAACAGGCCGAAGGGCACGGCCAGCAGCACGGCGACCGGCAGGGTCCAGCGGCCGTACTGCGCCGCGAGGATCAGGAACACCATGATCACACCGAAGCCCAGCGCCAGCGCGGCGGCATGGCCCCCTGCCAGCTCCTGGTAGGCGGCGCCGCTCCAGGCGATATCGAACCCTTGCGGCAGGCTGGCGGCCGCCACTTCCTGCATGGCCCGCAGCGCTTGGCCGGAGGAGTAGCCGGGCGCGGCACCGCCGTTGATGGTCGCGGCCGGGTAGCCGTTGAAGCGCTCCGCCAGGTCGCTGCCGATCACCCGCGTTAGCAACAGCATGGTGCTGGCGGGCACCATCTCGCCGTTCGCGGCTCGCACGAAGACACGGCTGAGGTCATCCGGCTCGCGGCGATACTCCCCGTCGGACTGCAGGTTGACGCGATAGTTGCGGCCGAGCAGTGAGAAATCGTTGACGTAGAGGCTGCTGAAGGTGCTCTGCACCGTCTCGAACAGGGCGGTGAGCGTCACGCCCCGCGCTTTGGCGGCGTCGCGGTCAATATCGAGCCGGTAGCGCGGCACGTTCGCCTGGTAAGTGGTGCTGAGGCCGGCGAGTTCGGGCCGCTGGCCCGCCGCCGCCAGCAGACCCTGCACGGCGGCGGGCATGGTGTCGCCGCGTGCGCCGCCCGTGTTGATGATCTTCATCTCGAATCCACCCACGGTGCCCAGCCCCTCGATAGCGGGTGGGTTGATGGCGAAGGCGAAGGCGTTGCGGACCTCGGACAGCGCTCCGGTCAGTGTCCCCGCCAGCACGCGCGCGTCCTGATTCTGGCCAGGCCTCTCCGACCAGTCACTGAGCTCGATGAAGGCCGCGCCCGCGCTGCTGCTGGCTGCGTTCGAGAGAAGGTTGAAGCCGGAGAAGGACATGACCGAGCGGACGTTCGGGTCGGCGCGGAGGATGTTCACGATGTCCCGGTCGGCGGCTGCGGTGACCTCCAGCGCCGTGGCAGGAGGCATGTTCCAGACTACGAAGAGGTTGCCCTGGTCCTCCTCCGGGATCAGGCCGCCGGGAACGGTTCGGAAGAGCAACACTGTCAGTCCGCAAACCATGGCGAATGACAGCAGGCCCAGCATGCCTCGGCGCAGGAAGAAGCGGACGCCCGTCGTGTAGCGCCGCGTCAGCCAGCCGAAGCCGCGGTTGAACAGGCGGAAGGGCAGCATAGGCTGGCCATGGCCCGGCTTGAGCATCACCGCACAGAGCGCGGGCGTCAACGTCAGCGCCACGATGCCGGAAAGAATGACCGAGATCGAGATGGTGATGGCGAACTGCTTGTAAAGCTCGCCGGACAGCCCTCCGAGGAAGCCCACAGGAACGAAGACGGCGCAGAGCACCAGCACGATGGCGATGACCGGCGCCGTCACCTCCTGCATAGCCTTGATGGCGGCCTTCTTGGGCGGGAGGTGCTCATCGGCCATCAGCCGCTCGACATTCTCCACCACCACGATGGCGTCGTCGACCACGATGCCGATGGCCAGGATCATGCCGAACAGGGTCACCATGTTGATGGAGAAGCCCAGCGCGTACATGCCGGCGAAGGTGCCGAGAATGGAGACAGGGATGGCGATCAGCGGGATCAGGGTGGCCCGCCAGCTTTGCAGGAACAGGAAGACCACCACGACAACCAGAATAACGGCCTCGATGAAGGTGTGGATCACCTGCTCGATGGAGACCTGCACGAAGGTCGTGGTGTTGTAAGGCACCGTGTATTCCACGCCCTGCGGCATGGCGGCGGCCAGTTGGTCCATGCGCGCGTTCACCGCGGCCATAGTCTGCAGCGCGTTGGCGCCGGGCTGGAGGTAGATGCCGAAGGGCGCCGTGGCCTTGCCATCCAGGTTGCCTTGAAAATCGTACTGCTGGGCTCCGAGCTCAACCCGCGCCACGTCGCGTAGCCGCAGGGTGGAGCCGTCCTGACGCGCCTGGAGGATGATGTCGCCGAAGGCTTCCGCATTCGGCAAGCGGCCTTGCGCCGTCATGGCGTAGGTGTAGGCTCCGCCGGAGCCGGGCGCCTCGTTGAGCTTGCCCGCGGCGAATTGCTGGTTCTGCTCGCGAATGGCGGCCGCGACGTCGGAGGCCGCCAGCGAGAACTGCGCCAGCTTCTCCGGCTGCAGCCAGATCCGCATGGCGTACTCCTTCTGTCCGAACAGCGCGGCATTGCCCACGCCGGGGATTCGCTTGATTTCGTCGATGACGTTCCTGAGCGCGTAGTTGCTGAGGAAGATCTCGTCGAACCGCTCATCCGTCGCGCTCAGCGACACGACGGCCAAGAAAGCCGTGGACTGCTTGTTGACGGTGACCCCGACCCGCTGCACCTCGCTCGGCAAGGTGGCCAGCACGCCCTGCACGCGGTTGCTGACGTTGATGGTCGCCTGGTCCGGGTCGGTGCCGATCTGGAAGCTGGCGTTCAGCGTCATGCCGCCGTCGGTGTTGACGGATTGCATGTAGATCAACCCCTCGACGCCGTTGATCGCCCGCTCCAGCGGTGCGGCGACGGTTTGCGCCACGGTGTCGGCGTCGGCGCCAGAGTAAGTCGTCTGCACCACAACCTGCGGCGGTACGATTTGCGGGTACTGCGCCACGGGCAGCACGCGCATGGCGACCAGCCCGGCCAGTACGATGACGATGGAGAGCACCCCGGCCAGCACCGGGCGCTCGATGAAGAAGCGCGCGTTCACGGCCGGACCTCCGCGGCCTGCGTCGCCGACACCTCCACCGACGTACCCTCGGCGATCTTCACCACGCCCTCGGCAATGACGCGGTCACCGGGCCGCAGACCATCCTCGATGACCCAATCAGGTCCTGCTAGGCGGCCAGGCTTGATGGCACGTCGCTCTGCCTTGCTGTCGAGGCCGACCACATAAGCGAACGGCCCCTGGACGTCCTGCTGCACCGCTGCCTGCGGTACGCGGATGACGTCACGCACCTGTCCGGAGACGCGGATGCGGACGAACTGTCCAGGGATCAGGCGCCTGCCGGCATTGGCGAAGATGGCACGGCCACGCACGGTGCCGGTTGTCGGATCCATGGTCGCCTCGGTGAAGCTCACCTTGCCCCATGGCCCCTCGCCGGTGGTCTGGAGAACCTGCACCGGCAGGCCCTGCATGCCACTTGCGGAAAGCGTTGCAAGGTCTGGGCCGTTGAAGGCAAAGGTGACGTAGACTGGATCCATCTGCGTGATGCGTGTCATCAGCGCGTTCTCGCCGCCCACGCTGACCAGACTGCCTTCAGGCACCGCCTCCAGGCTGGTAACGCCAGACACCGGCGCGGTGACGGTGGTGTAGCCCAATTCCAGTCCCGCGCTGATCAGCCGTGCACGCGCGGCGGCCAGAACGGCCTCGGCCTGAGCCAGGGCGGAAACGGCGTTGTCGCGGTCCTTGCGGCTGCCTACGTCGGCACGCAACAGTTCTGCCGTGCGGCGCTGATCGCGGCGGGCGCGCTGCACTGCCGCCTCAGCCTCCTGCACCTGCGCCTGCACAAGGTCGGCCGCCGCCTGGTAGGTGGCCGGGTCGATGCGGAACAGCACGTCGCCTTCCTTGACCTCGGCGCCCTCGGTGTAGGCACGCTCCAGCAGAATGCCGCCTACCCGGGCGCGTACCTCGGTCTGGCGCACGGCGGTGACGCGGCCTCCATACTCGAAGGTGACCGGGGTCGGGAGCAGTCGCGCCTCGACGACGCCGACCTTGGTAGGAGGCGCGACTGCTTCAGGAGGCGCCGCCTCGCCACAGGCGGCAAGCAGCATGAGCAGGAACAACGAATGAGGGCGTCGCATGGAGTTCACCGGATTTGTGGCGGCTAAATCGTCAGAGCGCTTGCTACGTCAGCCTCTTGAGCCGTATAAATCCATATGGACGTATTTTATCTTGGTCAAGGAGGATCTCTATGGGTCGCCCACCGACAATCGACCGCAACAGGGTCATGGACCTCGCGGAACAGATCCTGCTGAAGGACGGGACGGGTGCCCTGACCATCGATGCCGTGGCCAAGGCGGCTGGAATCTCGAAGGGCGGCATCCAGTCGCGCTTCGGAACCAAGGACGACCTGATCAGAGCCATGCTGGAGCGCTGGACCGGAGAGTATGAGGCGCAGATGAGCTCTGCGACCGGCCCGGATCCGGGGCCGATGGCGGTTGTGCGAGGTCATGTCGAGATCACGATGGCCATGGACGCCGCCGAGCGCGCCCGAGCGGCGGGCTTCATGGCGGCGCTGATCGACGCCGCGGAACACCGGGCCGAGTGCAGGTCCTGGTACGCGGAGCTCTTCGGACGCCTTGATCCACGTTCCATCGAAGGACGCCGGGCCAGGGTGGCGCTGCTGGCCACCGAAGGCGCGTTCCTGCTGCGCACCTTCGGCTTGATGGAATTCGGCGATGACGAGTGGGCCAGTATCCAGGGCGAGTTGCGAGAGCTCCTCGACGGCACGATCTGAACAGGAGCGGAGGATGGGTTGGATCTACCTTGTGCTTGCTGGCCTCCTCGAGATCGGCTGGGCGGTCGGCCTGAAGATGGTGCAGGCACCCGCGACACGCTGGCTTGGCATCGCGGTTGCCCTTGCCTTATGGGCACTAGCGGCTTCCTGCTCTGGTTGGCGCAGCGTCAGATCCCTATGGGCACTGCCTATGCAGTCTGGACTGGCATCGGAGCGGCCGGAGCCTTCCTGGTCGGGATCATGATCTATGGCGACCTTGTTTCCGTGGGGCGCATCGCGGGCGTCGTGCTGATCATCGGAGGCGTGATCACGCTGAAGCTTGCCAGTTGAAGGGTGCGGTCATCAGTCGATGGCTGCCGTCGCTTCCCCGCACCCCCCCCTCCGAGAGCGGACTCGTCGCGTTCGGCCAGAATTTTGGCGGCTGGAGGTCGACTCCCCTGCCCCACCTTCTCGAAGTCAGTTGAGAGGAAACTTTGGTTGGATGGGCGGCGCCAATGCAAAGGCCTGCTCGATCTTACGACTCACACACAGCCCCTCTCATCCAGCTCCGAAGAAGGGCCTCCACACCCTTCCCGAAGCCATCCAGTGCAGGGCCGCGTTGCCCACACGAAGTCTCGATTGCCGGCGCAGCGCCCATCTTCTTCCAGCGAATGTGGGCAGATGCACGACAACATTGGCGCCCCTGGATCGACAATGTCGAACAAGCGGAAGATGCGTCCGGACCTGGCAAGTACGCCTTTCAAGGCGTGACCGAGGCGCTTAGCCGCAACCGTGATCATTCTCCGCTGCAGGCGGAGCCTCTCTCAAGCCTCGATGAATGAAGAGGCCGAGTACCATGGCAAGGCCGCAGGGGCGCAACGTCCCGATCAAGGCTCGCGCGATCTGGCTCTACGGCCAGAGCAGCTTCCTGCCTGTTCCTCCCGGTGCTTCGTTTCCCCCCTCAGGCGTTCAGGCCACTGTCCACTGTGACAACTGTCCCGGCGATCTGCCTCGCGGCAGGTGTCGCCAGGAAGGCCACAGACGCCGCCACGTCTTCGGCTTGCCATAGCGGGCACGCGGGGTCATGTCGCGCAGTGCCTTGGCGAGGGCCCCATCCGCCGGGTTCATCTCCGTGTCGGTCGCGCCCGGCTGTACCAGGTTAACGGTGATGTTCCGTAGGCCCAGCTCGCGTGCGAGGCCGCGCGTCAACGCGATCCGCGCAGACTTGGCGGCCGCATACACCGTGACGCCTGTGGAAACCGTGCGGTCGGCCAGGGAGGAGCCGATGAAGACCATGCGTCCTCCCGGAGCAAGGTGCGGGATGGCCGCCCGCGCCAGCAGCACTGCGGCGCGTAGATGGACGTTCAGGAGGGCGTCGATGTCGACCACCTCCATCTCCGCGACCATGCCGAAGCGGGCAATGCCGGCATTGTTGACGAGAATGTCAAGACCCTGACTTGTTCGACCGGCTCGTCGACCAGGCGGCCGAGGGCCGCCGGTTCGGCGCTTTCGGCCGGGATAGCGAGGCCCTGGGCTCCCATCCCCGCAATGGCACGGACTGTCTCGGCGGCTAGCTGATGACAACGTCCGCGCCTTTCTCCGCCAGTGCCAAGTCAATCGCGGCCCCGATGCCGTGCGAGCCGCCGGTCACTAGGGAGCGCTTTCCACGAAGCTCATTCATGGTCGTTCCCCTTCTCAGCTCAGCCGACACGTGCGATCAGCTTGCCGTGGTTGCGACCGTCGAACAGCCGCAGAAAGGCGGCCGGGATGTTCTCGAGCCCGTCCACGAAGTCCTCGCTGTACTTGATCCCGCCCTCTGACACCCAGGGACCGACCTCAGCCAGGAATTCCGTGTAGCTCGCGAGGTGGTCCGGCAGGGCAAAGCCCCTCATCTCGATGAACCGGTAAAGGACGAGCTTCAGCAGCTCCGGCAGCCGGTTCGGTCCGGGGGACACCCCAGGATGGGCGTATTGCGCGATCGTGCCATTGATGACGATCTGCGCCCGGATATTGAAGTGGGGCATCAACGCCTCGAACATGGAGCCGCCGACATTCTCGAACAGCATGTCCAGGCCCTGAGGCAGTGCGCGGGCGAGCTGCCGCTGAAAACCGGGGGCCTTGTAGTCGACAGCTTCGTCAAGGCCGAGCTCGTCCCGCAGGTAGCGCACCTTCTCTGATCCACCGGCGATGCCGACCACGCGGTAGCCCCGCAGCTTGGCGATCTGTGCGGCCACCGAACCCACAGAGCCCGCCGCGGCAGTGACGACGAAGGTGCCCCCGGGTTTCGGAGTCATGAACTTGGTCACGCCGAGCCAGGCTGTCAGGCCGGTGTGGCCGAGAACACCGAGCGCAGTCGACAGCGGCGCTGCCCCGGCATCAACCTTCATCAGGTCGGAGCCGTCGGTGACCCCATATTGTTGCCAGCCCGACCAGCTGACGACGTGGTCACCGATGGCAAAATTCCCATTGCGGCTCTGCTCGACGATGGCAACCGTTGGGCCGGACATGGGCTGCCCCAGGTCGATGGGCGGCAGCTCGCTCGACGCATTGCCCATCAGGCTGCGTTGATATGGATCCATCGAGATCAGCAGGTTGCGGACCAGGACCTCCCCGTCACGGAGCGAAGGCACTGCCTGCTTGATGATCCTGAAGTCACTTAGCTTGGCGTCACCAGTTGGCCGCGCCGCAATCACGATCTGCCGGTTGAAAGCATTCACGATCTGCATCTCCTTCGTCTTGCAGGAGCAATCTGGCCTCCCGCGGAACGCCGACGTAGGAAGGCTGCCCGACTAGTATCTATTCCTGGGAGGAATGCACCGGCTCAGTCGAGGCAGAGGCTAGGCTCCGAGGCGCAGATCTCTGCCAGCAATTCAGCGACCACGCGCAGACGGCCAGGAACTCTGCGGCCGCCAGCATAGACAACGTGGATCGGAGACGGTGGTGGAGCGAAGTCGTTGAGGATGCTGACCACCGTCCCGGCACGCAGGTCAGCGGCAAACAGTGCAGTCGGGCCACGCCCGATGCCGACCCCGGCTAGCACGGCGGCACGCTGGTCCCCAGCATCGTTCGACCTGATGTTGCCGGACGGCTCTAGCGAGAACTGACCGCCAGGCCCCAGGAAAAGCCATTCGGCCGTGCCACCGTGAAGAAGCGGAGTGACGAGGTTGTGGCTCCAGAGCGCGGCCGGATCGCTCGGTGTTCCATGCCGGGCCAGGTAGTCGGGCGTCGCCACGGTGCTGATGCGCAGGCTTCCGATCCGGCGGGCGATGAGTGAGGAGTCGCCAAGGGTCCCAACCCTGAACGCAAGGTCGAACCCCTCCTTGATAAGATCCACGCGGCGTTCGCCGACTGACAGTTCAACCGTCACGTTGGGAAACCGAGCGAAGAAGGCCGGAAGCTGCGGGACGATGTACATGCCGCCCAAGGCTGGTGGCACCGCCACCCGGACCAAACCAGCCGGGTTGGAACTGCCACGCGCGACGCGGTTCTCGGCCTCCTCCAGGTCACCGAGCAGGCGAACCGCCGAATCGTAGAAATCCTGGCCTGCCGCCGTTGGATGCAGGCCACGTGACGTCCGGTTCAGCAACGGCGTGCCCAACCGGGCCTCCAGCGCTGCGACCTGCTTGCTGACAGCAGGCTGCCCGATCCCCCATTCATGTGCCGCCCGGGTGAAGCTGCCACGATCCACGACGCGGATGAACAACTGCAAGGACGCAAACCGATCCATCAAGACTATTCCCCAGAAGAATGGAGAGTTTTTACACCTTGGCCAGAGCAGCAAGCGCCACTTTCTGCGACAGGATCGACGGCAAGGCGATGCTGCCGAGGGCGCGGCGGTGTCGAGGTTGGCCGAACTGCACCACAACGCTGCCAAAGTTCTGGCTCTTCAGCTGCGCGATCAAGGCGACCGGAGCGTTCCCAAGCCGCCCACGAACCGCGCACGGCGACGCAGCTGGTCCTTGGCGATCTGAAGTTCGGCCTCCTGCAAGGAGTTCGGCAGCTGTTCGTCAGCGACTCGGTCTGGATGAAGCCGTAGGTTCAGGCTCTCTGCCATGACCTGGGCCATGGTACCGGGCAGACGATCGATGCCCCCGGCAACGACCGGAACGGTCCTGGTGTTGCGAGGTTCAGGCCGCAGAGCCGCACGCAGTCATAGGTATTCAGCGGTGGCAACGCCGTGTCTCAGATGGGCCAACCCACCCGTGCGAAGTGGTCGATGTCGATGACACTGGCCTTGGCAAGCTGCTCCGTGAAGTCCGGTGCCTTGTGGTCGACGACCGTGTCGAAACCCGGCCCATCTTCGCATCGGAGCGTTGGGGCGCCCGTGGTGATATCGACTGCGCGGTCACCACGGATGCGCGCGAAATGCTAGCGACAGAGCCAGCGGCGCCACTCGCTGCGGCGACTGCCGCCGTCTCCCCTCGCTTCGGCTGACGGATGTCGCGCCGACGGGTCTAGGCTTTGAAGCTCGCCATGACTAGCGCGGCGGATGGCGGCGCTAGCCGGAGAACGCCAGGCCGGGCGCCCTCTCGCCCGTTGGGGCGGCCGGACTGCTGTATGGCATAGGCTTCGCTGAAGGCGCCGCTCGAGCTCCTCCGCCGGACAACAGCCTGCTCTGGAAGCGGCGTCCCCGTGCCATCCAAGATGACCCGTGAGACCGTTGCGAGGTCCTTCCAAGCATGTAGTCCGGGCCCGTTGGCAATCGTCCATTCGTCACCAGGCATCAGGTGAACCTACTTGAGTTGGCTGTCCTTGCTGCCCCTGCGGTTGAACCCGATGTTGACCGGCCGGCGATCCCAAGCAGACTGACAGGCAACGCAGGTTCTAACTCCTGGAAGCGCGCTGCGGCGCGCTGGCGGGATCTCCTCGCCGCACTCATGGCAGTGCGTGGTTCCTTCCCCCGTGGGAAGGTGAGCACGCGCTCTCAAGACGCCGTCCGCGACGGTGTCGTCGATCTGGTCCTGCACTGCGCTGTCTGGGGCCCATCCACTCGCCATTGTCATCACCCGGCTTGATTGCGGTCGAGGTCAATGGAAGTGGGCGCCAGGAGGGGGCCTTTCAATGAACTGCACGACGAAGCGCCAGCCTCGTCAGACCTCCTGCGAAGGCGAACTTTCGATTCTGGAACAGCGATAGGCTTGACAAAAGCGCCTCAGCTCTCCCCTCCCCCAGCGGCATCCAGAGAGTGGTCGTGTGGCTGATAACCAGCCTTGGAATGTCACCGATGATTAGGAGGATTATGTCTTTACCGAACCTGAGCGGCACAAGCATGCTCTGGCGATTAGATTAGGTAGGTGCTCATGCCCCAGATCAAACTTGGCATTGCCGCAACAATTCTTGGCTTGCTTTCCTTGGCCGCCAGCATCCCCGCTTGGGCCGGAGCGACCCTCGACACAGTCCGCAATCGGGGAATGCTCATCTGTGGCGTCAATACCGGCGTGGCAGGCTTCTCCCAGCCTGACAGCCAGGGTATCTGGCGCGGACTCGACGCCGATATCTGCCGTGCTATCGCCGCGGTGGTGGTAGGCGACGCCGCCAAGGTTCGATTCGTCCCGCTTTCTGGGCAGCAGCGCTTCCCCGCGTTGCAGTCGGGCGAGATTGACGTCCTGGTACGCCAGACCACCGCCACCATGGGCCGCGACACCAGCATCGGCCTGCGCAGTGTGGGCATCAACTTCTATGACGGCCAGGGTTTCATGGTGCGCAAGGACGCTGGCATCTCCCGCGCCGCCGAACTCGACGGCGCAACGGTTTGCGTCCAGCAAGGCAGCACCACAGAGGGCAATCTCGCCGACTGGTATAGGGCAGTGAACGTCCGCATCACGCCGGTGCTGTTCGAGCGCATCGACCAAGTGGCCACAGCCTTCAGCTCAGGCCGTTGCGACGCCCTGACAACCGACGCGTCGCAGATCGCGGCGGTGCGCGCCACCTTCCCTAATCCCGGTGACTTCGTCGTCCTGCCTGACCGCATCAGCAAGGAGCCCCTCGGGCCCATGGTCCGCCGCGACGACCAGGAGTGGTTCGATGCAATCCGATGGACTCTGAACGCGCTCATCGAGGCGGAGGAGCTAAGCATCACCGCGGCAAACGCGGAGGCCCGGCGAGCCACCGACAGTGCGCCTTCCGTTCGTCGCCTGTTGGGCGTAGATCCTGTGCTGAGCCAGCCCTTGAAGCTCTCACCGAACTGGGCCTACGACGCCATCAGGGCGGTGGGCAACTATGGCGAGGTGTTCGAGCGCAATGTGGGCAAGGACACACCGCTCGGGATGGAACGCGGACCGAACGCACTCTGGACAGCCGGCGGCCTGATGTACGCGTGGCCCCTTCGATGAGCGGCGCCCGGGCCGTGCCGTCGCCCCATCAGCGACAGCCCGGCCCGGCTCGTCACCGCGTTTGGACTTGGCCTCTTCTGAGCCAGGGAAGTGCAGGCGGGGCTAAATAGGTTGTTCTTTCCAATAATTCTTGATGTCTCCGCTTCACCCGGCAGCCTTTCAACGGGAGGTGACGTTCATGCCCGGCACCACCGAAACCCAGCGCGCGTTCTCCTCCTTGAAAAATCTCGCCACGTTTTCCGGCGAACCGGACATGGGCATGAGGTTTATGGCGGCGAGGCGCTCCCGCATCTGAGGCCGGCGAGCACCCGGTTGATCGCTCGGTTCATCTTTACGACGCCGGAGTGCCTCTGGGCGCCAGCACGGCGTGCCACGGCTCCAGGTTGTTCACCTGAGGAAGCCTGCCTCCTTCACGGTCGGCACATCAAGCGAGGTGGAGATGCGCTGGTCAGACAATATGGCCAGCCCACCTGAGGCCGCCGTTACGAATATGCCGGCCCACCACAGAAAGCGTATCAGCCAGAGAGGGCCAAGTTGCCGCCCGCGCTGTCTCCGGCGATAGCCGGCCGTGCGGAACCAATTTCGAGCGCATCAGCCGGTTCAGCCACCCAGCACAGCGCCGCGGAGGCATCTTCGGTCGGCGCAGGATAAGGCTTCTCCGGAGCGCGGCGGTAATGCACGCTCAGCAGCGTGGCCGGGCAGAACTGCGGATTACCAGTTCCCCCGGAATCAGCAGCGTTTCGGCCTGCGTGGACGATCCCGAGATCCGATCAAGCAAGTCCAGGCTCCAGGTCACCATCTGCCGCAGAGGCTGACGCACCGTTGTCAGGCCGTAACTGGCTCGTGCACCCTCTCGGATGCCGTCGAAGCCCACGACCGATATATCCTGTGGTACACGCAGGGCACACTGGCGAAGTGCATCGATAACACCAATCGCCATGATGTCGCTGATGGCCATCACCGCCTCGGGTCGCTCCCGCACGGGCAGGTTGGCAATGTCCAGCCCTGCCTGCCAACCACCGCCATAGCTGGTCACGGGCATCTCGTCCTCCCCCCGGATGAAGCGATGCGACACGTTGAAGCCGTGTTCGGCGAGGTGACTGGTGAAACCCTGCTCTCGTTCCCGCGCGGTGGAGGCAGCGACCGGTCCCATGACGATGCCGAAGCTACGGTGCCCACCCCGACAAAGGAGATCGGCGAGGACTCGACCGCCAGCGGCATTGTCGCACGCGACGGCCGCGGTGCGCAGCATGGGCAGGCGATTGATCATAACGGCGGGAACACCATGCTCCTCGCAAAGAGCTGCGACTTGGGAGGCGGGCTCGGCCGAGGATACGATGCAGCCATCGAGCCGGTACTGCAGGATCGCCTCCAGGGTCGGACGTTCCATCGGCCCGAAACCTGCATGCAGGATCAAAATGCGAGTACCGCGTTCGCCCGACTGTCGCACGACCTCCTGCAGAAGCTCGCCGTAAAAAGGATTGTCGGTGGAGCCGAGGACCAACCCGACCAAGCCGCTGCGTCCGCTTTGCAGAGATCGCGCCAGAATGTCGACGGTATAGCCCAGCACCTGTGCCGCATCATGCACTCGGCGGCGGGTGGCAGCGCTGATCCGAGTGTCGCCGTTGAGGGCACGGGACACCGTCGCGGTGGAAACGCCGGCTCGTGCCGAGATATCAGCGATTGTTACACGGGAGCGTTGCGCCAAAGCTTTGACCACCGGCAAAGATGTGCCTTCCCCTGTTACAAGCGAGAGATACGGCCAGTCCTGGCGCCTGTCCACCGAAGTTTCAAGTTTAATTAATCGATTGCATGGCTCTGTCGATCCTCGCCATGCTTCGGGCTGTGTTCCATCGCTTCGCAACCCTTCAAAACTGCGCCTGATGCTATCTTACTAACATGCAGACGATTGCACGATTCCGGTAGACGAGAGTTTGCCATCGCCATACTGTTTTTCCGTTCATGCGGAACCAACCGTGCGGCGAGGAGGACAAGAATGATCAGCAAGGTGACATCCAAGGCAGACTGGCGCGCCGCGGATCTGCAAGCTTCGGACCGGTGGATGCGGCCGCTCGATCAGCGCGAAATCGCAGACCTCATGCGCGGCTTCGAGGCGGTAAAAACCTCCGGCAAGGCGATGCTGGAGATCACCAAGGCCGATATGCCGCTTGGCACCTTTGAAGGCGTGCTCGCAGAAATCGAGAACGAGCTGGAGAATGGCACTGGCTTCAAAGTGATCCGCGGTCTGCCGGTGCAGCAGATGACCGTAGAGGATAACCGGCTATTATTCTGGTCGATCGGAACGCATCTCGGCGTGGCACGACCGCAGGGCAAAGCAAGCCAGATCATGTCCGACGTCCGAGACGCCGGTGGCACCTACCGTGGCACGAGCGGCCGTGGCTACAACACCAATGCCGAGCTGGACTACCATACCGACGGCAGCGACGTGGTCGGGCTCCTGTGCCGCAACACGGCGAAGTCCGGTGGGCTTAGCCGGCTGGCCAGTTCCGTTGCCATCCACAACGCGCTGCTGGAAACACGCCCGGATCTCGTGAAGCTGCTCTACGGCAACCTGCCACACAGCCGACAGAACGAGGAAGCGCCGGACGAGCCGCCGACCTACATGGCGCCCGTCTACAGCATGCGGGACGGGCATTTCGCCAGCCGCTACATCCGCAACCACATCCGCTCTACCCAACTCCTGAACGACCAGCCCAAGCTGTCTCCCGAACAGCATGAGGCGCTGGATGCATTGCAGAGCATGGCGAGCAGCGCCGAGTTCAGTTTCGACATGTGGCTGGAGCCTGGCGACATGCAATTCGTTAACAACCACGTCCTCTACCATTCCCGCACGCATTACGAAGACTTCGAGGAAGATGATCAGAAGCGCCATCTCTTTCGCCTATGGCTCTCCGTACCGAATAGCCGACCACTCTGCGAGGATCTCCGCCACATCTACAAGAGTGTGGACCGGGGCACCGTCCGCGGCGGCATCAAGGGACGCGGCGTGACACCAGAGCTGCTAGCCTATCAGGCACGGGCGGCGGAATCCCTCGGGATGAACAACATCCCCTACTGACAGCGTGGCGGGCCCACCTGCCGGGTCCGCCTTGATCGAGAGCCCCATCGCCAAGAATGGGGCCGACAGGGAGAGACAAGAAATGGACGGCACACGTAGGAGCGTGCTGGGCGGCGGAATGGCCGCGCTGGCGAGCGCCACGATTCATCGTGGCGCATCGGCAGCATCACCGAATGCCGGCGCATGGCCCGCACGGCCCATCACCATTATCGTGCCCTACTCGCCAGGCGGCGGGACCGATATCTTTACCCGTGCCATTGCCGAGGGCATGCGCAAGACGCTCGGCCAACCCATCGTGGTGGAGAACCGTGCCGGCGCCAACGGCGTCATCGGCGCCGAGACGGTCGCGCGCGCCGCGCCGGACGGTTACACCCTCGCCGTCTGCACGGGAGCGCATGTCATCAACCGCTACTCGATGCGCAGCGTTCCCTTCCACCCGGTGCAGGACTTTACTCCGATCTCGCTGCTCTCCGGTTTCCCTCTCGTCATCGCCATCAACGACAAGCTCCCCTACCGCGATATCGCCGGACTGATTGAGGCAGCGAAGGCGAAGCCCGGAACAATCAGCTTCGGTACAACGGAAACGGCGACCAGCTATGTTGGCAACTCCCTAGCACGGCGTGCCGGGATCTCCATGGTCGAGGTGCCGTACCGTGGCAGCGGGCCGCAACTCAACGACCTACTGGCGGGACATATCGCTCTGGCTGTCAGCAGCACCGTTGCCATTCTGCCTTTCAACGGTAATGGGGCACGCATCCTCGCTGTTACCTCACGCGAACGCTCACCCCTGCTGCCGGACGTGCCAACGCTGGACGAGGCCGGGGTAAAGGATTACGAGTTCACCGGCTCCTACGGCATGTACGCGCCGAAAGGCACATCGCCCGAGATCGCCGGCAAGCTCTACGCCGCTGTTCAGGATGCGCTGAAAGATGCCGAGACACGGAGGCGGCTCACCGATCTCGGTGCCGACATGCGCACGCTAGGCCCGAGCGAGTTCGCCACCTTCTTGCAAGAAGATGACCAGCGCTGGGCCCAGGCCGCGAAGGAAGGCCTCGTCTCCGTTTCGAACTAACCCTTGGTCAGGGTCGTCGCGGGAGGCCGCAGGCGGCGGCCCTGAAGCAGCTCGGGCGTCAGCGCCCAATCACCGCGCGAGGCATGGCATGAACGCCTTGCAGATCAGCCGGCCGATTGCATGGCAGCGCTGATCTTCAGTGCAGCGTGTAATTCGTGATCTTACTTCTGGGACGGTTCCGCAAGCGCATCAGCATCTGCGAACCACTCCGGCAAGCCAAGGAGCCGACGCGGGTTGTCTCGCACCAGCCTGGCTGCATCCACATCCGAGAGACCATGATGCAGCATGCTGCCCAGGGTCATCCGCAGCAATTCGGGCGCCGGCGGCATCCACCCGAAAAAGCAATCCGTCGTCAGCACCACGCGCTCGGCGCCGATCTCGCGGATGATGTCGAGGCACTCCGGCATTGGCAGGCGCTGAAAAGCAGGAGTGAATCCGATGGCGCAGAACTCGATCGTGCCGCCGGCCTCGGCGATCTGGCGGATGTCATCCCGTGTGGCGCCGATGGAGCGGCTGTCAGGATGCTGGAACATCACCTCTCGCACTCCAAGGCGCTTCGCCTCGGTCACCACAGCCAGGCTTTCGTGTGGTGAGATATGGCCCGTGGCCACCATCATGTCGAATTCGGCGGCGATGGCCAGGCATTCGGTTACTTCCGGCCGAACCCGTCCGGAGGCGTCGGTGGCAGTCAGACCGCGCTCCGGGTCAAGGCCACGTGCCTGTTCCAGGAACTCGGTCAGGTGATGGCTGAAGCCGCCGCGTCGCTGGTCGGCGGCGGCACCCCAGGTCGGCATGAACAGCGCGCGTGCTCCCTGCCTCGCTGCTGCCTCGACGGCGATGGGCAGGAAGCCGCCAGCGCAGGGGTTCATCGTGATCGAAGCGAAGGCCTGCGCCCGCAGCCCGAGGCGGTTCAGCCGCCAGCACATCGCCGTGGTTGGAAAGAAATGTGACTTCATGACAATGCCGGCCATACCGGCGGCATCAGCCATGCGCAGTTCCTCTGCATCATCATGCCGCGTCGGATGCGCAAAGGTGAATTCCGGAAAGCCGTGATGGTGCAGATCGACAGCGCCCTGCAGCAGCTCATCCAGCCTTGGCAGAGACGGTCCCTCTATTGGCGATAGCGCGCGATACGGCGGAACGGGGTCGAGACAGTCAGTCATGGTGATTGTCCTGCTGCGGCCGCCAGCGCGACGCATGGCGCTCAAGGCGGCTGATAAGTGTGTCCAGCGTGCCGGCCATGACCAGAACCAGCATGATGCCGAAATAGACCTGCGGTGTCTGGAACATGGTCCGGTACTGGGTAATGAGGAAGCCGATGCCGTCGGTCGCCGCCAGCATCTCGGCCACTACGACGCCAACGGTGACCAGCGCGCCCCCGACCCGCAGACCGGAGACAACGGCCGGGAGGGCGGCCGGGATGATGACCTCGGTCATCATCGGCCAGAAGCGCGCCCCCTGGGCCCGGGCCATTGTGATCAACCTGCGGTCCACAAGCTGCACGCCGGCGGCAGTGGAGAGGATCACCGGGAAGATGCCGTACAGGCTGGCGAACCAGATTTTGCTGGCCGGACCAATGCCGAACCAGGCTGTCATCACCGGATAGATGACGATCAGCGGAAGTGCGTAGACGGAGGAGATCAGCGGCAGCGCGGCGCGTCGGCCGAAGGGCGACAAGCCGATGGCAAGCCCCGCCAATCCGCCGAGGCCATAGGCGAAGCCAAGTGCTACAAGGATCTCCAGCAGCGTGAATCCGAGCGCGCTGGCGAAGAACTCCCATTCCGCAACGCCCGCCGTCAGGGCTGCGCTGGGTGTCGCAAGGATAACCTGGGGCACCCAGCCGGCGCGCGGCGCCACTTCCCACAACGCCAGTAGAATGACGAGGCAGAGCCAGCGCAGCGCAACGGGTGAAAGACGCCACCCCGCACCCGGCGAAGCAGTGCTGGCGCTCACGACTGCCTCCGGATCAGGCTCCAGATCTGCTCACGCAGCCTGCCGAAATGCTCGGTCGCCATCATTTCCCAGGTGCGCGGGCGCGGCAGGTCGATCTCGATGCGGGCCAGCACCTCCCCTGGGCGGCCGCTCAGCACGATGACCTCGTCGCAAAGATACACCGCCTCGGTCAGCCCATGCGTGACGAACACCACTGTCTTACGGTGCTGCTCCCAGATGCGCAGCAGCTCGTCGCCGAGCGTCATGCGCGTCTGCTCGTCGAGGGCGGCGAAAGGCTCGTCCATCAGCAGCACCGGTGGATCCTGGCAGAAGCCACGCGCAATGGCCACGCGCTGCTTCATGCCGCCGGACAGCTCGTGCGGATGTCGTTTCTCGAACCCCTTGAGGCCTACGAGATGCAGCAGCTCCTCTGCCTTCGCCTCGCGTTCGGCGCGCTTCACGCCGCGTAGCTTCAGCGGAAAGGCAACATTCTCCTGCGCCGTTCGCCAAGGAAGCAGGCTTGCCTCCTGGAACACTACGCCGATACGGTCCGGTGCCGGCCCGTTGATCGGCGAACCGCGCACGGTGATGTTTCCTTCGCTCGGCTTGACGAGGCCCGCCATCATCATCAGCAGCGATGATTTGCCACAGCCAGAAGGCCCTACCAGCCCCACGAAGCGGCCAGGCGCGATCGAAAGGTTGATGTTGCGCAGTGCCAGCACCTCACCCCGACCGGTCTGGTAGCGGTGAGTAATGCCGCTCACCTCGATCTCGGATGGCTGCGAGGTCATGGCTTCGGCACGGCGCGGTGCGGCGAGGTCAAGGCTCATGAGCTCCTCCAGGCGCCGGCACGGCGTTCCAGCACGCGCAGCGTCTCGTTCACGATGATGCTGAGGCCGGCTGCGATCAGAACGCCAGCGAAAAGCTCGGGCATGCGAAAGCTTTCGCCCCAGGTGCTGAAGCGTTGGCCGAGGCCGGCGCGGGAGACATACATTTCGGCAAAGATCACGCCGGCGATGTTGAAGATCATGCCCAGCCTGAGGCCTTCGAGGATCAGCGGCAGCATGGCGTTCCAGTGGATCTCCAGCCATATCTGCCGCCGTGTCGCGCCATTGGCCCGCGCCAACCGCAGCAACTCCTCCGGCACAGCGGCTACGGCGGCGGAGGTTGCGATCACCAGGACGAACAGCGCCTGGAAAACGCCGAACGCCACCTTCTGCCCGAAGCCGATGCCGAACAGCAGAATGAAGACCGGAAGAAACACCGATTTCGGCACCGCTGCGACGAAATGAAAAAACGGCTTAAAGGCGCGGCCGAGATAAGCGCTCTCCGCCAGAACCAGCCCTATGCCGATCCCAAGCGGTGCCGCAATGATGCCGGCGAGCAACAATTCTTGGATGGTAACCCAGAGGTGGCGGCGGAACTCACCCTCCGAGAGCAGTTCCACCACCTTAGGGAGCACGATGCTGGGCGGCGGAAGCAGACGCGGATCGGCGAGGCCGCTGCGGCTGGCCACTTCCCAGATCAGGAAGAAGCCGAGCACTGCTGCCGCCTGCGCCAGCATGACTCCGCGGTCGGCACGCATACTCATCAGGCCGCGTCCGGCTTGATCGGCAGGAAGCGCGTTGAAACCAGGTCCTTGGCCGTAGGAAGGTCACGCAGCCCGGCCAGGCGAGCGAGCCCGAGAGAATTTTCTACCCAGCCCTCCTCTATGGCGCCGTCATCCGAGAGGTTCTTGATCGTGTTCTCGTATTCCAGCTTCGCCACAGCGGGCGGAAAGCGGCTGTGCTCCTCGATGAAGCGGGTCGTCCAGTCGGGATTCTGCTTCATATGGCGAATGGCAGAGTAGATGGCTACCAACGCCTTCTGGATGTCCTCGGCGCGCGATTGCAGCAGCTTGTCGGGCGCGACCCAGACATCGGGCAGATTCGGTTCCATCGCTGTACCGAGATCGACCACGACCTTGCCATCGCCCGAAGTTTCCAGCTGATAAGATAACGGCGGATAGGCGACGATGGCATCGACGTTGCCCGCCAGCAGGCCAGGGATCATACCGCCGCCGCCGAGCGGGATCCGTGACACCAGGCCGCCCGCCTGCTGCCCAGCCCAGAGAGCGAAGAAGTCGGTCGTCGAGCCATTGGAGCTGACGCCGATCTTCTTACGCGCCAGATCCTTGATGCTGGTCAGCGGGCTGTCCTTCTTCGCCATGATCTTCCAGCCCCGCGGCGTCAGCGTGCCGGCAGCGATGATGGTGGCGGCAACGCCGCGTTGCTTGGCAAGCGCCACACCGGGTGGAAAGTAGTTTACCAAGTCCGCTTCGCCGGCCGCGATGGCTTCCATAGCGGCCGAACCGCCCGCAAAACCGGTGAACTCCACGGTCAAGCCCTGCTTCTTGAACAGCCCGAGCGCATTGGCTGCATGGACCGGCAAGACGGGCCCGTAGTTCGGCGTACCGCCCACGCGCAACTTCGCGCCCTGAGCAAAGGCGGGGCGGGCCAAGCCGGTGGATGCAAGAAAACCAGCGCCGGCGCCAACAATGGCGGTGCGGCGCGTCAGCATAACGCGCATGAACGTCTCTCCCCGTTACCCGGTCGAATACCGCCGGCATTGGCACGGAAACTAGCGACTCCGATGCGGTAGTGTCTATCCAAATGTGCGCACGTGTGCGCAACATTTTAGATGGTCAGGAATCCAGTACGCTGTGATCAGTCCGGTCTGACATCACACAAGCAGAGGCAAAGAGGATCATCTTGGGCATTGTCGCGCATCCGTTTGCGCAGTCTTCTCAGGCCGTGGCCTCTTTCATAATGTTATGGCCATGCCACCATCTCACATGACGCCATCGCGCCCGTCAGACCCAGGATTGGTCGAGCGTGTGACGGTGGTTACCCTTGCCCGCCTGGCTGGCGTATCGCATTCGACCGTTTCGCGGGCGCTGAACGGCGATCCCAGGATTTCCTCTGCTACCAGGGAAAGGATCACTGCGATCGCCATTGACCAGGGCTACATGCCGGATGCCTTGGCACGAACCCTCTCAGGCGGCCGCAGTGGACTGATCGGGCTGGTGCTGGGGCCGGTCGAGAACCCCTTCTACATCTCCATGCTACAGGAGGTGGTGGCGCAGGCGGCGGTGCGTGGGTTGCGCCCCCTGATTCTGCATCTCGGCGCCGGCTCGGCCGAGGAGGATACATTACGGGCGCTGCACCAGTATCGCGTCGATGGCTGTCTCGTAACCTCGGCTCAACTGTCGTCGGACATTGCGGATCTATGCGGCCGTCGAGGCGTGCCTGTAGTGATGCTTAATCGTGTCACTCGGCTCCATGCCTCATCTGTGTCCAGCGACAACATCGCCGGTGCCGAACAGATGGCTCATTTCCTGCTATCAGAAGGTCACCGTAGTTTTGCTTTCGTTGGTACGGATACGGCCAGCTCGACTGCGCAGGAGCGTGAGGAAGGATTCTGCCGCGCTCTCTCCACCGCCGGCTTTGGCGTGACGCGGTTTAGCGGCCAAAGCTCAAGTTGGCTTGGCGGCTTTGCAGCGGGAGAGGAAATTGCTTCGCTGCCACAGGACGCACGTCCGCATGCCATCTTCGCTGTAAGCGACATCATGGCGCTCGGTGTCATAGATGCGCTGCGGCGCCACGGTCTCCGTGTTCCAGAGGATGTCTCCGTGGCAGGCTTCGATGACATTGCTGAAGCTTCACGACCAACCTACAATCTCTCAACCATCGCGCAACCCCTGGTTACCATGGTGCAGCGTGGGATGGATCTTCTGCTAGCGCGGATCCGGAACCCCGACTTGCCACACGAGACGGTGCTACTTCGTGGACGACTTGTCGCGCGCGGCACAACGCGACCCCGCATGATTCAGGACAAGCTCTAGAAGCAGCGGCCTAACAAGGCTGAAGGCGCTACGGCTTGCGTTCAGCCATGACTGGAGACGACATCTTTAGCCGTTCAAGGGTTATGCGACCGGGTCACTGACCAGGGTTCCGGACCTCCGCCACTCGCAGTCCCAAGGGTTCTGACCAAGCTCTTGTGGGGAGCGGCACCTTATCGCTGGTACGGCAAGGTCAGTGACGGACGGCAAAGACGGCGCAAGACTCCATAAGCCAAGACGCTGTAGCCCTGCCACGAGGCGGTACGGCTGGAGGCACAGCGTGGCTGGCGATGTGACCCGCGGCCGGTGGCTTTGGCCTTTCGCCTCAATCCCGGCCTTGGCGGGGATCTGGAGGCCGGATGTCTGGCCTTGCTTGGATGCAAGGTGGTGGCCGCCAGCTTCGGCCCTGTCAGCCGCTCTGCCGGACAGCGACTGCAGCCCGACCCGTAGATCTGCTGGAGTGCCAATACAGCGCCACAGCTGCGGGTCTGCTTCGCGGCCGGTCAGCCTAAATGCGGTGCTGCTGAGTGTCGTCCCCCAAGTTGGCTTCACCAGCTTGGCGGAGGCGCCATACACAAGCTCTGCGTCCTGTGGCAATCGGGGTCAAAGGCGCCGAAACACATGCCAGTGCAGCTTGTCACGCCACTGCAATCAACTACAGTTTCCTGCATTCGGGGGAATGGTTTGATGCCGCTGACACGTCGTACAATGCTGACACTCTGCGCCAGCCCATTGGCTTTACCCGGGGGTCGGCCAAGTTTGGCGCAGGCGCCGGCCGGCGTCCTGGTTGTCGCCAAGCAGATCAGCGATCTCACCAGCGTGGATCCTGGCGAGAGCTTCGAGTGGAGCGGCGCTGAGATCTGCGGCAATGTCTATCAGAAACTGGTGACTTCGCCGAACAATGATCCCGCCAAGCTGACCGGTGAACTGGCTGAACGCTGGGACATGTCGGCCGACGGGCGCACCGTGACTTTCCGCATCAAGGAAGGCCCCCGCTTTGCCTCCGGCCATCCGGTGACGGCGGAGGATGCCGCCTGGTCTCTATGCCGCGCCGTGATCCTCAACAAATCACCCGCCTTCATCATCAATCAATTTGGCTTCACCCGCGATAACGTGGCGGAACGCATCCGCGCCACTGATCCGCGGACACTGGTGATGCATCTGGCCGAGCCGACTGCCCCGAGCTTCCTTCTGTTCTGCCTTTCTGCCGTGGTGGGCAGCGTCGTTGAAAAGGCTACAGCCATGGCGAACGCACAGGGCGATGACCTGGGCAATGCGTGGCTGAAAGCCAACACCGCTGGCTCCGGTCCCTTCATGCTGCGTGCCTGGCGAGCCAATGAGAGCATCATGATGGATGCCAACCCGCACGCAGCCGAACCGCCCGCGATGCGCCGCATCGTCATCCGGCATGTGGCCGATCCCTCGGTTCAGCTTCTAGGATTGCGGCGCGGTGACGTAGACATCGCTCGAAACCTGGGTCCAGAGCAAATCCAGCAAGTTGCCGAGGATGTTCGGTTCAAGGTGCACGCGCAGCGGCGGGCCAGTGTGATGTACCTGTCGTTGAACCAGAAGCTGCCGCAACTGGCTTTGCCGGAGGTTCGCCAAGCGATCAAGCTTGCCGTGGACTACGAGGGTATCCAGCGGAACGTCGTTCCCACCACGTACGCCATCAACCAGAGCATCCTGCCGCAGGGACTTCCTGGCGCGCTGACCGATACGCCCTTCCGTCAAGATTTGGGGGCAGCAAAGGCATTGATGGCCAAGGCCGGACTGACTGAGGGTTTCGAGGCAAGCTTCGACTACACCGCAGAGGCGCCATTTGCCGACATTGCTCAGGCTGTTCAAGCGAATCTGGCGCAAATCGGGATCCGCCTGCGCATGAATCCCGGCGACAGCCGGCAGGTGGTCAGCCGCACACGCGGCCGTCAGCATGACATTGCGCTGATTCAGTGGGGCAGCGACTACTTCGACCCGAATACCAATGCTGAGGCCTTCCTGATCAACACTGACAACAGCGACAATGCACGCAACAAGACCTTGGCCTGGCGCGCCAACTGGTTGATCCCGGAACTCAGTGCTCGAACGCTCGCTGCACGGCAGGAGACCGATGCGGCTCGGCGTAGGGGGATATACGAGGAGCTGCAACGCGACGGACAGCGCGAGAGCCCGTTTGTCATGCTGTTCCAGCTGATTGAAAACTCGGTCACGCCAGCCACGGTGAGAGGTCTGGATACCGGACCGATGAGCGACCGTTATCGCTACCGCGACATCAGGAAGGGGTAAGCCAATGGGCAGCCCTTATCGTCTTGCCAGATGATGTGGTGCCGCCGGCCAGAACCTCGGGCAGGCCGAGGTGCCGGCGGTATCTGAGGGCATCGCCATGGCCTGGATGTCGTTCACCTCGGCGTCGCCGCATGTCAGCGCCACCGGCCTGGCATGACGGATCAGTGCCGCGATGCAAGCCTCAAGACCGAAGGTGGTGGTCAGCAACAAGGGCGATTTCAACTGCGCCGGTTTACCTGCACGCATCCGCCCCACGTTCCTGCCGAATCCTTCGAGCACCGGTGGCGGCTGCGACCTTCAGGTAAAACATCCCCTGCCATGTAGCAGAATAGCGGTAACGAAGATGCTCCGTGCCTTGCCGCGTCATCCAGGAACCTAGGACCTGACATGCTGGCCTCTTCGATACTTGGGCAAGCTGCCGAAAGTAGAGCATCTGCAACAGCTTAGTTACCCCACTCGCTCAGACCCTGGATGAGCGGCGAACTTGCATCGCGATCGATCTGCCTTCAATCAATAGCCAGACCTATCCATGTTCGAGCTGGGTGAAGGATGTTTGCCGCTGCAAAGTATCTGCATGGAAGGCGACGCTTGTCACAAGCTACGTTCTGCCCACGATCTTAGACGTGCAGTATCCAAGAGGCCGCACCGCTTCTCGGCCCGCCAAATACAGCGTTTGTCCTCTAAGCCGCTGGCCCCTTCAGGCCGGGCGGTGGGGTGGCATCATCGGCATCTGGGTCACGTCCAAGCCGCCGGTCAATGAAACGCATAATGGGAGTGACTGTCAGTCCGTGCAGAAGGATAGAGAATAGCACCACCAAGCCAACGAAACCCCAGAGACGTTGGGCCTCTGCCACTTCCATGCGATTCAGGCCATAAGCCAGGTAGTAGAGTGAGCCAACGCCCCGGATGCCGAAAAAAGCCAGTGTTAGTTTCTCACTAGGGTCAGCTTGAAGTCCGACCAAGCCCAGCCATCCCGTTACCGGACGAACCACCAGCAGGACCAGCAGTGCCACCACCACCTCGGCCAATGAGACTGAGGCAAGTAGACCGCTGACCAGCGCGCCGCCGAACAGCAGCAGCAGCACCATCATCGCCAGACGCTCGATCTGCTCGGTGACCTCGTGCATCTGCGTGTGGAAGTCATGTTCGCGGTGCGCCCGGCGAAAGCTCAGCGCGGTGACGAACACGGCCAGGAAACCGTAGCAGTGGATGATCTCTGTTAACCCGTACGAGACTAGCGTAGCGGCCAAGCCAATGAGCCCGTCCCGCGTCCGTGCCAGTCGCGTCTCGGCCGGCACATGAAAGGTGAGCCAGCCGAAGGCGCGGCCTATCAGCCAGCCGGCGCCGATCCCGGCGCCGATTTCCCACAGCACCCGATAGCCAAGCCACCCGGCGAGCCACGGCTCATTCGTGCTGGCCACAGCAGCCAGGGTGATGGCCAGATGCACAAACGGGAAAGCCAATCCGTCATTCAGCCCAGCCTCCGAGGTGAGGCCGAAGCGGACCTCATCCTCCTCACCAGTCTTCGGTGGCCCGACCTGGACGTCGGCAGCCAAGACCGGATCAGTCGGTGCGAGGCTGGCGCCGAGCAGCAGCGCAGAAGCGCAGGACAGTCCAAGCCCCCATGCGGTCAGCCCGGTTATGGCCAGTATGCCAAGCGGCATAGTGATTCCGAGCAGGCGCCACGTCACCACCCATCGCCGCCAGTCGAAGGCGCGGTCAAGCCGTAGCCCCGTGCCCATCAGGGCAATGATCACGACCAACTCGGTGAACCGTTCAGTGACCTTCGGAAAATCCATCGGCAAAGGTCGCAAGACGAGGCCGGGCAGTGAAAATAGGAGCGCGCCCAGCGCAATGCAGACGATCGGTAGGGACAGCGGAAGTCGCCGCAGCGCCAGCGGCAGCCAGGCTACCAGGGCGATCAGCACCCCACAGCCGGTGAGGACGAGGATATATGGGTCAGGCAGCCAGTTATCAGGCATTCCCTACATAACGGACCGGAAGCGCTAACGTTCATCACCGCGCAAAGACGGACGACGTTTGGCCTAAGTCAGGGCCGATGAATGGTGAGCATCCATACTTTCGTGCTGGCGATCGGGCATCCAATGCCACTCTCCTGCGCTAGGAGATGTGTCAAGGAGATCAAACATGCCCAACACCATCACAGGCTATTTCGAGACGCGCCGGAACGCCGAGATGGCGGTCGAACATCTGGTGCAGGATCATGGACTGGACCGCAAATGCGTACGGGCTGCGGCAGAGGGTGAGAACAACACGTCCGGCAGCGTGGTATCGGGTGCAGACGCCGCCGATGCTGCGGCCGGCGAAACGCCGGGGGGCGTCCGCGGCGGCCGGATCATGGTGACGGCCGAGGTCAGTGACAATCAGCTTGAGGCGGCGCTCGCCAGCTTTCACGAGTGCGGCGCAACGGACGTTGAAACAGCTCAGGCCACATAGAGCCTTTATCGTGCTGGTAGAGGGCCATGATCCATGACTCGCCTATGCCCCCGCTCCTGCAGAGGCACTGCAGGCAACGATCCGGCGGATTCTCAATCGTCCAACGAGTCGTGATGGCCCTCCCCGTGCTTCGACGATGATTAATGCCCGAAGTGTAATTTGATACGATAATCCCCCCTTATCGGATAACATGATCTGCGCGCCATCATGCCGGCTTCTTGTTCTCCCGCTACGATAGCGTTACGGCGGGACTGAATGCGAGGCAGGCTCAACCAGCCTCCGTCAGCAAGTTATTCGTTGGAACCTGTCTCTCGACCTCTATTCCAGAAGGGCTGCAGCCGCCGGTCGCTACCAGGCTGAATAGTACTTTGCGACGTCCTTTGGTCGTCATCGGTACAGGAACTTACGACCCTTGTGGCAGTAATGAGGTTCTGCAGGGCGTCCATCCGGCCCGCCCTAAGGATTTGGGAACCTCCTTCGGCTTAAATCCATGCGGTCGCTGTCTTGAGCGGCTTCCACCCGCTGCCAGAGAGACGCTGGAAGCGCGGAGTACCAGGACCTTCTTTGGGGACCATACGGCGATCCCGGAGCCCCCTCCCCTCTTCAGACCTGTGGAGCGTGTGTAGAAGACGGTGCTGTCGGACGTCCGGCTCCTTTAACTGTTCTCTTGGCCGAACCTAGGCAACGTGCCGGTCGCGAGGGTACGTCGTACTGCGGGATCAGGTGCGCCTGCATTGGCGCTCCGCGACTTGCTCAAGGCGGCCCGTCGAGCAGGACACGGAGGGCGAACACCACCTCCAGCCAGCCGGTAAGGCGGAGGAACCCAAAAGCATGTGCCGCACGCCCCGCCTGGATCGCCGTTCCCTTCAACTGGTTGGTCCAGGATCGTTGACGCTCCAGGTGTCTCTGGCATCGGGCCTACGGCTTTGAGCCGAGACGTCCATAGAGCGGCAGCTCGGCAACTACGTTGTGCTTCCGCTCCGGATCGACGCTACAGCTGTCGGTCCAATTTCATGCTCATGGAGCGACAACTCGGGTGATGTGGAGTCATGCAGGACAGTCCCGGCGCAGCCAAACGTTCGGCGGTTCCTAGACGGTGGTCGGCACCTTATCAGCGGTTCCTTCCGTGATGGAACAGCTAGTCTGGTGGCGTCGACCGCCGCACCACACTGGATGCCTTCTCAACGGTGGGGACGTGTGATCCCCATGCGGGCTATGATTATTGGTATGGGGAAGAGCTACTCGTCAAACTCAGAGTATATATATGTGTGTATATATCTATGGATATCCAAGTAGATAGGGAAGTTTGTGCGAGGCTATTTGATGAGGTGCGCGTTGCGCTCCAGCCACTGCATTAGCGCTTCCGCAACAATGTCCTGCTTCCGTCGGCCTGTCTTGAATTGGTGCTGATGCAGACCAGCGGCGGCTGTCGGCGATAGCTTGAAGTTCATGGCCGTCGGCAAGGTCAGCGGCGTCAGCACTGCAGGAGAGTTAGCTTCAGGCGCTGCTTTCGTAGGCGGGATGGCAGCCGTTTCCTTCTCTACCCGCTCCGGCACAGGGCCATCCTGTTCCTCAAGTGGTTTGGCAAAAATATCGGCAAACTTGCTTTTAGCCATTGACCAATTCCTTCCCCACAGCCTCGTAGGCACCCCATGCGCGCTTGGCCCGGGCATCCCCCTCGACGGCACGAACCGAAATTCCACCTTCCGCCGCTTTTTCGAATGCCTTCAGGCGCGGGATGTCTGTGGCAAATACGGGGATCCCCTGCCCTTCCAGCACCTCCCGCAGTTGCGCACCATCTGTTTCAGGTGGCGGCGGCACGCGTACCAGCAGGACCTTGTACTTGTCGGCCGCCAGCTTTCGCGCAGTGTGCAACGTTAGAACCAAGACGTCGGTGTCGAGGGATGCAGGAACTGTGGGGATCACCAGCAGGTCGCATCCCGTAGCTAGAGCTTCGAAGTCAGCACTCCCAGGCCGCGCCTCGGTATCAACCACCACATGCTGGTACTTACGGGCGGAATAAGCTCCAGCTTTCTCGTCCACCACGTCAAACGCAAAGCCACCACGCTTGGCCCAACCAGTTGCTGAGCGGTTTGGATCTCCGTCAATGAGGAGGGTAGGGCCAAGGCTCTGGAGATAGTCCGCCAAATGAACGGCGGTGGTCGTTTTCCCAACTCCACCCTTGTAGCTCGCAACGGTTACGAACATATGCATGCCCATCTGTATATCTGTATATCCATCTATCCACGGGCCACCGAGACAGTCAATCCGTGCTTGTCGCCTAGGTATGTAGACAGATCTGCCGGAGCATACATACGTATCTACAGATGGACATATATCTAAGGCCCCATCCGTATGTACATATGTATATATGTAGATATACCCATACTGCTGCGCTGGGACGGCGGTGTGTTCCGACATCGCCGCATGTCAGCATGACATGTATGTATATATGTATCTATAGTCCGCAGGGCCTGAGAAGCCTGACCAGTTGTTCGGCATACCAGACTAAAGGCTGGATCCCGCTGGGTGCATCTTCTCTCCCGCATGTTGCTCTCGGCAGTGCTTCATTCCCCAAGCATGTGGTGTGCCTAGTTCTTGTCGCTGGTGGCGTCATAGAGGCTTGGATCAGCGTCTAGTCGCCGCGAGCTATAACTTGCGCGTAGAGGAATGCGGTGGGCGGTGTTCGACCTGATGTTGGTACCAGATCGGTGTCAGCTGATTGCTGCCTGAGGCTGCATAGGGTGGCCTATTTGAGCCTGATGCAGGTGGAGGCAAGGAGGGCCGTTCGGCAAAGTTCGGAGTACTGCGGTCATACTCCTTCAGGCGCTGGACCCTCAGCTCCTTCGCACCAGCACGAAGCCACATTTGCTTCGGCTGGCTTGCCGACTTTCAGGCTGATGCCGTGTGCCTGGGCAACGTAGCCGCTTTGCCGCTGGTTTAGCTCTGATCGACCTAGGCAGGATCGACACCGCTTCCCGTCGAAGCCTGGACCACATGTGCAAGATGCCTGACTTCAGCCCGATCATCCGCCGGGGCAGGTGTGAAGCTCAGAGCCAGCACAGGTCCCAGCGTGTCGACCACCAAGTGCGGCTTGGTGCGATAATATAGCCCGCTGTGCGGTTTTGGCGTGGACCGTACAGGGCTGTCGACGAGGGCAGCGCGGGCATGGGCTTCGCAGCCGACCGTCAACCGCAGAACCCTTCGCAGACCTTCGACCAATGCCTCAAAGCATCCTACCGCAGGCAGCGCTGAGTCTGGTGGCAGACCGCCGGCTAAAGCGACAGATCGTCTGGCCTGCATCGCCACAGGGTAGCGGTCTTGACGACATCACACGGGCCGTTGAACACCCACATCCGGCGAGTGTTCCCGTTGCCCAACTTCTTCCAGCAACCGTGTTGGATGAGGAGGGACCAACGGCCATCCTTCACCGGCAACGTCGAAAGAATATGGCTTGCGAGCACTCATGCCCCACAGGCAGTTCATTATCGGGCCACAGCTCCATGAGTGCCGTTAGGGCCAGGATAAGTCTTGCAACTGCGTTTACGAGAGCATTGCTGCCGTTTTCCCACAGAGGGGGAGGGGAAGGCTTGGGCTAAAACAAGCGACGACCAAGCAGGCAAGGGGGTCTTTCCTCATATCCCGCCCTTATCGCATGGCTAGGGATTCCACCCAAACGCTGGAACTGAGAACTTTGGCGGGAGCATTCAGCCGGATAAACGGACGTGAGGACTTTGACGGGGAGGCCTAGCGGGCGACGGACACGAAAGTTTTTCGAGCGCCGACAGGTGGTGCTGACGGGTTGAGTACCAAGCCTTGAGGCTTCACTTCGATACTCGCCGCTGGATAAACTGCAGTGGCCAATTGCAGCTGCTCCTGAAATGTCGCGCGGAAGTGGTCGAGTCGCTGAATCCCAGTTCCGAATTGACTATGCAAGGCGCGCCAGGAGATCGGGGTAGGGGCCGCCAGAACATGCAGCCGGTACGCCAGCCAGCAATAGAGGTCGAGGGCCATTGAATGCCGGTTAATATGCCGGATTGCGGCTTCCTCAATGGGGACTGGATGGCGCCGGAGCTGCTCGAAAAACGTTTCCGAAAGCTTGGTCCGCTCCAGGAAATGGCTCCCGCCAGAGTCCTCAGTTTCTTCGAACAGTGCTTTGTCAACAATGAGCTGCTGGACCAAGGCCGACCGCCCCGCCTGCTGGACCTCAAAGGTCAGACGACAGCGGGTTATGCGCTCGGCCTGCTCCCGGACGTCTGAGATCGACTTCCCGCCAGGAGCAATTCCCATCTTCTTAAGCCACGCCCGTAGGCTCTTCCCAAGCTCGACCTCGCGGCTTTGAGTTCGCAGCGCCTCAGACTGGAGATACAGCATGATAAGGCGGGCTCGACTTCCGTATGGCACGCCGATCCAGCGCAAGCTGCCATCTGGCAGCGTCTTACGACCAGGTTCTACCAGCAGGCTGACCTTGTCCGTGCGAACCTGCCATGGCTGGTCATCGTCTAGCCTTTTGTGGGGAAGGGCGGCTTGAGCCCACCCCGAATAAATGAAACCGATGCTGCCATCCTCATCGCTGAGGTAGTCAGCCGCGGCATCCACGACACGCCGTTCGGCCACATCCAGCTTCAGGACAGTTTGCTTACCCTGAGCCTCCAGCAGATCATGCACTTTGGCCAACCGGCCTCTCCTTCGAGCTGGACTCAGTCCCATAAGCTTTCCGGATTGTGGCTCAGATGCCGACCACTGTCGCTGAGGACTTCGGCGGGAGCGTCTACTAGCAGAAATATTAGTAACTTCTATTAGTATGTCCCGGCGTAATCCTCGGGATAACCTCGTAAGTCACTGTTTTTGCCGAGTGGCTTCTCCACGGCTTCCCGTGAAAGTCCTCACTCATCCCGTCATGGTCCTCAGGACAAGGCGCCCTGCTGTGGGTAGTTGTGCCGTCGCCGGATCGTGACTCTGCTGTGAGGCTGCGAATCGGACGCTGACTGCACCGTTGAGGTGCCGCCTAATTACCAAATTCATGCGCTGGCGCTGCAGGTCAGGCCCAGACTAGACCAACCGATAAACCCGGCTTCTCCGAAGAGCAGCGGAGCCTTTTGCATCTAACTGAGCCGCTGCAGCAACAGCTGTTCGGGGGTCAAATGGCGGAGCCAGCATCAGCCTCAGTTCTCGTCAGTGACAGAAGTGAGGCATGCAACAACATCTAGGACAAGCATTTGTATATATATACATACAAATGTCTTACTACTGCTCATCGAATTGGCCATATCTGACATTGCGTGTAGCACGTGCGGAGTTCAGGAATGAGCAGGCGGGCCGAAAACCATCCAGACTTGGCTACAAGCGAACATGCCCAGCCTGACCTGATCTAGTAGCAGCTACGCAACCTAGTGCTGGCCACGGTGAGTAAAGGAAGCTGCTGGAAGAGCGTCTGCCGCAGCCATGACCTGCAACGATTAAGGAGGTCGGCAGCAGCCACTCCACACAAAGCGGGGAAGCAGCTTGTCCTGGATCAAAGCCCTCTCCCGTGCATCATGAAACTGCATTCCGAGAACCCAACGGGAACCCGCTGGGGCCAGCGGGCGAGCTTTATCAGGGAGAAACGTCATGTCGCGCGACATCCAACAGGCTAGGGCGTTCTCTGCCGCTTGTGATACAGGGCAGGGCCGGATGCCAGCCGTTCATTCTGGGCGCCAGAGGCGACGTTCTCCGCGCAAATGGACGTAGTGGCCGGGACCTCGACGGTGCAGTAATATGCCGAGTGGATGCGCGACCTCCTCAAGACTCTCACCAGTGGCAGCTATCGGCTGCATTCTTGCGCAGCTGACGAGGCACACGCCAATGTCCGCGCCTACCGACCTTCTCCGGTACGCATCTGGCGGGCGGCCAGGTGCTGCCGACCGGCAGGAGCACAAAGACCGACCACGTGTACATCATGCGGTTCAACGACGGCAGGATCGTGCATCTCATAAACGCCTGGAATTCTGGGCATGCTCTGAAGGAACTGGGCTGGGCATGATAGGGGCGCGTTGGTTCAGACGTGGACCCTGGCAGATGCCGCCCGTCGTAGAGGAGCAAAGCGGTGGCCGCAGGTACAATCTGGGCGTTCAGTGTTCGAGGATAGCGGCATAGTCAGCAGCCAACATCAAAAAGTCTCGGAGGGAGGGCGCAGGGTTGTTCACCGGTTCTGCATACTTCCTCTTCCTGGCTCAACACCCGCTACTCCGTGCGGCCATCGCCTCCCTCCTTCGCCAAGAAGACACCTGTGGCAGGACGCAGCAACAGCACGTCATGCCGCCTAGCAGCCATGCAATATACCGCCTTCACGTTGAGCTTCTCTGGTGCTGCCTCGGTCACCATCCTGGCGTATTGAAATCAGATAGCAGTATCGATGGGTTGGGTTCGGCACCCAGACCATGACGCCAATAACTTGCCGCTGGCCAGAACCCAATGCGGAGCGACTTTGTGCTGGCTGGTCGTTTTGCACAGGTCAGCACGAGTTAGGCAGGACCGAGGAGGCTGCACACGGCATGATTGGGGCGGCTTGAAAGCTGCCTCGAGCTAGATCAGCTTGCCGCCAATCGCTAATGATCTGTCTTTGGTGCCGTTCCGCTGCCTGAACCGGCCTGTTTTCCTGATTCACCGGCTTCTTCCTCTGTCGGAAGTTCGCAGCGGTTGTGAATATGAGTGGATGCAATGGCAGCGTGCCCCATGGCCACCACAATCTGATCGAGACCCCGCACGATGGCTCCGGCCGCATAAAGTCCAGCAACACTGGTCTGATTGTGCTCATCGACCATCAACGCTCCGGCGTCATCATGCTTGGCGCCGAGCTTCACGGCGAGGTCACTGCGAAGCCTGAGACCGAGTGCCGAATAGAGGATGTCGAATTGCATCATTGATCCGTCGATGCGCACCGCCTCAATGCGGCCGTTTCGGACATCCATTGCATCAACTGGGCTCTCAACAACCTTGATCCCGTGCTGAGCTGCACGGCTCCGTTGCTCCTGGCTGATTTCCATCTGCTTGCCGAGGGTCAGTAGAGTGACGTCGTCAGCATAGGTGCGAGCAACAAAGATTGCCTCACCTAGGCCGCGCATGCCGTGCCCGATAACGGCGATCCTTTGATCGCGTGCTTCAAATCCGTCGCAGATAGGGCAGTAGCGTACAAGACCGCGTTGCACGGCATCCCTGAGGCCTGGAAGACTGGGTTCATTATCCTCAGCGCCGGTGGCAAGGAGAACCCTTCGTGCTCTGATTTGTGGCTGGTGGGTCCGGCTCAATTGCAGAGTGGCTGCAAAGCTCCCGGCGCTTTTCTGGAGGTCAATGACAATGCCCCTTAGAATCCGGGCACCGTAGCGTTCGGCATGCTCTTTCTGGCGCTTCAGAAGAGCGGGACCTGAGATGCCTTCTGCAAAGAACGGAATATTGTGGCTGGTCGGGATCCAGCTTGCGCGCGGGTCGCCAGCGTCCACCACCAGAAACTTGCGCTTGAAGCGGCTCAGATACAAAGCGGCCGTAAGCCCTGCCGGGCCGGCACCGATCACGAGACAATCCAGAATGTCCTCGCTGTGGGGTATCATTAGTGGCGCCTCCGTTAGCGAGATTTCAAAGCTTCGAGGCCAGAGCCGCGCGCGGCAGCACATTGTCTGTGGGTCGACTGGCTGGAGGTGTTAACCGGTGGAGCGTCAACGACGCGCACCGATCTTGGCATCAACGGTTTCAGCTTCGATGCTGGAGACCGGTGAAGCCATAAGAGACAAAAGTGCTTCTTCTCTCTTGCTGACGTCCGGATCTAGTGAAGCTTGTACTTGAACCCGTTCCTGTAGAACGCCTGCATCTGAGTGGTGCGGCAGGACCTCATCCAGACCCCTGCTACCAGATCCGACGGCGGGAGGTTCGGCCAGGCAATTGGCGCAGACCATTAATCCTCTTAGCGCTTTCTCATGGCAATTGAGCCAGCACCAACCTCCCCATTCACAGGACTTATGTGCAACTTCGAGGAAGGGGAGCTTTCGGTGCGACCTAACAAAGATCCTTGGAAGCCCTTGCAAGCCTGCTTGAGCTGTATCTCATTACCACAACGCAGTTCTCGGCACATAGTTCCGCCTTGTGTGAGGCTCCTCTTGATGGCGATCTTTCGGTCGCGTTGCAGGAGCCTCAAGGCCATGAGAGTGAGCTGCTGGTATGGCGCCGCACGGTGAAGAGCTGCCACGCCCAGCGTAGCTGACCTCTGGCCGAACACGTCTCCACCAGGTCAGATTTCTGCCATAGTCATCTTCGCCCTGACAGTAGGTGGGGACCGAGGCCGACAGGTGCCGGCTCCTGGACGCCACGTGGAAGCAGGCGGCCACAGTGACGCTGCACCCCTTGGTCAAGGAACCGCTGCATGAGCAAGTCCGCAGACCGCAGTCGTGGTTGCAGTGCCGAGACCGTCCGGAGCGCCGTGCAGAAGGCCATGTGCCTTGAACAAGGACCGCAGCTTTGCAATTCTTAGAGTGCGTGACGCGTTTCATGATCGAGGTCGCGCAAAGGAAATCGCAATGACAGACATCAAGGATCAAGCCATCACGGAAGCGGAGCTGGAAACTCTCACGCGGCTGCTCGCTAAACTGAGCGGGCAGGGTGCTGACCTGCCAGCACCCGTCTTCCGCTTCGTCACCGAAGTGTCTGCCACCGCCAATGTGGACCTGTTGGTGCGCGACAGTGACAAACGCATCCTGCTGGCCTGGCGCGAGGACGGCTTCGGTCGCGGTTGGCATGTTCCCGGAAGCATTATCCGGCATCGCGAGGATATAGGCCACCGTATCGCGGCTTGTGCCAGGGATGAATTCGGCTGCGCCATCGAGGCCGCCGAATCGCCTGTCGCCGTGCTGCAGATCTTTGATGACCGGGGTCACACGGTTTCGCTCTGCTTCCAAGCCAAGCTGGGTGGCCAACCCAGGCGGCGCCTCTTGGAGGAAGGTCTCCATCCGGAACCCGGCGATCTCTGCTGGTTCAGGGCCCTGCCATCAGAGCTTTATCCAAGCCACCAGGTTTACCGCGACCTTCTGGCGACGCTGGACCAGGGCGGACTGGGCCAAGGAGCCCAGCTGTTTACGCAGCACGTAGGTGGTCGCGATCAGGGTCAAGCCTTGCCCGCGGGCTTGATCAGTGTCGACAAGCCATTGGCTTAAGTATCAGGCCCGATGGCGGACCCGGATGATCCATTGCCTCGTCTGCTGACACCGAGCTCCTGACCATCCGGCATCAACACTACTTGGTCAGTCACCATCCTGGGCCATGACCCCAGATTCCGTACCGCCCGACCAGACCATGCACACTCGTGCCGGCACTGCGCCGCCAGCGTGACAACCGGGGTGACACGGTGGCAGCTGCTTCAGGGTGACGTTCCCCGCAAAGTTCGCGCTTCGCTGCGCTTCGTCGCAATCGCGATGGTGCGCCAGGCCTCCGCCAGAGGAGCGGGCTTGCTGAACAGGTATCCTTGCACCTCATCACAGCCTTCAGCCCGAAGTGCAGCGAGTTGATCAGCCGTTTCGACGCCTTCCGCGAGAACCTTCATGCTGAGTGCGCGGCCGAGTCCGACAACAGCCCGGACGATCTCCAGACTGCCTTTTCCGTCGCCCAGGGATCGGACAAAGGTCTGGTCGATCTTGATCTTGTCGAACGGGAACTTGCGAAGATAGCTGAGCGAAGAGTAGCCAGTGCCGAAGTCATCCATCGAGATCTGCACGCCAATAGCCCGCAACTGGTTCAGCACCTGCAGTGTTTCGTCACTGTTCTGCAGCATAACCGACTCCGTGATCTCAAGCTCCAGACGATCGGGCGCAAGGCCGGATGTACTAAGGGCATGCTCCACCTCCTCAACAAGGTTGCCTTTGACGAACTGCACCGGTGACAGGTTGATGGCGATCTTGAGATGAGCAGGCCACTTGGCTGCATCCCGGCAGGCTCGCTCGAGCACCCAGGCCCCGAGCGGCTTGATCAGCCTCGTCTCTTCCGCAAGGGGGATGAATTCGGCCGGTGATACGCTGCCACGTTCAGGATGATTCCATCGCAGAAGTGCCTCGAAGCCCGCGAGGTCACCGGTAGTGACCTGCATAAGGGGCTGGTAGAAGACCTCGAACTGCCTTTCGGCCAAGGCAGTATGGAGCTCGATCTCCAGGCGCCGGCGCGCCTGCATCTGTTGGTCCATCTCAGGCTTGAAGGCGCGCCAAGTGCCGCGCCCTTCGGCTTTAGCGACGTAGAGGGCGATATCAGCATCCCGCAGCAGCGAGTCAGCGTCGGCGGCTGCGGCAGTTGATCCGGCCATGCCAATGCTGGTTCCAATCAGGATCTGATGAGACTGAATGGAGAAGGGGGTCTGGATGGCACGGATCAGCCGTTCGGCCAGGGCGATCGCTGTTGCGGGCTGCGGCACGCCCAGCTGAACGATTACAAACTCGTCCCCGCCGATCCGCGCAATCAGATCGTTCTCGCGGACGCTCCCCTGCAAACGAGCGGCAACCGCACGAAGCAGTTCATCCCCGATGGGATGACCAAGGGTGTCGTTAACGGTCTTGAAGCCATCCAGGTCAAGATAGAGCAGAGCGACACTGTGCTCTGCGCCAGCGCAGCATGCCGCCTGCCGCATATGTCTGCGGAACATGAGCCGGTTCGACAGGCCGGTGAGTGGATCCCGAAGTGCCTGCTCTTCCGCACGTCGCCGCTCCTTCTCAAGGTCTTGCGTGCGCTCCTCGACCCGCTGTTCAAGGCAGGCATTCAGCTGGATCAGGTTGCGGTTAAGGGCAAACAACTCCAAACTTTTTTGTTCAAGAAGGCGTTCCGCTTCCTTGCGCGCATTGGTCTCGCGGGCAAGGCGACGTTCGAGGCGTAGGATCCGGTCGAGTGCAGCCGTGTTCGCCGAGATGCCATCGGTGCTCATACAGGTAGCGCGAGCTCCACGCGAATTCGGTTGTAGGGTCCACGTGGCCCTATCGCCGGTTCGAAGCTGAGCGCCACCGGCTGGCCGAGATGTTGGGCCGCACCGCGGATCACGCCGAGTGCGAGCGGCGCCAGTGGCTTGCAGCTATGGTATCCGAGTAGCAGCACCGTCTCGCTACGCGCCTCGGGTACAAAGGACGGGAGTTCAGCATCGGGGTAGAGTTTGCGGACTTCAACTTCATGGAACTCGTCGATACCCTCCAGAATGTCGAACAGGCTTCGATCCCGCGAGAAGAATTGCGGAGCGTAGCTGACCCAACTTTCGAAGCAGTGAGTGCCGAATGCTTCCAGCACAGAGGACAGTTCTTGCCTGGTTGCAGCCGTCAGGGCCGAGATCAGGGCGACCATCTCCTGAAAGGGATAGCTCCCGGTACTAGTGTAGCTGCCATCATGCGACAGATTCGCATCGGCAATGATGTCGTCTACCATGTCAGCGCCATACTTCTGCTCAACATGGGCGAATAGCTCGGTAAAGACACGCCCCTTCATCTCGATCATCCTTCCTGCCTGCGCAGAGTGGACCCTTGTTGTGAATTGACGATTAAGCGCTGGAGCCTGGAAAGCCTGAAGCACCAGTCGGCAGAGGCCGGACAGGCGCTATGTCGCTGGCTCGTATTGCGCAATGCAGCAGGCGGCCGATCGTCAAGAAAGGGGTGGAGCCATTCCAGGATTGGAATGCCGAAGCCCTTTCGCCTGGTGTACATCCTTGCTGGGAGCCCTCGTCGGCAGATCCAGTTACGATGCGATCTTAGAGGCGTTGTCCTGGAGTGATCACGGGATGAAGCCGGGCCAAGCGAGGTGGCATCTCAAAGGGACCATGCAGGCGCTCACTCCACTTCCACGCAGGGGCGCAAGCCTCCAACATCAAGTACGCGGTCTAGCGAGGGAGGATCCGAACCGATGCGGGCGGCATGTAGGCAACCCGACGTGTTGGCGGAATTGAGAACCGATGATCTGCACCAGATCAAAGCCCGCGATCCATCTCCGCGCCAAGAAGCCTAACAGTACGTTCATAATGTTGCGAGTGCAGTCCTCGGGTCCTTTCAGCATCTCGGGCGATAGGGGCACGGGCGATTTCGGCATGTTCCAGGGCGACGTCGCGGTCAGAGTAAGCCCTGGTGCTCGCCAGGGCCCGGTAGCGTCCCGCCTCGTCTCGCAGCTTATCGCAGAAGGCCAGCAACTCCGGCGCGCCACAGGCTGCAAGGATGGCCTGATGGAGATGGAGGTGGCAGGCTTTCCAATTCGGGTTGGACAGGAAGTGGTGAGGGTCCAGGGAACTTGCCAACCTCACCCATCAATGTCCCGCCAAACGACTTCTTCTTCCCAGCGTACGTCGCCATGGCGGATGGCGTCCCGCAGCGCAGCGCCCGCCGCCAGCAACCGGCTGCGGATGAGGCCCGCCAACTGGCTGGGCTTCGCCTCGGCCTCCCGAAAACCCCGATGCTCGAAGCGCTCGACAAGGCCTCTCTCCGCCAGTCTGGAGAGCGCCTCGCGCATAGGGGACGCTCCTGTGGCGTAGCGGTCGGCAAAGTCTCGCGGCTTCAGCTTCAATCCCGGCAGGAGCCGCCCCGTGAGGATGTCCTGGCGTAAGCGGCGGTGAACCGAAGTAGCTAGGGCCAGCCCGCTCTCCGCGGCGTCGACCATGTCGGGTGGCACCGATCTGCACCTTAATCCGTACACAATCGGCTATCGATCATGTTGCTTGACGGCAACAAAATTTCGATAAACGGTCGAGACATATCATGGGATGATTGCTGCATGAGGCTGATCGCATTTGCCCAGGATGGGCACGCAAGGCTGGGCGCCAGGCTCGGAGCCGACGTGGTGGCACTTCACGAGGTCATACCGGCACTACCCCCAGATTGGAATTTGGCCTTAGGGGCGCTCGGATTGCCTGGTTCGGCGGCGTCTCTGCAAGCCAGGCTTGCGGAGGCACCGAAACGGCCACTGGCTTCGGTCAAGCTGCTGCCGGCGGTGCCGCGTCCGGGCAAGATCATCTGCATTGGCCTCAACTATGTCGAGCACGCCAAAGAGGGCAACAACCCGATCCCCGACTATCCGGCTGTGTTCTTCCGTGGCGGCACCTCGTTGGCCGCGCCAGGGGAGGCATTGTTGCGGCCGAGGGTTTCGGAGAAATTCGACTATGAGGCGGAGCTGGTCATCGTTATCGGGCAGCAGGCGCGCCATCTAACGGAGGATAACGCCCTCGGCTGTGTCGCCGGCTACACCTGCATGAACGAAGGCTCAATCCGTGACTACCAGCGTAAATCGACGCAATGGGGCATGGGGAAGAACTTCGACCGGACTGGAGGGCTGGGTCCGGAGATTGTTACGCCGGACGAGATTCCGCAGGGGCCGAACGCGCTTCGCATCACCTCCCGCATCAACGGGCAGACGCTGCAGGACAGCAACACGTCGGACATGATTTTCTCCGTACCGCGCATCCTGACCATCCTCTCTGAAGCGATGACGCTGGAGCCGGGCGACATCATCGCGACCGGGACGCCGAGTGGCGTTGGTTATCCTCGCAAGCCCCCCGTCTTCATGAAGGCTGGTGATGTGGCGGAGATCGAGATCGAAGGCATCGGCATCCTGTCCAATCCCGTCGAGGACGAGGCCTGAGGGCAAGCGGCAGGGACAGGGCATCCGTGCTGTCCGCCGCGGAGGAGACTGGCGCCCACAACACGGACATCGTCACCCTGTCCTTCGACAATGGGCCGGAACCGGAGGTGACGCCGGCGGTGCTGGATGTGCTGCGCGCGCGGGACGTGCCGGCGACGTTCTTCCTGCTGGGGCAGAAGCTGGCAGCGCATCGCGCGATCGCGGAACGGGCAAAGGCAGAGGGACACTGGATCGGCAACCACACCTAGTCGCATGCTGTGCCTTTGGGGCTAGTAACAGACAGGGTCGCCGAAGATGAAATCGGCCGTACCCAGGCTCTGATCGGTGATCTCTCCCATCCGGATCGGCTGTTCCGGCCCCAGGGCGGCGGAGGCGCCCTGGGGCCGCATCTACTGAATCGTGGCGCCTTGCGACACTTGAAGCGGGAACGCCACACCTGCGTGGTATGGAACGCCGTGCCCGGCGATTTCCGGGATCCGGATGGCTGGGTGGACCGCGCCTTGACGATGTGCCGTGGCCCCGTCCTCCTTGTGCTGCATGACAATCCCAATGGCGCCATGCGTCACCTGGATCGCTTTCTCGGCTTGTTGGCCGACCGGGGCACTCGGTTCAGGCAGGACTTCCCCGAGGAGTGCATCCTGCTGCGTCGTGGCGAGCCCACGCGGCCAATGGATGGCTATGTCACGGAACCTTGCATCTCCGGTACGGAAGGAGCTCGCCCATGACACATTGGTCCCGTCGCACTTTGCTAACGAGTGCCATGGCAATTGCCGCGGGGCCGGCAGCACTGGGCCAAGCGCCCGGCCGGACGACGCCCTGGCCGAGCCGGCCGCTCCGGCTCGTGGTACCCTTCGCCGCCGGCACGACCACGGATATCCTTGGCCGCATCCTGGCCGATGCGCTGGCCCGCGAAGCCGGTCAGGCGGGGGTGGTGGACAACCTCGCCGGCACGGGCGGCAATGTCGGCTCGCAGGCCGTAGCGCAGGCACCCGGCGATGGGTACACGCTGTTGCTGGCAACAAACGGCACGCATGGCATCAATGCGAGCTGCTGGCACTCGGGCGCCGCCGGTCGCTGACCTTCGCGTCTGCCGGTAACGGCACCACTGGGCACCTGTCTCAGGCCTTGCTGAACCTGCGCACCGGGTTGAGGACCGAGCACGTGCCCTACCGCAATGCCGGCCAGGGCATTTCAGATCTTCTGGCAGGACGTGTCGATGCCATGTTCTACCATCCGCTTGGGTTGAAGCCGTATCTGGAGGCCAGAACCCTGAAGGCCCTCGCGGCCACCTCGGCACGCCGCGTCAACAGCCTGCCGGATGTGCCGACGATCCAGGAAGCCGGCATTCAAGATTTCATAGTCGAAGGCATGTGGAACCTGTTCGGCCCTGCGGGAGTTCCGCTAGATATCGTTCTGCGCCTGAACCGCACCACCAATGCCCTGCTGGCGGATCCTGTCTCGCTTGCCAACCTGCATGCGCAGGGTGTCGAAGCTATTGGCGGTTTCCCGGAGAAACTTGCGGAGATGACCCGGGGTGAGATCGCCAAGTGGCAGCCGATCATCGCTGCGGCCGGCATCAAACCTGATTAGCGGCGTCGCATCGTGCGGCCCGGTGAGACCTCCAAGAGGGGGCTGCGGTTCTGCCGGAGCGCAGACGGCTATTGCTAGCGACAGGAACTCTGCATTCCGCGCTGCGCTGCGGTATGGGATCGTCTGGACTGAGGATCGAGGCACTTCCTCCAAGCTGCCTGGGACTGGGTCGTATGAGGTCTTTCGAGTGTGTCGTTGAGATGGGCGCGAGTTGCTGGTGTGATGAATGGGGGCATCTGCCGGTGCAGAAAGGCAAGTTCTTCGTGGCGGCCTCTTCTAAGCTTCAATGGTCAGCGTGCCAGCCCAGCCAGTGTCTCGATGCGGCGCACCACGGCGGCCAGGCGTGGCCCGATTTCCTGCAGAATGCGGTCGCCATTCACGAGAAAGGCTGGCGCGCCGCAATTCATTGCCACAACGCCGCTTCCATTGGGCAGGGCGAAGGCGGCGCCAGCCGCGTGCACGGTGCGGTTCCATTCGCCGATCGAAGTTGTGAACCCGAGGGCCGCGTGCATCTCCACCGCTTCCCGCAAGCCGTCCCGGATGGTCGGCCATCGCGCCGGGTCACTCGCCGCTAACCGCGCGTCCAGCTCGGAGCGCTCCATGTCCGAGGCAACGGCATAGTAGGCGCGGCCCATGGCCGTCAGTCCGAGCGGCACACGCGAACCGATGTCGAGTTGCAATGCAACGGCGGTGCGCGGCGAAACATGCTCGATGTAAAGCATGCACAGCCCGTCACGCCCGCCCAGCGATACGGAGGCCTGGGTTTCTTCGCCCAGGTGCCGCATCAACGGTGCTGCCACATGGCGGATGGTCATGTTGGCCAGGGCGAGTTGCCCCAGCGGGACCAGCCCGATCGCCAGCTGATACTTGGCGAAGCGCGGCAAGTAGCTGAGACAGCCGAGCTGCATGAGCGTATGGGTCAGGCGCGATACAGTAGCCTTGGGCAGGCCTGTGCGCTCCGCCAGCTCCTGATTGCCGAGCACGCTATGTTCCGCTGTGAAAGCCCGCAGCAGGTCCATGGCGCGGGCGATCGCGGCGACGAACTGCCGGTCGTTCCGGGTCTCGTCCTCGGCTGTGTCTGGTGACCGACGCTTGCGAATGGCCATGTCTCCGGAAGGGGTCGGTGCTTGACGACCGGTGCGCCGCGAAGATACGTCTTGTGCAAAGCGCAGAACTATTTTCCGCAGTGCGGAATAAAAAGCAAGCTGAACTCGGGAAGGGAAGATGCGTGGTGCCAAATGCGATGGAGGCCGCCGTTTCACCCTGCGCGTACCGGCGGCACAGGGGAAAGCTCCCAGCGGGTGTGTTTTCCACGATCAACAAGAGCTTGGGCCTCTGGCGGAAGGGCACCGCTGCCCCGCCGGGCACGCCAGAGTTTTCATCACTGCGCGCCCTCAATCCGTCCGCTTGGTGCGCCAGAGTGATGATCCGGGAGCGGAAGACCGGAGCACAGCATCTGGCGCAGGTGCTGGGGCGGCGTGCTGAACACCTGGCCTATGCCTTGCCACCGCCCTCCAATGGCTTGGTGCGGCTGGCCCGTGAAGGCCAGGGCTTCAATTTGCTGATTGGTGCCACTTAGTGACGGGACGCATGCTGCACCGCTGGGAAGCGGCCTATCCGGCCACTTGCCGCTGGGATGCGCCTATCCGCCCTGGCACGCTGTCCGAACTTTTTTCCGGCTGCATCACGCGCTGGGCGGGTCGTCCTGCCCTGGAATACCGGGGCGAGCGCATCTCCTACGCCGCGCTGGGCGAGGCGGTAGAGCAAGCAGCGGCAGCCTTTCGCCGGCTTGGCGTCGCGCCCGGTGAAACCGTTGGATTGTTCCTGCCGAACACACCCTGGCACCCGGTTTGCTTCTTTGCCCTGGCGCGGCTGGGCGCGATCGTCGTGCATCTCTCGGCTCTCGATGCGCGGCGGGAGTTGGCGCACAAGCTGTCCGACAGCGGCGCCCGGTTGGTGGTCACCACCGACCTGCCCGGCCTAGTGCCGCAAGCAGCCTGGCTGCTGGAAACCGGCGCGGCGGAGCGCGTGGTGGTTGGCGAGGATGCGCGATGGGGCGGCGAGGCCCCCGGACCCCTACCGACCGGCTGCCTGCCTATCTCGCCGCTGATGGCGGAAGCGCCGCCGGTACAGTCCTGGCCTGCCATCGCGCCGGAGGATGTGGCGCTTCTGCAATACACCGGCGGCACCACAGGGCTGCCGAAGGGCGCGATGCTGACGCATGGCAACCTCACCGCGGCGGTCGGCATCTACCAGAGCTGGGATGATGGCGAGCGCATGGTGCCCGGGGAGCAACGCGTGCTGGGCGTGCTGCCGCTGTTTCATATCTATGCCCTGACCACGGTCCTGCTGCGCCACCTCGCCGATGGAAACGAGATCCTGCTGCGACCGCGCTTCGAGGCGGGCGGGGTGCTGCGCGATATCGCTGCTCACCGCGTGACCCTGTTCCCAGGCGTGCCCACCATGTGGATCGGGCTGCTGAACCATCCGGATGCGCCACGGGCGGATTTCTCCTCGCTTCACGCATGCATCTCCGGCGGCGCGCCATTGCCCTTCGACGTGGCGGAGCGGGTGGAGCGACTGCTGCGGCAGCGCCTGCGGATCGGTTGGGGCATGACGGAAACGGCGCCCGCCGGCACGCGCGTGCCGGTTGGTGCCACGCCCAGGCCAGGGCTGATCGGCGTGCCGCTGCCGGGGGTCGAGCTGCGCGTCGTGGGGTTGGACGATCCCGGCCGGGAACTGCCGGCCGGTGAGGCCGGGGAGATCGCCATCAGGGGTCCCAACCTGTTCCGCGGCTATTGGAACAAGCCGGCGGAAACGGCGATGGCCTTTCACCAGGGCTGGTTCCTGACCGGCGATCTCGGGCGAATGGAGCCGGACGGGTTGTTCACTTTGCTGGACCGCCGCAAGAACATGATCATCTCCGGTGGCTTCAACGTTTATCCGGCGGCGATCGAGGCCGCACTGTACGAGCATCCCGACATCCACGAGGCGATCGTGATCGGCATCCCAGACGAATACCGTGGACAGTCGGCCAAGGCCTTTGTCGCCTTGCGCGATGGTGCCCCGGCGCTGACGCTGGAGGCACTCCGCAGCTTCCTGAGCGACCGGCTGGGCCGCCATGAAATGCCGGCGGCGCTGGAGATCCGCGACAGCCTGCCGCGCAGCCCGGCTGGTAAGCTTCTCGCCAGTGCCCTTACCAACCGGGAAACGGAAAAGAATGACGGAGTTCGGCGGTGAGCGGGGCCGGCGACACGCCAAGTAGCCCTGCCGCGGCGATGCAATGCGAGCCGGGCGCCCATCGCCCCGCCGAACGGGCGTAAAGGGAGGATCACAGCATGGACCTGCGCTTCACGATGGAGGAGATCGCGTTCCGCGACGAGCTCCGCCGCTTCTTCCGCAGCGAGATTCCGGCCGAGATCCGCCGCAAGCAGGGCGAAGGACGGCACCTGTCGAAGGAAGACATCGTTACCTCGCAGCGCATCCTGCACGCGCATGGCTTGGCGACGCCCAACTGGCCGGTGGAGTGGGGCGGCAAGGATTGGACGCCCGTACAGCGTTACATCTTCACCGAGGAGATGCAGCGCGCCGCCGTGCCGCTGCCGTTGCAGTTCAACACCTTCATGGTCGGCCCCGTGATCGCCGCCTTCGGCAGCGAAGAGCAGAAGAAGCGCTTTCTGCCGCCCACCGCCAGCCTGGACATCTGGTGGTGCCAGGGTTTTTCCGAGCCCGGCGCCGGCTCCGACCTTGCCTCGCTCAAGACCCGCGCCGAAAAGCGCGATGGCAAGTACGTCGTTTCCGGCCAGAAGGCCTGGACCACGCTCGGCCAGCATGCCGACTGGATCTTCTGCCTGGTGCGCACCGACCGTGAGGCCAAGAAGCAGCGGGGCATCTCATTCCTGCTGATTGACATGAAGTCGCCCGGCATCACCGTGCGCCCGGTGCTCACCATCGACGGCGCGCATGAAGTGAACGAGGTGTTCTTTGACGAGGTCGAGGTGCCGGTGGAGAACCTGGTCGGCGAGGAGAACAAGGGCTGGGACTACGCCAAGTTTCTGTTGTCCAACGAGCGCACCGGCATTGCGCGCATCGGCATGTCGAAGCAGCGTATCGCCCGCGCCAAGCGGCTGGCGCGGGAAACCGAGGCGGGTGGCCGCAGCCTGTGGGAGGATGCCGATCTCCGTCGCCGCGTTGCTGCCATCGAGGTGGAGCTGAAGGCACTGGAGATCACGCAGATGCGTGTGGTGGCGGCACAACGGCACCGCGACGCCGACAAGCCCGATCCGGCCTCGTCGATCCTGAAGATCAAGGGCTCGGAGCTGCAACAGGCGACAACCGAGTTGCTGCTCGACATCGCCGGCCCCTACGCGCAGCCGGCACCGGACCATCCGGCCGGGCACAACGCGCCCGAAAGCGACGGCATGGACGCGATCGCGCCGCTCTACTTCAACGCGCGCAAGGTTTCGATCTACGGCGGCTCCAACGAGATCCAGCGCAACATCATCGCCAAAGCCTTTCTGGGCCTTTGAGGAACGCTCCCCATGGATTTCGACCTGACGGATGAACAGCGGCTTCTCAAGGACAGCGTCGATCGCATGATCGACGACGCCTACGGGGATTTCGAGAAGCGCCGCCGGCATCAATCCGGCCCCGGCGGCTATAGCGCGGAGCTATGGTCTGGCTTTGCCGAACTTGGCCTCCTGACCCTGCCCTTCGGCGAGGAGGAAGGCGGCATCGGTGGCGGCCCAGTGGAAACCATGCTGGTGATGGAGGCGTTCGGCCGCGGCCTTGTGGTGGAGCCGTATCTTTCCACGGTCGTGCTGGGCGGCGGCTTCCTGCGCCACGGCGCTACGGCGGCGCAGCGAGCCGAGCTGATCCCGCTGCTGGCTGCGGGTAAGCTGACCCTGGCTTTGGCGCAGCTGGAGCCAAGCTCGCGTTACTGCCTGCATGACGTGGCCACCACTGCACGGCGCGATGGCGAAGGCTTCGTGCTCGACGGGCGCAAGGTCGCGGTGCTCCATGGCGACAGCGCCGGCCGGCTGGTAATCAGTGCCCGCACCGCGGGGACGCGGACGGAGCGGCACGGCATCACGCTGTTTCTGGTGGATGCGACGGCACCGGGTGTCACCCGCACCGGCATGGCCACGCAGGACGGGTTGCGGGCCGCCGATATCCTGCTGGAGGGCGTTCGCCTGGGCGCTGAGGATGTGCTCGGCGAGGTGGATGCCGGCCTGACGCTGCTGGAGCAGGTGGTGGATGTGGCGATCGCGGCCCTTTGTGCCGAGGCTGTCGGCATCATGGAGGATTTGCAACGCGGCACGGTGGAGTACCTGAAGACACGGCAGCAATTCGGTGTGGCGATCGGTTCCTTCCAGGCGCTGCAGCATCGCGCCGCCGACATGCTGGTGGCGGTGGAACAGGCGCGCTCCATGGCGCTGTATGCGGCGATGATGGCAGACGAGGCCGATCCCGCCCTTCGGCGTCCGGCGATTTCGGCCGCCAAGGTGCAGATCAACAACTCCGCCCGCAAGGTGGGTCAGGAGGCCATACAGTTGCAGGGCGGTATCGCCATGACGTTGGAATACAAAGCGGGGCACGCCTTCAAGCGGCTGGCGATGATCGAGAAGTCCCTTGGCGACACTGACCACCATCTGCGGGCGGTGAGCGAGGCGGATGGGCTGGTGGAGGCGGAGTAGGCGATACCGCACCCGGAACACCGGGGCGGCCAGGGAGGATGCCGGATGACGAAGTTGACGCAGGGACGTCGAGGTTTTCTTGGTGCGGCCGGAGGATTGGCCGGCGGGCTGGCCATGCCGGCTCTGGCGCAGGAGCGCTTTCCCAGCAAGGCGTTCCGTGTGCTGGTGCCCTGGGCGCCGGGCGGTGCGACCGATGTGCTGATGCGCGCGCTCTGCGAGGCTGCCTCGCAGCGGCTGCGGCAGCCGGTGGTGGTCGAGAACAAGTCCGGCGCCGGAGGCATCCTGGGCGCGCAGGCGCTGGTGAGCTCTCGCCCCGACGGCTACACGCTGTCGCAGATGCCGGTTTCGGTGTTCCGCTATCCGCAGATGGTTGAAAAGCCGCCCTTTGACCCGCTGGCGGATTTTACCTGGATCCTGCAGCTGACGGGGTACCTGTTCGGCACAGTGGTGCGGGCTGATGCGCCGTGGCAGACCTTTGGCGAGTTCCTGGCCCATGCCAAGGCCAATCCAGGCAAGGTGACCTATGGATCGCCAGGTGCCGGCACCTCGCTGCACATCACCATGGAGCAGATCGGCCGAGGGCAGGGCATTGAGTGGACGCATGTGCCGTTCCGCGGCGCGGCGGAGAACCTCCAGGCACTGCTGGCCGGCCAGATCACCTCGTCGTCGGATTCCAGTACCTGGGCGGAACTGGTGAAGGACGGGCGGCTGCGCCTACTCTGCACCTGGGGGCCGACCCGCGCCAAGCGCTTTCCAGAGGTGCCGACGCTGCGCGAGGCAGGCATCAACATTGTTTCCGACTCGCCCTACGGCCTGGCCGGTCCGGCCGGTTTGGACCCACAGGTGGTAAAGGTGCTGCACGATGCCTTTCACGAGGCGCTGCTGGACCCGTTGCATCGCGGGGTTCTCGATCGCTACGACATGTCGGTGGCCTACTTGAACAGCGAGGACTACGCTGCGGCCGCCCGCCGGCAATACCGTGACGATGGCGAGATGATACGGCGCCTGGGTCTGCGCGCTGGCTGAGAGCAGGGAAGCACCTCTGCGCGTTGTCCTGAGATCGGTGGGATGCTGACGAGATTGCGGGCCTGCTCCACAAAGGCTGGCTCAGGCGGGTGCACGGCAAGTCGCTCTCTGCCGAGCGGTCCATGCGTCGATCGATACGCTGTGAGTGCGCGACTGGCTGAGGAACGCCGACCCTAGCGAGGCAGACCTTGCGTGGGCGCTTTGAAGTCCGGGCGCGCGAACTGGCTGAAGGCGGAACCGGGCCGCAGTTCAAGGGGGTTCGGTTGTACGCTTCCAACCTTTGCGGCTCATCGGCAATCACCGGGAGACATCCGCCTTGTTGAACACCGTCAGCGTCCGCTGCGGCCTAAAGCTGCCGTTCCACGTCGTTGCAGGTGGCAGTGTCGTACAATGATCGGTGGGAAGGGTGATGAAGGCACACCCTCAAGGCGGTCTGAAGGATGGGTTATTGATTCATTGTGGGAGACTCCCTCCTCGCCAGTAACAGTGGAGAGGGGAAACCTTGACGAGATAGCGAAACTAGCTAAGTTGAACTAGACTAGAAGGTTGGACCTTATGGTCAAGTGTCGGGAGCTTCATGTGCAGACCGTCAATATTCACGCTGCCAAAACTCACCTTTCTCGCCTGGTTGATGCGGCCGCCGCCGGGGAAGAGATCCTCATCGCTCGTGCCGGGCGCCCGATCGCGCGCCTTGTACCGCTGCAGGAAGTGGCAGAAAAACCACGGCGCCGCCTGGGCCGGTTGTCTGAGCAGGTTCGTATCCCGGAAGACTTCGACGCGCCCCTTGCGGACGATGTACTGGCTGCGTTCGAGCAAGGCTGATGCGGCTGTTGCTGGATACGCATCTGCTTCTCTGGGCGTTGGCAAGCCCTGAACGGCTGGATGCCGTGACGCGTGCGGCGTTGGAAGATCCGGATAACGAAGTTCTCTTCAGCGCAGCCAGCTTATGGGAGATCGCCATCAAGGCCGGGCTCGGGCGCCCAGACTTTGCCTGCGAGCCGCAGGAGGTCCTGAAAGCCGCGCTTGAAACCGGCTTTGTTGAACTCCCGGTACGGGCCGCCGCGGCGATCCTGGTTTCTGAGCTGCCGCCGCATCACCGTGATCCCTTTGATCGGCTCCTGGTGGCACAGGCTATGAGTGAACCCGTACGCTTTTACACCGCCGATGCCCGTCTGCCAGTTTACTCTGAGCTCGTGACATTCGTTCGATGACCTTCAGTTCCGGTGGTGACGGCATGCGGAGCGCCAACGGCACGGCCTGTCGGATGGTTGGAACCATTGTCGGATCCGCTAGAGCCTGTGCTGTTCTCAGCTGGCACAGGGTGGAGCCTGCACCGGCAAGTGCCCCAAAGACCGGAAGGCCGTAGGTCGTCGCATCGGCAGCCAGCCTAGCCGAGCCGGGACGGAAGGGGGCTTAGACGTGCCAGAACACGGCCATTGCCAGGTCAACGCTGATCGGGTTCGTGCCTCACGCACCCGCTCGAGCATCGATCAGGCTCTTGCTTTACGGAAGCACGGCATAGAGCTCTTGTGCGGCATCGGCCGAATCAGCACTGGAACTGCACCTGCCTTCCAGTCCGGCCGCCAAGCCTTCACAGAGAAGCCAAGCATCGCCTGAGGCGACAATGCGGCTTACAGGGCCGCGTAGAGGTTGAGGTGTCCCCTCGATCTTCCTCCGTCAGGACAAGCAGGCGGAACGGGCGGAGGCGCTTGCCAGCAGCGTCGCGCCGGCCGCCGGGCCGGAGCGGAGGGCCTCAGCCAGGGCTGCGAAGCGGTCGGCATCCATGGCAAGCGTGGCCACGATCCACAGTACCATGCCGTCCGCGCGTTCCATGGTCTCGCTACGCCAATCCCGGCTAGCGTCCGGGGGTAGGCCATCCCGGGGACCGAGCCAGACGCCGAGACGGCACCCTCGTGGCCCGACATAGCCGGCATAGGTTCCGCCACCGGCTGGCTCAATTCGGGCCAGCCGCAAGCCCGCAGCGGAAAGGTCAGGAAGGCCGGCCGTGGCACCCGCCGCGTCCGCAGCGGTGAACAGAAAATGGCGATGGGCGGCGAGGGGCGGCGGCTCCTGCGCCGGCTGGGAGATGAGGAGCGTCGCAACAACCGAAAGGGCGATCAGGCCCGCTCCAGCCAGCATCATTGGCCATGGGACAAACCGCCGGGTCGGCGCTTCGGGGATCGGGGGCATCGTCATGTTGGCGTCGATGGTCGCGGTGTTGGCCCTCAGCCTCGCCAGATCCGCGAACCTTGTGGCAAGCGAAGGATCGTCGCGCAGCACAGAGGCCGTCTCCGCGGCCTCGGCCGGTGATAACTCACCGTCCAGCAGGCCGTTCAACCTCTCATCCATGCCGCTCACACCGATTTCCTTTGCAATGGGACGACGACGCTGCTCCCGCTCAATTCTGCCAGCATCGCTGCACGACCCCGGGCCAGCCGGCTCATCACCGTGCCCCTGGGCAAGCCGAGCGTGTCGGCGACCTCCAGATAGGTGAAGCCGGCAAGGTCCACCAGCGCCACCACTTCGCGCTGCGGATCCGGTAGCCGGGCAAGGGCCTGGGCAACCGCGACCTGTGCCAGTGCGGGCTCGCTCCGGCGCCATTCCTGCCCCGCCAATGCCTCCTCCGCCGCCCGGTGTTCACGCGCCACGCGGGCATGCCTGGTCGCGTCCAGGAAGGCGTTGCGCAGGATGCGAAACAGCCACACCCGTGCTTCCGCCTCTGTGCCGCGGGGTGGACGCGCCGCCAGAGCACGCGCTGCAGCTTCCTGCCACAGGTCGCGGGCGAGGTCGGGGTCACCCGCCAGCGCCCTGGCGTAGCGGTGCAACGTCGCACCGTGGCGTGCGAGCAGGTCGCGTTGTCTAGACACCGCCGCAGGATAAGTGTGGCGGCCAGGGAATAAAACAGCCGCCCCGTCCGTCTCTAGAACAATGGGCCGTCGCTCCAGGCGGCCGGGGAGGACATGCGAGCATGAAGACTGAGCGCATCCTGGCGGAGCTCTTCGCCGATGATCCGGAGCGTTTCGAGCCGCCGACTTGGAGCCGGCGCGGCGCCTTGAAGGGCGCATCCCTCGCCGCGATCGGTGCGGCGTTTGGTGCGGCCATGCCTTTCTCCAGCCGGATGCCGCGTGGGCTGCTGCCTGCTGCGCTGGCGCAGGCCTCAGGCGACGTGCCGGTGCTGCGGATGGACGGCAAGGCGCCGCTGATCCTGCTCGGTGAGCGTCCACTGGTGGCCGAGACGCCGGAGACCATGCTTGACGATGACGTGACGCCCGCAGACAAGATGTTCGTCCGCAACAATGGGCAGATCCCCGAGCGCTTCGCCGCCGATCCGAAGACCTGGCGCTTCAGGCTCGACGGCGAGGTGAACATGCCACTCGACCTAACACTGGGTGAGCTCGAATCCCGCTTCGAGCTGGTTACGTTGCGGCTACAGATGGAGTGCGGAGGCAATGGCCGGTCCGCCTTCGTACCGGAAACTCGCGGCAACCAGTGGAATAACGGCGCGATCAGCAATTGCGAGTGGACGGGGGTGCGGCTGCGCGACGTGATCCGTGCCGCAGGACCGAAGGAGGGTGCGCGCTTCACCGGTCACTTCGGCGCCGATCCGCACCTATCGGGGGCCACGGACCGTGCCGCCATCTCGCGCGGGATGCCGGCCGTGAAGGCGATGGAGGAGCACACGCTTATCGCCACCCGCATGAACGGGCAGCCGATCCCGCAGCTGCACGGCTACCCGCTGAGACTGGTGGTGCCAGGCTGGCCTGGTTCGCTGTCGCAGAAATGGCTGACGCGGATCACTCTGCTGGCCGAGCCGCACCGGGGCCAGGGCATGGGCGGCACCTCCTATCGCCTGCCGGTTCGTCCGATCGTGCCCGGTTCGCAGAACGATGGCGCCACCTTCGCCGACATGGCCTCGATGCCGGTGCGATCGGTGCTCACCAACCTCGCGCATGGGACGCGGGTGCCGGCCAATACCCGGCGCATCGACCTGCGCGGCCACGCTTGGGCCGGCGACGAGGAAGTGCGCGCGGTGCACGTCTCGTTGGATTTTGGCGCCACCTGGCACGAGATGGCGGTGTCGCCGCCACCCAACCGCTACAGCTGGCAACGATGGTCCGGCGCGGTGGATCTGCCGTCGGACGGATACTTCGAGCTTTGGCACAGAGCCACTGACGCCAAGGGAAGAATGCAGCCGCATGCAGCAGCCAATTGGAACCCCCAAGGCTACGGCGCCAATGCCATTGGCCGCGCTGCGATCCTGGTCGGGTAAGCCTCGCTGTGACATTGAGCCGAATGGTAGCCGGGTTGCTGGTGCTGGTGACGATTACACTGGGTGGGCAGAAGGCGGGCTGGTGGGCTCAGCCGGAACCTCGCGAACCTCATCCGCCTACGCCGGCGGCGCTGGCCTTCGCCGAGGCACAACGAGCCGAGCAGGCCCGCGTCGCCGCAGCGAGAGCGGAGAACGAAAGGCTGGCGGCCGTGCAGGCCCCTGCGGAGACCGAGGATATCTTACCGGCCGGCGACGGTCGGGAGGAGACTTTCACCAATTGCACCGCCTGTCATTCTACCGCGATCATCCGCCGCTCGGGGTTAACGCGGGAGCGGTGGGACGCCCTGATTGACTGGATGGTGGAAAAGCAGAACATGGCGCCGCTTCAACCAGAAACGCGGGTGTTGATCGTCGACTACCTCGCGGGCGCCTTTCCAGGCCGGAGTACCAGTCCCAGGGCGCGGAACCCCTTTCTGACCGATTAGCGAAGTTGCGGGCGACCATCGCACCAGATCGACGTTCCTGCCTATTTGGGCGGCCGCACTGGTGCACCGCGGCACAGCAGCCCTTGCCTTGCCAAAGGCGCTCACAAAGCACCCGGCGGCGAGGCAAGGGCCGCATCAGTCGCCTAAGACCCTCACAATGGTCCAGGTTCAAAGCGGCCTGCCTGCGCCGCCGAGTCAGAGAAGGGCTGCTTTCATCCAGGGGAAGGCGGCGTGCAGGTCCAATGATGGATCGGCCTGACCTGACCTTTCTCCATGGGCTGGATTGGGTATGCTCCCGAGGCCAATGGCTTCGTCCGGGAGAGGGAGAGGTTGCATGAGCGCGCAGTGGTGCCTGGTGGTGGCAGAATCGCGAGGAGGCCCGATCTTGGGAAAGGAGATGATGCAGCGTGACGCCGTTTGATCCTGCCTCGCTCCCCGCCGGCATCCGCAGCCGCATCCTTCCTGGGGTAAACGGCCTTTCCGTTCATCTGTTGGAAGCTGGGCAGACCGGGGAGCCTGCCATTTTGCTGCTGCACGGCTTCCCCGAACTCGCCTTCTCATGGCGCAAGGTGATGCCAGCCTTGGCCGGCGCCGGCTTCCATGTCATTGCGCCGGATCTCCGCGGATACGGACGCACGACGGGCTGGACGGCAGGCTATGACGAGCCGCTCTCGCCGTTCCAGATGCTCAACATGGTGCGCGATCAACTCGCCCTGGTAGAAGCGCTGGGACTGCAGGAGATCCATACGCTGGTCGGGCATGACTACGGCTCTCCGGTCGCGGCCTGGTCTGCCTTGATCCGTCCAGATGTTTTCCGACGACTGGCGCTCATGAGTGCGCCTTTCGCGGGACCTCCGCGATTTGGAGGATCTTCGGGGCAAGACATAGGCGCCGACCTTGCGCGGCTGGATGTGCCGCGCAAGCACTACCAGTGGTATTATGCCGAGCGCCGTGCAGCAGGAGATATGGATCACCCAGAGCAGGGGCTCCACGCCTTTCTACGCGCGTACTACCACCACAAGAGTGCCGATTGGCCTGGCAACAAACCTTTCCCGCTAAGTGCCTGGACCGCGAAAGAGCTGGCGAAGCTACCGGACTACTACGTCATGCCGCTGCATGCGACGATGCCCGAGGCGGTGTCCCGATACATGCCAGCCACTGAGGCATCCTGGCTCACGGATGCCGAGCTGAACGTCTACGTCGCAGAATACTCCCGCACCGGCTTCGCAGGTGGGTTGCAATCCTATCGCTGCGCCACGGGTGGGGCAAATGCCACTGATCTTACCCTGTTCAGCGGCAGGCGGATCGAGGTTCCAACCATCTTCATTGCTGGCGCCAGCGACTGGGGCATCCACCAGAGTCCCTTTGCCCTGACACGCATGCAGGAAGAAGCGTGCGCCGATTTCCGCGGTCTACACCTCATCCCTGGCGCGGGGCATTGGGTGCAGCAGGAGCAGCCAAATGCCGTAGCGCAGCGGCTGATTGAGCTGGCATCCACTGCCACGAACCTTTGAGCCTATGGGGTAGGAGCGAGCTGCCGGGTAACGCTGGTGATCTCAGTCAAGGAACAATGATTGGCTCTGCGTGGCGGACCGGAAGATGCTCATGTAGGGCAATCGCCCATCCGCTCGCGCAGGCGCACAGACCGTTCCGGTGCCCAATCTCTGTTGAAGATAATGACGTTCTGCTTAAACAGCATCACGATCGTTGAGCCGAGAAGAAAACGGCCCATCTCATCCCCTTTCCTCAGCACAATATCCTGGTCGGCATAGCTCCACTCGGAGACCTTGTTGGTGCGTATCGGGTTGACCACACCGTGCCACACCGTGGCCATGCTGCCGACGATGGTCGCGCCGACAAGCACCATCACGAACACCCCGTGCTGCGACGATTCAAAGATGCACACCACGCGCTCGTTGCGCGCGAACAGCCCTGGAAGGCCGCGTGCGGTCGCCGGGTTCACCGAGAACAACGCGCCGGGCACGTAGATCATGCGTTGAAGTTTGCCATCGCAAGGCATGTGCAGGCGGTGGTAATCCTTGGGAGACAGATACAGGTTGGCGAAGCTGCCATGGCGGAACTGGGCTGCCAATGCGGCGTCTCCGCCAACAAGTTCGGTTGTGGTGAATCGGTGACCCTTGGCCTGCAGGATGTGGTGGTCGTCGATCGCGCCTAACTGGCTGATCGCGCCGTCAACCGGGCAGACGAACTCGGCCGCCGCCAGCGGACGCACGCCCGCCTTGAGCGAGCGGGTGAAGAAGTCATTGAAGCTTCCGTAGCTGGCAATGTCCGGATCCTCGGCCTCGCTCATGTCGACGCCGTACTTGCGCACAAACCACCGGACCAGGTGAGGCGTCAGCGAGCTGCCTTGCACTCCGGCAACGCGGCCGGCAAGAGTGGTCAAGCGTTGCTTTGGCAGCAAGTGCTGGAGCATCAGGCTCAGACGATCGGACATGATAATGCTCGGATAAAGACGTAGCTCTTATAGCGACATGCACCTCCATGAAAGTAGTTTGGCTCGCTGAAGCTCACTGCCGGACAAGCCCTACCTCTCGTCACGCTGGACAGCCCGGCCGTCTTCAGTACGGTTGCGGCCTTTCCGTCCGAAAGGCAATCAAGGTCTTTCGGCCGCCATCGCACTTCACGGCAGAGGCGCAGGGCAAGCGTCTGATTGCCAGCACGATCCTTTGCCGCAGGACATCCCCGGTCGTCCACTCCAAGTCACAACTTTCTCCCATTGCATCGCCTATGGGTGTTAGCCTGCCTGCATGGCTGATCGAGCATCGCGCTGCAGAAGCGAGTAAAGTCTGGTGTATTCCTGCTGTCGGAGACATGTCATGCCCGTTCTGTTCCGCCGATCCCTAGTAGGGGCCGCCGCCTTAGCGGGCCTTTCGGCCATGATGCCACGCTGGCTCCTCGCACAGACAACAGCACCGGACTCGCCACCAGCTCCGGCTCCCACCCCGTTGCGGATCCGTGGCCGCATCATCGGCCACGACGGCAAGGTGCTTCGCGTCATGGCACGGGACGGCACTGCTATCAGTGTGACGCTGGCGGACAACCTGACCGTCTCTGCGTTGCGGCGGGTAGCCCTCGTGGACATCACCAAAGGTAACTCGGTCGGGGCCGTAGCCGAGCCAGGGCCAGACGGCGTACTGAAGGCCATTGCGATCACCGTTCTGCCGCCGGGCATGCGGATTGCCGAACGGCAGGTGGCTTGGGACCTTGCGCCGGGTACTTCCATGAATGATGGGCCGGTTGAGGCGCTTGTGGAAAGTGGTGGGAGTAGTGAACTGACGCTGAGCATCAATGGTCAGAGTGTGCCACTGCGGGTGCCGCCGGAAACACCGCTGCTGATGCCTGTGCCTGCCGATCGTGCGGATCTTGTGCCAGGCGCCGCCGTCTTCATGAACGCTTCACGTCAGCCTGATGGGCAGATCACTGCTGTGCGCCTGACCGTCGGCAAGAACGGTGTTGATCCGGCGATCTGAGCGGGCGCGGAAGGGGCGGCGGGCCGGGTCGAGGATGACGTTGCATTTCGATGAAGCTGCGCCTTGCAGGACGAGAGGCCCGGCCGAGCTGCTTCACCAGGGCAAGTCCAGGTAGAGGCACTCAGAAGCAGGATATTCCAGGATGGGTCACGCCGTGCAGAAGGATACAAGCAACAGCTAACCTGAAGCTGCACAGGCTGGAGCTGCCGATGGAGACCGCCATGGCCGCCATGCTCGTTCGAACGCAACAATCAGTGTGGAATGAGCGGTTCTGGAGCAGGATGCAGCAGCAGCCGATCTCGCCCTGACATGGCGTCCCCCTGGACCTGCTCCGACAAGCGCTCTTCATCGCGGCGACGGATGTCCGCACTGATCTCCTGGACCTCAGCGGCAGTGTAACCCAAAGCTCGCAGGCCTTCCGCGCCCATTTGATAGGCGGACTCAACCGTCTCGCGGATCTGAAAATCGACGCCGGCACGGATTAAATCCACTGCATGCCGGCGATCATAGCTGCGCACCATGAGCCGGGCTTGCGGAAACTCGTGCTGAGCTAGCTCTACGATCTGCAAGGCAGCCTTAGGATCGTCGATGCAGATCATGATCGCGTCGGCACTGCCGGCCCCGGAGTGGCGCAGCGTGTCAAGCCGGAGACCATCACCGAAGAAAACTTTGAAGCCGTAACGCCCAGCATCGCGGATGCGGTCAGGATTGTTGTCGATGACGCTGAGATCGATGCGCTTCGCCAGCAGGGCCTGTGAAGCAATCTGTCCGAAGCGACCGAAACCGATGATCAGGACCCGCCCCTTGAGGGCGCGAGCCACATCGACGTCGCGCATCGATGCCTGAGTACGCAATAACCGGTCCGCGGCAATTGTGAATAGCGGCGTAATGCCCATCGAAAGAATGACAACGGTGGCAAACAGTGCATTCTCGCGCGCGTCAATCACGCCGCCCTTTGCTGCCGCTGTATAGAGCACAAAGGCGAACTCGCCACCTTGGATGAACATCGAGGTGCGATGTAGCGCCTGATAACTGGAATTCCGGAACAAGCGCGCGACTGCATATACAACTATGCCTTTGGCGATCGTGAACGCAGCCAACATCGACATGAGAAACGGCCATTCAACTGCGACGACCGACAGATCCAGTGACATGCCGACCGCAAGGAAGAACAGGCCCATCAGCAGTCCGCGAAATGGCTCCACGTCGCTTTCGATCTGGTAGCGATAGCTTGAGCTCGACAGCATCACTCCGGCGAGGAAGGCGCCCATTGCCATCGAAAGGCCGACGAGGTCCATCAGCAAGGCCGCACCCAGGACAACGAGCAGCGCTCCGGCCGTCAGCACCTCACGCGTCCGCGCACGGGCAAGAAGGGCGAAGAAGGGGTTCAGACCCCAGCGCGCCACGCCTAGCAAGAGCAAGAGCGCAGCGAGCGCCAGAAAACCATCCATCAGGCCAGCTTGTTCATGCGACGATGGGGACAGGAAAGCGACCACCGCCAGGAGCGGCACGATCATCAGGTCCTCGAACAGCAGGATCGCTACCGACTTCTGGCCCTCCTCGCTGGAAATGTCGCCTCGATCCTGAAGCACTGACATGATGACCGCGGTCGAAGACAGGACGAATCCCGCTCCGGCGACAAAGGCAGCTGAGGGCGACATGCCAAACAGCAGCATGGCCGTCAGCGCAAGGGCGCCGATGGCCAGCGCGACTTGCACGAGACCAAGGCCAAAGATCTGGCTCCGCAAAGCCCATAGCTTTTGCGGACGCAGCTCCAACCCGATCACAAATAGAAACATCACGACGCCCAGCTCGGAGAAGTGCAGGATCGACTGGGTATCGGTGAACAGGCCAAGCATCGATGGACCGACCATTACACCCGCCGCGAAGTAGCCTAACACCGATCCAAGACCGAGCCGGCGAAACAAAGGGACAGCGATGACGGCAGCGCTCATCAGCGCAACTGCGGGCCCAATCGTTTGTCCAAGACCTGCCTCAGCCATCTCGCCTTTCCTTCGCTCCAAACGTTCTGCGACCAGGATCGGCCATGAAACGCGCAACATCGTTAGCGATCAGGCGCTAACTGTGCCCAGCCACGCGATGCTCCCAGCAAGTTCTGCCCGTCTGCCATGCGCTTTGGTAGTACGATTTCCAGGTGTGCTGTGTCGCAGGGGGCGGAACACCGGGCCGGATTCACTGTTTGCCAGACCGCTTCTGGTACGTCTGCCCGAAGCATTCGATCAGCATTTCGGTCAGCACGCGTATCTTGCGCGTCGGATTCTGATCCGGCGGTCGCACCACATAGATGCCGACCTCCTGCGGCGGATAGCGCGTCATGATCGGAACAAGTGCGCCGGACTCCAGATGATCCCGGATAAGATCTGTAGGGAAACCGGCAATGCCGAGTCCGGCCAACGCGGCGGACACCAGAGCAACCGCGTTGTCGGCTGTAAAACGACCTTGTGGCTTTAGTGTGACGACCCTGTCGCCGTCCACCACGCGCCAACTTTCTGTTCCTTGCATCACAACTTGATGCGTCACGAACTCCTCGGGAGTTTCGGGCGCACCATGCTTCCGAATATACTCCGGCGTTGCAACGTATGTTGCGTAAATCAGTCCGACCCGTCTTGCAACCATGTTGGAGTCGGGAAGATGGCCGATGCGAATTGCGCAATCGAAGCCCTCTCCGATCAGATCGACAAACCGATCAGTGTAGCTTGCATGAACTTGAAGCTTCGGATGACGCTTTGCCAGCTCAGCGAGCACCGGGGCAAAGTGAGTCGGTCCGAAGGTCAGCGGCGCGGACACGCGCAAACGGCCACGTAGATCACCTGCAGGCAGGATCGTCTCCTTGGCGATGTCGATCTCGGCACAGACTCTTGCAGCATAATCGCGGAAGGTTTGCCCGGCTTCGGTCAACGCCGCACCGCGGGTCGTGCGCGCCAGCAGTCGAATGCCCAGATCCTCTTCAAGCCGCGCAAGCCTCCGGCTGACAATGGATTTGGACACTCCGAGCCGGCGCGCGGCGAATGAAACGCCACCTGCATCGGCGACTTCCACGAATGTACGCAGTTCTTCGATTTCCATCGGCGTTCCCCGCTGTGCAACACAGCACATCACCAAGCGGTGCTACCGCATCAGCGAAGCCAGTGGCAACAATCCTCAGGGTGATGCGCAACCGATTGGCGTCCTGGACAGACCAATCAGTGCAACCGCAGCAAAGGATATGTCATGAGCTTCCGAAATGGCCTCGATTCACTTCTTCGTCCTGAAGATTCAGTTCTTGTTCTGATCGATCATCAGGCCTTTCAGCTTACAAACGTGAACAGCCATGATCCTCAGGCCGTCGTCAACAATGTGACCGCGCTTGCGAAGCTCGCAAAGGCCTTCAGGGTTCCAACTATCCTTACCAGTGTTCTCGCGGCTCGTGGGGGGCTTCTGTTCAAGCAGATCACCGATGTCTTCCCGGATCAGGAAGTGATTGACCGGACCTGGGTGAACACCTGGCAGGACGAGAAGGTGGTGGACGTCGTCAGGGCGACCGGCCGCAAGCAACTGATTATCGCAGGGCTGTGGACTGAGGTCTGCGTTGCCATGCCTGTCATCCAGGCTATTGGTGAAGGCTGGGACGTGACCGTCATCACCGATGCGTCGGGCGGGGTCTCAATGGAGTCACACCAGGTCGCAATTCAGCGAATGATTGCGGCTGGTGCGAATGTGATGACCTGGATGGCTCTCGCAGGCGAATGGCAGCGGGATTGGGCTCGCACCGAGCATGTTGATGAGTTGACCGACGTGCTCGTCTCGCACCTCGGCGGCACCGGCATTGCTTACTTGTGGGAGCAGCAGCTCCTCAAGACGCCGGTCGAGAGCAACTAGGACTAGTTGTACGCGGGTGACGAGGTCAACCGAGTGTGTTGCTCCATAGCAGATGAAGGTGCCGGCTGGTCGATTTGACGAAGGTCTTGGTGCGAGACAATCAATCCCGGCACCGCTCAGCTTGCTGTCGGAAGCGCGTTAAAGATGCGAAGCAGAGTTGTAATGACCCTTCGCTCCTAAACACTTTGGCGGTCGGTTGCGGCCGCCAAGGTTTCGAACTTCAAGAGCCAGTCCGTTGACTATCACGCACCTAAAGCTGTGCTCTCACCGATGGCGATTTCCGGGGATTGCGGGTTGATGAGGCGTCCAGTCCACTCGATGGTTCTGGAGTATACGGCTTGATCAACAGAGTCGGCATTCAGAGTGACACCGGGTCTTGTCGGAATGGTTCTGCGCGTCGTGATGGCCTGGACGCTCCAGATTGGACGTGTTCTGGGCATGCTACTGTGCCACGCATTCCTGCCGGCGCGGCACAACTTGCGTGCCGGGCCGAGCAGATAGCAGTGGACAACGCTGGTTTCGGTGCTGTGTGAGCGGTCCCGGGTGGCCAGGCGAACAATGTTCGTTAAGTGCTCGTCTGTTGACTGCGCTGAGGTGCAGCCTTTCGGTGGCGAGGCGACGACGGCCTTGATAGGCAGAATGACGATCGTCGCACGAACCAAGAAGGCCGTCGGAGCGACAGAAATGCCGGCGGCATTGTCGCCAGGATGTTTGACGTTGTTGAAGGCTGGGAGTGAACTCATGATTGAGATGGTCATTGATCAACGTCGTCACGACCTAGGTGGCGGATTTGAAGTCGGCCGAGTGCTGCCATTTTCCAAGCGTCGCATGATCGGGCCTTTCATCTTCTTCGACCACATGGGTCCGACGCAGATCCCTGCAGGAGTGGATCATGGCGTCGACGTTCGCCCGCATCCCCATGTCGGCCTGTCAACTGTAAGCTACCTGTTTTCTGGCGAGATCATGCACCGGGATAGTTTGGGATACGAGCAGGCGATCCGGCCCCAGGAGGTCAATTGGATGGTTGCCGGTCGCGGCATCACCCACAGTGAACGGCTGGAGCGCGCTCGTCTGCAGGGTGATCGCATCCATGGCATCCAGGCCTGGGTTGCCCTACCGAAGGAGCTGGAAGAGACGGCCCCCTCGTTCTCTCATTACTCCGGCGTCGATCTACCGCAATGGGACGAGGCAGGTGTAAGAGGCCATCTCATCGCCGGCAGCGCTTATGGCCTGACTGCCGCAACCAAGACACACTCGCCGCTCTTCTACGCACATCTCGACATGGCTGCAGGCGCGAGCGCTGAAATTCCTGCAGGTTATCAGGAGCGCGCTCTCTACATCGCGACCGGTGAGGTGGAGATGGATGGCCGACGCTATGGGTCGGGCAAGCTGTTGGTCGTTGGCAGTACCGGTTCGCGGGTCAGGGCCTTCAAGGAATCCACTGTGATGGTTCTCGGCGGCGAACCGGTCGGCGAACGTTTCATCTACTGGAACTTCGTGTCGTCCTCGAAGGATCGCCTCCGCCAGGCTGCGTCAGAATGGAGGGCTGGTGGCATGAAGCTACCTGATGCTGATGACGTTGAGTTTATCCCTCTTCCGGACGATACAGCACCCTCTGTACGGGCGATCTCTTGAGGGCGCGGTAAGGGGCGGCGGCTGCGCCATCACAGCTCACAAGCGTACTCAGACCCCGGAATGCCGTGCCTGCGCAAACCAGTGATCCCGCGCCTTGCGTAGGCAGGATCTTTCCTCCGCTTGCGCGACACAGCCTCTCCGGATCTATGCGAGAGAGCCGGGTATCCTTGTTCAGCTAGGGCTGGCATCGCGAAGGCACCCCGTTGACATGCCTGGAAGGCACATGGGCGAGGCAGCAACGAGCAGGGCGCCCCTTCGCCCTATTTGCCGGGGCGGATCCGGCTTTGGAAGTGCTGGATCAGCTTTCTCCACCTTGGACGCCACGCCACCGGGTGCAGGGTCCGTCGCCTCAAATACGTCTCCCGGATGTTCGCCTGCTGAGATGAGTCGGTCGCCAAATTTGCTGGGCGCCAACCAATTCGCTGCTATCGTGAGTTCCTGGTGACGAGCACCATCCGATCAGCACCCGGGGCTCGACCGGCCGTGAAGGAGGAGCGGGTATGCCACTGCGCCGGAGACACGTCCTGCTTACGCTGATGGCGAGTCTAGCAGCTCCCCGGCTTGTTCACGCCGCTTGGCCGGAGCGACCCATCCAGATCATTTGTCCCGGTCCCGCCGGCGGGGGCATGGATGCTTATGCACGTGCTATCATTCCCTTCGTCGCGCCTCGCCTAGGCAACGCCAGCATGGTGGTGATCAATCGTCCCAATGCCTCTGGCCAGCTGGCCTTCGAGAGCGTTGCCGCGGCGGAACCCGATGGCTACACCATCGGCGTGGCGCAGACGCCGAACCTAATCACTCTGCCGATCGAGCGGCAGGTCCGGTATCGCGTGCAGGACCTGACCTATCTGGCCAACGTGGTGGAGGATCCCGGCGGCATCTTTGTGCGCGCCGACTCCCCGTTGCAGAGCATGAAGGATCTGGTGGAGGCTGCCCGCGAACGGCCGGAACGCATTTCGATCGGGAGCGCCGGCATTGGCACGGACGACCACCTCCTTATCCTTGCCCTGCAGGAAGCCACCAGGGCCCGCTTCTCCCACGTGCCCTATGCTGGCACACCGCCGATCATCCAGGGCGTTCTGGCGCAGGACATCGCCGCCGGGTCACTGAACGTGAGCGAGGGCATCGCGCTGGTTCGGCAGGGCTCGTTACGGCTGCTTGGTCAGGGCGGGCCAGCGCGGTGGCAGGAAGCTGCTGAGGTGCCGACCTTCCGCGAGCAAGGGATAGACATGGTGGCGGGCTCGGTTCGCGGGGTGATCGGACCGCCTGGCATGCAGTCCGCGCTGCGCGACCGCTTCCGGACCGCCTTCGCGGAGGCGCTTTCCGATCCCGCATGGATCCGGGAAGCTGCGCGCCTTTCTCTGCCTTTGCGGGTGATGACCGGCGAGGAGCAGCGCAGTTTGTACCTGGAGGACGACGCCAGGCTGCGAGCATTATGGCAACGGCAGCCATGGCGGGAATAGCCGCTGGCTCCTCGATCCTGTTTCCAACCGGAGTGAACCGGATATGACTGCACCTGAGCGCATGCGTGCCTTGCTCACTGAACCCGGCTTCATTGTCATGCCCGCTGTGTGGGACGGGCTCAGCGCCCGTTTAACGGCTCAGGCAGGCTTCAAGACCGCATTTCTATCCGGCTCCTGCGTGGCCGCTGCGCGTCTGGGCGGGCCGGACCTCGATCTCGTGTCGTTTGCGGAGATGTACGACTCCTTCAACATGGTGCGCGGCGCCGCGCCTGAGCTTCTGGTGTTGGCGGATGCCGATCACGGCTATGGTAATGCGATGAACGTGCAGCGCACGGTTCGGGCCTATGGACGTGCAGGCGCAGCAGCCATCCTGATCGAGGATAAGATCACGCCACGCCCGCTCAGCGGTGGTGGGAAGCCGTGCCTGCCCCGCGATGAAGCGCGCATGAAGGTCCGCGCCGCCGTGGAGGCCGCAAAGGATTCCGGTATCCTGGTGATGGCCCGGACCGATTGCCGGCCTACGCAGGGTTTTGACGAAGCCTTGGCACGCATTGAGGCCTTCGTAGAGGAAGGTGCTGACATCCTGTTTTTTGATTCACCGGCCGACGAAGAGGAGGTGCGGCGCTCTGTCGCCGCAGCGGCCGGCCGGCCGACTTTCGCGGTTCTATCGCCTGGCGCTCCCCGCGAAACACCGTCTCAGCAACGGGCGGCGGAACTCGGACTGAAGATCGGTGCCTATCCGACCGGGCTGCTGTCTCCGGTAGCGGCGGGGATCAAGGCGGGTCTTGCCGCCTTGGTGGCAGGAGAAGCTCAAGCGCAAGCGGCACTGCCGCCGTCTGAACTCACCACTTTATTGGGCTACGCTGACTACGATCAGCAGGCGGCACGGTTCCGGCTGTAAGAACTGCTTTTCCTGTGGCCGTGGAGACAGCTCCTTGCTTAGAGCTTCCGGGCCACCGCCCCGGTGAAGACGTTGTTAACGACGCCAGCCGTCGGCCCCTAGGGTAGGGCCGACGGCTCCTGCTCCGACTGGATGGTTCAAGCGCTGATGGTCTTGAGGTGGTCGGATTGTTGAAGCGGTAAGAAGCTCAGGATGTCACCTGCTTGCTTCGTGTCTAGCTTGGCTCGCAGGCAGGCGAGGTTCTTACATGTATCTCGTCACGACTGAGGCCGCTGAGCTGCTTTTTCGGGGCTAGACGCTCCAGCGGGTGGGCCGGTGTTGTTCGTCCGACAGCCTGGATTTGACATCTGCAAGTCGGCGGGCCTGCTCCATGGCGTGCAAGGCATGGCGCATCAAAGCGGCCGCACTGTTGGTGCTGTGGCTTACCGATAGGGATTGAGCGGTGCTGCACAGGCGGCCGAATTCGCCCGTTACTTCGGCGAGGTTGTCGAGGTTCAGCACGGCCTCCTGCTTGAGCATGCCATGATAACGGCGCTTATGCAAAAATCGTCTTGCGCGACCTGACCAATCGCATGTGCCGTACACGGATCAGTGCATCAGGGTTCTGCTCCAGATTGTGGGGCAAACTGATCAGGTGAGCCGCAGCTTGGCCAAGCTGAGCGCCTCCGCAACCAGACCCCGCACAAACAATTCTGGCTTTCCGGCTTAAGGCAGCCCCTGATCTTTCTGAGGGACGTTTCCAGCAACATGGTCCGTGCCATAAGGAACCAAATAACAAAAACCGATAAGTAGAAACAATATATTACTATCTTCACCCTGCCGCGCATGCGTCACCTGCAGAGAGCGAGGCCTGCAGCGTAGTAACGGAAGGGTGATTTCCAATAAGTTGGGCTTGCGCCAGAATACTACCTGGGATTGTAGTGGAGGAAAGAATGCTCCTGACCCAGTGTGCGTCGCTGTCGCCTAAGGATCTAAGCCCGGAAAGCATCGCCGAATGGCTTGCACAGGCTGAACAGATCATGGAGCAGTTTTCGCCCCAAAAATCGGCTCCTGTGCCGGATCCAGCTGCTGCCAAGAAAGGTTGAGCGACTCAGCGCCCTGGTCGATGGGTTCCGCTGGCTATGTTCTTCACCGGCTTGGAAGCTGGCGGCAATCCCGATCCGCCCGATCCTCCTTGCGTCGGCTATAGCGCGACCTTCGTCCATCAAGAAACCGGAGCACGATGAGTGCGCAAGAGCATGATCGTAGGCCCTGAGCCTCGCTGGGGCGCTTACCCCCAGACATAGTCGTGAGCAGCGAGGCTGGTGACGTTGTCGATGGTGAGGCGGGTAACACTGCCATCAGCCGCATGGACCGACCATTCGTCGCCTTGGTGACTGAGGTTGGCGCCATGGCCAAAGCCCTTCAGGAGCAGCGTGTCCCCGCCGGCCCGACCGGCGCCTTCAAAGTCAGTGATGGTGTCATGGCCGAGGCCCTTCGTAATCACGAAGGTGTCGCTGCCGCCTCCACCGGTCAGCACATCGTTCCCGCCGCGTCCGTCCAAGACATTGGGTGCACCGTTGCCCGTGATCCTGTTGGCAAGCGCGTTTCCGAAAGCCGTGGTCCAGGAACCACCGGTGATCGTGAGGTTCTCGACTTGATCAGGCAGGGTGTAGCTGGACAGCCAGGTTTGCACCGTGTCGATCCCTTGGCCCGCGTACTCGATCACCTTGTCGGTTGCCGAGTAGATCACATAGGTATCGTCGCCGACGCCGCCCTTCAGGGTGTCACCGCCACCATTGCCCTTGAACCCGTCATGGCCGCCGCCTCCGGTCAACGTTTCAGACTTGATTGTGCCGTACAACCACTTCGCCGGTGCGGCCCCGTTGGGCAGCATGGTCGGTTCCTCGGCGACAGGGGGGCGCGCCGGCGCTGCGACGATGGGAGCTTTGATATTGACCAGGGCAAAGTCGTCGGACGCAAGGCTGCCTACCTTGACGCCGCGCAGGGTCAGGCTCTGCCCATCCCCGAGGTTGATGACCGTGTCCGCACCCGATTGCCGCGCGGCCGCCTTGATCGCGGCGAAGTCCTTGAAAGCCAGGCCATCAAGCTTGATGACATCGGTCAGGCCAGAGCCGGCCCTGAAATCGGTGATAATGTCGCTGCCTTCACCCTTGGTGATAACAAAGGTGTCGTTGCCGCCCCCACCAGTCAGGATGTCGTTGCCGCCCTTCCCGTTCAGCAGGTTGGGGCTGTCATTCCCGATGATGATGTTGGCCAACCCGTTCCCAGTCCCATTTGACCAGCCGGCCCCGGTCAACGTCAGGTTCTCGACATGCTCGGGCAGGGTGTAATTGCCGATCCAGGTCAGCACAGTGTCAACGCCCTGGCCAGCGGCTTCGATGACCTTGTCGCCGACGGCGGACACCACGTAAGTGTCGTCGCCCTTGCCACCTCGCATGGTGTCTCCGCCGCCGCTGGATTGGTGCCAGTCATTGCTGCTGCTGCCAATCCACGCCTTGCCACCCCAAGACTGAAATTCCCAGGCGCCGCTTGGCTGGGCTACCAGACCATTGTCGGTCGGAAGGGAGGGCTCCGGCACCACAGGAGGCTTGGCACCGCCTCCATCGGGTAGTTCAACGGTGCTGGGGCCGGCGAAGAACTTCTTGTAGGCGGCGCCGGTGGTGGGATCGCTGTTATCGGACAATTTGCCCGGATAGTCAGAATTCGAGTCCCAGTAAGATTGCAGAACCACATCGTGGCTGTCGAACCAGGCCTTCGCGAGCTTCACGAACTCTGCCGAGTAATCGCCTTGAACACCCCATTCGGAATAGGAGGTGGGCTTGCCGTGCTGCTTGGCGAAATTTTCCAGCCATTGCAGGCCGTAGACATCGTCCCGGATGTAGGCAAAGCCCTTGGTGGCATCGTAGCCGTGAAATTCAGGCTTGTAGTAAAAGTCCATGCCGATGATGTCGACCACGTCGTCACCGGGATAGATCTTCGCCGGATCGAGGCCGCCGCTGGTTTGTGATACGTTCCACTCGAAGATGAAGCGGTCAGACACTTCGCGGAAGGTTTCGACAAACTCGCGGAAGGCGCCCTTGAAGGCTTCTTCCTTACCGATGGCGTTCCAGAAGAACCAGGTGCCATTCGCCTCCCAGCCGGTCCGGATGTAGATCTTGTCCGTGCCCGGCGTTCCATTGAGGATCGTCAGGGCAACTTGCTCGTAATACTTGTTGTAGTCACCCTTGGCGGCGTTCCACAGATTACCGTCCTTGGAAATGATGGGCACCGACCAGTGGAGGTCACGCCCCAGATCTTTCCACAGGCTGTTCACGCTCCACTTGGCGCTGTTCAGATAATCGGTCCAGTTTTGGAAGCCGACCACCGCATGAACGAAATCCACTTCGCGGCCGAGCCACTTCTCGAAGCTGTAGACGTGGCTCTTGCTGTTATCGATGTAGACGCCGAGAGCGGTCATGGGGCTCACTTTCGCGATCGAGGACCCGCCGGGGCCGATCACTCAAAAGTGAGTGATAAAGTTTAAGATTGAGTTAAGTCCGGGAAGGTCCTTTCGCAGCCATCTGCAGGGCAGGCATGAGCTTAAAGTTAACAATTTCCGTTGGGGGGATGTTCATCGAGCCGTGTGAGGACCTTCAGCAAGCTCCAACCGTATCCGTGAATGATGCTGCTTCAGCCATGAAGCCGGACCGACGTCAGGGCTTAACCGTGCCGTGCGGCCAGTACCGTAGGGTCTTTGGAAGGGCGTGATACCGAGCCTCAAGGCGGCCGAACCTAATGCCTCTTAATGAACAACGGCCACTAGCTATCTTGACGGGATCTGAAGCCACGCAGTGCCAGGGCAGGCACCAGCTCTGTGGCATACGTGTCACCTCGGCGAAGAGGGTGATCTGCACAATCGCTTAATGGCCATGCCAGGGCTGCTGATCTCCGACACGGAGATGCAGGTCATGGCCCAGGGAGGAGCGGCAGGATTGATGGGAAGCACTGTCGAATAGTGACCAGCCATCCGGCGAGGCCATGTTGAGACGCCCGATCATCTCTGGCACCAAGATGAATCGGTGTTCGGGGATTCCTGAGTCGCAGAAGAGTGCTGAACGCCGCCAATCTCATGATGATCCACAGCCTGTACGGAATGCCGATCGGCATCGCGAGCTCCAGAAAATGGCACAGTTGCCGCACCGGTGGTTCATGGCCTGACTGCTGGTTCGTGGCGCGTGCATCCGGCAATCGGCACGGAGTGCGTTGCTCTGCTTTCTGCGGACTTCATCCTCTTGCAGCATTGGTGTGCACTGGCAACGGAGGACGAGACGCTCCTTGAAGTCGCTTGAGACGCAGGCTTCACAATCCGCGAAACCGTTCCTCTGACGAGCGGCGGCAACGACAGGAAGGCCCGGTCGTTCATAAGCCAGTGGCGCTTGCGCAGTCCTACGCTGCATCGCATGTTTGTTCCCGGTCAGCGAAGCCACGGGTCAGCACGCCATTCCGCGACAGAGGAAGCGAAACATGGGCCTGTTTTCCAAACCGATCAAAACGCTGGACGATCTGTTCGTTCACACGCTGCAGGATATCTACTATGCCGAGCAGCAGATCACGAAGAATCTGCCTACCATGATCGAGAAGGCGTCCGATCCTCAACTCAAGAGTGCTTTCGAGCAGCATCTGGCCGAGACAAAGAACCAGGTACAACGGCTAGAGAAGGTGTTCAAAATGCATGGCCAGCCGGTGAAGGGTGTCACCTGCGCCGCCATGGATGGTATCCTGGCCGAGGCCAAGGAAGTCATCGGTGATTGCGACGACCCGCAGGTGCTCGACGCCGCCATGCTGGCATCCGCTCAGGCCGTTGAGCATTACGAGATGACGCGCTACGGAACCCTTGTGGCGCTGGCCAGGCAGCTTGGCCGCCAGGACTGCGCAAGTGTCCTGCAGGAGACCCTGGAGGAAGAGAAAGCCACAGATGCGAAGCTAACCGGCATCGCAGAGAGTCACGTCAACAAGCAGGCAGCCTGAGCCTGTGCGAAGGGGGAGCGATACGCCTCCCCTTCTTCCGCATACGCGCTCTGCAACTGGCTCACGGAACAGACTAGGGACCGCTCAACAGGGCGCGTGAGCGGCGCACATCTTCCGGGAGTGCCAGCGATGATTCTCGTCCAGCAATGGTGTCCCGCGTGATCCCGGCACCCGTTCCTCCCGGCGGGTTTTCAGCGTCTTGTCAGCCAGTCTGGTCCTGTGCGATCTCAGAAGGCCAAGATCACTGCTGACCCTTGATCCGACGTGTAGCGGTCTCTTGGCAATGAAGTTGCCGGGCGAAGGCGGCAGCCGCCGCAGGCGGCGCCGTCCGGCGCGCGCAGGCAGGCCTAGCCCGCTTCGAACCAACCCATGGCCTTGGCGTAGAGGCACATGCACAAGCCGCTCTCTTTCAATTCAGCTTCCACTCCTACCCGCGTTATGAAGGCAAGGCCAAGGCCGCGCAGTGCTATGACCTTCATCAGCTCCATGGACCCGGCTTCATGCCGTAGACCGCCTCCAACGCCCGGTAGCTCGTCGATTTGAAGGCGGTTCGCGAAGTTGGCACGTGGCGGAATCAGCGGCGAGCCAGCGCAGTCCGCCACCATGATCGTAGCGTGTCTTGCCAGATCATGATCCAGAAGCATCACTGCCCCGAGGTGCAGCGTCCATACAGGCCAGCCGCTGCAATCCCTGCCTCCGCCGCACCTCGAGGGCGAGGCCAAGATGGGCGTCGCCGGCCAGAAGCGCCTCCGGAATGACGGCGCTGTTCTGGATCGTGGTGCTTATCGTCACGCGCTTACGATGCGTTTTGTGTTCGTTCCGTGTCCCGCAACACTGTGTCGGCATGCTCCGCCAGAACCCCGCCTGCCGCTGTCAGCCTCAACCCCGCGGGCAGACGCTCGAACAAGTTCGCGCTGAGCTCCGCCTCCAACGTCAGGACTTGCCGGTTCACGGCGGAGGAGGCGACGCTAAGCCGTCGTGCGGCTTCCCGGATTGAACCGGCACGAAGAACGGCGTCGAAGTACGGAACAGCCGGGGCATGGATGTGGAACCTGATAGGCGTTGCCATTTCGACATCATCCTGCACAAAGATCTCTTCTCTCGCGAGTGGCTTCGCCTAAGCTCTGATGCCGAATGGATTGCGGAGACAGCTTTGCGGCTGGTCGGTTGGCCAACGCTGTCGAGCAAGGAAAGAGCCGAAGCGGATCTCGGATGAACAAGAGCTGTGCCGTGAACAAGACCCTCGATCCAGGGCCGCATTGCGGCCTGGCGGAGCGCCTTTTCCATCGCTTGCGCGACGACGGCTTTGACGGTACCGGCATTAGCCGGGAAAGCTATGGCCCTGGTGAGTCTCGGGCGCTGGACATCGTTGAAGCGGAGGCCCGTGCACTCGGTCTGGACACGGCGCGGGATGCGGGGGCGAACCTCGTAGTCACCTTCCCGGGCAACGACCCGTCCCTTCCGGTCGCTGCCTGCGGCTCGCATCTCGACTCGGTTCCTCAGGGCGGCAACTATGACGGCGCTGCAGGGGTTGTCGCCGGCCTGATGGCGCTGGCGCGGTTCCGATCGGAAGGCTTTCGGCCCACCCGCACGATCCGCCTCCTGGCCCTCCGTGGCGAGGAAAGCGCTTGGTTCGGTCGCGCTTACATGGGCTCGGCGGCCCTCTTCGGCGGTCTCTCGCCGGACGATCTGGCTATGCCGCACGTCATCACAGGGCGTCCGTTGCTGGCACACATGCAGGATGCCGGCGTCGCGACCGAACGCGTGGCGCGGGGAGAGCCGCTGCTGGATCCGGCGACCCTCGCCTGTTGGTTGGAGCTTCACATTGAGCAAGGGCCGGTTCTTGTTGCGCGCAACCTACCGGTGGCCGTTGTCACCGGCATCCGGGGCAACATTCGCCACCGTGCGGTGGAGTGCGTAGGGGAGGCGGGACATTCCGGCGCCGTTCCTCGTTGGCTGCGCCGCGACAGCGTCTTCGCGACTGCCGAGCTTATCACGCGGCTGGACCGCCACTGGCGCACTCTGCTGGAGCGCGGTCGGGACCTGGTGGTGACAAGCGGCATGGTTGGCACGGACCCGGCCGAGCATGCCCTGGCCCGCATTCCCGGCCGCCTGCGCTTTTCCGTGGAGGCACGAAGCCAGAGCCCGGAGGTGCTGGAAGCGTTCTACGATCTCCTTCTTTCCGAATGTGCGGGCATCGAGGAGGAGCGCGGCGTACGGTTCCGCTTTGATCGCCGCCTGGACACGGCGCCGGCGCGTATGGATGAAGGCTTGATCGGGCGGCTGCGTGCCGGCCTGCGGGCCATGGGTCAACCGGACGAGCCGGTACCCAGCGGCGCAGGGCATGACGCGGCTGTTTTCGCCGGCGCGGGAGTGCCGAGCGCGATGATTTTTGTGCGGAACCAGCATGGCTCCCATAATCCCCGCGAGGCGATGGAGATGGACGACTTCATGGTTGGCGCCGACCTGCTGGCCCGTACCCTGCGGGAGATCGCGGCATGAACAGCCCCTTGAGCGGTGACGCCATGGCCCGCCTGTTGCTGGAGGGGGGTGCGGTTCAGCTGGCTGGCGACCAGCCCTTTGTTCTTGCCGCCGGCTGGGCCAGCCCGGCTTATGTGGATGTTCGCCTGCTGATTGGCGAGCCGAGTCTGCGCCGGGCCGTCGTCGCCCTGGCTGCCGATGCCATCCGCACACGCCTGCCCCAGCCACCCGAGGCTCTGGCCGGTGCGGATACCGGTGGGATTCCATGGGCCGCTTGGCTGGCCGAGGAACTGGATCTGCCGCTGCGCTATGTGCGCAAGCGCCCTCTAGGGATTGGCCGCAACGCTCAGGTCGAAGGCGGTTCGGTCGAAGGAAGGCGCGTGCTGCTGATCGACGACCTGATGACCGATGGCAGCAGCAAGGCCGCCTTTGCCAGGGGCCTGCGTTCTGCAGGGGCGAGCCTCACCCATACCCTCTGCCTCTTCCATCACGGCACCTTTCCCGGTGGTGCGGAGCGGATGAGGGAGCTGGAACTGGAGCTGGTCGCGCTGGCGAGCTGGCGAGACGTGCTGGCGCTGCAACACCCCGCATTGTCGGCGGACAGCCGGGCAGTGTTGGAGGGCTTTTTGGCAGACCCGGTGAGCTGGTCGGCAGCGCATGGAGGAAGAGTCGGGCTGGCGCCGCTGGCGATCTGACAGCTTGGCGGGAGGCTGGCCTCCTTGTCAGAGAAGAAGGTGTTTCTGAGACTGGAGGCTGGAAGTACGAGGCGACAAGCAGGGAGGAGGGCTCCTCCGGATAGCGATGGTGCCGGCTTGACCAGATGTCGCGGGTACCGGGCCGAAGATCGCCCGGAGCGTACGAGAGGTCGAGGCACAAACCCTTGGCGGCTGCTGCGGGCGCCCTTGTCTCGACCAGCGGCATGGGGGAGGGCAGGACCGGATGAGCTTTGGTGCCGTACTGTCTACGGCTGGACCCTCTTCATCCCGCTTCACATACCTCGCAAGGGTCCGTGTGGGGCCGCAACTTTGCCAAGGTGACCGGCAAGCCCTGCGGCGACGGTAGCCAAGATCCTTCAGTTCGCGCGGCGGCCCTGACTGGCCATGAAGCTGGCGACCACTCGCTTCGGCGCCAGAGCTTGCCAGCGGCGCACCAGGAACGGCCTGAGTTGCTCAGCTTCCAGCGGTGCCAGTCGGGCCAGAACAGCCTGATACCCTTGGTAGTGGGGCGTCGTGTGAAAGATCGCAGGATCCATCCCGATCAGCATCTCGCGCTCTTCCTGGACAACGCCAAGGAGAACAAGGCTGTCATCCTCGGCACGCAGTCGTGTCACCAGCCTGCCTCTGACTTTCAAGGCGGGCGTGCCATACGAGGTCGAAGCCTCCATGCCGGGCAGCCTCAAGCCGATAGCAAGCACATCATCCCACTTCATATCCGATCTATCGCCGATCAACGCCGAGAGCGATAGATCGCTCGGATCGGCGGCTTCCGACCAGGTCGCCAACGAGTTTGCGCCAGCCTACACACCATGGGACGTATCGCCGTCGCATCCGTCCGGAAGCTTGGGGATGGGTGCCGGAAAGGAGGACAGGCCATTGTCATCGCGTCAGATCCATGCGGGATCAGTGGCTGAAGACCTGGATCCAGAACACGGACACCCTGCAGGGGCAACGCGACTCTTGGCGCTTGTGTCGCTGGCTCATCTCGTCAGCCATGTCTACATTCTGGCGCTCCCGCCGCTCTTCCCCTTCCTTCGCGACAAGCTGCAGGTTGGGTTCGTTGAGCTTGGCTTGGCCTTGACGATCTTCAACGTCGTCTCGGCAGTGGCGCAGGCACCCATCGGCTTCCTGGTGGATCGGCTCGGGCCGCAGCGTGTGCTTGCCGCGGGGCTGGGCCTCGGCGGTCTCGCCTTCGCATCCATCGGATTGGTTGGAACCTATGCCTGGCTTCTTGTCGGCTCGGCACTCGCAGGCCTCGCCAATGCCGTCTTTCATCCGGCGGATTACGCTCTCCTCTCGGCTGGGATTCCCAAGGCAAGGTTGGGTCGGGCGTTCTCCCTGCATACCTTCGCCGGCTATCTGGGCACGGCCATCGCGCCAGCCTTGCTGATCGGCCTGGCCCTCCTGGCCGGACCCGGCTTGGCATTGGGCGCGGTAGGGCTCGCCGGGATCCTGCTGGTCGGCCTCATCCTGCCCATGCGCGTCGTCCCAACGATCCCGGACCAAGCCGGTCTCCACAGATCAACGACCGGCGGCGGAGGCATCTCGCGCCGCTCGGTCTTCACGCCTGCCATCATCTCCCTGACCGTGTTCTTCACCCTGCTCAGCTTCTCGAACGGCGCCATCCAGAACTTTTCGGTCGCCGCCCTGGTCAGCGGCTATGGGATTAGCCTCACGGAAGCCAATGCGGCACTGACAGCGTTTCTGATGCTCAGCGCCATCGGAGTTCTGGCTGGGGGCTTGCTGGCGGACCGGACTCGGCGGCATGGCGACGTTGCCGCCACTGCCTTTGCCTTGACGGCGCTGCTCACCCTGCTCGTCGCCGTTGCGGATCTTGGGGCGATAACGCTGGTTCTCGTCCTGGGTGCGGCGGGGTTCCTGTCCGGCGTTATTGCTCCATCGAGGGACATGATGGTGCAGGCAGCGTCTCCACCCGGTGGGGCGGGGCGGACCTTCGGGATCGTTTCCACCGGCTTCAACATCGGCGGAGCCTTGGGGCCGCTTCTGTTTGGCTGGATCCTGGACCATGGGGCACCGCGTTGGGTTTTTGGCGCCGCCGTAGGATTCATGATGCTCACCGTGGTGGTGGCACTCCGCGACCGGTGGAAGGCGCATCGGAAGGACTGTTCCGGAGCATCAGACAGATAAGCAATCGGCCTCCTTGGCCTCGCCCGCAATCACCGCCAGGGCACGATCCATGCGGCCAGGGTGCCGCAGCATGCGATGCTAGGCAGCACCCAAACCGCTGTCGGGAGAGGCGTTGGCGAAACTGATGCAGGAGGCGGAAGAGGAGCGCTCAAAGCCCAACAGACAGCTTTAGCCTTGCAGACTGCTTTGAACTGCAGTGGTCTTAGCCTTGGGTGGAAACCGCGCATACATCTCTGGGTTGTTACGAAGGCGTGTAGGAAGCCTGCCACGTCTGGAAGGCGCTGCCGCCCTCTTGGCATTCCACGATCCGTGGATCTGGTCCCTGCTGCGGGTCGACTGCGCGGCCAGACGCAAAGGACGCCATGCCGGCACCCGCAACGACATCCTAACAAACCCCCGGCCTAATCCGTGGCACGAGGCAGAGCCACCTCAGGCATTCGCCTCGCTTTCAAAGATCTTGCTACAGAATTTCGTCGGAGACGTTCAGCGGGGTTATGGTTCGGCAGAGACCTCATGACCGTTCTTGCCGCGGCCTAAGCACCTCTTCGTTCTGCCTGGCACTAGCGTCCTCAGCGGCAGCGTAGGCTGCGATGCTCATCCGGACATCGTTCATCCAGTGCCGTACAACGTGAACATTCGGCAATACATCTCCACCAAGCTGCACCGGATAGGCTCATACCAAGTTGCAAGAAAGCGGTTGGCCTTGCCCCCGGCGTCACCACAATCATCACTCAACACCGTGAAATTGCCTGCTGACCCTTCATTTCTGGGCCGAAAGGCAGATAGTCACGGAATCGGTCAAGCTGGCCTGGAGACGCCGGCGGCCGATGAAACGGACCAGGAGATACCTCATCATGACGGATACCAACCGGCGAGCCATGCTCGGCGCTGCGCTGGCCATGCCCTTCCTTGCCCAGCCGCTGGGTGCCCAGACGACGCGCCTCCGCTTTGCCCATCCCCACCCAGAAAGCGACAGTTGGGAGAAAGCGGCTCGCCTGTTTGCCGAACAGGTGAGGGAGCGCACCAACGGAGCGTTGACAGTCCAGATCTTTGGTAATGGCGCGTTGGGCAGCGACCAAACCATCATCGCCTCTGCTCGCAGCGGTGCACTCGACATTGCATTGACCGGAAACCCGTTCTTCACTGGCATGGCGCCCAGACTGAATGCACTCGACCTGCCATTCCTGTTTCGGGACCGGCAACATGTTACCGCCGTGCTGGATGGCAACATTGGCAAGCAACTCCGCAGCGAGCTTGAGCCTCATGGCCTGCACGTGCTCGGCTTCTGGGATATTGGCTTCCGAAACGTCACGAACTCGCGTCGTGCGGTGCATGGGGCGGCAGACCTACGGGGCCTGAAGATCCGAACCACGCCGAACCCTGCTCACATCAAGACCTTTCAGCTGTTGGGAGCGAACCCGGCTCCGTTGCCATTTACCGAACTCTTCACGGCTCTCGAGACCCGCGCGGTAGATGGGCAGGAGAACCCGACGACGCTGATCCGCAATGCTCGCTTCTGGGAGGTTCAGAAGCATCTTAGTCTGACGCGGCACGCCTACACCGCCGGCATCATGGCGATGAGCAAACGGCGGTTCGAAGCACTGACTCCGGCGCACCAGGAAGCGGTCATGGCTGTTGCTCAGGCCATAACGCCACAGCAACGCGCGATGAACGAGGCTGCCGATGCCGAGGCGCTGGCGGAGTTGAAGCAACGTGGTATGGCCGTGGTAGAGAGCCCTGACCGTGATGGCATGGCGGCCATTGTCAGCTCGCCGGTGCGTAAGGATTTTGTCGATCGCTTTGGCAGCGATTTGCCCGACGCCATCACCGATGCAGCGGCTTGAGGCTCCAACATGCGTATCATTGACCTTTCCATGCCGATTGCGCCGCATTTCCGCTGGCGTACCCAGGTGACCGTTGCCGGCGATATCGCGGCCGGCGATCAGTTCCGTGTTACGCGGCTGGACGCGACTTGCCACGGTTTCACGCATGTCGATGCTCGCGCGCATATCCTCGCAGACGCACCTACCATCGAGCAGACTTCGTTGGAGCGTGTAGTCGGACCTTGCCGCGTGTTGCGGCTGGCCGGCATCTCGCCAGAGGAGGAAATCGGGCCAGACCGTCTTTCCGCGGCGGATCCAGGTGGTGCGCCGGGTGAAATAATCCTGCTGGCTGCTGGATGGTCGGCGTTGCGCAACAGCAACACTCCGGAGTTTTGGCGCGATGCGCCTTGGCTCAACCGTGCAGCAGCTGAGTGGCTCGCAGAACGCAAACCTAGCGCTGTGGCCTTCGACTTTCCGCAGGACTATCCGATCCGCCTGTTGCTCGACAACATCCAGGTGCCGTTCGAGCAGCATGTCACCCATGACGTCCTGCTGCGTCATGACATCACACTGATCGAGTACCTAGTTAATACCGACGATCTGCGCGAGCCTCGCTGCCTGCTTTCTGCAGCACCGCTGAAGATCCCGAATGCCGATGGCGCACCCGCGCGCGTCTACGCCATTGAAGGACTGTCGGTATGAGGTCAGCAGTCGATCATGCTTTTGCCGCGATCGAGATGCTGCTGGCTCTGGCACTTGCCACGATGGTGCTGCTCGTCTTCAGCAATGTGGTGCTCCGCTACTTATTCGATAGCGGTATTGTCGTGAGTGAGGAGTTGTCGCGTCTCTTGTTCTTGTGGCTGACCTTCCTCGGTGCCGTGGTTGTGCTGCGGCGCGGCGGGCATCTAGGATTTGACACGCTGGTGCGGATGCTTCCGTATCGGGGACGTCTGGTGTGCCGTGTGGTGTCGGACGGCCTGACGCTGATCGTCTGCGGCATCTTTCTTTGGGGTGCCTGGCCCCAGGCGGTGACCAACATGGATAACGCCTCGCCGGTCTCCGGCTTGCCGCTCGGCTGGGCTTATGCCGCGGCCGTAGTCGCCGGCATTGGGTTATCGATGCTGGCGCTGACTGACGTCCTCCTCGCGCTGCGCGGGATTGAGCCGACGCCTTCTAAGGAAGACGATCTTGTGGAGCCTGGTGCATGACGTTGCTCCTGTTCTCCGCCGTGCTGCTTGGTGCCATGGCGCTCGGCATGCCAATCGCCTTCGCGCTCATCTTGTCCTCCGTCGCGCTGATGCTGCATCTCGATGCCTTTGATCCACAAGCGCTGGCGCTGCAGATGGTGAACGGCGCCGACAACTTTGCCCTGCTTGCAGTACCCTTCTTCATCCTGGCGGGCGAGGCAATGACGGCTGGCGGGCTTTCTCGCCGACTGGTCGGGCTCGGCACTTCACTGTTGGGACATGTGCGCGGCGGGCTAGGATACGTTGCCGTTGTCGCGGCGATCTTTCTGGCATCGGTCTCCGGGTCTGCGGTGGCTGATACAGCGGCACTCGCGGCCGTGCTGATCCCCATGATGCGCAGCGCGGGCTACAATGTGCCGCGCGCCTCGGGATTGATGGCGGCAGGGGGGATCATCGCGCCCGTCATTCCGCCTTCCATCGGTTACATCGTCTTCGGTGTGGCCGGGAACGTGTCAATCACTGCGCTGTTCCTGGCTGGCATTGTCCCTGGCATCCTGATGGGAATAGCTTTGGCGATAGCTTGGTGGTTCTGTGCCCGGCACGAAACGGCAGCCCTGCTACCCAGGGCATCCTGGCATGAGCGAAGCAGGGCCTTTCGTGATGCACTATTGGCACTTGCTCTGCCGCTGATCATTATCGGTGGATTACGCTTCGGATTGTTCACTCCGACCGAGGCTGCCGTTGTCGCAGCTGTCTATGCATTGTTTGTCGGGCTGGTGATCTACCGCGAATTGCATTGGCGAGATTTGCCAAATGTACTTGTCTCAGCGGTCCGCACATCGGCCGCAGTCATGTTCCTGGTCGCGGCCGCGTCCCTTTCCGGCTACATGATCACCATCGCGGACATTCCGTCCGAGGTGCAAGGATTGCTGGAGCCGTTCAGCGGCGATCCGCGCCTCATGATGCTGGCGATCATGATCCTCGTTGTTGTTGTTGGAACGGCCCTCGACTTCGTTCCAACCATTTTGATCCTGACGCCCGTGCTTATGCCGTCGGTGCGGGCGGCTGGGATTGATCCGGTCTATTTCGGCGTGTTGTTCATCATGAACAACGCCATCGGGCTTCTTACACCACCCGTTGGATCCGTTCTGAATGTAGTCTGCGCGGTGGCCCGGGTCGAGATGGGGCCTGTGATGCGCGGTGTGATGCCGTTTCTGCTTGCACAACTTGCCGTCTTGTTTCTGCTCGTGCTTGTGCCTCAGATCGTCACCGTTCCACTGGGATGGATGAGGTAGTCTTTGAAATCTTGATGGTGCTGATGATGCCAGTTTCTGGACACTGGCATCATTCCGGTACGGCCATGATCCACGGCCAGGAGCCTTTCTGACTTTCCGGTTGAGCAACCGCAATCGTGCTGAAGAGGGCTGGACCGGCGACTGCCATCAAGCGGACCCTGACGGGCAAGGGGCTGCGGCAAGCCAAGCCAGCTTGACCGAATCTAACGGCATCGCCGATCTCAGTCCTGAGCATTTACTTCATAGAACGAGCGTTTCTGGCAGGCCGGGTATAGTACTGGATTTCTTCAGGATACTGAGCAGCAATGCCAATCCCTCGCTTCTTCTCTTCATGCTGTTTGAGGCTGGGCCTGACGCATTCCTCTCTGGTCCGGCTGGACCGATCGTCTACCCCGCCGAATATCCCCTTGTAATTCTCTCGCTGAAGAGCAATCTACCATCCACATGGATGGTACAGGGATGGTGAAGAATGGTTGGCAACGTGCATGAGCTACGGCCCAAGCCCGCGAGCGAGACTGAGAAGATCACCATCAACCTCGGCTACGTCGATCTCGGGCATATCGACCTGTTGGTGCAGGATGGGTTCTATGCCAACCGCACTGACCTGATTCGCACCGCAATCCGCAACCAGATCGAGCGGCATGCGGAGGTAGCGAAGCAGTCCGTGGCACGTCGCAGCCTTGACCTTGGCCTTCGTCACTTCGGGCGTGAGGATCTCGAAGCAGCTCGTGCTTCCGGGCAGATGCTCAACATTCGAGTGCTCGGGCTGGTGAGCATCGGAGGAAACGTGACCCCTGAACTTGCCCGGTCGACGATCGCATCCATCTCGGTGCTTGGCGCCCTTCAGGCGAGCCCCGCCGTAAAAGCTGCCCTTGCCGACCGGATGGCCTGACCATCCAAGCGGTCACTACCGCTGCTATCCCTTACGTCTCGTCTTAACCTCGGCAGGACCACCGGTTTCTCGACGCGAGAAGTCGGCATGGCGATCTGTTTCTGAAAGTCGATCTTATGAAGACCGTTCCGGTCGCCGTGCCTGCCCACGTCCTGGAGGCCACGCGCCTGACGCAACAAGGCCGTCTGGCCGAAGCATTGAGACTCTTGCAGGGCCAAGCCCGGAACGAAGTCGCAGGCGCTGCCAGCAATATTCCGTACGCCGCCCCGAGCGTGCCTACTGATGGCCGAAACCTACGAACATTCGACGTGGATACCGAGACGGGCACTGTGGCGGAGGCAGTCCCCCCCTTGTCAACGGACCAGTGGCGGAAGATCGGCGCTGGGCTGCGCCCTACATTATCAGTGCCCGATCGCGGACCGTCAACGCCTCCCGTTCTGCGCAACTTGCTTAACCGGCTGAAACCGGATCTGAGCGATCTCGGACGTCGGAGCGGCGCCGGCAATCCTTCCATGCATACGGCTGTCCCTTTGCCAGACGGCGCCTCATTCACAATGAGGAGTTTCTCCTGTAGTGCCGGCACACGCGACTACAAGCTCTACATTCCGGGCTCTTACCAGGGTAAGCCTGTTCCTCTGGTCATCATGCTGCATGGTTGCACGCAGTCTCCGGACGACTTCGCCGCGGGAACCCGGATGAACACGCTGGCCGAGGAGCAGGGTTTTCTCGTGGGATACCCTGCGCAATCAGCTTCAGCCAATGTGCAGAAGTGTTGGAACTGGTTCAGCCCTGGTGATCAGGAGCGCGACCGCGGGGAGCCTGCGCTTATCGCCGGCATCACCCGCCAGATCATGCGCGATCATGCGGTCGATCCAGCGCGTGTCTATGTCGCTGGTCTGTCAGCTGGCGGTGCCGCGGCCGCCATCATGGGCGAGGTCTATCCTGACCTCTTTGCCGCAGTGGGCGTCCACTCCGGCCTCGCCTGCGGGATCGCACGAGACATGCCATCGGCCTTCGCCGCCATGCGTGGCGATGGCGTGGCGTCCGCCGGGCACAATGCTGGAACCGTGGCGGAGGCACAGCGGAGGCGGGTCGTCTCGACCATCGTCTTCCATGCGGATCGCGACAGAACGGTGCATCCGGTCAATGGTGACCAGGTCGTGGCAAGGGCTGCGGCTAGGGCGGGGAATCTTCGGATGACAGTGGAGCACGGAGAGGTCGCGGGAGGTCGCGCCTACAGCCGTACACTTCACAGTGGGCAGGATGGGGAGACGGTGCTGGAACAATGGGTGGTTCATGGTGGTGGCCATGCATGGGCCGGAGGCAGTCAAGACGGGTCATACACCGACCCGAAAGGTCCCGACGCATCCCGTGAAATGCTCCGCTTCTTTCGCGATCATCCACTCCGATCTCCCGTTGCGTAAAGCCGTCACGATTGGACGCACGTGTTCAAGGTGAGCGTCGAGGGAAATCGATACAAGGACATAATCAAAAAGCGCTATGTGATCGCCACGGATCATTCAGCAACGATCATCAAGGCACCTAACCCTAATCGCACGAGGATTAGACAAGCCCTTTGGATAGATGATGGCCGGCGCGGCGGAAGAGGTGGCTGGAGAAGGTGATTGATGCCTTGAAGGCCATCGATCCGGTCAGCGTTATGTCCCTGCAGAAAATGGAGCTACAAAGATTGTGCCGCGAGGCCTGACTTCGCGAAGGCAATACAACAACAGCGGGTGGCGGCCATTTGGCGAGGTCACCGTGCGCTCCCGGGATCGTCACCCGATCCTGGGAGGCCAAGGGCCTCATTGGTGACGCTCTCGAAGCAGGATGCCTTAGGATCCTGGAGATTCGACACAAGGTCTAGATCCGGTTGATCTATGCCGCCATGGAGGGGGCGTTCGGCGACGATGGCCAGTTGCGCTTACGCCAAGGGATTGCTCCTCTGAAGCTTTCGTGGCCAAAACTGAAAGCCCATCTTTCGCTCGTTGTCGGGCAGGAACCGCTTTGAGATCACGCCGTCCATGGGAGATTGCCGTGGTGAACGTGCGGCCTCCCCGCCCGAGGTGTGGCCCTGTGAAGGTCGACGACCCCAGCCTGCGCCAGCTTGGTTGGAGTGGGGTAAAGGGTTTCTGTACCCGTGCCACTGCTGGTGCCATGATCTGTCAGGGAAGAGCACCTTCAGCTCACGGTCAGGACCAGGTCCGACCACACAACCTTTCTGACTATGCTGAAATTTCAGGGCCGGCACACTGCGACCGCGCGGCATAGAGGTGATCGGCTCGCTGCCCTTCTGGCTTGCAGGTCCGTGTCGCCGCTGCCGGCTAGCCTGAAGGCAAGGGTGCAGTGATACGGCCAAGAGTCATGGCTCCTGACCTCCTTGGATTTCGGCGTACTAAGGTACGACATCCATGAAGCAAGTCGCCGCGATGCGACCTGTGCTCTGCAATCTTGCGGTATGGGCGGAGCCTGGTTCCCCGATCTCCCGCGTTCTAAGTCTAGAGGCTGTTATGGACCTGGGGCGAGTAGAGCGGCCTGTTTGAGCATGAGGCAGACGAAGGCGACGAGGTGGAGATCGGCAAGGGTGCTGGCGTAGCGCTCATAGTCCTTCACCAAGCGCCGAAAACGTGTTGCCCAGGCGAAGGACCGCTCAACTACCCAGCGCCTTGGCAGCAGCACGAAGCCTCGCTTTGCCTCGGACAGCTTGACCACTTCCAGTTCAATGCCGTGCGTCTTGGCGGCGTCGGCCGCCCTTGTTCCGGTGTAGCCCTGGTCGACATAGGCCAGTTCGACGTTCTGCTCGGTGGAAGCCTGCACCGCCTGGGCCAAGCGCCCGACTTCGGCGCGGTCGTCCGCACCGGCGGACGTCACGTGCAAGGCCAGAAGATGGCCCAGCG
>NZ_JBHRTN010000010.1:0-56402 GCF_042646265.1 Teichococcus globiformis
CGTACTTGCCGCCAAGCAGCTCCTGCAACGCCGCGCCGGCATTCGGGTCCGCGCGCTTCGGCGCCGGTAGCTCAGCCTGAAGCTTGTCCACGCGCATGAACATGATCGGGTTCTCCGGTTCGAGGGGTGCTCAGGCATGAACAGATGAACCGGCCCCGAGTTGTGCCGAACCGTGCGATAGGATGGCCCGGTTCGGCTATGCGCCCCCTGCTACCGTGCCTCTCATGGGCCGGCCGTCAGAGCCTGATCCTCAGCCAGCGGCCGATTTCGCCGGCAACGCCGCTGCGGAAAGCCAATACGCAGAGGACGAAGATGCAGCCCTGGATCACCGTCACCCAGGCTCCGAATTCCGCCAGATAGTTCTGCATCGACACAAGCACCGCGGCGCCCAGCACGGGACCGAACACCGTGCCCATGCCGCCGAGCAGGGTCATCAACACCACCTCGCCCGACATGGCCCAGTGCACATCGGTGAGGGTGGCGATGCCGAAGACAAGGGCCTTTGTGCCGCCTGCAACGCCGGCCAGGGTGGCGGAAAGAATGAAGGCCACCAGCTTGTAGTCGTCGACGCGATAGCCGAGAGAAACAGCACGCGGTTCATTTTCGCGAACGGCCCTCAGGACCTGGCCGAAGGGCGAGTGGATCACGCGGTTGATGAGCAGGAAGCCGGCCAGGAAAACCGCTGCGACCAGCCAGTACATCCGCAGGTCCGGCCCCAGGTCGATCATGCCGAACAGGGCGCCTCGCGGCACGGCCTGGATGCCATCCTCGCCATGGGTGAAGGGTGCCTGCAGGCAGATGAAGAACATCATCTGCGCCAGGGCCAAGGTGATCATCGCGAAATAGATGCCTTGGCGGCGAATGGCGATCCATCCCGCCACAACACCGAGCGCCATCGCAGTGACGCCACCGGCCAGGATCGCCAGTTCAGGGGTCAGTCCCCAGACCTTGGCCGCATGAGCGGACACATAGCCCCCCATGCCGAAGAACATGGCGTGGCCAAACGACAGCAGCCCGACATAACCCAGCAAAAGGTTGAAGGCGCAGGCAAAAAGCGCGAAGCAGAGCAGCTTCATCAGAAACACGGGATAAAGGATGAAGGGCCCGACGAGGAGCAATGCAAGCAGCAGCAGAAAGGCAAAGCCCTGGGCACGGCCGAAGCCGAGCTGCGACAGCACGGGCAGGCCCCGGGCCTCCCGTTCTGCGGCGGGGGCGGCGGTGGCGGCTTGGTCTGCCATCCTTCAGGCCCTCCCGAACAGGCCGGCGGGCCGCGCCAGCAGCACAATGGCCATGATCACGAAGATGACCGTCGAGGAAGCCTCGGGATAGAAGACCTTGGTCAGTCCCTCCACCAGCCCCAGCCCGAAGCCGGTCACCACCGAGCCCAGGATTGATCCCATGCCGCCGATAACGACCACCGCGAAGACGGTGATGATGAGGTTCGATCCCATCTGCGGGTTCACCGAGTAGATCGGTGCCGCCAGAACGCCCGCGAAGGCCGCCAGCGCCACGCCCGCGCCATAGGTGAGTGTCACCATGCGCGGCACGTTCACGCCAAAGGCCTGCACCAGCGCGGCATTCTCCGTGGCCGCGCGCAAGTAGGCGCCGAGCCTCGTCTTCTCGATGACGATCCAGGTGGTGACACTCATGATCACGGCCGCGGCAACCACCCAGAGCCGATACTTCGGCAGGAACATGAAGCCGAGATCCACCGGCGGGCCGGCCAGTGCCGCAGGCGGCGCGTAGGGGAGGCCGGACGAACCAAATTGGTTGCGGAACAGCCCCTCGATGATCAGCGCCAGGCCAAAGGTCAGCAGGAGCCCGTAGAGGTGATCGAGCTTGTAGAGGCGGCTGATCATCGTCTTTTCGAGCAGGACGCCGAACGCACCGACAATCAGCGGCGACAGGATCAGCGCCGGCCAGTAGCCGATGCCGGTCCAGTTCAGCAGCATCCAGGCCACGAATGCGCCGACCATGAACTGCGCGCCATGGGCGAAGTTGATGACGTTCAGCATGCCGAAGATGACGGCGAGGCCGAGGGAGAGCAGCGCGTAGAACGCGCCGTTCACCAGCCCCAGCACAATTTGTGGCAAACCCAGTTCCAGCTGGAAAAGCAGATCCTCGAGCACCGCGGTCCCATCCTGTGGCAGCGTGGACGTTGGGGGCCGGGCCAGGATCGGCCCGGCCCGGTTCTCAGCTGCGCACCAGCGGACAGCCGCCTTCGCTCAGCGGGCGGAATGCTTCCTGGGCGGAGGTGGTCTGCAACGGCTTGTAGTAGTCCCAGGCCGCCTTGGACTCCTCGGGCGTCTTGACCTCGAAGAGATAGACCGGGTGCAGCTTGCGGCCATCCTCGCGGATGTTGCCGGCGCCGAAGCAATCATCATCCGTCGGCATGGCCTTCATCCGCGCCACGGTCGCCGCGCCATCGGCCTTGGCCGCGGACCCACCCACGTCACCGACCGCCTTCAGGTAGTGCAGCACCGAGGCATAGCAGCCGGCATGCGACATGGCAGGATAGTTGCCGCCGAGGCTGCCCTTCACCCGGTTGGTAAAGGCACGGGTGCGGTCATTCAGATCCCAGTAGAAGCTTTCGGTGCAGACCAATCCCTGCGCCGCCGCCAGTCCGAGGCTGTGCACATCGTTGATGAACATCAGCATCACCGCGATCTTGGTGCCGCGGCGGGTGACGCCGAATTCGGCGGCCTGCTTCACGCTGTTGATGGTGTCGGTGCCGGCATTGGCCAGGCCGATCACCTTGGCGCGGCTCTGCTGCGCCTGCAGCAGGTAGGAGGAGAAATCCGTGGATTGCAGCGGATGCCGAACGGCGCCGAGAACCTTGCCGCCCGCGGCTTGCACGAAGGCCGAGGTGTTGCGTTCCAGGTCGTGCCCGAAGGCGTAGTCGGCGGTGATGAAGAACCAGCTATCCGCCCCGGTCTTCACCATGGCGCCGCCCGTGGATTTCGCCAGCATATAGGTGTCGTAGGTCCAGTGCACGGTGTTGGGGCTGCACTGCTTGCCGGTCAGCTCCGTCGTGCCGCCGGTGGAGTTCAGGTAAACCTTGTTCTTCTCGCGCACGATGCCATTGATCGCCAGGGCGACGGCGGAATTGGGCACGTCGACGATCACGTCCACGCCGTCGCGGTCGATCCACTGCCGCGCGATGGTGGCGCCCACATCGGCCTTGTTCTGGTGGTCGGCCTGCACCACTTCGACATTCACGCCGCGCGCGGCGATGCCGCTGTCGGCGATGGCCTGGCGGACGCAGGCGGTGGAGGTCGGGCCGGAGACCTCCCGGTACACGCCTGACTGGTCGTTCAGGACACCGATCCTGAGTGTCGTGCCCTGGGCACGCGCGCTGCGTGGCACCGCGGCCAGGGTCGGTGCCAGGGCCAAGGCCAGGCCGGATTGCAGAAGGCTGCGACGGTCTTGGATCATGCTGTGTGCTCCCTCTCGCCCCTGTCGCTCCCGGGGCCGGAGATGCGGCGCGCCCCGCGCGGGGGCTGGCGCGAATGTTTGCGCGTCAAACGCCGAGATACTCGTGCAGCCGCCCCATGGCGCCGGCGAGTTCTGCGTTGCCGACGGCATCGACCACCCGCCCGTGATCCATCACGTAGTGCCGGTCGGCCACGGTTTGGGCAAAGCGGAAATTCTGCTCCACCAGCAGGATGGTGAAGCCCCGCTGCTTGATCTCCCGGATGGTGCGGCCGATCTGCTGCACGATCACCGGCGCCAGCCCTTCGGTCGGCTCGTCCAGCATCAGCAACCGCGCTCCGGTGCGCAGGATGCGCGCAATCGCAAGCATCTGTTGCTCGCCGCCGGAAAGCCTGGTGCCCGGCGAGCGCGCTCTTTCGCGTAGATTGGGGAACAGGGTGTAGATCTCGTCCAGGGAGAGCCCGCCGGGACGCACCACGGGCGGCAGCAGCAGGTTCTCCGTGACGTCCAGGCTGGCGAAGATGCCGCGCTCTTCCGGGCAGAGCGCGATGCCGGCGCGCGCGATGCGGTCGCTGCGCGTGGCCACCAGCTCTGCGCCGCCGAAGCGGATGCTGCCGGAGCGGCGGCCGACCAGCCCCATGATGGCGCGCAACGTCGTGGTCTTGCCCGCGCCATTGCGGCCGAGCAGGGTGACGACCTCGCCCTCGCGCACATCGATGTCCACGCCGTGCAGAATGTGGCTCTCGCCGTACCAGGCCTGCAGGCCAGCAACCTTCAGCAGCGGCTCAGCCATGCGCGGCGCCGCCACTGATCGCCGGGTCGGAACCCAGATAAGCCGCCACCACCTCGGGGTTGCGCGATACCTCGGCGTAAGGGCCTTCCGCCAGAACCTTGCCGCGGGTCAGAACGGTGATAGTGTCGCACAGGCCTTCCACCACCTTCAGATTGTGCTCCACCATGAGCACCGTGCGTCCGGCGGCGACCCGCCGCACCAGGGCGACGATGCGGTCGACATCCTCCGCCGTCATGCCCGCCGTGGGCTCGTCCAGCAGCATCATGGTGGGCTCCAGCGCCAGGGTTGTGGCGATCTCCAGCGCCCGCTTGCGGCCATAGGAGAGTTCCACCGCCGGCTGATCCGCGAAGCCGGCCAGCCCGACCTCGTGCAGCAATTCGCGCGCCCGCGCGTCGTAGCGCCGCAGCACCGCGTCGGAACGCCAGAAGTCGTAGCTGCCGCCGCGCGCGCGCTGCAGCGCTACCCGCACATTCTCCAGCACGCTGAGGTGGGGAAACACGGCGGAGATCTGGAAGGAGCGGACAAGCCCCAGCCGCGCTACCTCGGCCGGCTTCATGCGGGTGATGTCGCGCCCGTCGAAGCGGATGGTGCCGCTGCTGGGCGGCAGAAACTTGGTCAGCAGGTTGAAGCAGGTGGTTTTGCCGGCACCGTTCGGCCCGATCAAACCATGGATGCTGCCCCTGCGGACCGCCAGCGACACGTCGCTGACGGCGGAGAAGCCCAGGAACTGCTTGCTCAGCCCTCGCGTCTCGAGGATGGCGTCCATCCCTGATCTCCTTGAACCTTCCCCGGGGCCTGTCTCCAGCCCCTCCGCCCGCAGAGCATGACCGAAGCCGCGCAGCGGAGGCAAGGGAAGGATTGACGTCGGCCTTGCACGTCCCGGCGAGGCGGGGCCGCCGATTTGCCGGTTTGCAGGTGACGGCGCCCGGTGCATGCTCCCGTGCAATAAAGGATGCCGGGAGATCCAAGAACAATGACCGATTCGAGATCCACGATCCGCCGCCGCGGCCTGTTCGCCGTGGCCACGGCCGGGCTCTTCGCCCCCACCGTGCTGCGCGCCCAGACCGGCTGGCCGGAGCGCCCGATCCGCATGATCGTGCCCTGGCCGCCCGGTGGATCGGTGGACACGGTCACGCGCATCATCCAGCCACGCCTGCAGGAAGTGCTGGGCAAGCCAGTGATCATCGACAACCGGGGCGGGGCTTCCGGTTCCATCGGTGCGATCGAGGCCTCGCGCGCCGCGCCGGATGGCGACACCTGGATCATGGTCTACGACACGCAGGCCACCAATGAGAGCGTGATGAAGCTGCCCTTCCGCACCATGGAAGCCTTTACGCCAGTCAGCCTGATCGCCACTGGGCCGCTCGCCATGGTGACGCACCACACCACGTCCTATCGCAGCTTCGCCGATGTGATCGCGGCGGCCAAGGCGGCGCCGGACACCGTCAACTACGCGACCAGCGGCGTCGGCGGGCTCGCCCATGTCTCGACCACGCTGCTGCAGCAGCAGGGTGGCTTCCGCATGGTGCATGTACCCTACAGGGGTGCCGGTCCCGCGACGCAGGACGCGGTGGCCGGCCACGTGCCCCTGTTCATGACCAACCTTCCCGCCGTGGCGCAGCACCTGAAATCCGGCCTGCTGCGTCCGCTCGGCGTCACCACGCGCGGCGAAAGCCGCCATGTGCCGGGCACCCCAGCTTTTGCCCAGCAAGGGTTCGGCGATTTCGAGGCGCTGACCTGGTGGGCCATGCTGGGCCGGGCAGGCACTCCTGCGCCCATCACCGCGCGCATGCATGCGGCACTGGCGCAGGTGCTGTCCGAGCCTGCCGTGCGCAGCAAGGTCGAGGAGCAGGGAGCGGATGTGGTGGCTTCCACCCCTGAGGAATGCGGCCGCTTCCTTGCCGCCGAGATCGATCGCTGGGGCGCGGTGATCCGCAAGGCGGGCATCACGGCGGATTCCTGATGCTCCGCGCCGGGCGGGCAGGGGCACCGAAGCACGAGGCGGCCCATGACTGACGATCTGATCCGCTTGACGGCTGGCGAGGCCATCGCTCTGTTGCAGCGGCGGGAGATCTCGCCGCTCGATCTGATCGATGCTGCCGAGGCACGGATCGCCGCAGTGGAGCCGGCGGTGAATGCCTTGCCTACCCTCTGCCTCGACCGCGCGCGCGACCACGCGCGGCGGCTGATGCGTGGCGAAGGGCGCGAAGCGGAAGCCCAGCCCGGCTGGCTCGGCGGCTTGCCGGTTACCATCAAGGACCTGACCGATGTGGCGGGGGTGCGCACCACTTACGGCTCGCCGATCTTCCGCGACCATGTTCCGCAACGTTCGCACCCCCTGGTGGAGCGGATCGAGGCGCATGGCGGCATCGTCATCGGCAAGTCCAACACTCCGGAATTCGGCGCTGGCGGTTCCACCTTCAACGAGGTGTTCGGTCGCACGCGCAATCCCTGGAACACCGCGCTGACTTGCGGCGGCAGCACCGGAGGCGGCGCCGTATCGGTGGCCTCCGGCGAAGCCTGGCTGGCGCAGGGCAGCGACCATGGTGGCAGCCTGCGCCGCCCCGCCACCTACTGCGGCGTGGTGGGGCTGCGGCCTTCGCCTGGGCGTGTGACGCGCGGCGCGGTGAACAACATGTTCTCCACCCTTTCCGTGCAGGGTCCGATGGCCCGCAACGTGCCGGATCTTGCCCTGTTCCTGGACAGCATGGCCGGGTGGTGCCCGCGTGACCCGCTGACCTATGACGCCCCGGCCCGCAGCTACGCCGACGCGGTGGCCATGGCCGAGGCGGAACGGCCGAGGCGCATCGCCTTCACCGCTGACTTCAACGGGCAGCTTCCGGTGGACCGTGAAACACGCACCCTCTGCTCGGAAGCTGTTCGTGCTTTCGAGCGCATGGGCTGCGTTGTGGAGGAGGTCGCGCCCGATCTTGCTGCCCTGGGCGAGGCCTTCCTGACGCTGCGCAGCCAGGCCTTCGTGGTCGACCGCGAGGCACAACTGGCCACCCATCGCGACCTCATCAAGCCGGACATCATCTGGAACACCGAGCGCGGGCTGCGGGCGACGCCTAGCCAGCTGGCCTGGGCCGACCGGGAAAGGGCGGCCTTCTGCCGGCGCATGGCCGCGTTGTTCGCGCGCTACGACGTGTTCGTGACCCCAGGCGCGGCGACGCCCGCCTTTGACGTGATGCTGCGCAATCCCGACAGCATCGCCGGCGTGCGGCTGGAAAACTACATGGCCGGTTCCATGATCAACGCCGCTCTCACCATGGCCGGTTGCCCGGCGGTCGCCGTGCCCTGCGGCTTCGACCAGCATGGCCGCCCCGTGGGTCTGCAAATCGCCGCCCCCTCGCGTCGGGACGACATCGCCTTGCAGGCCGCCGCCCTCTTCGAGCGGGCATCTGGCCTGGACCGGCGGGTGCCCATTGATCCCCGGCCTGGCAAGGTGCCGCCGCCGGAAAGCTGAGGCCATGGCCTTCCGAAGACGCCTGGGGCGGGGCCATTGACCGACCGCTTCGCCCGCCAGGGAGCGCTTCAGCCCGCCTTGCTTGCGGGAGGAAGCGAGGCGCTCCTGGCCATGCCATCGATGAAGATGTCCGACAGGTGCCGCACCGTGTCCTGCCAGTCCGGGCTATCCTGGGCGTAGCAGAGCCCGACCATGGCCCGTAGCATCTGTTCCGCGCCGACATCGCCGCGGATCTCGCCGGCTGCTGCCGCGCGCCGCAGCAACTCGTCCAGGGCCTGGATGATCTGGTCCATCACGGCCAGGGACACCTTGGACGAGCTCTGCGCCGCCACGGCCAGGGCGGCCGACATGCCCTTCTTTGTTGCGACAAAGCCGATAAAAGCCGCAACCCAGCGGCGCAGGGCTGCTACCGGTTCAGGATCGTCGCGCCAGGCCACCGCGAGCTGCACCAGCTGCTGCACCTCGCGCCGGTAGACTGCCTCGTACAGCGCTTCGCGCGTTGGAAAGTGGCGGTACAGCGTGCCGATACCGACCCCGGCCTGCCGCGCCACCGCTTCCAGGCTGGCGCCGGCGCCGCCAGCGCTGAAGATGTCCCGCGCCGCTTCCAGGACCCGCTCCCGATTGCGTTGCGCATCGGCGCGCGGCTTCCGTCCTGTTTTCGGTGCTGCCTCAGTGCCGCCGCTGCGATCCGTCATCTCACCTCTGTGGCCCTGCGCCCCTTGATAAGCGGAGGGTTCCTCCATATAAACCGAGCATGTCGGCTGGTGACGCGAAAAACGCTTCACGCTGTCCGACGTTTGCGTTTTCGCCTGGGGCGGCCGCGCCTTCAACCTCCACCCGGCCCGCCCGCCGATATCGACGACCCTGCCCAGTTCACAGCCCTCATCGGAGAGCCGCATGAGCTTGTCGATTTCCCTGATCGTGAATGGCGCGCCGCGGCGCGTCGATCTGGATGATCCCCGTGTCACCCTGCTCGACCTGCTGCGCGAGCGGCTGCATCTGACCGGAACCAAGAAAGGATGCGATCGCGGCCAGTGCGGCGCCTGCACCGTGCTGGTGGACGGACGCCGCATCAACAGCTGCCTGGCCTTGGCAGCAAGCTGCGATGGTGCCGACATCCTCACCATTGAAGGCGTGGCCCGCGGCGAGGTTCCGCATCCCGTGCAGGCCGCGTTCATCGAGCATGACGCCTTCCAGTGCGGATACTGCACGCCGGGTCAGATCATGAGCGCCATCGGCCTGATCCAGGAGGCGCAGACCGGCGACGATCCGGAGCGCATCCGCGAGGCCATGAGCGGCAATCTGTGCCGCTGCGGCGCCTATGCCGGCATCACCGCCGCCGTGCAGGACGCGCAACGTCGGCTGGCGGGCACCGACCGGAGCGAAGCCGCATGAGACCCTTTGAATACCTTCGGCCTGACAGCATACCGGAAGCCGTGGCGGCCGCGTCGCAGCCGGGAGCGGCATTCCTGGCCGCCGGCACCAATCTGCTCGATCTCATGAAAGGCGGAATCAGCCTGCCGGATCGCCTGATCGACATCACGCGCTTGCCCGGGCTCGACCGTATCGAAACGCTGCCGGATGGTTCGCTGCGCATCGGAGCGCTGGTGCGCAATGCGACCCTGGCGCATGACCCGGATTTTGCGCGGGATTACCCGGCCGTGGCCGAGGCTCTGCTGTCGGGGGCCTCAGCCCAGCTGCGCAACGCGGCGACCACCGGCGGCAACCTGCTGCAGAGGACACGCTGCGCGTATTTCTATGATCCCGCGAGTGTCTGCAACAAACGGCAGCCCGGCGCCGGCTGCGAGGCTCAGGGTGGGGAAACGCGGAACCACGCCATTCTGGGCTGGAGCCAGGCCTGCATCGCCACGCACCCTTCCGATTTCTGTGTGCCGCTGGCCGCCCTGGACGCGGTGGTAGAGATCGAGGGGCGGGACGGCCGAAGAGAATTGCCGCTGGAGGATTTCCATTGCCTGCCCGGCGACACGCCCCAGCGCGAGCACGCCCTGGAGCCGGGAGAACTGGTGGTGGCGCTGCGCCTGCCGCCGGAAGCCCGCGACTTCGCCGCCCATTCTCGCTACGTGAAGCTGCGGGAACGCACCTCCTATGCCTTCGCGGTGGTGTCCGCCGCCGCCGCGCTGCGCATCGAGCAAGGTGTCATCGTCGAGGCGCGACTGGCCCTGGGTTCCGTCGCGACCAAGCCGTGGCGCGCGCGCGAGGCGGAGCAGATCCTGCAAGGTACTCCGCCCGATGCCGCCGGCTTCGCTCGCGCGGCCGAGCTTGCGCTGCGCGATGCCGCGCCCTCGGGCGACAACGAGGACAAGATCGAGCTGGCACGTCGCATCGCCCGGCGCGCCCTGGTGCTGGCAGCGGCACAGCGGCCCGAAAGGCTGCCTGCCCTGCCGGCCTCGCCCCTGTCGCATCCCGCGGGAGTTCCCCTGCATGGTTGAAATTCCCCTGAGCGCCACGCCGGCACATCTGCGGCACGGCTCCAGCATCGGCCAGCCGCTGACGCGGCGCGATGGCTGGCTGAAGGTCACCGGCACCGCCCGCTACGCCGCCGACAATCATCCAGATGGAGTGCTGCACGCGGTGCTGGCGACCAGCTCCATCGCACGCGGCCGGGTGGAGCGTCTGGACGAGGCGGCGGCACGCCGTCATCCCGGCGTGGTGGAAGTGATGACCCCTGCCAACCGCCCCCCCCTGGCCCTGCATCCGGATGAAAAGACCGGCCCTTTCTCCTTCCGCACCGAGGCCTTGCAGGACAACACCGTCCGCTATGCCGGTCAGCCCATCGCCCTCGTGATCGGCGAAACCCTGGAAGCGGCGACGGAAGGCGCACGGCTGCTGGCGCCGTGCTATGCCGAGGAGCCCGCGCGCCTGTCGATGGATGGCGAGCACTTCGTCCCCGACAGCGTTGGCGTTGGCGGCGAGGCGGAAGCCGTCAAGGGCGATGTGGAGGCGGGGCTGAACGGCGCGGCACGCCGCATCGAGGCGGTCTATGAGACGCCACCGCAATTCCATAACGCCATGGAGCCGCACGCCATGGTGGCCCGGTGGAAGGGCGAACGGCTGATCCTCGACATGCCCACCCAGGGGCTCGCCATGACCCAGGGCCGGGTGGCCGAGATCCTCGGCATCCCAGCGGAGCAGGTCGAGATCCGCAGCCCCTTTCTGGGCGGGGGCTTCGGCTCCAAGGCCTTGCTCGCCGGGCCCTACATCCTGTGCATCCTGGCGGCACGGATGCTGGGCCGTCCGGTGAAGCTGGTGTCGCGCCGAGAGCAGATGTACGGCCCCTACAATCATCGCGGCGAAACGCGGCAGAACCTGCGGCTTGGCGCCGATGCCGAGGGCACCTTGCAGGCGCTGAGTCACCATTCACTGTCTGCCACCAGCACCTTCGACGATTTTTTCGAGCCGGCCGCCAACATCTCGCACACGCTCTACGCCACGCCGCATCTTCTGACACGGCACCGCGGCGTCCGGCGGGACACCGGTACGCCGATGGCCATGCGCGCACCCGGCGAGGCAAGTGGCAGCATCGCCTTGGAAAGCGCCATAGACGAGATGGCGCAGCAATGCGGCATCGACCCGCTTGAGTTCCGGCTGAGGAACTACGCCGAGGTGGAGCCGATCTCCGGCAAACCTTTCTCCTCCAAGGCGCTGCGTGAATGCTATGAGCAAGGGGCGCAGCGCTTTGGCTGGTCGGGGCGGCCGCTGGCGCCGCGGCAGATGCACGACGAGGTCGGCCTGCTGGTAGGCTGGGGCATGGGCACGGCCACCTTTCCCGCGCTGATGTTCCAGGGTCACGCCCGGGCCGTGCTCCGCCACGACGGAACCGGGGTGGTGGAGACCGGCGCGCATGACATGGGGCAGGGCGCCTGGACGGCCCTGGCGCAGATCGCTGCCGACGGGCTGGCGCTTCCTTCGGATCGTGTGGCCTTCCACGCCGGCACTTCCACATTGCCCGATGCGGGCATCGCCGGTGGTTCGGGACATACGGCGACGGCCGGCATGGCCATTCATGAGGCCGGCGCCGACGCCATCAGCAAGCTGGCCGAGCTGGCCATGGCGGATGAGCGCTCACCGCTCTTCGGCGCCAACAATGCCGGCGTCGTGGCGCGGGAAGGGCGGCTGCACCGCCGCGACGATGAGAGCCGCAGCGAAAGCTACGCCGACATTCTCGATCGCGCCGGCCTCGCCGAGATTGAAGGGCGAGGCACCGGCGCGCCGGACCCCGCCACGCAGGAAGCTTATGCCAAGCACGCCCATGGGGCCGTCTTCGCCGAGGTGAAGGTGGATCCGGAACTCGGTCAGATCCGCGTCAGCCGCCTGGTTGGCGCCTTTGCGGCGGGGCGCATCATCAATCCCCGCATGGTGCGCAGCCAGTTCTATGGCGGCATGATCTGGGGCCTCTCCTTCGCCTTGCTGGAAAAGGCCGAGATGGATGCGCGGCATGGCCGCATCATGAATGCCAATCTTGGAGAGTACCATGTGCCGGTGAATGCGGACGTGCCTGAGATGGACGCCATTCTGGTGGAGGAGCACGATCCGCACGTGAATGCTCTCGGCATCAAGGGTGTGGGCGAGATGGCCATCACCGGATCGGCGGGTGCCATTGTCAATGCTGTGTGGCACGCGACCGGGGTGCGGGTGCGACGCTTCCCGGTGACACTGCGGGATGTGTTTCAGGGGTAGGGTGTCGGGCAGCTCATGAGGGGCTTCGCCCCCAAGGCTCCGGGTTGAGCGGCGTCCTCCAAGGACCGGGTTCCGAAGACTCAGGTCCTTGGCAGGACAGGCCGCCCCTCAGACCTTCGCCGAGCTTCCGATGCGCTCCGCAACGCGGCGCGCCACCTCCGCCGTGCCGGCGTTGCCGCCGATATCCGGTGTCCGCAGCCCCGTGGCGAAAACGGCATCCACCGCCGCTTCCAGCTCCGCCGCCGCCTCGGACCAGCTTTCGCCGGCACCGCGCTCACCCAGCCAGTCCAACATCATCGCCGCAGAAAGCAGCATCGCCGTAGGGTTGGCCAATCCCCGGCCGGCGATGTCGGGTGCCGTGCCATGGCTCGGCTGGAACACCGCATGGCCGTCGCCGATATCGGCCGACGGTGCGAAGCCCATGCCCCCCACCAGCCCGGCGCCGAGATCGGAAAGGATGTCGCCGAACATGTTCTCGGTCGGCAGCACGTCGAAATCCCAGGGACGCCGGATCAGGTCCAGCGCCATGGCATCGATGTAGTGATGCGCAGCCACGACATCGCCGTGCTGAGCGGCGATCTCGTGGAACACTTTGCGCATGAAGGCGAAGCCGGTGAACACATTCGCCTTGTCCACCAGCGTGACCCGGCCGGGCCGCCCACGGCGTGCCGCGCGGCGCCTTGCCAGGTTGAAGGCGAAGGTGGAGAGTCGCTCGGTGGTGGCACGGGTGATCACCATCGTGTCGCGCGCCTCGCGGTCCTCGATGACCTCGCCACGGCCGCGTGCTGCAAACAATCCCTCGGTGCTTTCGCGCAGGATGACAAGGTCGATCTTCGCGGCGCGCGGATCGGCCAGTGCGGTGGGCACACCGGGCAGGGCACGGATCGGCCGGACGCCCGCGTAGAGGCCGAGGCGGAAGCGCAGGTCGAGCTGAGGCGCGATCTCGGTGCCATCGGGGTAGCGGATGCCCGGCCACCCCATGGCGCCGAGCAGGATGGCGTCCGCATCCCGCGCGCGGGCAAAGGTCGCCTCGTCCATGGCGCTACCGGTGTCGCGATAGGCCATGGCGCCAGCCCGCAACGGATCAAAGGAAAGACCGAGACCATGGCGCCGTGCCAACGGCTCCAGCACGGAGGCGCAGGCCTCCGTCACCTCCGTGCCGATGCCGTCTCCCGGCATCAGCGCCACCCGCACCGTGTTGCTGCTCAGAGCCATGGGATGCCACTCCGTTCAATCAGGGAAACCAGTTCGGCGCCGCTGCGGCGGCGGTGCCGGCGGTAGAGCTCACGCGCCTTCTCTGCGTCGCCGGCGGCGATGGCACCCAGAACGCGGCGGTGCTCAGCAGTGCTGCGGGCAGGCAGCGGGCGCTGGTTCAGGGTGAAGAGGCGGGCGCGGTGCGACTGTTCCCAAACCTGCATCACCATGCCCGCCAAGCGCCGGTTGCCGCACAGATCAGCCAGGCCGAGGTGGAAGGCCTCGTCCGCCGCCGCCCAGGCCGGGCGTTCACCCGCCGCAAGGGCCTTCTCCATGTCGGCGCAGGCGCGTTCCAGTCGTTCCAGCCCCACGGCGGGCTCCGGGCGGCGGGCCAGCAGCTCGGCCGCCATGGGCTCCAGGCTCGTCAGCACGTCGTAGATCTCCCGCATGTCGGCGGCGGCAATCGGCAGCACCCGCATGCCATGGCGCGGCGTGATGGCAATCAGCCCTTCCTGCTCCAGCCGCACCAGCGCCTCGCGCACAGGGGTGCGGGACAGGCCGAGTTGCAGAGCAAGCTCACCTTCCAGGCGCTGTGTTCCTGGCGGCAGGTGGTTGTCCAGGATCAGCGCTTTCAGCCGCGCATGCGCCTGATCGGCGGCGGTGGGTGTGCGGCGGTCGGCAGGCTCCACAAAAGCGGCGGCGCGGTGGCGAAGCAAGGTCATGCCTCCGTTTGCGCATCCAGGCGGATGCGCTTGAGAATCCGTTTGCGTATGCATTGATGACGGTGACAGGATGGCTGCGTCAAGTCGGATCGGGGTGGTCGACCGCCAGAACGTCCGGCGGAAGCAGGCGGCGGCAAGCCGTGCGAAAGTGGGGAGGAGATCATGACAACCAGCACGCGCCGGGCCATGCTGGCCCTGGCTCCGTCCATTCTGGCGGCACCGGCCACTCTTCGTGCCCAGGAAGCCGGCGCCTTTCCCGAACGGCCGGTGCGCCTCATCGTGCCCTTTCCACCCGGCCAGGCGGCCGATATTTTCGGGCGACTGGTGGCCGATGAGCTGTCCAAGCGCTGGCCGCAGCGCGTGGTGGTGGAGAACCGCTCGGGCGGAGCCGGGGCACTTGGCATGGAGGCCGGGGCCCGTGCCGTACCCGACGGCTACACCCTGACCATCGGCACCTCGGGTACGCTGGGGGTGAACCCCTCGCTGATGCCGAACCTGCCCTACGACGCCGAGCGCGACTTCGCCGCCATCACCAACATCTTCACCCTGCCACTGGTGCTGGTGGCCCATCCCGGCGCCGGGCTTGGCGACCTGCGCACCGTGCTGGACCGTGCCCGGGAGAAGCCGGGCGCGCTGAACTACGCCTCTGCCGGACCAGGCACCGCGCAGCACATGGCCATGGAGATGCTGGCGCATCGCGCGGGGGTACGGATGACGCATGTGCCCTATCGCGGCAGCGGCCCCGCCATGGCGGACCTGATCGCCGGCAATGTGACGCTCATGATGGACAGCCTGGCCAGTGCCCTGCCGCAGATCCAGGCGGGCCGCGCCCGCGCCGTGGCGACCACAGGCCGCGCCCGGCCACCGCAGCTGCGCGACACCCAGACTGTCGCCGAGGCCGGCATCTCCGGGTACGAGGCGCTCGGCTGGTCCGGCCTGGTGGCGCCGGCAGCCACACCGCCCGCCATCCTGCGCCGCATCAACGCCGATGCCGTGGCCATCCTGGGCGATCCAGGCGTTGTGGCCCGCATGGCGGAGCTGGGCGGCTTCGCCGATCCCGGCACGCCCGAACAGTTCGGCGCCTTCATCCGCTCCGAGATCGCCAAGTGGCGGCAGGTCGCGCGGGAGGCCAATGTGAAGCTGGAGGGATAAGGCGGCCCCGCCATCCCGACCCTGCAGCGCAGACTTGACGCTGGCGCCCCCACGGCGCCAGTAGCGGCTTTCCAGCCGGAGGAAGGCCCCGATGCAACACAACACCGACGAAATCTGGCGCCTGGTCGAGGACCGGAAGAAGGAGTTCATCGGACTCAGCGACCGCATCTGGGACATGCCCGAGCTGCTCTATACCGAGACCCGCTCCTGCGCCGAGCACACCGCCATGCTGGAGCAGCAGGGTTTCCGGGTGACCCGAGAGGTGGCGGGCATCCCCACCGCCGTCATGGGCGAGGCGGGCCAGGAAGGGCCGGTTATCGCGTTTCTTGGCGAGTACGACGCCCTTCCCGGGCTGAGCCAGGAAGCGGGGGTGGCCGAGCACCGCCCGGTTGAGGCGGGTGGGCATGGCCATGGCTGCGGGCATAACCTACTGGGCGCCGGCGCGCTGCTGGCTGCCACGGCGGTCAAGGACTGGCTGGAGAAGAACGGCATTAAGGCACGGGTGCGCTATTACGGCTGTCCGGCCGAGGAAGGCGGTGCCGCCAAGACCTTCATGGTCCGCGAAGGCGCCTTCGCCGATGTTGATGCGGCCATTACCTGGCATCCCTTTGCCTGGGCGGGCGTGCAGGAAGCCGACTCGCTCGCGATGACGCGGATCGACTTTTCCTTCACCGGCCGCGCCAGCCATGCCGCCGCGGCGCCGCATCTTGGACGCTCGGCGCTGGATGCGGTCGAGCTGATGAATGTCGGCGTCAACTACATGCGCGAGCACATGCCGTCGGATGCGCGCATTCACTACGCCTACCTCAATGCCGGCGGCATCGCGCCCAACGTGGTGCAGGGTGAGGCCAAGGTGCGCTACGCCGTGCGGGCGCACACGCTGCATGAGATGTTCGCGCTGATCGCGCGGGTGAAGAAGATCGCGGAGGGCGCGGCGCTGATGACGGAAACCACCGTCTCCTCTCGCATTCTTTCGGCCACCGCGAACCTCCTGGGCAATGCGCCCCTGGAAGCCGCCATGCAATCGCAGTTCGAGCGTCTGGGGCCGCCTCCCTTTGACGAGGCGGACCGCGATTTCGCCCGGCAGATCCAGGGAACGTTGTCGGCCGCCGACATCGCCAGCAACTACAACCGCTCCGGCTTCATCCAGCATGGCGAGAAGCCGCTGACCGATGCCGTCCAGCCGCCTATCGCCCAGCGCACCGGCCCGAGCCTGCTCGGCTCGACCGATGTGGGCGACGTGTCGTGGGTGGTGCCGACCGTGCAAGCCAGCGGCGCCACCGAGGCCATCGGCACGCCCGCGCATTCCTGGCAATGGACGGCTCAGGGCAAAACACCCGCCGCGCACAAGGGGATGGTGCATGTGGCGAAGGTGATGGCCGGCACAGCGCTGGACCTGATCAACGATCCGAAGCTGCTGGAAGCGGCGAAGGCGGACCTGGCGACCCGCACGGCCGCTACGCCGTACCAGTGCCCGATCCCCGCGGATGTGGCGCCGCCGTTGAACATGGCGCGCGGCGGCTGAGGAAGATCATCGGTGGCGCTGTTCGGGACTCGGGCGCCGCCATTCCCCCTCGCGGTGAAACACCGTAGCTAGGGTGGCATGTCCTCAACCCTGACGCTGCGGCGTCCGCTGGTGCTGGCCTCCGTTATGGCCGCCACCTTCATGATCGCGATCGAGGCAACCATTGTCTCCACCGCGATGCCGCAGATCGCCGGCGAACTCGGCGACCTGCATCTTTATTCCTGGGCCTTCTCGGCCTTTCTGCTGACTCAGACAGCCACCACCGTGATGTTCGGCAAGCTGGCCGACCTGTATGGCCGACGGCCGGTTCTGCTGGGAGGAATCGCGCTCTTTCTGGTGGGATCGGTGCTGTGCGGGATGGCCTGGTCCATGCCGTCGCTGATCCTGTTCCGGCTGGTGCAGGGCGCAGGGGCCGGCGCTATCCAGCCCATCTGCCTGACCATCGTAGGCGACCTCTACACCGTGCAGGAGCGGGGCAAGATCCAGGGCTGGCTGGCCAGTGTCTGGGGCGTCTCGTCGGTGGCCGGACCTCTGGCGGGGGGACTGATCACCCAGCATTTGAGCTGGGTCTGGATCTTCTGGATCAACCTGCCCATCGGCGTGCTGGCCACATTCGGCTTCATCGCCTTTCTGCACGAGAAGGTCGGGCAGCGGCGGCATAGCCTGGACCTGACGGGGGCGGGGCTGTTCACGCTCGGCATCACATCGCTGATGGTGGGCCTGACCTTGACCGGCACGGGAAGCGGCGCGGCCACGCCCGTGGCCTTCGGGCTGGCCTTGATCGGCGCCATCCTCTTCGTGCTGCAGGAACGCCGTGCCGCAGAGCCGATGATCGATATCCGCCTCTGGGCGCGCCGCCCCATCGCCACGGCCAATGCCGCGACGTTGTTCAGCGGCATGGCGGTGATCGGGCTGACAACCTTTCTGCCGATGTATGTGCAGGGAGTTCTCGGGCAAACGGCACTGGTGGCCGGCTTTGCCCTCACCATGATGGTTCTGGGGTGGCCGGTTGGCGCCACGGTGGCCGCCCGCAACTTTCACCGCTTCGGGCTGCGCGGCACGTTGATCTTGGGTGGCGCGCTGCTGCCGGCAGGTGCCACGGCCTTTCTTCTGCTGCGTCCCGGTCTGTCGCCGGCGGTGGCGGGAGGCGGTTCCCTGGTGATGGGCCTCGGCATGGGCTTTCTGAGCACTGCGGCCATTGTGCTGATCCAGAGCAGCGTGGGCTGGGCCGAGCGGGGTGCCGCCACCGCGTCCAACATTTTCTCGCGCAACCTCGGCAGCACCCTTGGGGCCGCGGTTCTGGGCGCCGTCATGAACTGGGGGCTGCGGGAGCAGGACGGTGGCACGCTGCCACTGGCCATGGGGGAAGGTGCTGGCGGCATGGACAGCATCCTGTCCGATCCCGCGCTGCGCGCCGCGCTGGACGGTGCTCTGCACCTGACCTTCTGGGGTGTCTTCACGATTGCCGTGCTGACGCTGCTGGCAGCGCTTCTGGTGCCGCGCGTTGCGATCGGTCAGCCGGCGCAGGAAGCCCGGCCGAAGCCTGGTTGAAGCCCCGAACCCAGAAACGCTTCCGCCGCAGCTTGAGCCGTGCTTGCCGCGGATGACAGCCGGAACAGCAGCCGGCAACTCCGCGGCAATGCCGAGGAGCGTAAATCCCTAGGGCAAGGCGGCGCGCGGGAAGGTGATGCCGCACCGGGGTAGCCAAGCCCTAGTATAGGCTGCCGCAGCCTCCTCTTGCACAGATCCGTTCCGGGCCTCATGACCTTGCCGATGTTTGTTCAGCCATCCCCGTTTCCCTCCACGCGGCTGCTGCGCCAGGCAGGCATCGCCTTGCTGTTGGTGATCGGGGTCGCGGCCGCCTACAAGATCAAACGCGTGCTCCAAATCGACATCTTCCAGGACATCGACATGGTTCCGGAAGAAACGATCAAGGCTTTGATCCATTGGGACGCGCTGAAGGGCTTCGTGCTGGGGCTGTTCGGCGCTGGTGCCTGAGCGCCACGTCGCCATGATTGCGGCCGGCTGGGCGGTTTTGCTACAGCGGCGTGTTTGCAGGAAGCGGCGGGAGGCGTTCGACATGTCTGATCTGTGGAATGGCCTGCCGGATGAGCCGCATCGCAGTGACTGGCACTGGATTGAGGATGGCGATGGATTGCGGCCTCTGCTCTGGCGTGGCGATGACTGGCCGGAGCCTGCGGATCGCCGTAGCTGGCGTGACGGTTTCGCCATGCTGGAGCCTGCCGATTTGCGGAACGGGCGTTATCACGGCCGGGTCATGATGCCCCCCGTCGTTGCCGCACGCTTCCGCTTGGATGTGATGTTCGCCACCGCCTGAGCACCGGCGCGGGTGCAGTGGTCCCGCAGGATGTCCGCCAAAGCCTCTGCCGCAGGGGGCAGGGATCGGTCACGCAGCCTGATCAGCCCGACCCAGCGCCGCAACTCCGGCGGCCCCAGGGGGCGTGTCACCAGGCCCGGGGCCATGGCGGTTTCGGGTGCCGTTGACGGCATGAGGGCGATGCCGAGCCCGGCTCGGGCCATGCCTGCCAGCGTCCCCATATGGACGGCCTCGAAGGCCGGCCGCAGCATGTGCCCGCCCGCGGCGAAAGCATCGTCCACCAGCCGGCGAATGGAACTGTCGCTTTCCAGCAGCAGCAGCTTTTCCCCTGCCAGCCGCGCCAGAGGGATGGCTCGCAACCGGGCCAGCGGGTGCGCAGCCGGCAACAACGCCAGGATGCGGTCCTGGAACAGCCGTTCCACCGCCAGTGCGCCGCCTGGTGAGAGATCGGTGGCCAAGCCAAGGTCCACCTGCTCCGACCGCACCATCTCATAAACCTGGCCCGTCACCGCCTCGCGCAGCCGGACCTGAAGGTGCGGGTATGTTGACTGCAGCCGGGCGATCGTGTCTGGCAGCAGACCGGAGGCGACGGAAGGTAAGGCCGCCAGCCGGACCACGCCGCGATGCCGCGCCGCGAGGTCCTTCAGGCTCAAGATGGTGTGATCCAGCTCCTGCAGCATGGGCTCCAACGACCGCGCCAGTTCGCGTCCTGCGGCGGTTGGCTCCGCGCCTCGCGGGGTGCGATCCAGCAGCCGCAGCCCCAGCCCATTCTCGAGCTGGCGGATCTGCACCGTCAGCGCCGGCTGCGTGACATTCAGCAGCGCCGCGGCTCTGGTAAAGCTGCCGTAGCGCAGCACGGTGGCAAAGGCGCGCAGCCCTCTGAGGGTCACAGTCATAAAGAACGTCTATGGAGCCGCAGATTTTTTTCAATTGATTTATGGAGCCTGCGGAGACGCAATCGCGCCTCATCACGCCGCGCGGCAAGTGCGGGAGAACAGGGAAGCGCGAATGTCCGAGACGGTTCAGCAACGCTATTTCGTGCGCGTCGAGGACGTGCCCGGATACAGCCCGGCCAATCACACGGGCACCGTCAACCGACGGCTCATCGCGCCTGAAACGGTAGGCGCCACCAGCATGGAGGTGCTGCTCGGCACCATCGAGCCGGGGCAGGGCGCCATGCCGCACGCGCATCCCGGCATGGAGCAGGCCTGCTACATCCTTTCCGGCCGGGCGCGTGCCGAGGTGGGCGGGCAAAGCCGGGACCTTGGCCCTGGCGAGATGTGCTTCTTCCCCAAGGGCCAGGAGCACATCTTCACCGTGCTGGGCGATGAGCCCGTGCAGGTTCTGGTGATTTATTCCCCGCCCTATGGCGAGGATCCTTCCAAAGTGGTGCGCCGGGCGGTGGAGGGGCATCCATGATCCGCCGCCGTTCCCTGCTGGGCGGCGCGGCGCTGCTGCCGCTCGCGGTTCCGGCGCGGACCCAGGGGCAGACCCAGGGTGGCGAGTGGAAGCCCGACCGCCCGGTGACGCTGGTCGTGCCCTTTGCCGGCGGCAGCGGCACCGATGCCGTGGCCCGCATTCTGGCCGACCTGCTTTCGCCGCAACTCGGCGTGCCGGTACTGGTGGACAACCGCGCCGGGGCCAATGGCGCCATCGCGGCGATGGCGGTGGCCAGGGCCGCACCTGACGGCCATACGCTGTTCGTCACGACCAACACGACCCACTCAGCGAATCCCTCGCTGCTGAAGCAGATCGACTACGACCCCGTGGCGGATTTCACACCCATCGCACGTGTGGGCAACCTGCCCTTCATGCTGGTGGTGGGGGACGCTGTGAAGGTCCGGGATCTGAAGGGCTTGCTGGAGGTGGCGCGCCAGAAGCCGGGCAGCGTTTCCTATGCGAGCGGCAATAGCACCGGAATCGTGGCCGGCGCCACAATGGCACGGATGGGCGGCGCCGAGATGCTGCACGTCCCGTATCGCAGCACGCCGCCGGCCATGACCGACGTCATGGCCGGCCGTGTTACCTGCATGTTCGTGGACATCGCGGCAGGATTGGCCAACGCTCAGGCGGGCAAGCTGCGCGTGCTGGCCATGAGCACCAGGGAGCGCTCGGCGCTGATGCCGGACACGCCCTCCATGGCGGAAGCCGGGCTGACCGGCTTCGACATCACTTCCTGGAACGGCGTGTTCGGCCCGGCAAAGCTGCCGGCTGCCGTGACCGGGACGGTCAATGCAGCTATTCAGAGCGCCATTGCCCGCCCGGAGGTGAAGCAACGCTTCGCCTCCATCGGGTTCGAGGCCTTTTCGGGCTCGCCGGAGGCGCTGGACGGCTTTGTGCGCGCGGAGCTCGTGAAGTGGCGCGACTTGATCCAGGCGGCGGGGATCGAGCCGGAATGACCGCGCTTGCCGGCCTTCGCGTGCTGGATGCCAGCACGGTGGTGATGGGGCCCTATGCGACACGGCTGCTGGCCGATCTCGGTGCCGATGTGCTGAAGGTCGAGCCATCAGAGGGCGATGTGATGCGCAGGGCCGGGCAGGGCGGAGCCATCTTCGCACATCTGAACCGCGGCAAGCGGAGCGTCACGCTCGACCTGAAATCGGATGCCGGGCAGACGGCTTTCCGCGAACTGGCCCGCGATGCCGATGTTCTGGTGCACAACATGCGGCCCGATGCGGCGGCGCGGCTCAGGTTGCGGCAGGCCGATCTGTCGGCGCTCAACCCCCGCCTGATCACCGTCTGCGCCTATGGCTATGGCGCGGGTGGCCCTTACAGCGCGCGCCCCGCCTATGACGACCTGATCCAGGCGGCGAGCGGATTGGCCGACACCATCGGCCGTGCGTCGGGCGATGCTCCCCGCTACGTGCCGCTGACCTTGGCCGATCGGGTGGTGGGTGCGCATCTGGCCTTCGCCATCACCGCCGCCATCACCTGCCGCGAGCGCACCGGCACCGCGCAGGAAGTGGTGGTGCCGATGTTCGAGACCTTTGCCGATCTGGTGGCAGGGGATCATCTCGGCGGGCTGAGCTTCGACCCTCCCGAGGGCGAGGCCTATTACGGGCGGCTCATGTCGCCGCAGCGCCGGCCATACCGCACACGGGATGGGTGGATTGCCGTGCTGCTGTACACCGATGCCCATTGGCGGCGCTTCTTCGCGCTGATCGGTCAGGAGGATGCGCTCGATGATCCGCGCCTGGCGAGCCACGCGGCGCGGCAGGTGGCGATCGACCATGCCTATGGCGTGGTGGCCGAGGCCCTGACCCATCGCGGCACGGCGGAATGGATGGAAATGCTGTCCGGCGCGGATATTCCTGCCGCCCCGGTCAACGACATTGTCGCGCTTCGCGATGACCCGCATCTGCGCGCCACCGGTTTCTGGCAGGATGTTGCCCTGCCGGATGGCCGCACCCTGCACACCACGGCTGCCTTTGGCCGCTGGTCGAAAACGCCGCCCGCGCCGCCGCGCCCTCCGCCTGCCTGGCCGGCCCCGGACGCGGCAGAATGGGAGTCCGATTGATGGATTTCGCCCCCACCCAGGAACAGGAAGCGGTACGCGAGGCGGTTTCCCGCATCTGCGCCGGCTTCGGCGACGAGTACTGGCTGGCCCGCGATCGTGATGGTCAGTTCCCGCGTGAATTCTGCACGGCGCTGGCGCGGGATGGCTGGCTTGGCATCTGCATGCCGGAGGACTATGGCGGCGCCGGACTTGGCATCACCGAGGCCGCGGTCATGATGCAGACCATCGCGCAATCCGGTGCCGGCATGACCGGCGCGTCGGCCGTGCACATGAACATCTTTGGCCTCAATCCGGTGGTCGTCTTCGGCAGTGAGGAACAGAAGCGGCGCATGCTGCCGCCGCTGATCGCCGGCGAGGAGCGGGCCTGCTTCGCCGTCACCGAACCCAATGCCGGACTGGACACCACACAGCTCCGCACAAGGGCCGAGAAGCGCGGCGACCGCTACGTGGTGCATGGCCAGAAGATCTGGATCTCCACCGCCCAGGTGGCCGAGAAGGTGCTGATCCTGGCCCGCACCACGCCGATCGAGCAGGTGCGACGCCGGACCGAGGGGCTGAGCCTGTTCTACACCACGCTGGACCGGTCCCGCGTCGATGTGCGCGAGATCGAGAAGATGGGCCGCAAGGCGGTCGATTCGAACGAGGTGTTCTTCGACGGACTGGAAGTGCCCGAGGAGGACCGCATCGGCGAGGAAGGCCGCGGCTTCGAGTACATCCTGCACGGGCTGAATCCCGAGCGCATCCTGATCGCATCCGAGGCGGTGGGGCTCGGCTTCGTCGCGCTGGAACGCGCGACTCACTACGCCAAGGAGCGCCAGGTTTTCGGCCGGCCCATCGGGCAGAACCAGGCGATCCAGCACCCGCTTGCGGCGAACTGGATGGAGCTGCAGGCAGCACGGCTGATGATCCTGCAGGCTGCCTGGCGCTACGACCAGGGGCTGTCTTGTGGCGCCGAGGCCAATGCGGCCAAGTACCTGGCCGCTGAGGCAGGGTTCAAGGCGTGCCAGCAGGCGGTGATGACCCATGGCGGATTCGGCTACGCCAAGGAATACCATGTTGAGCGTTTCCTGCGCGAGGTGATGATCCCGCGCATCGCGCCAGTCAGCCCGCAGCTCATTCTCTGCTTCATCGCCGAGAAGGTGCTCGGCCTGCCGAAATCCTATTGAGGGGGGGGGGACACCATGGCCGGTCTGTGGTTCGAGGAACTGGTCGAGGGGCGCGTCATCGATGCCGAATGGCGCCGCACCCTGACGGAGGCCGACAATGTCGCCTTCTGCGGCATGACCATGAACGTCGCGCGGCTGCACCTGGATGCCGAGTACATGAAGAGCAGCGAGTTCGGTCAGCCGCTGATGAACTCGCTGCTGACGCTCGGGCTGATGATCGGCATGAGCGTGCACAACACCACCAACGGTACCTCGGTGGCCAATCTGGGCATGACCGATGTGCGCTTTCCCGTGCCTGTCTTCGCCGGCGACACCATCGGGGTGCGCACCACCGTGCTGACGGCGCGGCCCAGCAAGTCGCGGGCGGATGCGGGGATCGTCACCTTTCTGCACGAGGCCTACAATCAGCGTGGCGAAGTGGTGGCACGATGCGAGCGCGCGGCGCTGATGCACCGCCGCCCTGCCGGCACGATGGAGAGCACACGATGAAGCTACGCAACCTGCTCTTCGCCCCCGGCGATTCGCAGCGCAAGCGCGACAAGGCCCTGGCCAGCGACGCGGATGCGGTGGTGCTGGATCTGGAGGATGCCGTCGGACCCGAAAAAAAAGATGCGGCGCGTGCGGAGCTCGCCGCCCTTCTGCCCGGCCGCGAGCGGCGCGAGGTGGTGGTGCGCGTCAATGCGCGCGGCACGGACTGGTATCTGCGTGACCTTGCCTCCATCGTGCCGGGCGCGCCCATGGCGGTGATGCTGCCGAAATGCACGGGCGCGGGCGACATCGCCGCACTGGACCACCATCTCGAGGCACTGGAAGTGGCGGCGGGGCTGGAGCCCGGGCGCATCGGCGTGCTGGCGCTGGTGACGGAAACCGCGGCCTCGCTGCACGGGCTGGATTACCGCGGCGCGCCGGCCCGGCTCCGGGGGCTGTGCTTCGGAGCTGAGGACCTGTCCTCTGACCTCGGTATTCCGGCGCGCGACGCGTCGGGCCGATACCCGGCGCCGGTGCATCAGGCCAGGGCGGCGCTGCTGCTTGCAGCTGCCGCCGCTGGGTTGCCCGCGCTCGACACGCCGTTTCCTGACCCGCGAAACGCGGAGGGACTGGCGCTGGAAGCTGCGGCGGCGGCGGCCGATGGGTTTTCCGGCAAGCTTTGCATCCATCCTGCGCAAATTGGGCCGGTGGCGCAGGCCTTCACCCCCGATGCCGCACGGCTGGATTGGGCACGGAAGGTCGAGGCTGCCTTCCGCGCGGCGCCGGAAGCCGGCGTCATTTCCCTGGATGGACGCATGATCGAGCGGCTGCATCTGCGCCTGGCGCAGCGCCTGCTGGCCCTGGCCGGCTGAGGCCCTATTTTCCTTCGCGCGGCACCTGCGGGCGCTGCGCCAGCCAGACGGCGATCATCTCGGCGAACAGGACCGGCCCCGGATTGGATGCCGGGGCGTCAGGCACGGGTGGGGCTGGTGGCGCGGCGTTCTGCTGCACAGGACGGCTCCTGCTGTACGCGTAAATTTCTGCATGACTTTACGCGTTACGCGAGCATTTTCTGTCTGTGCCTTATCAAATCAGCGAAATCATGGCCGCAAAGCCACAGCTGGTCCGTCAGGCGGCAGGTGTTCGATGCCGGGTTATCGCCGTGCGGTAGGCGGCCTCGTACTGACCCGCTCGCAGCCGGATGTCGCAGACCTGCTCCGCGCGGCGACGGCAATCCATCCGCCGCAGCACCGCAGCACCCTGAATACTGCGCGCCAGGGCGGCCACATCGCCCGGCGGCGCAAGGCGGCCACTCACCTCATTGACAAGGCTCGGCAACGGTCCTTGCGCGAAGCCTGCCACCGGCGTTCCGCAGGCAAGGGCTCTCGCCGCCGACAGGCCATACGCATCGGAGGGCCGGTCGGTACACACCACCACCGCCGCAGCGCTCATCGCCAGCGCCAATCCCCGGGGATCAAGCTGCCCCAGATGCCGGCTGCCATTGCGCAGCCGGGGCCTGATGCGATCGTTCCAGAAGCCCAGATCGGTGATCGGTCCGGCGATCAGCAGCGGCAATCCGGCAATCAGCGCGGCTTGCAGGGCCATCAGCACGCCCTGGCCGGGACCAACCGGACCACACCACAAAGCATGAGTGCCAGAGGGCCGAAGCAGCGCAGGCTGGAACACTTCCAGGTCGATGCCGCCGGGCAAGACCGGCACTGCCCCCAGACGGCCTTCCCAGGCTCGGGCCACGGTGCCCGACAAGGCGACGAAGGGCATCTCGGGCCACTGCCGCTCGGCGACGGCCTGATCGAGCACGGGGCAGGGCGGTGCGTGGAGGGCCGTCAGCATGGGCGCCGCCAGCTCATGTGCCAGCATCACCGGCAGCTCGTGGCGGCTGTCATTGTGGATGATGTCAGGGGGATCGCGCCGCAGCATGTCGATGATGCGGCCCTGCGCCTCGAACTGCGCCAGCGCGGCGGCCTCGGATGCCTTACGCCCCGGAATACGGGAGATGGGGCCTGTGGCCGGACCGACGCAAACTGCCCCCAGATGCGGATCGGACCCCTCGGCAGCAAACAGCCTGACGCGGTGGCCCCTATGACGGAGGGCACGAACCAGGCTGTAAGTGTGGTGCTGGGCACCTCCTGGAAAGGGTTCCGCGACCGGGTAGTCCAGCTGCGAAATAACATCGATCCGAAGGCCCGCCATGCCTCCAACCCCCTAAACCGCCGCAATCGTAACGGCCCAGGTGGCGCCAGGTTTCATGAACAACGGGGCTGGGCCGTAAATTGTCATCGAACCGTGCATGTGAGCAGGCCGGAGCCGGACTACTCGCCAGGGTCGAAACGACCTCGGAGGCGAAAATGTCGGGACTTGTGGGCACTCCGCTGTGGAGCATGGACAACGGAGCGGGCGCGGCCGGCGGAGCCGAGATGGTCGCCTATGATGCGGCGCGTAACTTGGTTCTTGTGCTCGGCGCCAAAGGCATCGAGGCGCTGGACGCCGCCACGGGCGCGTCCCGCTTCAGCCTATCCGCCGGCGCTCTGGGTTCGATGGGGACGGCGAACAGCGTCGCGGTGCATGGCGACGTGGTCGCCGCCTCCTTCGACGGCGCCGAGCAGGGCGGCAATGGCACGGTCGCATTGTTCCGCTTGGCCACCGATGGCGGTTCCGCGGAGCTGATCCGCACCGTGAAAGTGGGCGCCACGCCTGACATGGTGACCTTTACCCCGGATGGCAGCCAGCTCCTGGTCGCCATCGAGGGGGAGCCGACCGATTCCTATGCCACGGCCGAGAATGGCTCGGTTGTGGGGGACCCGGTGGGCGGTGTCGCGACCATCGACGCCGCCAGCGGCGAGAGCCGCTTCTCCGGCTTCACGGGCTTCGACACCGAGGCGCTCAGGACGGCCGGTGTGCGCATCGCCGGTGTCGAGGGCATCACCGCGAAGACCGACCTGGAGCCGGAATACATCGCCTTCTCCGCTGACGGTGCGACAGCCTTTGTGTCGCTGCAGGAGAACAACGCCATCGGCATCCTGGATGTCGCCAGCGGCGAATGGAAGGCGATCCACGCCCTTGGCACCAAGGACCACTCGCTGGAGGGGCAGGGCCTCGACACCAACGATCAGGACGGCGTGCCGAACGTCGTCACCGCGCCCGTGCGCGGCCTCTACATGCCCGACGGCATCGCCACCTTCGTCCATGACGGCCAGACCTACCTGGTCACCGCCAATGAGGGCGACGCTTCCGAATGGGGTGACTATTCCGACGTGGCGCGGATCAAGGACGTGGCGCTGGACTCGGGTGCATTTCCCAACGCGGCCGAGTTGCAGCGGGACGAGGACATCGGTCGTCTGGAGATCTCCACTGCCGACGGCGACGTTGACGGCGATGGCCAGTTCGAAGCGCTCTACAGCTTCGGCGGCCGCTCCTTCTCGATCTGGGAAGTGACCGATGATGGTTTGGCCCGCACCTACGACTCGGCTGAGCTGATGGAGCGCATGCTGGCCGAGCACGCGCCCGGGCTGCTGGATGATGGCCGCTCCGACAACAAGGGGCCGGAACCCGAAAGCGTGGTGATGGGTACGATCGACGGCCAGCTTTACGCCTTTGTGGCTCTGGAGCGCGCCGACTCCGTCATGGCCTTCGCTATCAACGGGCCTACCGAGGTCGAGTACGCCGGCATCATCGCCACCGACGACGCACCGGAGGTCATCCGCTTCATCTCCGCCGAGGATGCCCCGGCCGGGGTTGGCGGCCCAATGCTGATCGCGCCCAATGAGGGCTCCGGCATCACCACTGCGCACCGGCTGGAAATCGAGCCAGGTGGCGAGCAACCGGGCGACGGCACCTATACGCTTCAGATCCTGCACGGGTCGGATTTCGAGGCCGGGCTTGCCGCCGTCGAGCGTGCCAGCCAGTTCGCCGCCATCGTCGACCGGCTGGAGGACGCCGAGGCCAACAGCATCACCCTGTCGTCGGGCGACAATTTCTTGCCCGGCCCCTTCATCGCCGCCGGTACCGACAGCTCGATCGAGGAAGAGTACCAGGATCTCTACGCATGGTTGCTCGGCGTTCCGCGCGAGCAGCTGGCGGGCCTGTCCTTGAGCCCCGCCGCCGCCGACATCGCCATCATGAACGCCATCGGCCTTCAGGCCAGCGTGTTCGGCAACCACGAATGGGATCTGGGGGCCAGCACCGTGGCCGCCGCCATCGGCTTCTCGGGAAAGCAGGGCGACATTGGCTCCATCGGCGCCCTGTTCCCCTATCTTTCGGCCAACCTGGATTTCTCCGGCGACACGGGCATGTCGGCCCTGTTCACCGAGGTGCTGCTGAGCTCCACCAACTATCGCGCGATCGCGGAGGACCTGGCCAGCGCCGAGGCCATCGCCGCAGCTGCGGCTGCGCCGCAGGTGTCGCCCTGGACCACCATCGAGGAAGGCGGCGAGACCATCGGCGTGCTGGGCGTCACGACCCAGCTGCTGGCTTCCATCTCCTCGCCTGGCAACGTGCTGGTAAAGGACCCCGCCAGCGATGGCGGTGCGAACAACACCGATGAGCTGGCGGCGATCCTGCAGCCCTTTGTCGATCAGATGATGGCGCAAGGCATCAACAAGATCGTGCTGCTGAGCCATCTGCAGCAGTATGAGCTGGAGGTGGAGCTGGCCGGCAAACTGTCGGGCGTTGACGTCATCGTCGCCGGCGGCAGCCATGCCGTCTTCGCCAATGAAGGCGACACGCTGAATCCGGGCGACACTGCGGCGGAAGGCTATCCGCTCTTTGTCGAGGGTGCGGACGGCCATACGGTGGCGGTGGTCAACACCGCCAACGAGTACAGCTACGTCGGTCGGCTCGTGGTCACCTTCGACAAGAACGGCAACATCATCCGCGACAGCGTCGATCCCGCCGCATCCGGCGCCTATGCCGTGAGTGAGGACACGGTGTCCGGCATTTGGGGCAACGAGGACGCCTATGCCGACGGTACGCGCGGCGGCGAGGTGCTAAAGCTCACCGACGCCATCGGCGAGGTGATCGAAGCCAAGGACGGCAACGTCTTCGGTTACTCCGATGTCTTTCTGGAAGGCCGACGCAGCGAAGTTCGCACGGAGGAAACCAACCTCGGCAACCTGACAGCCGACGCCAACCTCTTCGTCGCCCGGCAGGTGGACGCCGGGGTGACCGTTTCCATCAAGAATGGCGGCGGCATCCGGGCCGAGATTGGTACCATCGGCACCGGGGCCGAAGCCGAGGAACTGCCCCCTGCCGCCAATCCGGCCGCAGGCAAGGCAACCGGCGCCGTCAGCCAACTCGACATCGAGAACTCTCTCCGGTTCAACAACGCCCTGTCGATTGTCACAGTCTCGGCCGAGGATCTGGTGAAGGTGTTCGAGCATGCCGTGGCCGGCGTGCGCGACGGTGCCACGCCGGGCTCCTTCGGCCAAGTCGGGGGGGTCGCCTTCAGCTACGATGCCACCGGCGCGGCCCAGGTGTTGAACGCGGATGGCGGCGTGGCGACCGCAGGCGGCCGCATCCGTACCCTGTCCATCCTCGATGAGGACGGTGCAGTGCTGGATACTATCATGCAGAACGGCGAACTGGTCGGCGATGCGTCCCGTGCCATCAAGATGGTGACGCTGACCTACCTCGCCGAAGGAGGAGACGGCTACCCGATCGGCCTCTACGCACAGGACAAGGTCGATCTGACAGGCAGCGCCGCACTGACGGAGGGCGCAGCGACCTTTGCCGACAGGGGCACGGAACAGGACGCGCTGGCCGAGTACCTGGCCGCCCGCCATGCCACGCCGGAAACCGCCTACGGTGCGGTCGATGCCGGTCCGGCGACGGATGAGCGGATCCAGAACCTCGCTGTGCGCGAGGACACTGTGCCGGTCGCCGGGGAGAGGCCGGATGAGGGCGGTGACCGAATCCTTGGCACCGATGGCGACGATGTGCTCCAGGGCACGGCCATGGATGACCGCATCTTGGGCGGCGCCGGCGACGATATTCTGGCTGGCGGTGACGGCCACGACCAGCTCTTCGGCGGCGATGGCGACGACATCATGATCGGCGGCGTAGGCAACGACGTGTACCATGTGGCCCAGCCCGGCGACATTGTCATCGAGCGCGCCGGCCAGGGCACCGACCGAGTGGTCTCGCGGATCGACTACGCGCTGCCCGGCAACGTGGAGAAGCTGCAACTCCACGGCGAGTCGAAGACCGGCACGGGCAACGCGCAGGACAATGTCATCATGGGCAACGCCCTGGACAACGTTCTCTTGGGTGAGGCTGGCAACGACGTGCTGCGGGGCGGGGCGGGTGGAGACCGACTCGATGGCGGCAGCGGCAACAACCGCCTCTGGGGCGATGGGGAAGCCGATACCTTCGTGTTCTCCTCCCTTCAGCAAGGCGATCTGCAGCGCATCATGGACTTTGCCCCGGGCGAGGATCGGCTGGAGTTCGACGGTGCCGTGTTCACCGCCCTTTCCGGCTGCGGGAATGACGGCACGCTGCGGGAGGATGCTCTGACCACTACCGGTGCCGCGGCCACCGGCGCGACCCGCCTGATCTACGAGGCGGCGAGCGGCAACCTCTACTACGATGCCGACGGGAAGGGCGGGGAAGCCGCCAACCGGATCGGCTGGATCGGCAAGGATCTCGATCTTGGCGCGTCGGACATCTGGGTAGGCTGATCTGCCGCCGCCGGGGCTCCCGGCGGCACCTCACTGGCACAGGGGCCGTCGTGACCCATGCTTTTCCCCGTGCAGCTTATTGCAAGCGCGTCGCAATCTTAATAAGACCGCTTGTGCCAGCGGAAGCCGGACCAATGGGGGTTGCACGGTCCGCGGCTGCGAGAAAGAGTCGCCATGCGCCGCATCCCATTCCACATCACACGATCCCAGGCCGGACGTGCCGCCTTGCTGGGCTCGGCCGCTATGGTGCTGGCGTTGTCCATCGCGCCTGTGCGGGCGCAGGGTGCGCTGGAGCTGCCTACGGTGGAGGTGGGTGCAACGGCATGGCGCTCGTGGGAGCATGTGCCAGGCTACGTCGCGCCGCAGACCACCACAGGCTCCAAGGTGGATGTTCCGTTGATCGAGGCGCCGCAATCGGTTGGCGTCGTGACCCGCGACCAGATGGACGACCAAGCGGCACAAACCGTTTCCGATGCCCTGCGATACACGGCAGGGGTGCTCCCCGAGGTGCGCCCGAGCGGTCGCTACGACAGCGTCTTCGTGCGTGGCTTTGGCGGCGGCGGCACCGATGCGGCCTATGTGAACTTCTTGGACGGGCTGCGCATGGGTCGAGGCGCCAACTACGCCGTTCCCAACGTGGACCCCTGGCTGCTGGAGCGGATCGAGGTGCTGCGCGGCCCGGCCTCGGTGCTCTACGGGCAAACCGGTGCGGGCGGCATCGTCAATTTGGTCAGCCGCCGTCCGGCCGCAGACCAGGTGCAGGAAGTGCGGATCGAGGCCGGAAGCAATGGCCGCCTGATGGCGGGCTTTGATCTCGGCGGCCGTGCCAATGACGAGGGGACGGTGCTGTTCCGTCTGACCGGCATGGGCCGCATCAACGACACCCAGTACGACTACATCAGCGAGCAGCGCCTCGCCATCGCCCCCGCCATCACCTGGCGGCCGGATGACAACACCAGCTTCACGGTGCTGGCCAGCTTCCAGGATGATCCCGAGGCCGGGTTTTACAACTTCGTGCCGGCCTCGGGCACGGTGCTGTTCAACCCGAATGGCCGGCTCGGCTCCAACCTTTTCGTTGGCGATCCGAACTACCAGAAGGAGAGCAAGCGGCAGGCCACCATCGGGTACCAGCTGGAGCACCGCTTCGACGAAGTCTGGACCGCGCGGCAGAACTTCCGCTTCGGCACCATCGCCTCGAACCGCGAGATTGTGACGATGGGGGCCCCGATCGGCGGGCCCAACGGTGCCGTGTGGAACCGTCGCGCCTTGTTCGCGCGGGAACATGCCTACACCTTCGCCCTCGACAACCAGCTGCAGGCTGAGTTCGACACCGGCGCATTGCGGCACGTTGTTCTGGCTGGCCTCGACTGGTCGCGCGCCCAGTCCAAATCGCGCATCGGCGTGTCGACCAATGTGCCGACGCTGAACCTCTATGCGCCGGTCTACTGGCAGAACATCGCGGCACCCACGGCGGTGACGCCGACGAGCAACATCACCGACCAGCTCGGCCTCTACCTGCAGGACCTGATCTCCTACGATCGCTGGCGCCTGAATATCGGCCTGCGGCATGACTGGGCGACGAGCGAGGCCAATCAGCGCGCCGCCGGCACGCACACGAGCCAATCGGATTCCGCCACCACGTGGCGGGCTGGGCTGCTTTACCTGTTCGACAACGGCTTGGCGCCCTATGTCAGCTACTCCACCTCGTTTCTGCCCAATTCCGGCACTTTCTCCCCGGCACGTGGCGGCAACCCCTTCGATCCGACTGAGGGCGAGCAGTACGAGGCCGGCATCAAGTACCAGCCACCGGGCCGCAGCAGCTTCGTCCAGGCGGCCATCTACCACATCACCCAGAAGAACGTGCTGACCCAGGACCCGAACAGCCTCCTGTTCAGCATCCAGGAAGGCGAGATCCGCTCGCGAGGGTTCGAGCTTGAGGGACGCGCCGCGCTGACTGAGGGGCTCCACGTGATCGGCAGCTATTCCTACATCGATGCAGAGATCACCCGTTCCACCCAGGCCGGCGTGCAGGGCAACCCGGTGCCGCAGGTGCCGCACCACATCGCCAGTGGCTGGGCCAACTACACCTTTCGCGACGGACCGTTACGCGGCCTGTCCTTCGGCGGTGGCGTTCGCTACGTGGGTGAGACCTCGGGCACCAATACCGACAGCTTCAAGGTGCCGGAGGTGACGCTCTTCGATGCCGCGATCCGCTACGATCTCGGCGCCGTGTTGCCCAAGGCGGATGGGCTGCAACTCACTGTCAACGGCACCAACCTGGGCGACAAGGAGTTCGTCGCCAGCTGTTCCACCGCCACCAACTGCTTCTTCGGGCAGCGGCGGCTGATCCTGGCCGGGGTTAACTATCGCTGGTGATGCCGAGGCCGGTCGCGGTGCCCGGCACGCGGCTTGCTACCTCCCGTTCCGCCGTGTCACTGTCGTGGACAAAACGGGAGGTTCCGCCGATGACAACACCATTCCTGACGCGCCGCGCCGCGCTGGCGGCGGGAGCCGCCGCATTGGCCGTGCCCGCTGCCACGCCGCGCCGGGCCTCTGCCCAGGGCGCTCGGACCCTGACCATCGCCATCGGCGGCTCGGTCACCTCGCTTGACCCGCATTTCTACAATGCCTCGCCCAACCACAGCGCCAGCCAGCACTTCTTCGAACGGCTCACGGAATTCAGTGCTGACGGAAAGCTGCAACCGCAGCTGGCGGAAAGCTGGCGGGTTGTTGAGCCCACCGTGTGGGAATTCAAGCTCAAGAGCGGCGTGAAGTGGCATGACGGCCGCGACTTCACTGCCGAGGATGTCGCGTTCACCATACAGCGCGCGCCCAACGTTCCCAATAGCCCGGGAGGCTTCGGACCTTTTACCCGAGGTGTCGAGCGGCTTGAGATCGTCGATCCGCTGACCATCCGGTTTCATACGCCCGGTCCCTATCCGATGCTGCCGACCGACTTCGCCTCGCTCGCCATCATCTCCAAGCATGTGGGGGAGGGTGCTTCCACCGAGGACTACAACAGCGGCAAGGCTGTGGTCGGCACCGGCCCCTATCGCTTCAGGTCCTACCTGCCGGGCAACCGCGTTCAGATGGTGCGCAACGATGCCTATTGGGGCGGCACGCCCCCCTGGGAAGCGGTGGATTTCCGCATCATCTCCTCGCCGCCCGCCCGCACCGCGGCACTCCTGTCCGGCGATGTGGACATCATCGACACCGTGCCGTCCTCCGATCTTCCGCGACTGCGCGAGGAAGCCCGGCTGGATCTGACGTCGATCCAGGGCCTGCGCGTTATCTACCTTTCTCCCGACCGGTCCCGGGACGACAATCCCATCCAGGTCACCGACAATGACGGCAAGCCCCTGCCGAAGAACCCGTTCAACGACCTGCGAGTGCGCCGCGCCCTGACCATGGCCATTCAGCGCGAGGCACTGGCCAAGCAGGTCATGCAGGGCACTGCGACGGCGAACGGGCAGTGGCTGCCACCAGGCGCCTATTCCTACAACCCGGATGTGAAGGTGCCGGCCTACGATCCCGAAGGAGCCAGAAAGCTACTCGCTGAGGCTGGATTTCCGCAGGGCTTCCGCATGGTGCTGAGCACACCGAACGACCGCTACCCCAATGATGCCCGAACGGCGCAGGCCGTGGCGCAGATGTGGACGCGCATCGGCGTGCAGACCCAGGTGGACGCACTGCCCTGGTCGGCCTTCTCCGTGCGTGCCAACCGGCAGGAATTCGGCATGCGTCTTGTTGGATGGGGCAGCGTCACGGGCGAAGCGTCCTATGCGCTGGTCAACATTCTCGCCACCTACGATACCGAGAAGCGCATGGGCGCGAACAACCAGGGTCGCTACAGCAACCCGGAGCTGGATGCCCTTACCGCCAAGGCACTCGGCACGCTGGATGACGAGGAGCGTGAGGAGATCCTGAAGCAGGCGGTAAAGCTGGCGATGGACGATGTGGCTATTTATCCCCTGCACCAGCTTATGAACACATGGGCCGTGCGTAAGGGGTTGAAGCATTCACCGCGCATGGATGAACGCACGCGCGCCATGGATGTGATGCCCGGCTGATGCCGGATGGCCGGCGGATGGACCGCCGGCCGCCGGGCTCTGCTGGTCAGCGGACGAGCGTATTGTACACCCAGCCCAGGCTCTCTCCCTCCTGCGAGGTTAATCGCAGCCAGCCTTCGCTTTCCTCGACGATGCGGACCGGCGTGCCTGCGGGCAGCACCCGAAGGACCGGCGAACCGCCGAAAGCAGCCGCGCGCAGATTGGCGGCCTGTCGGATCGCGCCCGGCCGCCAAGCCGTGGCGGCCGCTCCGGCTGCCGGTGGCTGTGCCTCGCCAGGCAACGTCAGGTTGCGGGGGCCGGGAGCCTGGATCACAGGCGGCGCCGCAGCGCTTTCGGACGGAGCCTCGGTCGCGCCGGCGCTGCGCGGCGGTGCGGGCGGCGCGGGCGGAGGCGGCATGGGTAGACCGTTAGGGTCCTCCACCACCGGCGGCTGCTCGCTCAGCGCCACCTCCGGAACCGGCGCCAGAACGGGAGGTGAGGCGGTCGCAGGTGACTGCTGAGCCGGTGCCACGGGCTGGGGCTGCGGGGGCGACGAAGGCTGCGGTCCATCGGAACCTCCACCTGTGGTCAGGCTGCCCAGGAAAAAGGCCAGTCCGATCAGGGGCGGCACGGCGAGCCACCCCCAGATCGCCCGCGAGCGACGCGGCGCCGCTGCCGCCGGAACAGCCCTGGCAGCCGGCTGCAAGGGGCGGGATGGGCGCTCCGCCGGCTGTGCCACGGGCGCAGGCGCCTGCACCGGCAGACTGAGCTGCCGATAAGGATGCAGCAGTTTGTAGGGATACCCGGCCAACGCCTCGATATAGGCGCGGTAGGCGGCCACAAAGGCTCCGCCCAGTGCCACATTGCTGACCGCTAGCGACTTCACCAGCCCGTCGCCGCTGATGTCGATGCGCATGTACTGCGCCAGTGGCCCGTTCTCGGAATGGCCGATGATCTCGGCGTCCCCTGAGGGCGAGTTCTCGGTAAAGCGGAAGCTGCCGACATCCATGGCCATGCGGCGGCCATCGATGATGCGGTCGCTGCCAAAGAAGAAGCCGGGCAGGAACTCCCAGAAGCCGACGCCCATCAGCACCACGGTCTGTGCTTCCTTGCCGAGGGCGGCCTCGGGCACGGCGGACACAGTCAGGTTGCGCGGCTCACGCGGCACCAGCGCGCCCAGCATCGGATCCGGGCGGTGCACCATCTCGAACACCATCCCGGCATGGGACAATTCGATGGCCGCCTGCAGGAAGTCGCCATAGGCCCGCTCCACCTCGGGGCTTTCCAGCACCCGTGCCGCCTCCGGCAAGATTGCGCGGCGCTGCTCGCTGACCGAAGGTTGCGGGCCGTATTCTCCGGTCAGGGCTGGATCCGGCGGCAGGGATGGCCCCTGCGGTCGCACCGCCGGCGATCGGGCATCTGGCCCGGCGCCGACACTGGCCGGGCGGGCAGGCGCGGATGGAGGGGCCTGCATGCCGGAAGCGGCCGATAGCGCAGAGGCGGCTTGCTGCTGCGGAACGGCACGCGCTTGGTTGTCCGAGGAGCCGGTGTCCGGAGGAGAGGCCTGCCGCGGTACGGCATCCGCCCCCGCCCAGCCTTCATCCGTACCGGAACGCAGCCAATCCTCGGCCGGAGCGGCAGCGGGGTGAGCAGCCCCGGGGGGTGCCTGGCGGGCCGCCTGTCTCGGCCCTGGCACGGAGGCAACCGCGCCAGCCGTCGTGGATGAAGGGGAGCCGGCCGCGCTGCCGTCACGGTTGGGCGTGATGGCGCCATCCTGTGTACCCGGTTTAGGCGACGGCACAGCCTGAGAGGACGGGTTTGAGGGCCCGTGCGGGGGTTGACCCTTGCGGAAAGGGCCTCGAGGCGCGCGCAGTCCGGATGACATAAGGCTATCTGGCACAGAAGCGGTTCCCCGTCCAAGCGGCCCAGCTGTTGACCGGAGCCTTTGCGGCTGACCGCCACCTCCCAGACCCGGTAAAAGGTCCGGAGCGGCCTGCCGGCAGCGCGCTGCATCTTCTTCGCGGACGCGAGATTTGGCGACGTTGCAGGCGCTGTGATCAAAGGAACGAAGCCGAAGTTAAGGTCACATCTCCGTTATTTTAACTTGAAGTTGAAGAATGATAGCGCAGTGGCTCGCAGCACGACTGTGGTCTGGCGGTCTCTGCCTCTCCAGGATGTGTGCATCCAGCGACACGATGGCTCGCCAACAAGGTTGAAGAACGGGTTCGCTTCTGGTTAAGCAATGGCCATGTTCGGCTCCGGCACCCCTTGCGGTGTGGCCATGACGGTCACGCCGCCCTAGCGCAGCCTCCGAGCGTCGCCCTGCCTCTCGGCAGCGGACGGCGCCCGGCCAGCGCGTGCCCGTTCATCCAAGGGATGGCGCGGCACCGTTAGGTGTGGTGCGCCCGCAGCCTTGAAGCACGGCCCCTGCGGCTCCCGATCCTGCCGCCCCTGAACCTTCCTGTCTTTGAAGACCCTCCAATCCTGGCGGACGTATTTGCGCCTGCCTGTGTCCAGGGATTCCCCGTGCCCGATCAGCATCCTTTCGTGCCGCCCCGCGCGGCCGACGCCCGTCATCTGCCGCCCGGGATGGAGGCAAGGCCGGCCTTTCACCGGCATGCGGCCCTGCGCTTCCTTTCCGCCTTCGCATTGCTGGTTCTGGCGGGCTTCGGTGCCATAGCGGGGGCGCATTGGCTGCTGGCCCGGCAGGATTTGCTGCCCCCGCCGCCGCTGGCCGCCACGGATTGCATCGACGGAAAGTTCGCGGAACTGCGGACGATCGACCTGACGAGCCCGAACCTGATCGCCATCGGCTCCTCGGCCACCTGGCGCAATCTGGACCTGGCCGCGATCGCACGGCGACTTCCCGGCGCCACACCCTACAACGCCGCGCCGTGCTACCTGCACATCGATCAGACCGCTTTTCTGGCCGAGCAGTTGCTGCCGCGGCTTCCAGCCGTCACTACAGTGCTGACGGTGGTGCATCCGCGTGACTTCGAAGCCTGCCCGGCGGCGGCGCGCGCCTTCTTCGAACCAGCCCTGTTCGGTGCCTACTTGGATGGCACGGTGCCCGGTTGGCTGCCTTATGTCAGTGGCTTCCGGCCCCTGTATCTGGCGCGTACCGCCGCAGAGCGACGTGCAGGCGGGCAGCCGGAAGGCGATCGCGTGGCCGAGGACCGCTTCGGTTCCGCCGTGCTGCGCCATCGGCATTTCTGGCGCCCCGAGTTGCAGCTCGATCCTTCCTGCATGCAGGGGCTGGCCGATCTCGAGGCCGTGGTCGCGGAGCGTGGGGCCCGGCTGGTGGTCGCTGTCCTGCCCATGATGCCGGAATGGGCTTCAGCCAACGATCCCGAGGGCCGCCGGGTGGATGGCTGGGTGCGCGACATGCGGGCCCGACTGACACGACCTGAAACGCTGTTCGTGGATGGCCGGACGCTGCAGTGGGACAACAGCCGCTTCGCCGATCCCGTCCACCTGATCTACCCGGAGCACTCGGCCTTCAGCGACCTTATCGGCGCGGCCATGCAGAAGGCCGGCTTCGACTTGACCCGGCGTGTTGAAGGGAGCTGAGGGCCATGCTGTTCAACTCGCACATCTTCATCCTGGCTTTTCTGCCCCTGACGCTGGCCGGTTGGCTGCTGCTCGGACGGCTGCAGGACACGCGGCCGGCGCGGCTCTGGCTGTTGGCCGCCTCGCTGGTGTTCTACGGCTGGTGGAGCTGGCTTTATCTGGGTCTGCTGCTGCTCTCGATGGCGGGCAACTACTCGCTCGGCAACGCGATCCTGTCGGTGCGCGACAACGCCCCCGGCCGCGCGAGGCTTCTGGCGATCCTGGGCATCTCAGCCAATGTGGGACTGCTCGCCTGGTACAAGTATTCCGCCTTCGTGCTGCAGAATGTGGGAGCACTTGCCGGGCTCGACTTCGCGGTGGGGGGCGTGATCCTGCCTCTCGCCATCTCCTTCTACACTTTTCTGCAGATCGCCTACCTTGCCGATTGCCGCGGCGGCCGGGCGGAGCGCTACAGCGTCCTCGACTACACCCTCTTCGTGACCTTCTTCCCGCATCTGATCGCCGGGCCGATCGTCCACCACAACGAGCTGATCCCGCAATTCCACGACCGCGGCATCTACCGCTTCCGGGCGGAGGACGTCGTGGCCGGACTGGCCTTCTTTATCCTGGGCTTGCTGAAGAAGCTGGTGCTGGCTGATCCGGTGGGTGCGCTTTCCGCGCCGGTGTTCCAAACGGCCGCCGGGGCACCCCCCGGTTTCGCCGAGGCCTGGATCGCGCTGCTCGCCTTCTCCGCTGGGCTGTACTTCGACTTCTCGGCCTATTCGGACATGGCGATCGGGCTGGCGCGCATGTTCGGCATCCGGTTCCCGTACAATTTCAACTCGCCTTACCAGGCCGTGTCCATGATCGACTTCTGGCGTCGCTGGCACATGACGCTGTCGCGCTTCCTGCGTGATTACATCTACATCCCGCTGGGAGGCAGTCGCCAGGGCAGCGGGAAGCGGCACGTCAACCTGATGGCAACCATGGTGCTGGGCGGGTTGTGGCATGGTGCCGGATGGACGTTTGTGGTCTGGGGGGCGCTGCACGGCTTCTACCTGCTGGTCAACCACCTGTGGCGCGGTGCCGTAGCCGCCGGGCGGGCGCCGGCCCTGGGCGTCGGCCTCGGCCGGGTGCTGACCTTGTTGGCGGTGATGCTGGCCTGGGTGTTCTTCGCGGCACCCGATCTGGCCTCCGCGCGCGCAATCCTTGGCGGCCTTTCCGGGACTCAGGGCTGGGCGCAGCCGGAAACGACACGCCTGTTGGCGCTGCTGGTCACGAGCGGTCCGATCGGACTTGTGCAGGAAATGGGCGGCACTGCATTGCTAGGCCTCGCTGGCAGCCTGGCCATGCTGGGCATAGCGCTCGTGTTGATCATGGTGGCACCAAATTCGCAGGCCATCATCGACGGTGAAGCTTCCACCCTTTCACGCCTGCGGTTCCGGCCACGCATCGGCATGGCCGTGACGGCCGCGGGCGCCTTCCTTCTGGCCCTGAGCCTGATGGCCGACGTCAAGGAGTTCGTCTACTTCCAGTTTTGATCCCTTCCTGATGCCTCAGTCTCATTGCTCGCGAGTGGGGAATTTGCTTCAATGAAGACAACCTTAGCGGGATAATGAGGTTGTTGAAATGATCTCGGGGGAGAGTTGCCCCCAGGGGCATTCGCCATGAAGTTGGGGCAGGGCGCCACGGAATCAGGCGTTGCGGACGCGCCAGGCCAGAGCTCATCCTCTCCGTCCCGTCACCCAGGGGCCGGGCTCGGCTTGCGGGGGATGCTGGCGACGGCGATTGGCGGGTTAGGACTGCTTGCCGCCGGGATCACCGCAGTGGCGCTGGGGGCGCAGGCTGACCGCCGCCTCAGGGCCGACATCGGAGCCGAGTTCGGCTCCGCGGCCGAGCGCCTCGCCGACCTTCTGGACCGCGGCTTGTTTGAGCGGCTGCGGGAGATCCGCATCGTCGCCTCCCTGCCGCTGATGCGCGATGCCGGTGCATCCCCCAACGAGCAGCGCCACCTGCTGCGTGAAGTGCAGCGTAGCTATCCCGACTACGCGATCCTGCTGCTGATCGATGATGCCGGAACCATTCGCGTCACCAGCAGCGGTGTGCTGGAGGGAGCCAAGGTCGGCCACCGCGACTACTTCGTCGCCGGGCAGAAGGCGCCCTTTCTGGGCGACGTCCATGAAGGCCGGCTAATGTCGCCGCTGCTGGGCCGCCCGGCGCACGACCCGGCGCGGTTTGTGGATCTGGCGGCACCAGTGACCGGCGAAGGGGGCGCCAGCGCGGGCGTGCTGGCCGCTCACCTCTACTGGGAATGGGCGATCGCCCTGGCGCGCGACGCATTGGTGCCGTTGCGCCAGCGCCACCCGGAAGCACAGGCGTTGATCCTGGACAAGGAAGGCCGCGTCATCCTGGGAGAGGCCGGCGAGGCGGCCGTCGATCTGGCGCGTCTGGCGCCGAAGCTTCGCAAGGGCCGCGGCGGCAGTGTTGTGATGCAGGACAATGGAAGCCGCAGCCTGGTCGGCTTTGCCCCCACGCGCGGCCACCGCGATGCTGCCTCTTTGGGCTGGACCGTGCTGGTGCGAGGCGATGCCAAGGTCGCTTTTGCGCCCGTGCAGCGACTGCGGCTGCAGATCCTGGGCTGGGGAACCCTGGGCGCGCTGGTGGCGGCCGGGCTGGGCTGGTGGCTGGCGGGGCTGGTGGCGCGACCGATGCAGCGCCTGTCGGATGCCGCCTTGCAGCTGCGCAACGATCCACAGCACCCCCTTCCCAGCGGCGGCAGGTTGCGCGAAGCCTCGCTGCTGGCAGAGTCGCTGGGCGCGCTGCACGCCTCGCTGCGCCGGCGAGAGCAGGACCTTGCGGACGGGGAGGGGCGGCTTCGCGCCGTGCTGGAACAGATGCCGGTGGGCGTGGTGCTGGCGGAAATGCCCAATGGCCGCCTGGTCTTCCGCAACGCCCGCGCGGCGGAGATCCTGGGACGCCCCCTGGAATTGGATGCGCCGCTGCCGATGCAGACGGCCTTCAGCGCCCTGCGCCGCGACGGCCTCCCCTACGAGGCGGAGGACATGCCCATCGCCAGGGCATTGCGCCTCGGCGAATCGGTGGTGGCAGAGCCGATGCTCTACCGGCGTGGCGACGGCGCCATGGTGGCACTGGAGATGAGTGCTGCCCCCGTGCGAAGCGGCAGCGGGCAGACGCTGATGGTGGTCTGCACCTTCCACGATGTGACGGGAGCGCGCTTGGCCGCCGAGCAGCACCGCGTCCTGGCGCGTGAGGTCGATCACCGTGCCAAGAACGCCCTGGCCGTGGTGCAGGCCGCCTTGCGGATGACGCGTGCCGACAGCACGGAGGCTTTCGTTCAGGCGGTGGAAGGGCGGGTTTCCGCGCTGGCGCGTGCCCAGATCCGCCTGGCCGAGGCGGAATGGCGCGGCGCAGATCTGCGCTTGGTGCTGGAGGGAGAACTCGGGGCGCTTCTGAACGAGGTGCAAGGCGGGTCGGTGCGCATGCATGGGCCGCCCCTGACCCTCACCGTCGAAGCGGTGCAGCCGCTCTCGCTGGTGGTGCACGAGCTGGCGACCAACGCGGCGCAGCACGGTGCGCTGTCCACTGCCGAAGGGCGTGTGCTGCTGCAATGGGAGGCGGTGGAAGGGGCGGAACAGGACATGTTGCATTTCCGCTGGATTGAACTGGACGGTCCGGTGCTGAACGGCCCGCCGGCACGGCGCGGCTTTGGCGCGCGGGTGATCGAAACCACCCTGCGCCAGCAGCTGGGCGGAATGGTGCGTTGGGAGTGGCGGGCGGCCGGGCTTTGCTGCGACCTGATGGTGCCTACGCGCCGCGCAGTGGCACGCATCCTCACCGATTGAGGCGCCGGCCAGGCATGGCGGGGACACGCGGGCAGGCGTAGCCTTGCCGGCGTGACTGCCGAATCGCCCTCCATCACCCCCGTCGAACCGAAGCTGCCCGATCCGCGTCTGATGGCCGCCATCGTCGCCTCGGCCCTGTTCATGCAGAACCTTGACGGCACCGTGGTGGCCACGGCGCTGCCCGCAATGTCGCGTTCGCTGGGCGAGGACCCGCTGGTGATGGGCGTTGCCATCACCTCCTACCTGGTGGCGCTTACCGTGTTCATCCCTCTCTCCGGCTGGGTGGCGGACCGGTTCGGCGCCAAGCAGGTCTTCCTGGTGGCCATTGGCACCTTCACCCTGGCGTCGGCGCTGTGCGGCATGGCGGGAGGGCTGGCGGAGATGGTGGCCGCGCGCGTGCTGCAGGGCCTGGGCGGCGCCATGATGGTGCCCGTGGGACGGCTTCTTCTGCTGCGCCGGGTCCGCCGCGAGGAGCTGTTGTCCGTCACCACTTGGCTCACCATGCCGGCACTGATCGGACCGCTCCTGGGTCCGCCGCTCGGCGGGCTGCTGACCGACCTGATTTCCTGGCGCGCCGTGTTCTGGATCAACGTGCCGGTGGGCATGATCGGCATGGTGCTGGTGTGGCGCATCATTCCGCCTTTGCCAGCGAGCCTGCCTCCTCCGCCAGACATCCGCGGCCTGGCGCTGACCGGCGCGGCACTGGCCTGCACCATGTTCGCCTTTGAAACGCTCGGCCGTGGGCTGGTACCGGCCCACCTTGCCGAGGGAGGGGTACTGGCCGCGATCGTGCTCACGGTCTGGGCGATCCGGCACTGCCTGAAGACGCCGCATCCGGCGCTCGATTTCCGCCTCCTTGCCATTCCAAGCTTCCGGGTGCCCAACATTGCCGGCACGGTGTTCCGCGTCGGTGCTGGCGCCACGCCCTTCCTGATCCCCCTGACCTTGCAGCTCGGCTTCGGTGCCTCGGCGGCCGAGAGCGGCCTGATCAGCTTTGCCAGCGCACTCGGAGCCTTTGCCATGAAGCCCATGGCGAAGTTCGCGCTGCGCCGCTTCGGCTTCCGGAACGTTCTCATCTGGAACGCGGTGCTTGCCGCGCTTTGCATTGCCCTTTGCGGAGCCTTCCGCCCGGGCTGGCCCATGGCCGCCATCTTCACCGTGCTGTTGATCAGCGGCCTTTGCCGGTCGCTGCAGTTCACCGCGATGAACACGCTGGCCTATGCCGACGTGCCGCAGGAAAAGCTGTCGGCGGCCACCAGCCTCTACAGCACCGCGCAGCAATTGCCGCAGGCGCTGGGCGTGGCGGTGGCTTCCGCCGTTCTGCAGATCAGCGTTGCCCTCGCCGGCCGCGAAGGGGTGGCCTTGCCGGATTTCACCGCCGGCTTCCTGGTGGCAGCCGCGCTTGCCATGGTGGCCGGGCCGCTGGCCGCCGGGCTGCCACGCGATGCCGGAGAGGGGATCGTTTCCGGTGGCGGCGCCCGCAAGCGGTAAGCGGGCGAGGCCTCAACTGAAGGCGGCGGCCTCTTCGCGCAACTCGTGATGCAGGCGTCGCAGCGACACGTGATCCGGCCGCAGCGCCAGGGCCTGTTCGACCAGCTTCAACGCCGCGGCTGTTTGGCCGAGGCCACGCTGGGTGACGGCCAGCAACAGCCGCACCTCCATGTCCTCGGGCGCCAGCCGCAGCGCCTGTTGCAGGGTTTCCAGCGCGGTTCTGTCTTCTGCGAGCTTCAGATGCACCCGTGCCACGCCCAGCAACAGGGCCGCGCTCGGGGGGGCATCGTGGACGATGTTTTGCAGGATCTGCCGCGCCTGCTGCGCTTCGTAGTTCATCGCGTGCAACTCCGCCATCTGCAGGTGCAGTGTCCAGTCTCCCGAATCCAGCGTGGCCGCGCGGCGCAGCGCTGCCTGCGCGTCTCCGGTGCGGCTCAATTCCACCAGCGCCTTGGCCCGCAGGCGGTGGGTCAGCGCCGCGTCGGCGCGCAGGCCCGCCGCCTCGTCCAGCACCCCCAGGGCTTCCTCCCAGTACCCTAGCTTGAGCTGAAGCTGCGCGGCCTGCTGCAGCAGATGGTTCGGGCGTCCGCCGAGCGTGACGGCGCGAAGGGCGAAGGCTAGGGCCTCCTCCGTTCTGCCGGCGGTATCCAACATTTGCGCGGCCCGCCCGGCCAGGGCACAGCGCGCGGTCGAGACCAGTGCCGCCTCCGGCAACTCGAGCGCGTCGGAGATCAGCCCGGTCATGCCGTCAAGATCGCCCGCCGCCTCGAACGCATTCAAAAGCCGCAGCCGCTCGTGGTGCCGATGCGGCTCGATGTTCAGGGCCAGCCTTGCTGCCTGTCGTGCCTCATCGAATTCGCCAAACGCCAGATGGGTATGGCTGCGTTGGAAGTGCACGTTTGCCAGCTGCGGGGCGAGGTCCACCGCCCGCTGCGCCAAGGAAGCAGCCCAGCGCGCCTTTCCGCGCTCCAAGAGCCAGGCCGAGAAATTCATCATGTAGGTGGGCGAACTGGCCCGCAGCGCCTGATACGGCGCGAAATCCATGCGACCTTGCTCCAGGAACTGAGAAAGCAAAGGCCGCAACTGGTGCGTTTCAGCCAGGGAACTGGCGCTGGGGTGGCCGGTGTGGCGCAGGGCGTGGATGGTGATTCCCGGGAAGCCCGGCAAAATCTCCTGCTCCATGAACAAGATATCGGCCTTCGCCGCAGGCTGATTGACCAGGACCGGATCGTAGATCAACGCAACCTGGCGGGCACGGGAAGGCCGATCGGCCATCGACCCATGCTTGTGCAGTTCGGCCCATCGGGCGCTGAGCCTCAGTTCCCGCACATAGATCGGGTGGGTCGAGACGCGCGGTGAGATGGACAGGATGTCGGCCTCGAAGTCGGTGCCGAAGTACAGCACGGCGTAGGCACCGACGCTGCAGCCATAGAACACCAGACGGCGGTAGCGATGCTGATACGGCTTCAGCACCGCCGCAACATCCTCGCGGGTCAGCTCCTGGTAGAAGTTCTCCTGGCGTTTCTGAAAGGCCAGAACGTCGTAGCCGCTCGCCACCAGCACGGCTTCGCCGAAGCCTGGCCCGTCGGGATTAAGGTAGGTGAAGGGATCAAAGGTGACGACCAGCGTGCCGTGGAGGGCGGCGGCGTCGATGAAGGTTGCGGTTGTGACGCCGTTATCGAACACCCGCACTCGTGGCGTATCACTCACAAGCCGCATCCTGTATTAAGCTATCTTAGCATTGCCCTATAAATTCTACCGGGAGGAATGTCATCCTTTCCCTCCTATCCGGATCATGGTGCTGCAAGCCAGTGGAGCAACCCGAGGGCATCGTGGCCGTTCTAGGAACGAAAGAAGAACCGGAGAAGCAGGATGGCAAAGAACACCAGCGACCAGGACCGGCAGCCTGTGGGCAGTGCCGAGAAAGACCCAGCCGAATGGAGCACCGGGGACGAGAGCATGACCGGTGCCCAGGCCAGCTATCTTCAGACCCTCTGCCAGGAGGCTGGGGAAGAGTTCGATCCCTCCCTCACCAAGGCGGAGGCCAGCCAGCGCATCGACGCCTTGCAGGCGCGCACCGGACGAGGCCGCGACCACTGATCGGTCTTTCTATTCGGCCGGTTGATGCACGGTGCTTCCGGCGCGGCTGAACCGTCGCGCCAGCCCCTCGAAAGCCAGGAACAGCACCGGGGTGACGAACAGGGTCAGGGCCTGCGACACAGCGAGCCCGCCCACCACCGCCAGACCCAGAGGCTGCCGCAACTCGGCCGCTGCACCCCAGCCCGCCGCGATCGGGACCGCGCCCGCAGCCGCGGCTAGGGTTGTCATCATGATCGGGCGGAACCGAATCAGGCTGGCCTCACGCACGGCCGACCGAGGATCTTCCCCCGTCTTCATGCGGGCGATGGCCACATCCACCACCATGATGGCGTTCTTTTTGACCAGTCCGATCAGCAACAGCACGCCGATCACGGCGATCACGGAAAGATCGAGGCCGAACAGCCACAGCGTCGCCAGTGCGCCAAGCGCCGCCGGCGGCAGGCCTGACAGAATGGTCAGTGGGTGCACCAGCGATTCGTAGAGCACCCCCAGAACCACGTACATGATCAGCACCGCGGCCAGCAGCAGCATGCCCTGGCCGGCCAAAGCCTCCTGGAAGATCTGCGCCGTGCCGGCATAGCCGGTGACAATGGTGGGCGGCAGGCCGAAATCCCGTTCCAGAGCGGCGATGGCTTCCGTGGCCTGCCCGAGAGCCACGCCCGGAGCCGTGTTAAAGCCGATGGTCACGGCAGGTAACTGGCCCTGATGCGCCACGGTCAGCGGACCGACGCGACGCTCCAGCGTGGCGATGCCGGCCAGCGGCACCAGCCGCCCGCCGCTTCCGCGCAGGTAGATCTTGGCGAGCCCCGCCTCGTCCTGCTGGTCGCGCGGCAGCGCCTCCAGGATCACCGAGTAGCTGTCGGACGCGCCATAGATGGTGCTGATTTGCCGGGCACCGAAGGCTGAGTAGAGGGCCTGCCGGACCTGCTCGACATTGACGCCGAGCGCCGCTGCGCGATCGCGATCCACATTCACCGATAGAATGGGGGCGGCCATCTGCAAATCGGAATTCACATCCTGCAGTTCGGGCAGCCGACGCAGGGCGTCGGTCATTCGCTCGGACCAGACATAAAGCTCGTCGGCCCTGAGGCCTTGCAGCGTGTACTGGTAGAGCGTGCGCGATTGCCGGGCGCCGAAATTCAGGTTCTGGATGGGATTGAAGTAGACGCGCATGCCCGGAATGCCGGCGGTTTGCCGCCGCAGTTCCTGGATGATGTCGCCGATCGGCGCCCGTTCGCGGCGCGGCTTGAGCTGGACGAACATGCGTCCTTGGTTCAGTGCCTGGCTGTTGCCGCCGATCCCGGCCGAGGAGTTCACCTGAACCACCGAAGGGTGACGTGCGACGATTTCAGCCACATGCGCCTGACGCACCACCATGTCGTCGAAGGAGGTGTCCTGAGGCCCTTCGGTCGACACGCTAAGCAGGCCCGTATCCTCCACCGGGAAAAAGCCCTTGGGGATGGAGATGGCGAGCCAGCCGGACAGACCGATCGAAGCCAGGAACACCAGCCAAACGGCCGGGCGGAAGCGCAGCGCGCGGTCCAGCATCCAGCCATAGCCGCGCTCCACCGCCTGGAAGCCGCGTTCCAGCAGCGCGTCAAAGCGGGAAGGGCGAGGGTGCGCCGGCAAGCGGCTGGCCATCAGCGGCGTCAGCGTCAGCGACACCACGCAGGAGGTGATGACGGCCAGCGATACCGTGGCGGCGAAGGCGTTGAACACCCGGCCCACCACGCCGCCCATCAGCAGGATCGGCAGGAACACCGCGATCAGCGAGAGGGTGATGGAGATGATGGTGAAGCCGATTTCCCTCGATCCGCGAATGGCGGCGGCCAGGGGATGCATGCCTTCCTCGATATGCCGGACAATGGCTTCCAGCATCACGATGGCGTCGTCCACCACAAGGCCGACAGCCAGCGTCAGGCCAAGGAGGGTGATGTTGTCGATGCCGTAGCCCAGCGCGTGCATCAGCCCGAAGGTGCCGGCGAGGGAGATCGGCACCGCAATGCCGGGGATCAGCGTGGCGCTGACACGGCGCAGGAACAGGAAGATCACCAGCACCACCAGCCCGACCGCGATCATCAGGTGGTGCTGCACGTCGTGCACCGCCTCCCGGATGGAGGCCGAACGGTCCAGCATCACGGAGATGCCGGCGCCCGGCGGCAATGCTGCCTGCAGCCCCGGCAGGGCGGCCTTAACCGCATCGACCACGTCCACCGTGTTGGCGTCCGGCTGGCGCTGCACAGCGAGGGTCAGGCCGCGCTCGCCATTCACCCAGGCGGCAATACGGTTGTTCTCCACTCCGTCGAGCACCGTCGCGATGTCCTGCACCCGGATCGGTGCATTGGGCCGCCCGCCGACGATCAGGCGGCCGAATTCCTGCGCGTCCTGCAACTGGTCGTTGGCCCGCAGGGTAAGTTGCTGGCGTGGGCCGTTCAGCGTGCCGACCGGCGTGTTGCTGTTGGCGGCAGCGATGGCACGCTGGGCCTCGTCGAAGGAGAAGCCGAGCGCCGCCACCCGGTCGGGATCGAGCTGCACCCGCACGGCGTATTTCTGCTCGCCATAGGTCACCACCTGGGCGACGCCCGGGATGCGGGACAGGGCGGGCGCGATCAGCACGGCCGCCACCTCGTTCAGCCGGTACAGCGGAACATCGCCGCCCTTCAGATTGAGCAGCACCACCGGCGCGTCGGCGGGGTTGGATTTGCGGAAGGACGGCGGGTTGGTCATTTCCTGCGGCAGTCGCCGCTGGGCACGCGACAGCGCGGCCTGTACGTCCAGCGCCGCCGCGTCGATGTTGCGGCCCAGCACAAATTGCAGCGTGATGGAGGTGCGCCCGGAGCCGCTGGTGGACGACATCTGATCGATGCCGGCGATGGTGGAGAATTCCCGCTCCAGAGGAAGCGCCACTGAGTTGGCCATGGTCTCGGGGCTGGCGCCTGGCAGGTCGGCGCTGACCGAAATCACCGGAAAGTCGACGCGCGGCACTGCTGCCACCGGCAATTGCAGGTAGGCAATCGCGCCGGCGACCACCGCGGCGACTGCCAGCAGGAAGGTCATCACAGGCCGGCGGATGCAAAGCTCGGAGAGGTGCATGGCCGGTTCCTCAGCTTTGACGCGCGGCGCGTTCGGCAACTCGTGCCCCGTCGGAGAGCAGCTGCGCGCCCTCCACAACCACTTTGTCACCGGCGGCGATCTCGGCAGCCAGCACGGCGCGGCCAGCCACCACTCGCTCCAGCTTCACGGCCCGGCGACGGGCGCGGGACTCGGCATCGACCACATAAACGAAGCGTTCGCCCCCCGCCCCGGTCTGCACTGCCTGCACCGGCACTGACAGCGCATCGGCCTCGGTCCGCGGAACGAGCACCACGTTGACGTACTGGCCTGGCCAGAGGCTGTCATCGGGGTTGGAAAAGCGTGCCTTCAGCTGAATGGTGCCGGAAGTCGTGTCCACCTGGCTGTCGACAAAAAACAGGCGGCCTCGGACCGGTGGCTTGGAATCGGCCGGAGGGTGGGCGGTGACCAGCGGCTCGCCCAGCTGCATCGCGGCCTGTATCTCGGGCAGCCAGCGCTCTGGCACAGCGAACTGCACCTGGATGGGATCGGTCTGGGTGATGGTTGCCAGCGGCGCGCTGTCCCCCGCGCGAACCAGATTGCCCTGGGTCGCCGGAATGGCCCCCAGACGGCCGGAAATCTCGGCACGGATGGTGGCGTAGTCGAGGGTGATGCGGGTCTGGCTGATCCCCGCTTCCGTTGCGCGCATGGTGGCCTCGGCGGCGGCGGCATCGGCCTGCGCCTGCTCCAGCCTCTGCGCGGCCGCGAATCCGCCACCTTGGAGGGAGGTGTATCGGACCGCATCCTGCCGGGCGCGCACGGCCTGGGCACGATCGCGGGCCAGCTGCGCTTCCTGCTGTGCAAGCAGGGCCTCGGTCATCCGGGCATCCAGGGTGAACAGCACGTCGCCGCGCTTCACACGTTGCCCCTCGGCCACATGCACCTGGCGCATCTGACCTTCAACACGACTCCGCACGGCGACACTGGCCTCGGCCACCACATTGCCGTTTGCCGAGATCTCCAGTGCGACCGGGCCACGCTGCGCAGCGGCCGTCACCACCGGCAGCGCCGGGCGGACGTCCTGGGCGAAAACGGAGGGAGAAGGGGCAAATGCCGCGAGGGCGCCAAACGCGCCCGCCAGCAGCCAGAGATGCGAACGCGATTTGAGCATGGGAACGCAATAAAACGCCGCCGCGCAGCCGCACAGCAGGCGTTACATTGCGTTACAATTTAGTAGAGAATTAGGTTGTCACAAATTCGTGATGCGCAACCTGCAGCTGCGCTGATGGGCAAGCAGCTGCGACCTGGATCGATATCGTCCAGGTTCGCGGCTCGGCTCACCTCCGACCGCCCCGCAGCAAGCGAGGCGTGGCGAATCAGAAGCCCTCGCGCTCCAGGCGCTTGCGCTCAACCTTGCGGGCGCGCCGAACGGCTTCGGCCGCTTCGCGAGCACGGCGCTCAGACGGCTTCTCGTAGTGGCGGCGCAGCTTCATCTCGCGAAACACGCCTTCACGCTGCAGCTTCTTCTTCAGAGCCTTGAGGGCCTGATCGATATTGTTGTCCCGAACGACGACCTGCACGCTGTGCGGTATCCTTTTTCCAGTCAGCCCGTGCACCGGAACATCCGGCCGGGTCGTATAAGGCGAAATGCATGAGGCTTCGGCCAACGCCGATGCCGCCCTGCGAGGTGGCGCTGCCCATAGCATGCCCGCAGCCCCGATTGAAAGCCCTTCCCGGAGTGGCGTTGGAAGCCGGGGCGACGCGCACCATCTCCCCCTCGCAAGGATCGCTTGGGAGGGGAGTGCGCATGGCCATCTTGAAGATCGCCCGGATGGGACATCCGGTGCTGCTGCAGGTGGCAGTCGCCGTGCCTGACCCCGCCGCGCCGGAGATCCGCCAACTGGTGCAGGACATGGCGGAAACCATGCTGGACGCTCAGGGGCTGGGGCTTGCCGCGCCACAGATCCACGTATCCAAACGCATCTTTGTTTGGCGCAACGGCGACAGCGTCGCTGCCCTGATCAATCCGGAGATCGAGCTTCTGGGACCACCGGACCAGCGCGGCTGGGAAGGCTGCCTTTCCATTCCCGGCCTCCGTGGCAATGTTGAGCGTGCCCACCGTGTTGCCTTCCGCGGCACGGACATCGAGGGAAATCTGGTTGAAGGCGAGGCGGAGGGGCTGACGGCCCGCGTGATGCAGCATGAGTTCGACCATCTGAACGGCGTCCTCTATCCGAGTCGGATGAGCGACATGGGATTGTTTGGCTTCACGGACGAACTTGCCCGCGCCGCTGCCGCACAGCACCACGTGTCCAGCTCCAGGGAGCCTGCGCCATGAGCCGCATGCCACCCGCCCTGGAACGCAGCGCCGAGCGCGATGCCGCCTTGCGCGCCGCCGTTCCGTTTGTTCCCCGATTCGGCTGGGGGGAGGCGGCGTTGCGCGCCGGCCTCCGGGCCGACGGAACCGATCCCGATGCGGCTGTTGGCTTGTTCCCGCAGGGTCCCGCGGCCATGGTCGAGGCCTGGACAGATCTGGCCGACCGGGACATGGCCGGGGAGGCGGCTGGCGCCGGGCTGGATGCCATGCGGGTTCCGCTGCGCATCCGGACCCTGATGGAGATCCGGCTCCGGCAGCGGGCGCCACATCGCGAGGCCGTGCGGCGCGCCGTGGCGGTGCTGGCCCTGCCCTGGAATTATGGTGCCGCAGCCCGCGCCACCGCCCGAACCGTCGATGCGATGTGGCTGGCGGCTGGCGACCATTCGGCTGATGCGTCGTATTACACCCGCCGGGCGACCTTGGCCGGAATCTACGCCGCGACGCTGAGCTTCTGGCTGCAGGACCCTGATCCCGAGGGCACAGCCACCCTGGCCTTTCTTGACCGCCGCCTGGAGGAGCTGGGCCGGTTCCAGAAGCTCAAGGCCCGGAGCCGCTCCTTCACGGCTCGTCGCGGCGGCGGGACGGACCGGGCCGCCTGAAGAAGGGGTGGACAAGCGCGGCCCGGCGGGGCACAGCCGCCCGCTTGTTTCCCCGTTGCAGGAATGTCGCCCCGTGACCGACACCTCCGCCTCTCCGTCATCCACGCCGCTGGTCGGCATCATCATGGGCAGTCGCTCGGACTGGGAGACCATGCGCAACGCGGCGGAGACGCTGGAGAAGCTGGACATCCCCCATGAGGTTCGGGTGGTGTCGGCCCATCGAACGCCGCAGCGCCTCTACGACTATGCCGCCGCCGCAGCGGGGCGGGGCCTGCGTGTCGTCATTGCCGGCGCGGGAGGCGCCGCCCACTTGCCCGGCATGGCAGCGGCGATGACGCGGCTCCCGGTGCTGGGCGTGCCAGTCGAAAGCCACGCGCTCAAGGGCATGGATAGCTTGCTGTCCATCGTTCAGATGCCGGCCGGCATCCCCGTGGGCACGCTGGCCATTGGGCGGGCAGGAGCGGTGAACGCCGCGTTGCTGGCCGCCGCCATGCTCGCCACCACCGATCCGTCGCTGGCCGAGCGGCTGGAAGCCTGGCGTGAGGCGCAAACCCAGGCTGTGGCAGAGCTTCCGGAATGAGCGCGTTTCCGCTGAAACCCAACAGCACCATCGGGATCCTGGGGGGCGGCCAGCTGGGCCGCATGTCCGCGCTGGCCGCTGCCGAGCTGGGATACCGGTGCCACATCTTCGCGCCGGATGCCGATTCGCCCGGGATGCAGGTTGCGGCCGCCTCCACTGTTGCCGGCTACGAGGACGAGGTGGCCCTGGGCGCCTTTGCGGCCGCTGTCGACGTGGTGACCTTTGAATTCGAGAACGTGCCGGCCCGCACGCTCGAGATCCTGGCCCCGCTGGTGCCGGTGCGTCCAGGGATGAGGGCGCTTTCGGTCTGTCAGGATCGCTTGCAGGAGAAAGCCTTTCTGGAGGCCGCCGGAGTTCCGGTCGCACCCTGGGCCCCCGTGACCAGCGAGAAGGAGCTGCAGGCCGCGATCGGGCGCATCGGCCTTCCGGCAGTGCTGAAGACGACGCGTCTGGGCTATGACGGGCGTGGCCAGGCCCTTCTGCGCACGCCCGAAGAGGCTGCTGCCGCATTCGCCCGGTTGGAACCCAGGCCGTTGATCCTGGAAGCCTTCGTGGCCTTCTCGCACGAGATCTCGGCCATTGCCGCCCGCGGTGCGGATGGCGCCGTTGCCGTCTATGATGCGGTGGAGAATCGGCACCGACACCATATTCTGGACGTTTCCATCGCCCCGGCGCGTGTGCCGGAGGACGTCGCGCGCCGGGCCCGGGGCCATGCCGCTCAAGTGGCCGCCGAACTGGACTTGGTGGGCGTGCTGGCGGTGGAGTTCTTTCTGCTGCCCGACGGCACCCTGCTCGGGAACGAGATTGCGCCACGTCCGCACAATTCCGGCCACTGGACCATGGATGCCTGCCAGTCGAGCCAGTTCCACCAGCACATCCGGGCGGTCGCGGGCCTTCCGCTGGGCGGAGTCGAGCGGCATTCGGATGCGGTGATGCACAACCTCGTCGGGCCCGACGACATGGCCAAGTTGCCGGAACTTTATGGCGCCGAAATGGTTTCAATTCATCTTTACGGAAAGGCATCGGCGCGACCGGGGCGGAAGATGGGCCATTACAATCGCTTATTCGCCCTCCGCCAGATCTCTTCCGTGGAAGGAGATTCGCTGCTCTCTGCGCTGTGACCAGAAAGCCAGGGTATCCTGTGGCGGGAATGTCACAGACGATGCAGCAGTGATCATCAATGAAGCGGGGATACTGCACAGTTGTCGGCGGAGTGCTACGTCATCGTCACGACGCGCCAAGAACCAAGCAATCCAACTCGGGGATGAGCGCGGCGAGCATGCCTCTGGTGCATCGAGGAGAATTCTAATGAGCCTCAAGAAGGCGCTTCTGGCCGCGACGATGCTGTCGCTGCCGCTCGCGGCCAACGCGCAGCAGCCGATCTCCGGCGTCTACCTGGGCGCTGGTGCTGGCTACAACTACCTGCAGTCCACCAGCGTCGACCTGCCGGAGAACGGTCCCAACATCCTGGGCGCCGCCGACATCGATTTCGACCATGGCTGGGGCGGCGTGGTCAGCGTCGGTTACGGCTTCGGCAACGGCCTGCGCGCCGAGCTCGAGGGTAACTACCGCGAGAATGAAGTCGACAAGATCGGCAGCTTCCCAGGTATTGGCGGCAAGGCCCGCACCTACGGTGCGATGGTCAACGCCCTGTACGACTTCAACCTCGGCCTGCCCGTGGTTCCGTATGTCGGTGCTGGCGTGGGCTGGGTGTGGCACGACTACGACACCGTTCGTAGCCGCTTCACGCCCAACAATGCCGGTGTGAACAGCCTGACGATCAACGACACCGACAACAGCTTCGCCTTCCAGGGCATTGTCGGCGCCGCCTTCCCGATCGCCGCTGTTCCGGGCCTGGCGATCACCGCCGAGTACCGCTTCCTCGGCTCGCTGCAGCCGGAGATGACTGCGGTCAACCGTAGCCCGACCGGCGTCGCGGTCAGCCGCAAGGTGGATGTGGACAACTACAACCACTCTGCCTTCCTCGGTATCCGCTACGCCTTCAACCAGGCCCCGCCGCCGGCCCCGGTTCCGGTTGCCCCGGCTCCGGCCGCTGCCCCGGCACCGGCCCGCACCTACCTGGTGTTCTTTGACTTCGACCGCGCCGACCTGACGGACCGTGCCCGCCAGATCATCGCCGAAGCCGCGCAGAACTCCGGCCGCGTGCAGGCGACCCGCATCGAAGTGGCCGGCCACGCCGACCGCTCCGGTACGCCGCAGTACAACCAGCGCCTCTCGCAGCGCCGCGCCGACGCTGTCGCTGCCGAGCTGACCCGCCTGGGTGTTGCCCGTTCCGCCATCACGGTCCAGGCCTTCGGCGAGAGCCGTCCGCTGGTGCCGACCGCCGATGGCGTGCGCGAGCCGCAGAACCGCCGCGTCGAGATCGTGCTGCGCTGAGCAGCCGCTTCGGATCGGAAATGGAAAGGGCGCCGAAAGGCGCCCTTTCTCGTTGCGGCACTAAGGCCGCAGTGCGCGTGCAAATCACACCTTCAAGACAATCTTGGGTTGCATACCGCCGCTGAAAAGGAATCTTAACCTTCCGGTAAGCTGATCCCGCATCGGTGGAGATCGGATGCCGCCAGAAAGCGGAGAACCCAAGGATGACCCTTCCACTACGCACGGCGACATTGCTGGTCGTCATGGTTTGCGGACTGTCCCCATTACAGGCGGAACCGATCAGCGGATTCTACCTGGGTGCCGGAGCGGGGCTGGATTTTCGCCTGGATTCGGATACCCGGACAATCGGCGTGCTGGGCCAGCAATTCGAGAGCGAAGGCGCCGGCAGGGATGGCACCGCCAAGTACAACATGGGTGGCGTCGGCGTGCTGAGCCTGGGCTACGGCTTCGGCAATGGTCTGCGGGCGGAGGCAGAGGCCAATCTGCGCGGAGCCACCATCGACAGCTATCGCGGACATGCAGGCCTCAGCCCATGGGGTGCCTTCCGGGGCGAGGCCTACACCTATGGCGTCATGGCTAACCTGCTTTATGACTTCCAGATCGAAGGTCTGCCTGTCACGCCCTATCTGGGCGGCGGCGTCGGCTATGCGTGGACCGAGTTGAGCAATGTTCGCGCCACCAGCCGCGTGACGGGTGACCGGCTGGCCGCAGATGGAACCTGGGGCAACTTTGCCTACCAAGGCATGGCCGGCGCCGCCTTCCCGATCGTCGCCGTGCCCGGTCTCGCGGTGACCGCCGAATACCGCTTCTTCGGTCAGCTGGACAACGACTACAAGGCGACCTTGTGGCGTCAGGCGGGTCCGCCGCAGCGAGGCAAGCTGGAGTTTGCCGAGAACCTGCACCATTCCGCGATGGTCGGCATCCGCTACGCCTTCAACCAGGCTCCGCCGCCGGTGCCGGTTCCGGTTGCCCCGGCTCCGGCCGCGGCTCCCGCTCCCGCCCGCACCTACCTGGTGTTCTTTGACTTCGACCGTGCCGACCTGACGGACCGTGCCCGCCAGATCATCTCCGAAGCTGCACAGAACTCCGGCCGCGTGCAGGCGACCCGCATCGAAGTGGCCGGCCACGCCGATCGCGCCGGCTCGCCGCAGTACAACCAGCGCCTGTCGCAGCGCCGCGCCGA